>DATGVL010000040.1:0-79563 GCA_035300445.1 Steroidobacteraceae bacterium
CCTCAGGCGCTCGTGCTCGGCAGGGCATCGAGCAGCAGGCGGGCGAACTGCGGTCCTATGCCGGCTTCCTCGTGCTTGAAGTATACGAACACGTCGCCGCATCCGGCAGCCTGGGTCCGGATGGTCTGCGCCCAGCGCGCAAGGTCCTCGGGCGTGTAACCCTCGTCACGCAGGCGGAAATAGCCGTAGTCGGCGGTGAGCTCGACGGGGGTGGAGAATTTCTCGCTGTCGGCGATGCACAGGGCGAGATTCCTCGCCCGCAGCCGAGCGAACACTTCCGGGTCCATCCACGAGGCATGGCGGAACTCGAACGCCGCGCAGGTGCCGGCGGGGAGCAGCTGCAGAAACTGATCGAGCACCGCGAGGTCGCGGCGAAAGTAGGGCGGCAGCTGGAAGAGGATCGCGCCGAGCTTCGGCCCCAGGGTGGCCGCGGTTCTGAGAAAGTACTGCAGCAGGTCTGCGCAGTCCTTGAGTCTCGCGATGTGCGTGATGCGCTTGGGAGCCTTGAGGGTCAGCCGGAACCCCGGCGGGGTTTCGCGATCCCAGCCGGCGAGGATCTTCTCGTTCGGTATGCGATAGAAGGTGTAGTTGATCTCGACGGTTGTGAAGCGCTCGGCGTAGTAGGGCAACATCTTGGCCGCCGGGAACTTGTGCGGATAGAAGCTGCCCTTCCATTCGGGGTAGTTGTATCCGGAGGTGCCGACCCACATCCTCATGCGCGCCGGCCCGACCTCATCAGCGGCTGTCGCCACTCAGCAGGCGCCGGTATTGACCCAGGTGGCGGATGGCGTGCTGCGGTTTGCCCAGCGCTTCGTACAGGCGGGCGAGGTTGTAGTGACAGTCCGCCAGATCGGGATCCTCTTCCAGTGCCGTCTGATACGCCGCGAGCGCCGCCGCGGATTCCCCCAGATCCTCGAGCAACACGCCCTGGTTGAAAAGCAGCAGCGGGTCCGGACCGATCTGCGCCAGCGCCCGCCGATACACGGTATCGGCTTCGTCGGTCCGGCCCCGCTCGTGGAGCAGGCGTCCCCAGTTGGTCCAGGCCGCGGCGTTGTGCGGGTCGCTGTCCACGGCGTACCGGTAGGCGCTGAGCGCAGCGTCCGGATCGCTGCTTTCGAGGTCCAATGCCTGCGCAAACCAGTCCTGTACCGGCGCGGGCGCGGCGGGCGCCGCCTGTCTGTGCTCCACTACATGCAGCACGCCGTTTTGCAGACTCACGTCCAGACCCAGCAGGTACTGGCCGCTGTCGGCCTGCCAGCGCGCATCCCCGTCGCGCACCACGACGTGGTCGCCGACCGCGCTGATCGCAAGGCCCGATAGCGGCATGGATTCGGGCAGGTTGCGCCGCAGGCTCTCGAGCGAGCGGCGGATGCGCTTTTTGGGAATCCTCGCGTCAAGGAGCGCCCGCGCGGTACGCAGCACGATCAGATCCTGGAAGGAGAAGCGGTACTCGCGCCGCGGACCGCGCGCGGGATGGACGAACCCGGCCCGGATGAGACTGCGGGTGGTGTCGGGGGCAAGCTGCAGGACCCGCTGCACGTCCCGCACACTGTAGGAACGCATCCCGATCCCTCGTCGGCGTCGCGCTGCTTCAGCCGTCGCGCTTGCCCGCCTTGCGAGTCACCTTGGCGGGCTCCTCGACGCGCTTGGGAGCCTTGCGGGGACCCAGGCGCGTGACCTGCGAGCGGGCGCTCTCGGATTTCGCCAGACTGGCACGCAGTGCCTCCATGAGATCGATGACTTTGCCTTCGCCCTCCGGGGCGACTTCGGTGACCGAGATTTCCTTGCCCTCGACTTTCTTCTGGATGGCCGCTTCGATGCGCCCGCGCAGCTCATCCTTGTAGGAGTCGGCATCGAACTTCTCGGCCGTCTGCTGATCGATGAGCTGCTGGGCGAGCTTCAGCTCCGCGGGCTTCACCTCCGGCTTCGGGATGTCGACTTCGCTCGCGCGCCGCACGTCGGCCGCATAGTGCAGCTGCTGCATGGCGAGCACGTCGCCGATCGGGCGCAGGATCACGAGATAGCCCTTGCCGCGCGCGGCCCAGCGGCCGACGCCGCAGCGCCCGGCCTGCTTGAGCGCCTCGGTGAGCAGCGCGTAGGGCTTGGCCGCGCCTTTGTCGGGTGCCAGATAGTAGGTCTTGTCGAAGTACACCGGGTCGATCGACTCGATCGGCACGAACTCGGAGATCTCCACTGCATGCGTTCCAACTTCCTCCAGCGCCTTGATCTCCTCGGGTGAAAACAGCACGTACTGGTCCTTGGCGAACTCGTAGCCCTTGACCATCTCCTCGCGTTCCACGACCACGCCTTCTTTCTGGCATAGGTACTGCTGCTTGAGACGCGAGCCGTCGGTCTTGTGCAGCAGATTGAAGGAGATCGCATTCGCCGACTGGGTGGCGGTGTACAGCTTCACCGGGATGGCGACCAGCCCGAACGACACCGTTAGAGATCCTATGGAACGTGGAGCCATGAGTGCACCTTGAGCCTGCCTTCGCGTTAGGTCTCACGCCCAACCTTACGGTCAACACCGAAAGCCTGCGTAAGACTCTGTTTTCTCTCGAGTACATCATGCCACCGGTCGCCGTTCTTTTCCAACCGGGCCGGTACGTTGTTGATTGTGAAGTCCATCGGCTCGGCGGCCTCGAGCTCCTCCCAGCTGAGGGGCATGGAAACCGGGGCTCCCGGAACACCGCGTGGTGAATATGCCACATTCAGGGTCTTGCCGCGCACGTTCATGTTGTAATCGATGAAGATTTTGCCGGTGCGCTTCTCGACCGCCCACTCCATGGTGATGTCCTTCGGATGTGCGCGCATGACGTGCCGTCCGACCGTCTCGCAGATGTGGCGCGCCTCATCGAAGGTCACGGTACGCTCGATCGGCACGAACACGTGCAGACCGGTCTTGCCGGAGGTCTTCACGATCGCTTCCAGGGACATCTGTTTCAGCAGCTCGCGCAGCCAGAATGCGACGCGCTTGCCGATCGCGAAACCGCGCTTGTTGAGTTCCGGCTCCGCGCCCTTCGCCTCCTTGCCGGAGTAGATGTAAGGGTCGATGTCGAACACCAGGTAGTCGGGGTAGTTGAGGATCGAGGACTCCAGCGCCGCCAGCGAGCTCGCGTAATCGGTCTGGGCCCCGGCGGCCTCGGGCGCCAGCTGCGCGCGCGAATGCCACACGTGGAATTCCAGTGTGCCTACCTGCCCCAGCCACAGGAGTGTGGGCAGATTGTTGGCGAGCAGATAGCGGTGCTTCTCGTCCTTGTGATCGGAAAAAACCGTGACCGACTCGACGAACTCCGGCAACGCCTGCGCCCAGTGCTTCTGAAAGAAGCGCTCGCCATCGATCCCCTCGGGCATGCGGATCATGGTCAGCGGTCGATCCGCAAGGTGCGGTAGCATGAAGCGCGCGACCCTCGCCAGATAGCGGATGAGATCGCGCTTTGTGGTGGCCGGGTGCCGCGCGCGCGGCGCGGCGGGCCAGTAGACGCGATCGAGGTTGGTCAGCTTGATGCGCGCGCCGCCGACCGCCAGCTCCAGGCTGTTGACGGGGTTCTCGAGCTGCTGCAGCACCGCGGCCGCCTCGTTGGCGGCGGTGTGTGTCACGGGCGCGAGCGCGCCCGCCCGCGCCGCACGGGTGTTCGCCGTCGCCGGCGCGACCCGCGATGCCGCAGCCCCGGAGCGCTTGCGGACGCTGCGTGGCGCGATGTCTTCGCGCAGCCGCACGAACACCGGAGCCCGCAGCGCCCCGCCTGGCGTCCACTCGCTGAAGCTCACCTCGGCCACCAGCTGCGGCTTTAGCCAGCGCGTGGGCCGATGCAACGGCGGCGGATCGGCGAACGGCGAGGTAGGGCGCCCGAGTTTCTCAGCGCGCTTCACCAGCACGCCGATGACTTCATCGTCCAGACCCGAGCCGACGTGTCCGGCGTAGCGCAGCGACTTGCCCTCCCAGAAGCCGAGCAGCAGCGCCCCCAACGGTTCGCGCGCGCCCCGACCGCGTGTGTAGCCGCCGATCACAAACTCGGCCGACTGCGCCGCCTTGATTTTGAGCCAGGCGCGCGAGCGCCGGCCCGCCTGGTAGGGGCTGTCGAGGCGCTTGGCCATGATGCCCTCGAATCCGTGACTCAGGGCCGCGGCGAACAGCGGCTCGGCGTCTTCCGAGGCATGCACCAGCTGCAGGTGCTTCGCGGGCAGCAGGCACTGCGCCAGGTAGCGGTGCCGATCGCGGTAGGGCGCGGCGCGCAGGTTGAGGCCCGCAAAATGCAGCAGATCGAAGCATAGCAACACTACCGGCGCGTCACGCTGCGCGGCGGCGATTTCCGCGGGCGTCTTGAGCTGCGCCCGGTTCTGCAGCGCGTTGAACGACGGGCGTCCGGCGCCATCGAGGGCCACGATCTCTCCATCGAGAATCATCTGCCCCGCGGGTTGGGCGGCGAGCTCCGCCGTGATTTCCGGGAAAAAGGGCGTGAGGTCAAGACCGCGGCGCGACTGCAGGCGTACGCCGGAAGCAGCGACGAACGCGATGACACGATAGCCGTCGAGCTTCGGTTCGTAACGCCACCGCGGATCGGAGCGCGGCGCGTCGCCGGTTTCCGCCAGCATCGGCTGCAGCTGCTTCGGCAGCGCCTCCGCCGGGCCGGTCGGCGCGAGTACGGCCGCGTCGAGCCGGGCGGGGACCTTGAGCGGCGACATCTCATCGAGAGTCAGGCCCGAGAGCACGGAAGCATGGCGCGCCAACACGTCGTTCGGCTGTGCGAAGCGGTCCCGGTGCTTGATCAGGAGCCACTGGTTGCCGGTCCTGGTCTTCACCAGCGCAAACGAGCCCTTGAGCTTCTCGCCGCACAGCAGCACGCTCAGCTTCCCCGCGGCCAGCTCGGCACGGACGCGCGTTTCGGCCGCGGCGCGATCCGCGAACGAGTACTTCTGCCCCTCGTCCGGGGAGTACACGCCGCAATCCCACACGATCACCTTGCCGGCGCCGTATTGCTTGGCCGGAATCACGCCTTCGAACGAGGCGTAGTCGAACGGGTGGTCCTCGACCTCGACCGCCATGCGCTTGTCGCTGACATCGAGCGAGGGACCCTTGGGTACGGCCCAGGACTTGAGCACGCCGTCGAGTTCCAGGCGAAAGTCGTAATGCAGCTGGCGCGCCGCGTGCTTCTGCACCACGAACAGCAGCGGCCCGTGCCGGGCGTGCGCGGCCTGCGCCGGCGGTTCGGGCGTGCGGGTGAAGGTGCGCTTGGCGGCGTAGCGCTCGAGGGCGCGCCTGCTCACAGCAACGACTCCATCCAGCGCGCCACCGCGCGCAGCAGCTCGCTGCGGACTTGCGAGTCCTTGCCGGTGCGGGCGGGCACGTGGAAGGAGTGGTCCGCGTCCTCGATCAGACTCGAGGAAGCGCGCGCGCCGAGCCGCACCATGAGCGCCTCCAGCAGCCCGCGCTCGGCGAGCGCATCGCGCGTACCCTGCACGAACAACATCGGGATGCGCACGTCCGCAAGATGCTGGGCACGCGAATCCCCGGGTTTGCCGGCGGGGTGCAGCGGGAAGCCGAGGAAGGCGAGGCCGCGAACCCCCGGCAATGGATCAAGCGCCTGCGCCTGCGAGGTCATACGGCCGCCGAAGGAGCGACCGCCGGCGAACAGCGGCAGCGCGGGAGCAAGGCGCGCGGCTTGCGCGACCGCGGCGCGCACGGTCGCATGACACAGCGCCGGAGGATCGGGGCGGCGGGAGCGGCGCTCCATGTATGGGAACTGATAGCGCAGCGTGGCGATGCCGAGTGCCCCGAGCTCGCGCGCGGCCGCGCTCATGAACGGGTGCTCCATGCCCACTCCGGCGCCGTGTGCCAGCACATAGCAGGCGCGCGCGCCGGCGGGCAGCTCGAGCCGGGCCGAAACACGCGGCCCGCCCTGCACCTCGAACGTGAGAGGATCATGGTTGTCTGCAGCTGGCACGCACGCCTCACCGGCAACCACGCCAGAGGACCGGCGCTACTCGAGGGCCGCGACCCACGCGCCAAAGGCAGGCAGCGCGATGGGCTGCGATGCGGCGGCATCGACAATCGCTCCCGGGCTCGACAACAGGGTCCGGTAACGCGTCCCCGACAGCCCGGCCGCGGGCGCATCGAGCGTAATGCTCCGGGGCCGCGGCGACATGTTCAGCGACACGATGATCGTCCCGCCGTGCGCATCCACGCGCGCGTAGGTCAGCACGCTGGCGTTGGTAGGATCCAGCATGACCGTGCGGCCGCTGCGCAATGCGGAACTGCTTCGGCGCAGCGCGATCAGGCGCTTATGCCAGTTGAGCATTGAATGCGGGTCGGCCGACTCGGTCTGCACGTTGACGGTGCGGTAGTCCGGTGGCACCGGCAGCCAGGTCCTCGGGTTGGTGCTGAAGCCGGCCTGGGCGTTGGATGTGTCCCACTGCATCGGCGTGCGTTCACCGTCGCGACCCTTCTCCTTCGGCCAGCCGGTGATGCCGATCGGATCGCGCACGTCCTCGACCCGCGTGGGCGTCGCGGTCCGCTGTCCGATCTCCTCACCCTGGTACAGCAACGCGGTGGCGCGCGAAGTCAACAGCAGCGCGGCGACGATGCGGGCGATCGCGTCGTTGTGAACCCCGTCGCCGAAGCGGTCCCAGCTGCGGACGTTGTCATGGTTGTCAAACACCAGCAGCGGCTGCGAATCGTGGAGCTGGGTCGCGGCCTCGATGAGATGCTGGCGGAAGCTGCTGGCATCGAGCTTGCTCCCCAGGCCGACGAGGGTATCCATCGGCAGCTGCAGCTCGTTGTGCAGCGCACCCCCGTACCACGGATCGAGGTCGGCGGTCTTCGGCACGTAGGTCTCACCGATCAGTAGCCGCTCGCCCGGGTAAGTGTCGATCATGGCTCGCATGCGCCCGATGACGTCGTGAACCTCGGGAAGGTTGTTGGTGTAGATGTCGCTGAGGATGGGGTCGCCCTGGGCATTGGTGCCGCCGAGTGCCGGCTCATCGTGCAGTTTCACATCCTCGAACAGTGTGGTGATGGCGTCGAGACGGAAACCGGCGACGCCGCGATCCAGCCAGAAGCGCATTGCGGCGAACATGGCGCGCTCGACCTTTGGATTACGCCAGTCAAGATCCGGCTGCTGCCGGTAGAACATGTGGTAGTAGAACTGATGCACCGCCGGCAGGTACTGCCAGGCCGAGCCGCCGAACAGACTCACCCAGTTGTTGGGCGGCAGGGGCTGGCCGGCGGGGCCGGCCTTGCCGTCGTTCCAGCAGTAGAAGTCATGGTGCGCCGAGTCGCGCGAGCGCGCCGCCTCCAGGAACCAGGGGTGTTGGTCGGAGGTGTGGTTGAGCACCATGTCGAGCAATACGCGGATGTGATGTTTGCCGGCCTCCGCGAGCAGGTGGTCGAAGTCCGCCAGCGAGCCGTACTTCGGATCCACGTTCTGGTAGTCGGAGATGTCATAGCCGAAATCGACCTGGGGCGAGGGATACATCGGTGCGATCCAGATGGCATCGACGCCAAGCGCCTCGAGGTAATCGAGCCGCTGCGTGACGCCGTTGAGATCGCCGACACCGTCGCCGTCGGAATCCTGAAAGCTGCGCGGATAGATCTCGTAGATCACCGCGTGCTTCCACCAGGGATCCGGGTTCGCCGCGGTGCGCGCGCGCGCAGCGCTGCGCGGCGCCTCGGTACCCGCGCCGGCCCAGCCGGCCACCAGGCAGGAACCCACACATAACAGCGTGCAGCCGAGCTTGCGCAGTGAGGCCGTCGACCGGGTCCGGGCGGTATGCATAAATCGCGCTCGTCGATTGCCTGGCATGGCTCGCAATATTACGCGCAATTGGCAGACGCGCCCTCAGGGCGGTGTCGGCCCTTCGCTGACGCGCACCAGGTCCTGAGGACGCAGCCATTTGCGAAACGCGCTCTGCACCGCCGCGGCGTCCAGAGCGATGTAACGCTGCGCCGCGGCGGTCGGCTCATCGAGCGCCAGACCCAGGTCGCTGCGCGCCAGCAGTCCATGGGCGATCTGCTCCACGCCCGATTCGCTCAGGGGGAGCTGGCGCAACAGGCAGGCCTTGACGCGGGTGAGCTCGTCGGCGCCTGCCGGGGTGTTTTGCATTGCGGTGACCTCGCGCACCACCATGTTGGCGGCCTTGACGACATTCTCGGGGTCACTCGCGTACTCAACCAGGTACACGCTGCGCGTTCTGCCGGCCTGCAACAGCGACTGCACCGAGTACACCAGGCCGGAATTCTTGCGCAGATCGACGCTCAGCCGCGTTGAATAGAAGCTTCCGCCCAGCACGGCGTTGCCCAACTGCAAGGGGTAGTAGTCGGGATCGGAGCGCGTGAGCGCGAGGTTGTGCGCCAGCACAACGCGATCCTGCACACGGCTCGCATCCGGCACCACGACGCTGCCCGGTCCGTTGGGAGGCGCGGGCGGCAGGTCTATGATGGGTGCGGGGCCGGTGGCGCTCCAGGCGCCGAAATACCTGTCGATGGCAGAGCGCGCGGCGGCGAGAGTGACCTTCCCGATGACGACGATGGTGGTGAGATCGGGCCGGAACACCCTGGCGTAGTAGCTGCGTACCACAGCCGGGGTGAGGGAGCGCACCGTCTCGGGCGTGGCCATGCGCAGACTGGGATCATCCGGCGGAAACAATGCCGCGCGCAGCGAGCGCTGTGTCAGGAAGCCGGGGCTCGCGTTGCGCGCGGCGACACCCAGAGCCACCTGGCCGCGGAGCACTTCCAGGGCTGCATCGGGCAGGGCCGGGTGCAGTTCATTGTCGGCCAGCAGTGCCACAGCGCGCTCGAAATGCTCCCCCAGAGACTGCACCGAGAAGTCCGTTCCGGCATGCTCGCGGGCGCCGATCGCATCGAGCGCCTGCTGGAACGCGACCCGGTCGAGCCGTTCACTGCCGTAGCTCAGGAGCCGCTCGAGCAGCTGCGCGACTCCCTCCTGGCCCCCGAGCTCTTCGGTCTCGGGGCGATTGCGGATGTGGCCGTACACGCTCACCGTGTCGCTGACATCCTCGCTCTGCACGATCAGGGTGAGGCCGTTCGGCAGGGTGGTGACGATTGGATGCAGGGTCGAGGGCGGCACCTCCAGTCGCTGCAGAGCCTTTTGCGCCCAGGCGGGCAATGCTGTCGGGTGGGCCTCGCCCAGGGAGATCGCCTCCTGTCCGCCGAAGCCGCCGCGCGCGGCCATCGGCTGACCCGAGCCGCGCGGCAGCATGACGCCGGTGATGGCGTGATCGAGGTCGAGATACTGGCGCGCCACCCGATTGACGTCCGCGACCGTGACCTGCTCGATACGCGCCAGATCCTCGTCCGGGGAGCCCAGCCCGTACAGCGCCAGCGCCTCCGACCACACCGCGGCGAGCTCGGCGATGTTGTTGCGCTGGAACTGCGCCGCGCTGCGCTCCTGCAGTTTGGCCGCCTCGACGAGTTCCGGCGGTACGCCCTCGCGCGCGACGTGCGCCAGTATCGTGCGCACCTCGCGCTCGAGCGCCTTGGGATCATCTCCGGTGGTAAAGGAGAGAATCGCGTAGGCAAGGGCTGCCTGCGGCAGCGGATCAAGCGCGAACTCCGCGGCCACTGCCTTGCCCCGCGGCACCAGGCCGTACAGATCGAAGCGCCGGCTGCTGAGCACATCCGCGAGCACCTCCAGTGCGGCGAAGTCGGCAGCGCGTGGACCGGCGGTGCGCAGCGCAATCATGAGCGTGCCGCTGGGCCGGTCGGTGTCCAGCGTGAAGGATATGGGTCGCACGGGGCGCAGGCGCACCTGCGGCTTGGGAGGCAGTTTCTTCGCCGCGATGTCCCCGAACAGCAGTTTCACCTCGCTCAGGGTCGCCTCCGGGTCGAGGTCCCCGGCGATCACCAGGATGGCGTTGTTGGGCGCGTACCAGGTGTCGTGGAAGCTCTTCAGCATGCGCGCCGTGGTCTTCTCGAACGATGGTCGGGTGCCGAGCGCATCGTGGGCGTAGGGGGTGCCTGCGAACATCCTGGCGCGCAACTTCTCAAACAGCACGTAGGACGGCTCGGACAGGTCTTGCGCGACCTCCTGCTCGATCGCGCCGCGTTCATGGCTCCACTCCTTCGGTGAGTAGAGCACGGCGCGCATGCGCAGCGCCTCGATGTGCAGCGCCACGTCGAGATCCTCGGCCGGCACCGTGAACAGGTATTGGGTCATGCCCTCGCGCGTGTTGGCGTTGAAATCACCGCCGACGACACTGCCGATATCGGCGAGCTGGTCGGCGCTGAGGCCTGGGCTGCCGCGGAACATCATATGCTCCTCGGCGTGCGCCGTTCCGGGGAACCCCGCGGGCGCCTCGTCCGAGCCCACCAGGTAATTCACCGCGGTCGCGACCACCGGCGCCAGCGCATTGCGCACGATGACCACACGCAGGCCGTTGGGGAGCGTAGCGCGCAACACCCCGGTGTTCTGCGCGGCGCTCTCGCCCGCACGTGCGCCGCTGAGCGCAGCCGCCGTGCAGCACCAGAGCGCAATCAGGGCGGCGAACGACGCCGACCGTGGTCGGCGCCGGTAAGCGTGATGCGGCATGACGGATCCTGCGTGTTTGGAAGAGCGCCAGTATATGCGATCACCTCACGCCGCCATGTTCCGCCACAAATCATCCCCGCGGTGTCGCTTTTGCATCACCAGGGGCGCCGCCTCGCGCGCTGAACTGGTCGGCGTACCCGGAATGATTGGTTCCGCACTGACACGATGAGGAGGCAACATGACTACATTGAAATCGAGGCTCCGGGCCGGCGTGCTCGGCATTGCACTGGCAGGGGGGGTGACGGTCTGGCCGGCGTATGCCTGCGGGGACGAGCGCGGTGAGGGCTCGAAGCAGTCGGACATTGGCGCGGTGACCGGACTCGCGGTCGGTGCCGTGGCGGGCGGACCGTTCGGCGCGGTGCTGGGCGCGGCCGCCGGGGCCTTGCTCGGTGACCGTTATCACCGCCAGGCGCAAACCTCGGCGGCGCTGGCCGCCGATCTCGACCACAGCGAAACGGAGCGCAGCCGCCTTTCTGAGAGTGTCGCGCAGCTCGACGGCTCGCTCACGCAGGCCCAGGCGCGCGGTGCACAGCTCGATCAGACCCTGCAGCAGGCTGACGAGCTCACTCTCGACGTGAGCTTTCGCACCAACGACGACTCCATCGACGCCCGCGTGATGCCGCCGCTGCTGAAGCTCGGGGCACTGGTGGCGGCCATGCCGCAGGCCCGCGTGCGGATCGCCGGCTACGCGGATCCGCGCGGCTCGCAGGCCTACAACAGCGAGCTGTCGCTGCGCCGCGCTCAGGGTGTCGCGGCGGTGCTGATGACGGCAGGAGTGGCCCCCGAGCGCATCCTCATCGAGGCACACGGCAAGACCGAGTCGACCAGCGCGGACGGCGACGTCGACAGCTACGCGTTTGACCGCCGCGTAACGCTGCGCCTGGAACTTCCCGGGTCCGGCCAGGTTGCCCGCAGTGACTAGGGTGTGCGCCGCGCGCCCGCCAGGCGCGCCGCGGGAAGGCAGGCCCGCGGCGCGCGTTCGCGCTAGAATTTCCTGGCATGAATACCTGTGCGGCACGCTCGTGAGCACTGCCATCGTTCCACTGGAGGGTCGGGTGGAAGCGGAGGTGTCCGAACTGCCGGCGGAGCGCTTGATCGCCGGCGCGCCCGAGTTGCAGGTGCGGAATTTCTTCACCGACTCCAGCCAGCAGTTCTTTGCCGGCCGCTGGGCGGCGAGCCGCGGCAAATGGCGCGTGCGTTACACCGAGAACGAGTTGTGCGTGATGACGGCGGGGCGCGTCACGATTGAGAGTGCCACCGGTGAGCGCTGCAGCTTCGGCCCCGGGGATGCGTTCGTGGTCCCCGCCGGCTTCGTCGGCACCTGGGAAGTGCTAGAGGACTGCGCGAAGATCTACGCGGTGTTCGAAGCGCGCGCATGAAGTGCGCGGCCCGCGCCGCGATCAGACATAACGCTCTTTTCTTGACGACCGTCGCAGATCCAGGACGGGTTCCTTCACCGCGCGTGCGCCCGGTGCGACAGTACCTGAGCTTGTGTGGGAATTCGGTGAGCTTCGGAGGTCGGTCGTGGAAACCATTACTGTTGCTGCCACGCGCAGCAGCGCGTTCAGTCTGTCGGAGATGGAAATGCTGATCGGCAGCGCCATCGTGGTCGCGGTGCTGGTATGGATGGTGCTGTCGCGCGTGCGCCGCGACCGCAATCAGCCGCAGGCTTAAGGGCCGAGCCACACGCTCGAGCCTGCGGGCTGCCGCAGGCGGCTTGCCCGCGGGCCGCTATTGCCCGCGCAGCACGGCGGTCAGCGTGCCGAAGATCTGATCGATCTGCGACTGCTCGATGATGAGCGGTGGGGAGAGCGCAATGATGTCGCCCGTCTGGCGCACCAGCACGCCGCGCTCGAAGCATTTGATAAACACCTCGAAGGCACGCGCGCCGGCTTTGCCGGGTATGGGTTGCAGCTCCAGTCCCAGGATCAACCCGTAATTCCTGACGTCGATGACGTGCGGCAGCTCGCGCAACGCATGGGCGGCGTCCTCCCAGTACTGCGCCAGGGACTTGGCGCGCGTCAGCAGACCCTCACTCCGATAGATATCCAGGGTCGCCATAGCGGCCGCGCAGGCCGCCGGATGCGCCGAATAGGTGTAGCCATGGAACAGCTCGATGCCCTCCGGGCCCTGCATGAACGCCTCGTAGACGGTCTTGCTCACCAGCACGGCGCCCATCGGCACGCAACCGTTGGTCAGTCCCTTGGCGAGGGTGATGATGTCGGGCGTGACGCCAAACTCCTGCGCTGCGAATGGCGCACCGGTGCGGCCGAAGCCGGTGATCACCTCATCGAAAATCAACAGGATCCCGTGCCGGTCGCAGATCTCGCGCAGCCGCTGCAGATATCCGCGCGGCGGGATCAGCACACCGGCGGAGCCTGCGATGGGCTCGACGATCACCGCGGCAATGGTGGATGCATCATGCAGCGCCACCAGCCGCTCGAGCTCATCGGCCAGCTGCGCTCCGTGCGCCGGTGCGCCGCGCGAGAACGCGTTCCGCGCCGGATCATGAGTGTGCGGCAGGTGATCGACCCCCGGCAGCAGCGCCCCCGACCAGGTCCTGCGGTTCGGCGCGATGCCGCCCACCGAGATGCCGCCGAAGCCCACGCCGTGGTAACCGCGCTCGCGCCCGATGAGACGCGTGCGTGAGGCCTCACCGCGCGCGCGGTGCCAGGCGAGGGCGATTTTCAGTGCCGTGTCGACGGATTCCGATCCGGAGTTGGTGAAAAACACGTGATCGAGCCGCTCGGGCGCGATTTTCACCAGTTCGTTCGCCAGCGCGAACGCCCCCGGGTGAGCCATCTGGAAGGGCGGCGCGTAGTCCATGGTCTCGAGCTGGCTCGCAACCGCCTGAGTGATCTCGCGGCGGCCGTGGCCCGCATTGACGCACCACAGTCCCGCGACCCCATCGAGGATCTGCCGTCCCTCGGGGGTCCAGTAGTGCATACCGCTCGCCTTCGCGAGCAGCCGGGGTTTCGCCTTGAACTGGCGGTTGGCGGTGAAGGGCAACCAGAACGCTTCGAGTTCCGATCGGCTGCTGGGGGCGCTGGCGTTCGACATGACGGGCTCGGTGCAGGTGGATTCGGCGCGATGATAAATAAAGTGGACAAGACCGGCCACCGGGGCGATATTTTCACCCTTCTTGTCTAAGATCCTAAACAGCATGAGCATCGATGTCGGTGCGCGCCTGCGAGGTATCCGGACCACTTTCGGGCTGTCGCAGCGCGAGCTTGCCCGCCGCGCCGGGGTGACCAACGGGCTCATTTCCCTCATCGAGCAGAACCGCGTGAGCCCCTCGGTGAGCTCGCTGAAGAAGGTGCTGGATGGTGTGCCGATGTCGCTCGCCGAGTTCTTCACCATGGACCTGAGCGCTACGCCGCAGGCTTTTTTCAGCGCCGACGATCTCGTGGAGCTGGGCAATCCGCAAGTCTCACTGCGCCTGGTGGCGGCGCAGCGCCCCGGGCGGCAGCTGACGGTGCTGCACGAGCGATACGCGGCCGGCGCGGCCACCGGCGAGGAAATGCTCACGCACCGCGGCGAGGAGGCGGGCGTCGTGATCCGCGGGCGCATCGAGCTCACGGTGGGCGGCGCTGCGCGCGTGCTGGGAGCCGGCGAGGCCTATTATTTCGCCAGCCAGCTTCCGCATCGCTTCCGCAACGTCGGGCGCGAGGCGTGTGAGATCATCAGCGCCTGCACCCCACCGACTCTCTGAAGGCTCGCTGCAGTCATGAACGCAATACCCGAGACGCAATCCTGGCACGAGCGTGCCCGCACGCTCAGTTTCCGCACTCAGGCCTTCATCGACGGGCGTTACCTCGACGCCGCTTCCGGTGCCACCTTCGACACCATAAATCCCGCCACTGGCAAGCTCCTGGCGCGGGTTGCCGCCGGTGACCAGGAGGACGTCAACCGCGCTGTGAGCTCTGCCCGCGCCGCATTTCGCAAGGGCGCCTGGGCGAATTTCGCGCCCGCGAAGCGTAAGAAAATCCTGTTGCGCTTTGCGGACGCGATTCTGAAGCACACCGAGGAGCTCGCGTTGCTCGAGACCCTCGACATGGGCAAGCCCATTTCCGACAGCCTCAAGATCGACATCCCGGGCGCGGCGCGTTGCCTGCAGTGGTATGCCGAAGCGATCGACAAAGTGTACGACCAGGTGGCGCCCACCGGAGCGCGGGCGCTCGCGCTCATCACGCGCGAGCCCATGGGGGTCGTCGGGGCGATCGTGCCGTGGAATTACCCGCTGCTCATGGCGGCCTGGAAAATCGCCCCCATTCTCGCGGCGGGCAATTCTCTGGTGCTCAAGCCCTCGGAAAAGTCGCCGCTCACTGCGCTGCGGGTCGCGGAGCTCGCGGTGGAAGCGGGAGTTCCGCCGGGGGTGCTCAACGTGGTGCCGGGCTTCGGGCAGACCGCCGGCAAGGCGCTCGCCCTGCACATGGACGTCGACTGCATCGCCTTTACCGGCTCGACGGCGACCGGGCGGATGATCATGCAGTACGCGGGTCAGTCGAACCTGAAGCGCGTCTCGCTCGAATGCGGCGGCAAGTCGCCCAACATCGTGCTCGCGGATTATCCGGATCTCGACAAGGCGGCAAGCGCCGCCGCGGACGCCATCTTTTCCAACCAGGGCGAGATGTGCTCCGCCGGCTCGCGCCTGCTGCTGCAGGAAGGCATCAAGGACGCGCTGCTGGAGAAAGTGCAGGCGCTCAGCCGCCACCGCCAGCCCGGCGATCCGCTCGATCCGGCGACGCAGCTCGGCGCGATAGTCGACGAGACGCAGATGAAAAGGGTGCTGGGTTACATCGAGGCCGGCCGCCGCGACGGTGCCAGCATCCGCGTCGGCGGCCGCCGGGTGCGCGAGGACAGCGGCGGTTACTTCATCGAGCCGACGGTGTTCGAGGGCGTCCGGCCTGCCATGGCGATCGCGCGCGAGGAGATCTTCGGCCCGGTGCTGTCGGCCATCACCTTCAAAACAGTCGACGAGGCGGTCGAGATCGCCAACGACGTGATATATGGCCTCGCCGCCGCGATATGGACCCGTGACATCACCACTGCGCATCGCGTGGCGCGCGCGCTGCGCGCCGGCACGGTGTATGTCAATTGCTACGATGCCGATGACCTGACCGTGCCGTTCGGCGGCTTCAAGCAGTCAGGCATGGGACGCGACAAGTCGCTGCACGCGCTGGAGAAATACACGGAGCTGAAGACGACGTGGATCGACTTGTCCTGAGAGTGAGTCGGTCGCGGGTGCCGCGCACACCCGCGTGAGTGTGCAGTCGCTCAAGTTTCTCGCCAGCGCGCCCCGCGGCTTTGCCGATCTGCTGGTGCGGGAACTCGGCGCGTGTGGCGCGGTGCAGCTGCGCGAGCGCTCGAGCGGCGTGGCGTTCACGGGCACGCTGGAGAGCGCCTATAGAGCCTGCCTGTGGTCGCGCATCGCCAATCGGGTATACCTCGAGCTCGCGCACTTCCAGGCGCGCGACGCGGATGAGTTTCACGCCGCCGTGCGCCGCATCGACTGGGCGGCTCACCTCGGACCCGGAACTACGCTGGCGTGCGATTTCAGCGGGCGGCACCCCGCGATTACTCACACTCACTTCGGGGCGCTGAAGCTCAAGGACGGCATCGTGGATGCGCTGCGCTCCGCCACCGGCGCGCGGCCCGACGTGGCGCTCGAGCGCCCGGGTGTGCGGGTGCACGCGCATGCCCGCGACACCGACATCAGCGTGTCCATCGACCTCTCGGGTGAGAGCCTGCACCGACGTGGTTACCGGGGCGCGGCCGGGGAGGCGCCGCTCAAGGAGAACGTCGCCGCGGGCGTGCTGTTGCGCTGCGGCTGGCCGGAGCTTGCGCCGCTGGGCGCGGAGTTTCTCGATCCGATGTGCGGCTCGGGTACGTTGTGCATTGAAGCGGCGCTGATCGCCGCCGACCGGGCACCGGGGCTGACGCGCGATTATTTCGGCTTCCTGAGCTGGCGCAGCCACGATGCGCCTTTGTGGGCGCGCCTGTGCGCCGAGGCCGAAGCGCGTGCGGCCGCGGGCGAGGCGGCGGCGCGGGTGATGGTGCGCGGAACGGATCGCGACCCCACCGCCATCCGCAGCGCACGCGACAACGCCGCGCGCGCCGGTGTCGGCCGGCTGGTGCGCGCGGACACCGGCGTGCTGGCGGAGGCGGCGCCGCTGGCGGAGCGCGATCCGGATCGGCCGGGACTCCTGTGCACCAATCCACCCTATGGCTTGCGCCTGGAGGGGCCCGAGGGCGCGCGGTCGCTGCACCGTGAGCTGGGCGCCGTGCTGCGTCAGCGTTTTCAGGGTTGGAACGCCGGGGTGCTCACCGGGGCACCGGAGCTCGGCAAGGAGCTGGGCCTGCGTGCGCATCGCACGCACAGCGTATGGAACGGCGCGATCGAGTGCCGGCTGCTGCGGATCAACGTGGTGCCCGACAGTCAACGCGAGCCGGGAACACTCGGCAAGGGCGCGGCGCACCTCGGGGACACGCCCGGGGCGGGCATGTTCGCCAACCGGCTCGGGAAGAACCTGAAGCGACTGCGGAGCTGGGCGGAGCGCGAGGGTGTTTCATGCTACCGGGTCTACGACGCCGACATGCCGGAGTACGCCTTCGCCATCGACGTGTATCGAACCATCGAACCGGAGGAGTTGTGGCTGTACGTTCAGGAGTATGCGGCGCCGGCGGAGATCGAGCTGCAAGCCGTGCGCAGGCGGCGCGGCGAGGTGCTGGCGACCCTGCCGCGAACGACGGGCGTTGCGCCCGAGCGCATTCGTGTGCGCCTGCGGCGCCGCACCCGCCGCGGCGAGCAATACGACAAGGTGGACGAGCAGGCGCACTTCCACGTCGTCACCGAGGCGGGCTTGAGATTCCGGGTGAATTTCGAGGACTATCTCGACACGGGACTGTTTCTCGATCACCGCGTGACGCGCGCGAGGGTGCGTGACGCAGTGCGCGGCCGGCGTTTCCTGAACCTGTTTGCCTACACCGGTACCGCCACGGTCTATGCCGCGGCGGGCGGGGCGGCGAGCACTACCTCGGTCGACCTGTCCAGAACCTATCTTCAGTGGGCGCAACGTAACCTCGCTCTCAATGCTCTGGCGGGCGACGCGCATGTGTGGGTGCAGGCGGACTGCCGTGAATGGCTGGCGGACGCGGTGCGCGGATCTGAGCGCTTCGATGTGGTGTTTCTCGATCCGCCGACTTTTTCGAACTCCAAGCGCATGCAGGGGGTGCTCGATATCGAGCGCGATCACCCCGAGCTCATCGACGCCTGCGTGCGGTTGCTGGCGCCCGAGGGGCTGCTGATCTTCTCGACCAACGCGCAGCGCTTCCGCCTCGATGAGCAGCTCGGCGAGCGCTACGACATCCGCGACGTGTCGGCGGCGACCTTGCCCAAGGATTTCGAGCGCAATCCGCGCATCCACCGCTGCTTCGAGGTGCGGCCCAGGCTCTCCCAGCCCGGAAGCTGAGCCCTCTAGCTTTCCACCAGGATCTTCAGCCTCGACAGCACCTGATCCCACCGTGCGGAGACGCGGCCGAGATACTCGTGCAGCTCATTCAGCGGCTGCGGGTCAAACTCGAAGCGGCTTTCGCGGCCGGTGCGAACGCCGTGCACGATACCGGCGCTCTGCAGCACCCGCAGGTGCTTGGTGATCGCCTGCCGGGTCATTCTCGAACCACCGGTCAGCTGAGCGATGGAGCGGGGTTTCCCCCTGGACAGCGTCGTGACGAGCGACAGGCGTGTCTCATCACCCAGCGCCGCACACACCGCGGCATGATGCCGCCGCTTGGCGGCGCTCATGTCACTGCCGATGCGCGACATGGCTCTCGATGTTCTTCATCTGCTGAGCCCAGCCGCCGTCATTCATACGGAATGCCTCCGCGCGGCGGTTCGCGGGCACTTTGTCGAAGCCGGACTCGGTGAGCAGCAGCAAAGTTCCGCCGGCGGTCTTCTGCAGCCGGAACTCCACCAGCGTGGGGGTCTCCTTCGAATAGTCCACCTTCGGATCGATGCCGTACGGATGCCAGGTAAAGCTGAAGAGACTCTCGGGCTCGATCTTCTGAACCACCGCCTGCCAGCGGACATGCTCGTAGCCGCGGATCGTGATCTGGCCCTGCGCCAGCTGGCCCGGCACGAACGGGCCCTCCATCTTCACGCCGAACCACTCGCCGAACTCGCGATGGTCGGTGAGTGCGCGCCATACGCGTGACAGCGGCGCCTTGAGCTCGATGCGTTTCTCGATGCGCTCATTCATATTGGCAACCTCCGAGTTGCATATTAGCGCGGCCCATGGCGATACGCAACCTAGAGGTTGCGGGATATCGCACGGCTCCAGCGGCAGCGACCTCGCCCTCGTCATCAGAGTCTTACGGGGGAATGCGTTGCTCTCCGGCAGTCTCCCGAGGAACTCCTCCGTCTCGCCCGGATACGCAGCTTCGTGGATCACCTACTGGAATACGGCCACATACCCCATCCGTGGGATGACGCCGCGCTCGGTAGACGGGTAAACAGTCGATTGAGGAGTGCACGCGCCGCGGCGCGTAATCGAGGACGCGCCACGCTGCGAAGGAGATTCATATGCAGACCCTGGTGCGGGTGGTCGTGGCTTTGGTGATCGTCCTGCTGTTGCTGCTGGTAGCGCTGCCGCTGCAGCTGATCAACGTGCTCGCCGAGAACGATCCGGAGTATGACCCGGAGAACGAACTACAGAACCGCGGCAGGCCCGCCGACGACCTCGAGGGTGAGCCTGCGTCGACTTCCCCGGCTCGCGCCGCCGCCATATCCGCGTCCGCGGAAGCGCCGCCTGGAATTCGGAGTGAGGCGATTAATATCCGCTAACGATATGAAAGCACTGCATTTTCATCCCGAGCCGGGATCGGACCCCTGATGAGGCCGATTTACAGCCTGATGCCGCTCAGGTAGCGTCTGGAACGGATCCCGAGAGGCCCCGCCGCTGACCCGACGGGGCCTTTGTCGTTTGTGAATCGGAGAACACAGTGATGTCTGCAGGTCGTGGCCGGGGCGGGGCGGTGGTGGCGATCGTCGGGGCTACCGGCGCGGTGGGCGTGGAGTTGATTCGCTGCCTGGAGGTGCGAGGCTTCCCGGTGTCGGAACTGCGGCTGTTCGCCTCGGCGCGTTCCGCCGGCAAGACGCTCACGTTCCGCGGCCTGCAGCTCACGGTACGCGAACTGAACGAGCACAGCTTCAGCGGTGTCGACATCGCGCTGTTCTCCGCCGGCGGCAGCACCTCGAAGCGCTTCGCGCCCATTGCCGTGCGCGCGGGCGCCACCGTGATCGACAACTCGTCCGCGTTCCGCATGGATCCCAGCGTGCCGCTGGTGGTGCCGGAGATCAATTCGCACACGCTGCGCACTCATCAGGGAATCATCGCCAATCCCAACTGCTGCGCCATCATCGCCATCACGCCGCTATGGCCGATCCACCGCAGCAACCGCATCCAGCGGCTGACGCTGGCCACCTACCAGGCCGCCTCCGGCGCCGGCGCCGCGGCGATGCAGGAACTGCTCGAGTCCACGCGCGCGTACCTTGAGGGCCGGGCTTACCAGCACAAGGTGCTGCCGCATCCTTACGCGTTCAATCTCTTCAGCCACAACACCAACATCGACCCGGCTACCGGTTACAACGATGAGGAGACGAAGGTCATTCAGGAGACCCGCAAGATCTTCGGCGATCCCGATATCCGCGTGTCGGCCACCTGCGTGCGGGTACCGGTGCTGCGCGCGCACTCGGTGGCGATCACTCTTGAATGTGAGCGGCCGATCACGCCGGCGCAGGTGCGCGAGCTGATGCAGACCGCTGCGGGCGTGAAGCTGGTGGACGATGCGCAGCGCAACTACTTCCCGATGCCGCAGGACGCCACCGGTCAAGATCCCATTCTCGTCGGCCGCATCCGCCAGGATCTGAGCGATCCGAGCGGACGCTCCATCTGCCTGTTCGTGGCGGGTGATCAGCTGCTGAAGGGCGCGGCTCTGAATGCGGTGCAGATCGCGGAAGTCTTGTGAACGGGATCAGGGCCGTTACAACAGGTCCCTGATGCGGTAGTACAGCATCGCCAGTACCAGCGCCGGACGGCGCAAGGCAGTTCCGCCAGGGAAATTGCCATGCGGGATCCGCGCGAACACATCGAAGCGCCCGGCGGTTCCGGCGATGGCCTCGGCGACCAGTTTGCCCGCAATCCCGGTAAGGGCGATACCGTGGCCGGAGAAGCCCTGCAGAAAGTACACATTGGGTGCCAGGCGGCCGAAATGCGGAGCGCGATTGAGCGTGATGTCGACCTCCCCGCCCCAGGCGTAGTCGATGCGCACGTCCTGCAATTGCGGAAAAACGGCGAGCATGCGCGCGCGGGTGGCGCTCGGGGCATCGAAGGAGCTGAACCCGGAGTAGTTCACCCGCCCGCCGAACAGCAGGCGGTGATCGGCTGAGCGCCGGAAATAATCCAACACCCAGTTCATGTCGCTGACCGCCGCGTTGTTGGCGATCAGCGCTCGCGCGCGCTGCGCACCCAGGGGTTCGGTCGCCACGATGTAAGTTGCAACGGCCATGATCTTGGAGGCGAGTGTCGGGGCGGTAGCGCCCAGGTAGACGTTCCCGCACAGCGCCAGGTAGCGCGCGCGTACCTCCCCCCGGGCAGTCCGGATGTGCACCTGCGAGGCTCCCGCGGGTCCGAAACCGGTGGCGCGGCTTCCCTCGAAGATACGCACCCCCAGGCTCTCGGCCGCCGCCGCGAGTCCCAAGGTGTAATTGAGTGGGTGCAGGTGACCGCTGTTCGTGTCGTACAGCGCGCCGCGGTAGCGCTCGGTCGCGAGTGTTGCGCGCAGCTCCTCGCGCGGCATGTAGCGCACACTCGCGTAGCCGTAGTGCTCGCGCAGTTGCGCGAGCTCGGCGTGCAACTCACGCTCGTGACGCTCCTTGACGGCAGCGGCCAGGTGCCCCGCCGCCCAGTCACACTCGATCGAGAAGCGCGCGATCAGCTCCCGCATCAGCGCCAGGCCTTCGATCGAGACGTCCCACACCGCGCGCGCGGCCCCGGCGCCGATGAGCCGCGCAAGTTTGGTCTGGCCGGCCGCGATCCCGTAGATAGCCTGCGCGCCGCTGCGCCCCGAGGCGCCCCAGCCCACGCGCTGCTCTTCGAGCAGCACCACGCGCAGGCCCGCGAGCGCCAGATGCAGCGCGGTGGAGCAGCCGGCGATGCCGGCGCCGACCACGCACACATCACAGTCGATCCCCTCCGCGAGCGCGGGACGCTGCGGCGCGTCGTGAGCTGAGGCGGCGTAGTACGAACCCACGTGTTCGAGGCGTCCCATGAAGATGCTTCCCAAGGCGTGCGGGTGTTTAAGATATTCTGACGCCCTGGCGGGCGGCGGGAGGGGCGCAGGATAGCGAGCGGGAGCGGCGGGCGGCAAATCCATTCATGCCGCCGTGATTCACGCGACGGCCGTACTTAGGCCTTTACCGCACTTCCGTCCGGGTGCGCAACAGAGGCTTCCGTACTGTACCTGTGGTCTAATAGGAACGTATTTGGGAGACCCCGCCGGCGCGGTTTGTTTAAGATACTAAACACCGCCCGGGCTGCAACCCGCCATGGCACCCGCCCGCCCACTCATAGGTATTCCGGCCGACCGGCGTATGGTCGGCGCGCATCCGTTCCACATGGTGGGGGAGAAGTATGCGCGTGCGGTGCTGGACGCGGCGCAAGCCGCGCCGCTGCTGATCCCCTCGCTGGCAGACGAGCTGGGGTTCGATGAGCTGTTGCAGCGCCTGGACGGACTGCTGTTCACCGGCAGCCCCTCGAACGTGGAGCCGCATCGCTACGAGGGCCCTCCGAGCGCGCCCGGCACCCTGCACGACCCGGCGCGCGATGCCACCACACTGCCCCTGATCCGCAAGGCCGTGCGGGCGGGGGTCCCGGTATTCGGCATCTGCCGCGGTTTCCAGGAGATGAACGTGGCGTTCGGCGGCACTCTGCACCAGAGGCTGCACGAGGTGCCGGGACATCTCGATCACCGCGACGACGGCACGCAACCGCTCGAGGTGCAGTACGGCCCGGCCCACGACGTGACGCTCGAGCCGGGCGGGGTGCTGCGCGCACTCGCGCCGGACGATCGTATCCGGGTGAATTCGCTCCACAGCCAGGGCATCGATCGGCTGGGGGCAGAGCTTGCGGTCGAGGCGCGTGCGCCGGATGGCGTGATCGAGGCGTTTCGCGTGCGCGACGCGCAGCGCTTTGCGCTGGCGGTGCAGTGGCACCCGGAGTGGCAGGTGATGAGCAATCCGTTTTCGCGCGCGCTGTTTGCCGCCTTCGGGCAGGCCAGCCGCGAGCGCGCCTCAGCCAAAGAAAGGCCTTAGCGTATGGTGAGTGAGATCCGGCAATTCTTACGCGATCACGGCATCTCCGAGGTGGAGGCCATCATTCCCGACATGGCCGGCATCGCCCGCGGCAAGATCATGCCGGCGGAAAAGTTCGCCGAGGACGGCGGCATGCGCCTGCCCGAGAGCGTGTTCCTGCAGACCGTGACCGGCGACTATCCGCCGGAGACCGGCACTGCCATGAGCCCCGCGGAAATCGACATCATCCTCAAGGCCGATCAGAAGACGGTGCGGCGCGTACCGTGGGCGGCGGAGCCCACCGCGCAGGTGATCCACGATTGCTTCTATTCCGACGGCCGGCGCGTGTCGATGGCGCCGCGGCACGTGCTGCGCAACATCGTCGAGCTGTACGCGCAGCGCGGCTGGGAGCCAGTAGTGGCTCCGGAGCTCGAGTTCTATCTCGTCGAGCAGAACAAGGACGCCGACTATCCGCTCAAGCCCCCGGTGGGCCGTTCCGGGCGCTCCGAGCCCGGCCGCCAGTCCTACAGCATCGCCGCGGTCAACGAATTCGATCCGCTGTTCGATGACATCTACCAGTTCTGCGAGGACCAGGATATCGAGATCGACACCCTCATCCACGAGGACGGTCCGGCGCAGATGGAGATCAACCTGATCCACGGGCAGCCGCTCGATCTGGCGGACCAGGTGTTTCTCTTCAAGCGCACCGCACGCGAGGCGGCGCTGCGCCACAAGATGTACTGCACCTTCATGGCGAAGCCGCACGCCAAGGAGCCCGGCAGCGCCATGCACATCCACCAGAGCGTGTTGGACCTGAAGACGCGCAAGAACATCTTCAGCAATCCCGACGGCACGCCCGCGCCGCTGTTTTTCGCGCATATCGGCGGGCTGCAGAAGTACATGCCCGCGGCCATGGCGCTGTTCTGCGCCAACGTGAATTCCTACCGGCGCCTGACGCGCTACCTGTCCTCGCCCATCAACGTTCACTGGGGCTACGACAACCGCACCGCGGGCCTGCGCGTGCCCATGTCCGATGCGCAGGCGCGCCGCGTCGAGAATCGGGTCGGCGGCGCGGACGCCAATCCCTATATTGCCATCGCCGCCTCGCTCGCCTGCGGCTACCTCGGCATGATCGAGGGGGTGCAGCCGAGCGATCCGATCGTGGGCAGCGCGCACGATCTGCCGTTTGGCCTGCCACGCTCGCTCGATGAGGCCCTGCGGGCGCTGCGCGCCTGCGAGCCGCTGGTGAAGCTCATGGGCGAGGCGTTCATCGAGGCCTACACCCTCGTCAAGGAAGCCGAGTACGAGGTGTTCCTGCAGGTGATCAGCTCCTGGGAGCGCGAGCACCTGCTGCTGAATGTGTGATCTATTGCGTCGTGATCAGCGCGCCCCGGTCCTTTCGCCTCTGCGCAGCTCTGGCCGCGCTGTTTGCCGCCGGCGCGGGATGTTCGCGCCAGGCTGCGCCCGGGACCGCCGCGTCGGCCGGCGAGAAGGTACTCAACGTCTACAACTGGTCCGACTACATCCAGCCGTCGGTGGTTGCCGATTTCCAGAACGAATACGGCATCCGTGTCAACTACGACGTGCTCGACTCGAACGAGATCCTCGAGACCAAGCTCCTCACCGGCCATACCAACTACGACATCGTGGTGCCGTCGGGCGCCTTTCTCGAACGCCAGATCCAGGCCGACATCTACCAGAAGCTCGACAAGTCGCTACTGCCGAATCTCAGGAACGTCGATCCGGACGTGGCACGCGCCGAGGCGCTGTACGATCCGGGCAACCAGTACAGCGTCGATTACATGTGGATCACCTCAGGGGTGGGCTATAACGTCGCGGACATCCGCACTCGTCTGCCGGATGCGCCGGTGGACAGCTGGCGCATGCTGTTCGATCCGGCGGTGGTGTCGAGATTCCAGGACTGCGGCGTTTCGCTTCTCGATGCGCCTTCGGAGGTGGTCGCCACGGTGCTGATCTTCCTGGGCAGGAAGCCGAGCAGTAACTCGCCCGATGACCTCAAGGCCGCCGAGCAGGTGCTGAAGGCCATGCGTCCGTACGTGCGCTACGTGGACTCTTCGCGCTACATCGACAACCTCGCCAACGGCGATATCTGTCTGGCGATGGGCTGGTCGGGAGACGTCAAGCAGGCGCACGATCGTGCCAAAGAGGTGGGCAAGGGCGTCGACCTCGCGTATGCGATCCCAAGGGAGGGCGCGATCAGCAACTACGACGTGCTCGCCATCCCGGCCGATGCACCGCACGTGAGAAACGCGCACCTGTTCATCGATTACCTGCTGCGGCCCGAGATCGCGGCCAGGAACTCCAATCTCATCAAGTACGCGAACGCCGTCACGGCCGACATCCAGCCGCTCGATCCCAGCGTGCGCGGCGATCCGGGCGTGTATCCGCCGCCCGCGGTGCGCGCGCGACTGAGCCCGGAGCGGCCGCGGCCGCCGGAGTACCAGCGCCTGCTGACACGCATGTGGACGCGCTTCAAGAGCGGCAAGTGAAGATGAATGCCGGACCATCCGCAGCCGATCGCGACTCCGCCTACGTGCGGATCGCGAACCTGACCAAGCGTTTCGGGGATTTCGTGGCCGTGGACGACGTATCGCTCGACATCCGCCGCGGCGAGATCTTCTGTCTGCTGGGTGGTTCGGGATCGGGTAAGACCACGCTGCTGCGGATGCTGGCCGGCTTCGAGTTGCCGAGCGCCGGGACGATCGGCATCGACGGCGCGGACATGAGCGCCATCCCGCCCTACGAGCGTCCGGTCAACATGATGTTCCAGTCCTATGCGCTCTTTCCGCACATGAGTGTCGAGAAGAATGTGGCCTTCGGACTCGAACAGGAGGGCCTCGGGCGCGAGCAGATCCGCCGCCAGGTCGGGGAGATTCTCGACATCGTGAAAATGGGCGGCTTTGGTGCACGCAAACCGCATCAGCTCTCCGGCGGACAGCGGCAGCGGGTGGCGCTGGCCCGGGCGCTGGTGAAGCGACCGAAGCTGCTGCTGCTCGATGAGCCGCTGGCGGCGCTCGACAAGAAGCTGCGCGAGCACACCCAGTTCGAGCTCATCAACATCCAGCAGCGCCTGGGCGTCACCTTTATCGTCGTCACTCACGACCAGGAAGAAGCCATGACCCTCGGGACCCGACTCGGGGTCATGAACCACGGCAGGATCGCGCAGATCGGCACCCCATCCGACATCTACGAATCGCCGGCGACGCGGTTCGTGGCGGACTTCATCGGTTCGGTCAACATGTTCGAAGGCCAAGTGAGCGATGAGGGGGCAGATTCCCTGCGCATCGACTGCACCGAGCTCGGCTGTACGGTGCGCGCGGAGCGCACCGTCAGCTGCACGCGCGGCGCCACCGTATGGACGGCAATCCGGCCGGAGAAGATCAACATCAGCCGCCAGTCGCTCGCCGGCGCGCAGCCGGGGGCGGCCGAGAACGCGGTGCGCGGCACGGTGCGGGAGATCGCCTACATGGGGGACATGTCCATCTACCTGGTGCAGATCGACTCCGGCAGGATGATGCGCGTGACGCTGCCGAACGTCATGCGCGCTGCCGAGCGCCCGATCGCGCGCGAGGAGAGCGTGTGGCTCTCCTGGCACGGGTCGAGCCCGGTGGTCCTGACCGAGTAGGGACTGTCGGTGCGCTTGACCACCGCGTCGGGCAGGCGACTGGTCGCAGGTATACCCATCCTGTGGCTGCTGGTGCTGTTTCTCATCCCTTTCATCATCGTCTTCCGCATTTCATTCTCCGAAGTACGGCTGGCGATACCGCCGTACACACCGCTCCTGTCGTGGCGCCACGGCTCGTGGGAGCTGCAGCTGCACTGGTCGGCTTACACGTTCCTGTTCACCGACCCCCTGTACGTGAGCTCGTATGTGTATTCGCTGAAAGTGGCCGCCGTCTCGACGCTGTGCTGCTTAGGATTGGGTTACCCGATGGCCTACGCCATCGCGCGCTCGGACGCCGCAATGCGCCCGGTGCTGCTGATGCTCATCGTGCTGCCCTTCTGGACCTCGTTCCTGCTGCGGGTGTATGCGTGGATCGGGCTGCTGAAGAACAACGGCGTGATCAACAACCTGCTCATGTACCTGGGCGTGATCCATCATCCGCTCGCGCTGCTGCAGACCGACTTCGCGGTGTACATCGGCATCGTGTATTCGTATCTGCCGTTCATGATCCTGCCGCTGTACGCCAACCTCGAGAAGCACGACGGCACGCTGCTCGAGGCGGCGGCGGATCTGGGCGCGCGGCCGTTGCGGGCGTTTCTGCGTGTGACGCTGCCGCAATCCTTCGCCGGCATCGTCGCGGGCTCCCTGCTGGTGTTCATTCCGGCGGTGGGCGAGTACGTCATCCCGACGCTGCTCGGGCGCACCGACCAGATCATGATCGGCCGCGTGCTGTCGGATGAGTTCTTCGAGAACCGCGACTGGCCGGTGGCGAGCGCGGTCGCGATCCTGATCCTGCTGCTGCTGGTGGTGCCGATCATGCTGTTCCAGCGGCTCGAGCGGCGCGAGCTCGAGGCCGCCAAGTGAAGGTGCGCGGCCTGTTTACCCGCACCGCGCTCGTGCTGGGGCTGGTGTTCCTGTACCTGCCGATCCTGTCGATGATCGTGTTCTCGTTCAACAACTCACGCCTGGTCACGGTGTGGGATACAGCGCACTCTCCCACCCTCAAGTGGTACGTGGCGCTGATGAGCAACGAGCAGATCCTGCGGGCAGCCTGGCTGTCGATCCGCATCGCGCTGATCTCGGCGAGCGCCGCCGTGGTGCTGGGGACGCTCGCCGGGATGGCGCTGGCGCGCCTCGGCGCCTTCCGCGGCCGCATGCTGCTGGCCGGGATGACCACCGCGCCGATCGTGATGCCGGAAGTCATCACCGGCCTGTCGCTGCTGCTGCTGTTCGTCTCCATGGGGCAGCTGATCGGTTGGCCGAAGGGTGTAGGGGCGGTCACCATCACGCTCGCCCACATCACCTTCTGCATGGCGTACGTGACCGTGGTAGTGCAATCGCGCCTGAGCGGCTTTGATGAGGCGCTCGAGGAGGCGGCCATGGATCTCGGCGCGCGCCCGCTGCAGGTGTTTTTCCGCATCACCCTGCCGCTCATCCTGCCGGCGATTGCCTCCGGCTGGCTGCTGGCGTTTACTCTGTCCTGGGACGATCTGGTCATCACACAGTTCGTCGCCGGACCGGGCTCCAGCACATTGCCGATGGTCATTTTTTCCAAGGTGCGCTTCGGCGTGACTCCGGACGTCAATGCGCTGGCTACGATCATGGTGCTGATCGTGGCCACCGGCATTGCGATCTCCACGGTGTGGATGCGCTACCGCCAGCAGCGGCGCGCGCGCGATCTGCAGCTTGCCGCTGCTGCCAACCTGTGAGCCAGAGCATGACTGGTGAAGTGTTGGGAATCGACGTCGGCGGCTCCTCGGTGAAGGCGGGCCTGGTCGACCTCAGGGCCGGCCGCCTCACGGGCGAGCTGGTTTCCGCGCCCACACCCCGACCGTCGACCCCGGTCGCGCTGACCGGCGTGCTGGCGGGGCTGGCCGCCAGACTCCCTGCTTGCGCCGGCCGGGTCGGTGTCGCCTTCCCGAGCGTCATCAAGGACGGTAGCGCCTACACCGCCGCCAACATCGACACTGCCTGGCTGGGCACCAACGGGGCGGCGCTCGCCTCGCGGGCGCTGGCGCGGCCGGTGCTGTTCCTGAATGACGCGGATGCCGCCGGCCTCGCCGAGATGCGTTTCGGTAGCGGGCGCGGCTGCAGCGGCACGGTGATCATGCTGACTTTCGGCACCGGCATCGGCACGGCGTTGTTCACCGGCGGCAAACTCTTCCCCAACAGCGAGCTCGGGCACCTGGAGCTGCACGGCATGGACGCCGAGAAATGGGCCTCCGCGCAGGTACGCACGGCGCAAGGCCTGGACTTTCCAGCCTGGATCGCGCGCGTCAACGATTACCTGCTGGCGATACACAAGCTCCTCTGGCCCGACGTGTTCATCCTCGGCGGCGCGGTGAGCGAGCGCTTCGCGGAGTTCGCGCCCCTGCTGCATTCGCCGGCGGAGTTGCGCGCTGCGCACTTTGCCGGCCAGGCGGGCGTGGTGGGAGCGGCGCTGGCGGCGGCGGAAGCCTGACGGAGGCAGCGCGTGGCGAGCAAGCTGCCGCAGGTGGGCACGACGATCTTCACCGTCATGTCGCGGCGTGCGCGGGAGCTCGACGCTCTCAACCTCGGTCAGGGCTTTCCAGACTACGACATCGATCCGCGCCTCACCGAACTCGTGGCCGCGGCCATGACCGCCGGGCACAACCAGTACGCCCCGATGGAGGGCCTGCTGGCACTGCGCGAGCGTATCGCCGCCAAGCTGCTGGCGGTTTATGGCTTGAGCGTCGATCCGGAGAGCGAAATCACGATCACACTCGGGGCGACCGAGGCGATCTTTTCGGCGGTTCAGGCCGTCATCGGCGCCGGTGACGAAGCCATCGCCTTCGACCCCGCCTACGATTCCTACGAGCCCGCCGTACGGCTCGCGGGCGGGCGCTGTGTGCGGCTGCCGCTCGCGCAGCCGGGTTTTCGCTATGACTGGGAGCGGGCGCACGCGGCGGTGAATGAGCGCACGCGCCTGGTCCTGTTCAACAGCCCGCACAATCCCGCCTGCACCACGGCCACGGGCGCTGATCTCGACGCGCTGGCACGGCTGATCCACGATCGCGACATCGTGGTGCTGTCCGATGAGGTGTACGAGCACGTGGTGTTCGACGGCGGTCGGCACAATTCCGTGCTGACGCATCCCGGGCTCGCGCCGCGGAGCTTTGCGGTGTTCTCCTTCGGCAAGACCCTGCACGCCACCGGTGTGCGCGTCGGGTACTGCGTGGCGCCACCGGCACTCACCCGTGAGCTGCGCAAGGTGCACCAGTACAACACCTTCAGCATCGCCCATCCGCTGCAACACGCTATCGCGGCGTATCTCGCGGAGCGCCCCGACTGCGGTCGCGAACTCGCCGGCTTCTTCCAGGCGAAGCGCGATCGCCTGCGCCGCGCGCTGACACCTTCCGCCTTCGGCCTGCCGCCCGCGCAGGGGACGTACTTCCAGCTGCTGGACTTCAGCGCCTTCGCGGCGCGCGATGATGTGGATTTCGCCGAGCGCCTGCTGACGCAGGCGCGGGTGGCGACCATCCCCCTGTCGCCGTTCTATGCCAGTCCGCAGGCGTTGCCGTTCGTGCGGCTGTGCATTGCCAAGCAGGACAGTACGCTCGATGAGGCGGCCGTGCGGCTCAACGCCTTCGCCGCGGGCCTGCGTGAGGCGTAAGGACATGAGTGGACTGCGCGTTTCGCTGCTGCAACAACCGTTGGTGTGGCACGACCCTGCGGCCAACCGCGCACACTTCGAAGCGCAGCTGGCGCCACTCGAAGCCTACCGGGAGAAATTCCCCGCGCACCTGGATGCCGACCGGTTTACGCTGGAGCCTTAGAGCGCAGCGCCCCGGATCATGAAAAAGCCCACTCTGGTCAACCACCCACCCACGGTCGAGGTGCCTCCCGGCAACCGTCCGCTGGTGGCACCGATCTACCAGACCGTCAAATTCGAGTTCGATACGCTCGAGGACACCGAGCGCTACCTGCGTGGCGAGCGCCCGGGCTTCTTCTACACGCGCGCTTCCAACCCCACCACGCGCCAGCTGGAGCAGCTGCTGGCGCAGCTGCAGGGGCGCGAGGAATGTCTGGTTACCGCCTCCGGCGTCGCGGCGATATCCCAGACCCTGCTTACCCTCACCAAGCAGGGTGACCACATCATCTGCTTCGTCGAGACCTACAACCCGAGCCGCTATCTCATCCGCCGCCTGCTGGGGCGGTTCGGCGTGACACACAGCATGCTTTCCATCGAGGATCTGGCGGGCGTGGAACGCGCCTTCGCGGCGCAGCCCACGCGCCTGGTGTTCTTCGAGAGCCCGACCAACCCGGTCACCAAGATCGCCGACATCGGCGCGCTCACGCGCCTCGCCCGCTCGGCGGGCGCGCTCGCCGTCATGGACAACACCTTTGCCGGGTTTCACCAGCACGGTGATTACGATGTGGACGTGTTCGTTCACAGCCTCACCAAGTACGCCTCCGGCACCGGGGATGTCATGGGCGGGGCCGTCATCGCGCGCGCCGAGCTGATCCGCGCCATGCGCACCGATTTCGGCGCCCTGGGCGGCACGCTCGACCCGCACGCCGCGTTCCTGATCCTGCGGGGACTGAAGACCTATTTCGTGCGCTACCAGGCACAAAGCGCCACTGCGGCGCGCATCGCGCAGCACCTCGCTGCCCATCCGGCGGTCGCGCGGGTGCACTACCCGGGCCTGCCCACGCATCCGCAGCACACGCTGGCGGCGCAGCAGATGCGCGACTTCGGCACCATCGTCAGCTTCGAGCTGCGCGGCGGCGGGCCTGCGGTGCGGCGCTTCGTCGACGCGCTGGAGCTGTTTGCGCTCGCCGCGAGCCTCGGTTCCACCGAGTCGCTGGTGGTGACGCAACAGATCATGGGTGCCCGGGAGCTGAGCCCCGAGCAACAGAGGATATCCGGCATTACCGAGGGTAGCGTGCGGCTGTCGATCGGGCTCGAGGACCCGGATGACCTGCTCGAGGACCTCAGCCGCGCCCTGAGCGCCGCTTAGCTCGTGACGCACGCCAACAGGAGTCAGACTTAGACAGAGTCAAACGCGGGGCTCTGCATGGAGCAGGTCAGCCGCACGCTCCCGTCTTGGTGTTGCGCCTTCCTCGCCGCGAGCCTCGGTCGGCCGTGATCCGTGCCCCCTCGTCGGGGGTATAATCCACCATCACTTGTGGGCGACAGGTATGCGTGCCAGGCATGCGTACCATGAATCGTGGAACCGGCACTGCAGGCGCGGGTCTCAAGAGAAAGGACGCCTCATGAACATCGAATCTCCCGCCATTCCCTACGAGTTCGCCGATCTGGAGCCCGCCATGTCGCGGGACACGCTGGTGTTCCACTTCCTGCGGCACCAGCGCGTGTGCTTCGACCGCATGCTGGCGATGGTGCGCGGCAGCGAGCTGGAGGGGCTGCCGCTGGATGAGTTGATTCGTGTAACCGAACGTAATCCGGCGCAACACACGCTGTATCGCTACGCCGCGGAAGTCTGGAATCACAATCTGTTCTGGCACTCGATGCGCCCGCGCGGCGGCGGCGCGGCGCCCGGCGTGGTCGGCGAGCACATCCACGCGCGCTTCGGCTCGTACGAGCGCTTCGCACGCGAATTCAAGGAGGCAGCCAGCGCTCATTTTGGCAGCGGCTGGTTGTGGCTGGTGTGGCGGGCCGGGGCGCTCGAGATCGTCCTGACCAGCAACGCCGGCACACCGCTGGTGCGCGGTGACACGGCGATCCTGGCGCTCGACCTGTGGGAACACGCCTACTATCTGGATCACCAGAACCGCCGCGCCGCTTACGTCAACACGTTCCTCGAGGAGCTGGTCAACTGGGATTTCGCCAATCGCACGCTTGCGAACCTGGCGGTGAACTCCGACACTCGCGCAGTGCGCGTCCGCACGGCGGCCGAGACCGACCACGGTCGCCTGAGCGCACGCTGAGGCGGCTGCGCCGCCTCGCTCACCGGCTCCCCGCCACCCGCACGCGGCGCGGATGGTAGGGCAGCACCTCGATGATCTCACCCTCGAGGAGCCGCTGCTGTACGCCGCGCCAGAACCTTGCGGTGAGAATTTCCCCGTGCAGGCGCACCAACGCGGCGCGCTGGGCGTCGGTGAGGCTCAGGAACTGAATGAATGACTCCGGGAAGACGTCGCTCTCACCGACGTAGAACCAGGCTTCGCCGCGCATCTCGTCCTCGTGGCTCGTGGCCTGCGGCAGGTCGCGGAAGTTGCAGTCGGTGACCTGGCACAGCTCGTCGTAGTCGTAGAAGATCACGCGGCCGTGGCGCGTGACCCCGAAATTCTTCAGCAGCAGATCACCCGGAAAGATGTTGGTGTAGGCGAGATCGCGGATGCATTGTCCGTAATCGCGCACCACGCGCTCGGCATCTGCGGCGGACGCGCTGCGCAGAAACAGGTTCAGCGGCGTCATGCGCCGCTCGATATACATGTGATCGAATACCAGGTCGGCGCCGTCCTCGCGCACTGTATGTGCCGCGTCGCGCCGCAGCTCATCGAGCAGCTCGGGAGCGAAGCGGGCGCGCGGGAAGCGCAGGCGCCGGAATTCCTGCGCGTCCACCAGCCGTCCGGCCCGGTCGTGGATGAAGACCATCTGGTACTTGGCGAGCACCTCTTCGCGCAGCACGGTCTTGGGATGGGCAAAGCGGTCGCGGATGACCTTGAACACCACATCGAAGGAGGGCAGGGTGAAGCACACCATGACCAGGCCGCGCTCACCGGGCGCGTGTGCGAACAGATCTTCGGTTTGCTCGAGCTGGCGCATCAGCTCGCGGTAACGCTCGGTCTTGCCCTGCTTGGCGCGCCCCAGCACGGTGAACAGCTCACTCACGGGTTTGCGCGGCATGATCGCCTTCAGGAACACCACGGCCTCGGCGACGCGCTCGAGATCGACGTGGAAGTAGGAGCGGGTGAAGCTGAACACGATGCTGACATCGTCTTCGGCGAGCATCACGGCATCCACGAGCACGCCGCCGTCGGTGTTCTTGAGCGCGATCACCAGCGGCAACACGAACTCGCGCCCCACCACGCGGCCGACGATGTAGGCGCGTGAGATCTGGTAGAAGACCGGCCGGATCACCTCGACCCGCTCGACATCGCGCCGCTGCCTGCTGGCGGGCAGGTGGGCGCGCACCTCGGCGGCGACGTGCGCGATGCTGTTGTCCAGATCGCGCCACGGTGAGCGGAAGCGCACGTCCCCCAGCAGATCCTCGAACAGCAGCGACAGGGAGCCGTGATTGACGTAGGTGTTGGTGCCCACCGCGGACCGCAGGCTCGCCAGCGGATCCAGATCGGTGGCGACAAACTCGATGTCAGGTGCGACGCCCACCGTGCCGAACAGCCTGCGGCTGATGGAGCTGAGGAAGGTCTTGGTGAACTCCGGGTCCGGCAGATCCGTGATGCGCGCGGCGAACGCGCCATGGATCTGCCGCCACAGGCCGCGATCGAGCGCCTGCGCCCCGAGCCTGAGGCGCAGCTCCGCGATCGTCTGGTTTACGAAGCGGTCGTAGAGCCCGATGCGCTCGATGGCGTCCTGCTGACTGCCGCGCCAGTCGCGTGCGTCGAAGCGCAGCGGCGCGCGGCGCGTGATGGCGCGGAACTCTGCGTTGTAGTGGGCGAAGGCGTCCACGATCTGGCGGGCGCAGTCCTGCGCCAAAGCGGAAGCTGGGTCAGCGGAGCCGGGCATGAAGACTGCGGGCCCTCAATCGAAGTCGGTCGGCAGGTCCGGATCGAGCCGGTGCTGGTACAGCCGCTCGATCTGCGGCCCCAGGACCCGGCCGGTGGACAGCTCCGGCAGGGCGCGCACCGGAAAAAACGCTACCGCGTCGGTTTCATTGCCGGCGTGGGGGCTGCCGCCGGTCAGCTCGCAAACGAAGAACAGCTTGTAGATGTGATTCACGCCTGGCGGATGCGGATGCCGGTTCTTGTCCACCAGGGCGGCGAGCTTGACGGCACGGGCGCGATAGCCGGATTCCTCGTGAATTTCGCGCGCCACCGCCTCCGAGGGCGCATCGTTCACGTCCACCCAGCCGCCCGGCAGAGTCCACCGGCCATCGCTGCGCTCGCGCACCAGCAGCACCTGATCGCCCTCGAAGACGCCGCCGCGCACGTCGACTTTGGGCGTGGCGTAGCCGCGTTCACCTTCCCAGAAGGCGCGCGCCTGGCCGACGGGGATCGCCAGCTCGAGAGACAGCATTTGCGCGGCCAGCTCCTGCAGCTGGGTGTAGCGCTCGCGATCGAAGGGATCGCGGCTGAACGTCAGCCCGTTCTGCGCGAGCGCCTGCAGCTTGCGCGCCCACTCGAGCAGGGTCGGCGTGTGCTCGCCCGTGCTCATGAGCGCCGCCGCGGTCGGCTTGACAGGCGCACCGGCCCGGAGCGCCTAGAGGTTGCGGATCAGCGCGTCACCAAAAGCGCTGGTGGACACTTCCTGTGCGCCCTCCATGAGCCGTGCGAAGTCGTAGGTGACGACTTTCTGCGCGATCGTGCGGTCCATGGCGCCGATGATGGCATCGGCTGCTTCGCTCCAACCCAGGTAACGGAACATCATCTCTCCGGAGAGAATCACCGAGCCCGGATTCACCTTGTCGAGATTCGCATACTTGGGTGCGGTGCCGTGCGTGGCCTCGAACACGGCGTGCCCGGTGAGGTAGTTGATATTGCCGCCCGGGGCGATGCCGATGCCGCCAACCTGCGCTGCCAGCGCATCCGACAGATAGTCGCCGTTGAGATTGAGCGTGGCGATGACGTCGAACTCCTCGGGGCGCGTCAGCACCTGCTGCAGCGTGATGTCGGCGATGGCGTCCTTGATGATGATGCGTCCGGCCTTGCGGGCCGCGTCCATCTCCGCGTTCGCCTCCTTCTCCCCTCGGGCCGCCTTGGTACGCTCCCACTGCTCCCAGGTGTAGGTCTGGGAAGCAAACTCACGTTCGGCCAGCTGATAGCCCCAGTTGCGGAATGCGCCTTCGGTGAACTTCTGGATATTGCCCTTGTGGACCAGTGTCAGGGTCTTGCGCTCGTTGGCGATGGAGTAGCTGATCGCGGCACGGATGAGACGCTCCGACCCTTCCTTCGACACCGGCTTGATGCCGATGCCGGAGCTCTCCGGGAAGCGAATCTTGGCGTACGCCTTGGGGAAGGCCTGGCGGAACAGCTCGAGAAACTTCTTGTTGTCGGGGCTGCCGGCCTCGAATTCGATGCCGGTATAGATATCCTCGGTGTTCTCACGGAAGATCACCATGTCGACTTTTTCGGGATGCCGCACCGGCGAGGGTACGCCCCGGTACCAGCGCACCGGACGCAGGCACACAAACAGGTCGAGCATCTGGCGCAGCGCCACGTTGAGCGAGCGTATGCCGCCACCGATCGGGGTGGTGAGCGGCCCCTTGATGGACACCAGATATTCGCGGCAGGCGGCGACCGTCTCCTCCGGCAGCCAGGTGTTGAACAGCTTGTTGGACTTTTCCCCCGCGAAGACCTCCATCCAGTGGATGCGTCGCTTGCCCCCGTAGGCCTTGGCTACCGCGGCGTCCATGACGCGCACGCTGGCGCGCCAGATATCAGGGCCGGTGCCGTCGCCCTCGATGAATGGAACGATCGGGTTCTGCGGGACGATCAGCTTGCCGTTGCTGACCGTGATCTTCGCGCCCTGGGTGGGAGGCGTGACCTTGGGGCTTGCGGCCGTGGACATGAGGTCTTCTCCTGGGGAATTGCCGGTGCGTGGGCGGCGCCGGGGCGGGCAATGCTAGCACACGGTAGGCGCGCCACGCGGCGCGTACCCGGCGGGGTGCCCGTATGAGAGACTGGCGCGCGGCTTACGCCTCGGGGGGGCGGGCAACTAAAGAGCGTATGTCCCACACAATCAATAAGAGTAACGGGGTGGTGGCCGCTAAAGCATCGCTGCTGCGGCAGCTGTGCGCGGTGCGGCAGATCGACCCGGCAGATTCCTCCGGCAAGAACCGCCTGAAGCAGGTGCTGAGCGCGCGGGCGCTCATCGCCATTGGCCTGGGCGCCACCATCGGATCGGGCATTTTCGTGCTCACCGGCACGGTCGCCGCGAACCATGCCGGCCCTGCGATCACGCTGTCGCTGCTGATCGCCGCCTTCGGCGGCGGACTCGCGGCGCTGTGTTACTCCGAGTTCGCGGCATTCCTGCCGGTGCCGGGCAGCGCCTACAGCTATACCTACGCGACGCTCGGCGAGTCGCTCGCCTGGTTCATAGGCTGGAATCTGCTGCTCGAATACGCGATCTCGGCTTCCGCGGTGGCGGTGAGCTGGTCGGGTTATGTCGTGAGTCTGCTGGCCGAATGGCACATCCACCTGCCGGCGGCTCTCGTCAACGCACCGCTCGGGCTCGATGCGCACGATCACGTCGTCGCCACCGGCGCCATCATCAACGTGCCGGCGGTGCTGATCATCGCCGCCATGACCGCTCTGCTGTACGTGGGCGTGCGCGGCTCGGCCGGCGCCAACACGTTCATGGTGACACTCAAGGTCGGCATCATCGTGATCATCGTCATTGCGGGGCTCAAGTACATCGATCCGTCCAACTGGCGGCCGTACGTGCCGCCCAACAGCGGAATTCGCGGTCACTTCGGCTGGAGCGGCGTGCTGCAGGGTGCGGCCATCATCTTTTTCTCCTACGTCGGATTCGATACCGCCTCGACCACCGCGCTCGAGGCGCGCAACCCGCAGCGCGATCTGCCGCTCGGGATCATCGGCGCCCTGGTCATTTCGGCCGTGCTGTATGTCGCCATGGCGACCGTGCTGACCGGCATGGTGCCGTTCCAGAAACTCGACACCGATGCACCGGTGGCCGTGGCACTCGACGCCCACCCGCAGCTCGCCTGGCTCTCGTGGATTCTCAAGGTCGGCGTCATCGCAGGCATGACCTCCGTCATCCTCACCTCGCTCCTGGGGCAGCCACGTATCCTGATGTCGATGGCGGACGACGGTCTGTTGCCGCCGTTCATGAGCCGCTGCCATCCGCGCTTCAAGACCCCGCACGTGTCCACGGTGATCACCGGTGTGTTTGCGGCGCTGATCGCCGCCATCTTCCCGCTGGACCTGCTGGCGGATCTCATTTCCATGGGGATCCTGCTGGCGTTCGGGGTCGTGTGCCTCGGCGTGCTGGTGTTGCGCCACACACGGCCCGATGCGCACCGGCCTTTCCGCGTGCCCTGGGCACCGTTCACCTGCGTGCTCGGCGCCCTCTTTTGCTTTGGTTTGACGCTGACGCTCTCATGGGCGACCTGGATGCGGCTCGTGTACTGGACCGCCCTCGGCATGTCGATCTACGCCTTCTACGGATTCAGCCACAGCCGCCTGCGCAAATGACCCGCACGCTCCCGGGCACGCCCGCCGCGGATGGCTTCCGTATGCCGGGAGAATTCGAGCCGCATGCGGGCTGCTGGATGCTGTGGCCGGAGCGGCCGGACAACTGGCGCGAGGCGGCGCGGCCGGCGCAGCTGGCCTTCGCGCAGGTGGCTGCCGCGATCGCGCAATTCGAGCCGGTGACGGTCGGGGTGTCGGGCCCGCACTACACGGCCGCGCGCGCGCTGCTCCCCGAGGGCGTGCGAGTGGTGGAGATGGCGCACGATGATGCCTGGATGCGCGACGTCGGGCCGACCTGCGTGGTGGACGGCCGCGGCGCGCTGCGCGGGGTCGACTGGCCCTTCAACGCCTGGGGCGGGCTCGAGGGCGGGCTGTACTTTCCCTGGGACCAGGACGATCTCGTGGCGCGAAAGGTGCTCGAGATCGAGCGGCTCGAGCGCTACCGCGCGCCGCTGGTGAACGAAGGTGGCGCCATCCACGTCGACGGCGAGGGTACGGCGCTGGTCACCGAGGAATGCCTGCTCAATGCCAATCGCAATCCTCAGCTGGCGCGCGCGGACATCGAGCGCAGCCTGCGCGACTACCTCGGGGTGAGCCACATCGTCTGGCTCGGCAGGGGGGTGTTCAACGATGAGACCGACGGGCACATCGACAATCTCGCCTGCTTCGTGCGCCCCGGGGAAGTATGTCTCACCTGGACTGATCGGCGGCGCGACCCGCAGTATGCGATCTCACTCGACGCCTGGGAGCGTTTGCAGGAGGCGCGTGATGCCCGCGGGCGCCGGCTCAGGGTGAAGCGCCTGATAATGCCGGCACCGCTGCGCCTTCGCGCCCGTGAGGCCGCCGGGGTAATCGCCCGCGAAGGCACCCGGGGGCGTGTCGCGGGGGAGCGACTCGCGGCGAGCTATGTGAACTTCTACATCGCCAACGGCGGCATCATCATGCCGCTGCTGGATGCACGCACCGACCGCACCGCGGCGCGACGCCTGAAGAGCCTGTTCCCGGCGCGCCGCGTGGTGGGCGTGCCGGCGCGCGAAATCCTGCTGGGAGGCGGCAACATCCACTGCATCACGCAGCAAGTACCCGCAGCCGGAATGAGCCGACGGCGAGCACCCGTCCCGGCCGCCGGCTGACAATGCCCCGCCACGGCGGTTAAGTTAACGGCGGGAACGGCCCCGTCGGCCCCGAGCGACAGGGCCGTCGGGACCAGCACTTGCGGTATCGTTCTCACTCGTGATGCACCTCGCACGCGCTGCGGCTGTTCACCTGACATTCTTTGGGCCATGAAACGATACGCCGCCAGGGAGTCAGCATGCGTTGGTTAGCCTGGACGATGTTGATGGCGATCGCGGCCGGGGCGGGCGCTGCCGGCGTGAACAGCGAGCTCAACCCGGTGCGCACGCACCCGCATGGCATCGCCGCAACCCCGGTCGCGGCGGTCATCGTCAAGTTTCGCTCCGCGAGCCACTCCGCACAGGGCGCGCAGGTCCGACCGGCGCCGGATCGTATCGCCGCCCTGACGGCGCGCACGGGTTTGACGCTGCACGCGGCCCGCTCGATTACCGATGTTCTGCACGCCATTCATGTGCAGCCGGCGGTTACAGGTGAGCCCATTGCGGCAACGGTCGAGCGGTTGCGGGCGGATCCCGAGGTCGAGTACGCGGAGGTCGATCAGCGGCGCTATCCGCACGCCACTACGCCGAACGATCCGCTGTTCTCGGAGCAGTGGTACCTGCAGCAGAGCTCCGCCACGACGCCCAGTGCCGTCGACGCCGTGACTGCCTGGGATACCACGACGGGCGGCATCGGGACGACGGGCACCACCGGGATCGTAATCGCCGACCTCGATACCGGAGTGCGCTTCGAGCACCCGGATCTGCAATGGGCCGGATCGGGCGGCCGTCTCTTGCCGGGGTACACCTTTATCTCCGATACCTTCGTCGCGAACGACGGCGATGCACGGGATGCGGACGCCTCGGATCCGGGGGACTGGGTCATCCAGGCGGACCTGAGCAAACCGGAATGCAGCGCAGGGACGGCAGCCAACAGCTCCTGGCATGGGACGCGTGTGTCTGGACTCCTCGGTGCGCTGAGCAACAACGGCACCGGTATTGCCGGTCTGACCTGGAGCCCGTGGCTGCTCCCCGTGCGCGTGCTCGGCAAGTGTGGCGGCCTCGACTCGGACATCATCGCCGGGATGCTGTGGGCGGCCGGCATCCACGTCAACGGAGCTCCGGATAACCCGTATCCCGCCAGGATCGAAAACATGAGTCTCGGCGGAACGGGCGCCTGTCCGCAGCTCTATGCCGATGTCGTCGGTCAGCTGACCGCGAAGGGAGTGTTGGTCGTCGCCTCGGCGGGGAATGAGGGTGGACCGGTCGACGCGCCCGCCAACTGTGCGGGCGTTGCGGGTGTGGCCGGCCTGCGGCACGCCGGCACCAAGGTCGGCTACAGCAGCCTCGGGCCAGAGATCGCGCTCAGTGCCCCGGCGGGAAACTGCGTTAATACAGGGGCAGGCTCAACTTGCCTCTATCCGATTACCACGACCGTCAATCAGGGCACGACCACGCCCGCCACGAGTGGTTATACCGACCAGGTCAGCAATCCGAATCTAGGCACGAGCTTCTCCGCGCCTCTCGTCTCGGGCATCGCGGGTCTGATGCTCTCCGTGAACGGCAATCTGACCTCGGCACAGCTCATCGCGCGATTGAAGGAAGGATCGCAGCTCTTTCCCCAGACGTCCCCGGGCACCATCCCTGCGCCGCCGATGTGTCACGTACCGATGGGTCAGACCGACGTGCAAAATTCCGAATGCATCTGCACCCTCGATGGCCAGACCTGCGGTGCCGGGATGGCGAGCGCCTCGGGGGCGCTCAACGCGGCGCTGCGGCCGGTGGCAGCTGTGAGGGTTCCTGCGAGTGTCGCGCCTGGAATGAACGTGACGCTCGACGCTTCGGGCAGTAGCGCGGCGTGCAAGCACACGATCGCGAGCTATCAGTGGGCGAGCAGCGATCCGGCGGCGCACCCCGTCACAAATTCCACCGGTCCCTCCACCACCGTGACCGCACCGGCGAGCGGTACATTCAACGTGACCCTCACGGTGACCGATGATGCGGGCAAACTGGATCCCGCCACGGTTATCGTCACCTCCACGGCGGCCACCAGCACCGCTCCCACGAGCGCAGGCACCAACGCCTGCCTGACCGCCATTGCAGTCCCTTCCCCTGTGACGGTCTCCGTGTCGCCCGCCACCGGCAGCCTGCAGGCCGGGAGCGGCACTACGCAGCCCTTTTCCGCGACGGTTGCTGATACGCTCAATACGCAGGTGACCTGGCAGGTCAACACGATTGCGGGCGGCAACGCAACGGTCGGTACGATCTCCAGCGCCGGGGTCTATACGGTACCGGCGATGGTGCCCTCACCCGCAACCGTGACAGTCACGGCCGTATCGCTTGCCGATGCGACTCGCTCTGCTTCCGCAATGGTCACGATTACCGCGGCCGCGCCCGCACCCAGTGGCGGTGGCGGCGGTGGGGCCCTCGACGTGTTGAGCCTGCTGGCGCTTGCGCTGGCGGTGCTGGCGAGAGCGGTCCTCAGCCCTTACAACAGCCGCTGGGCGGCATCCAGCCACGGGCGCTGCGCCCGGCGGTAGTGTCCCGGCGCGATGCGCGCCTGCTCGAGCAACTCGCGCGCCACCTTCTGCGCCTCGGCCCGCCGACCCTGCGCCTGCAGCAGCTGCGCGTAACGCACCGAGGCTTCGGCGCCGGGGTAGGAGGGCGCGAGCACCGCGTACTCCTCGAGCGCCTTCGGTACGTTGCCTTCCGCCTCGAGCGCGCGCGCGAACAGGAGATGTCCCGCCGGTGAGCGAAAATCCGGGTTGTGGCGGATGAGGTCATCGAGCGTGGCGCGCGCCGCGGATGCATCGCCCTTGCCGAACTGCGCCTGCGCCAGTCCGAGCATGAGATTGGGGTCGTGTTCATACAGTCCCGTGAGTGCCTCGCGGTACTGAGCGATCGCCTCGTCGTGGCGTTGGTGGCGCACCAGCTCCTCCGCGTAGCGCTGGCGGCTCGCGACGTTGCCGGCGACACGCGTCTCGCTCTCGTAACGGCGCAGCTCCCGGCCGGGGTCCATGGCCTTGCGCAGGCCGCGCGCGGTGCGCTGCGCGGCGCGACTGCGGAACAGCTCGGGAAGAACCTCCACCGCGATGTAGGCAATCGCCCCCGGGAGCGACAGCAGCGCGAGCACCCAGATCCAGATCTGGTTCCGTCCGGTCTTGACGACATGGATGATGAGTGCCACCTGGACGAGGATCGACAGAATCAGAAGCGACATTCCCTTTTCTCCGCAAACTAGGGGTGCGCCGCCGCTCCGGCTGGCAGCGCGAAGGCGATGACGTAGTCGCCGCGTGGCGTTCCGAGCGGGCCATGGCCGCCGGCGCTGATGACCAGATATTGACGCTGCTTGGGTCCCACCCGGTAAGTCATGGGCGTGGCCTGACCACCCGCTGGTAGCTTGTACTTCCACAACTCGCGTCCGGTCTCGATGTCGAAGGCACGCAGGTAGCTGTCCAGGGCCGCGGCCACAAACACCAGATCGCCGTCAGTCGCAATCGGTCCGCCCATGTTCGGCATGCCGAAATCGCGTGACGGCACGAACCAGGGTGTCAGGCCTTCGGTCGAGCCGAGCGGCACCTGCCAGACGATGCGCGAATGGCGCAGGTCGACGCTCACCAGCGTACCCCAGGGCGGCGCGGTGCACGGCAGGTTCCAGGGCGAGAGCAGCGGCTCGCGGCGCATGGCATAGGGCGTGCCTGCCTGTCGGGCGAATTCGGAATGCGGAAAACGGTCCGAGCGCACGTCACGCTCGAAGTCCTGTGGTGAGATGAGGGTCACCACCATCGGCAAATGATTGACGGCCGCGATGACGCGCTCACGCTGCTCATCGAACACGATGCCGCCCCAGTTCACGCCGCCGATGTAACCGGGTGACAGCAGCGTGCCGCGCGTGTCGGGCGGGGTGAAAATGCCTTCGTTGCGCAGCGAGGCGATCAGCTCGCGGCACTTGCCGCGATCCCAGAACGTGAGGCCCCAGGCATCCCCGGGTTGTACCGGGCGCTGGGAGGTCAGCGCGGGGAGCGACGAGAACGGCTGCGTGGACCACGCCTGCTCGCCCGCGACGTGGCTCGCCGGCACGGGTTTCTCGGTGATCGGGAACAGTGGCTGCCCGCGGGTGCGCTCGAACACGTACAACATGCCGGTCTTGGTCGCCTGGATGACCGCTGGTACGGGCATTCCCTGCACGTCGATGTTCCCCAGCACCGGCTGCGCCGCGACGTCGTAATCCCACAGGTCGTGGTGGATCAGCTGCTGCTGCCACACGAGCCGGCCGCTTTTCGCGTCGAGCGCCAGCAGCGAGTCGGCGAAACGATTGCTACCCAGGCGCATGCCGCCGTAAAAGTCGGGGCTCGCCGAACCGGTTGGGACCAGTAGCAGGCCGTGCTCCTCGTCGAGCGACATCACACCCCAGGCGTTGCCGGCGCCGGTGCCCGCGGCCTGCGCGAGGTTCCACTCGGACGCCGCCGGGTGCGCGGGGGAATCCGGCAGCGGATCGAAGGACCACAACTGCGCGCCGCTCCGGGCGTCGTAGGCGCGGATGACACCGCGCTCCACGTCGGTGGCGCGGTTGTCGCCGATCGCCGAACCCACTATCACCGCATTGCCGTAGACGGCCGGCGGGGAGGTCACCAGGTACGCGCCCGGATCGCGAATGCGCACACCGCGCGTCAGATCGACCTGGCCGCGCTCGCCGAAGTCCTCGCACGGGCGGCCGGTCTCGGCGTCGAGCGCCAGCAGGCGTGCATCCAGCGTGCCTGTGAACACCCGCCGCCGGCACGGACCGGGCTGCCGCGCGTCGTTGCTCTCCCAGACACTGACGCCGCGGGAGCTCGCTTCGGCGTAGCGCCGGGCGCGCTCGACGTGCGGATCGAAGCGCCAGCGCGCGCTTCCGGACTCCGGATCGAGTGCGATCACGATGTTCGTGCCGGTCTCGAGATATAAAAGACCAAAGGCGAGCACCGGGGTTGCTTCGAAGGTCAGCTTGCCGGCGCGCGCCAGCCCCGCGCCCAGCTCAGCGGTGCGATAGGTCCAGGCAACCGACAGCCGGGAGACATTGCTGCGGTTGATCTCATCGAGGCTCGAGAAGCGCTGGCCAAGCGCATCACCGCCGTAGTAGCCCCAGTCGCTGGCGTCCGGCGACTGCGCGAGCGCGGCGCGCGCGACGCCGATACACAGCGCCGTCACGACGCACAGCCTGCTGGGCAGGCGTGCTGGAAGCGTGGCGCCGCCACGCACGCCGGCAACACTGCGGGACCGCATCATGGCGGGCATTATCCGCGATGCTGCGCGTCCACTGCGAGCCTCAAGCGCACCCGCCGCCGCATGCTGGTATTCTTGGCCCCGTGAGTTCAACACGGGCGGTCACGCCCCGTCTCGGGGTACTGAGTCTCATCCTCGCAGTTCAGTCGCTCGCGGCTCCCGCCATCAGCAACGCTCAGAGTGCCGCCGATCAGCCCGAGGCCGCGCAGGCCACCGCCCGCCGGCCGCGCGTTGGCCTGGTCCTTTCGGGTGGTGGCGCGCGCGGCGTGGCGCATATCGGCGTGCTGAAGATCCTGGAACAGATGCGCGTACCGGTCGACGCGATCGCCGGCACCAGCATGGGCGCGGTTGTCGGCGGCCTGTACGCGAGCGGTCTGTCCGCGCGCGACATCGAGAAGATCATGACTTCGATCAACTGGCAGGACGCGTTCCACGACCGGCCACCGCGCGAGGATCTGACGCTGCGGCGCAAGCAGGAGGACGAGAGCTTCCTGGTGAAGTTTCCGCTCGGCGTGCGCGCCGGCCGCATCCTGCTGCCGAAAGGATTGATCCAGGGTCAGGGGCTCACGCAGATGCTGCGGCGGCTGACATTGCCGGTGGCGCGCATGAGCGACTTCGGCCAGCTGCCGACGCCGTTTCGCGCCGTGGCGACCGACCTCGAGAGCGGTGAGACGGTGGTCATGGGCTCGGGCGATCTGACCAGCGCGATGCGCGCGAGCCTGTCGGCGCCCGGGGTGTTTGCGCCGGTGGAGCGCGAGGGGCGCCTGCTCGTCGACGGGGGCATCGCCGACAACGTCCCGGTCGACATTGCGCGCGCCATGGGTGTGGACGTGGTCATAGCGGTGGATGTCGGCTTTCCACTGCTGCCGCGCCGGCAGCTGAGCAGCGCCCCGGTGATCTCCAGTCAGATGCTGGCAATTCTCATCCAGCGCAACGCCCAGGCGCAGCTCGCCACGCTGACGGCGCAGGACATTCTCATCCAGCCGGCGCTCGGTAACGCGTCGTCGTTCGACTTCGGCATCGTCGCACGCGCGATCGACGTCGGCGAGGCAGCGGCGCGCGCCAAGGCCGCGCAGCTCGCGGCGCTCAGCGTGAGCGAGCAGGACATGCAGCGCTATGTGCAGCGTCGTGAGTCCTCACGGGCGCCGCCGCCACGCATCGACTTCGTGCGCGTCGATCCGGGATCGGAGCGCTATGGCCCCGCCGCGAGCAGTCTGTTCGATGACCTGACCGGCAAACCGCTCGATCCGGATGCGGTTGCGCGCCGCGTGACCGAGCTCTACGGGCGCGGCGGCCTCGATTCGCTCGACTATCACGTAATCGGGGACGAGAGCCGCTACGGGCTGGCGCTCGATGCGCGGCCGAATTCCCAGGGTCCGAACTACCTGCGTTTCGGGCTCAGCCTGCAGGACGACTTCCAGGGCAACTCCACGTATAACGCCGCCATGCGCTTTGTCATGTCGGATATCACCCGTAATGCCGGCGAGTGGGTCACCGACTTGCAGATCGGCAACCTCTCGCAGATCTCGACCGAGCTGTTCCTGCCGCTGGCGCGGTTTTCCGGCTGGTTCGTCATGCCGCATGCGTCGGAGCAGAGCCGCGACGTGGACGTGCTGCAGGGTCAGAACCTGCTGGCCGAGTACCGCGTGCACAAATTCGCCTACGGTTTGGATTTCGGGCGGCAGTTCGGCAACTGGGGGGAGATCCGCGCCGGTGCGCAGCTCGAACAGGGGCACTTCCGCCTCAAGATCGGCGACCCTGCGGATCCGAATCTGCCGCAACAGAGCTTCGCGCCCTTCGACACGCGCGACTACTTCGTGCGCTTCACCTACGACCGGCTCGACGACATCAACTTCCCGCACCGCGGCCAGCGCGCGATCCTGCAGTGGAGCGGGGTACGCAATGCGACCGGCGCGGAGCAGACCTCCGACCAGGTGACGCTCAACTATCTCGGCGCCCGCTCCTTCGGGCACGATACGCTGGCGCTCTCGGTGTCCGCAGGCATGACGCTGCAATCCAGGCTCACCGACATCAACCTGTTGTTTCCGCTCGGGGGCTTCCTCAATCTCTCGGGGCTCAGGGCAAATTCGCTCACCGGGCCGGATTTCGGCATTGCCCGCGTGTTGTACTACCGGCAGATCGGCCGCGGGGGACCGGGCTACCTGGACGTGCCGACCTACCTGGGCCTGTCGCTCGAGGCGGGCAACGTGTGGCAAACGCGCAGCGATATGCGATTCGGCAGCACCGAAAAGGACGCCAGCGTGTTTCTGGGAATGGACACGTTTCTGGGTCCGGTGTATCTCGCCACTGGCTTCGACGAGCACGGCAACCAGGCGTTCTATCTGTTCCTCGGGCGGACCTTCTAGCCGCACCGGGCGGGTGGAGCCGCGCAGCGAGCGAACGTCAGTGCCGCCTGGCGCTCACCCGTCGCCGGTGGGAATGATGGCAGAGGTCTCCGCCATCAGAATCACCGCGCGCTCGGGCGCCCGCGTGCGGTGCACCACGCCCCTGGGCACGACGAATCCCTCCAGCGGCTGCAGATCGATTGTCCGGTCCTCCAGGTCGATAATGAAGTGACCCTGCAGCACAAAGAAGAACTCATCGTCATGGTCGTGCTTGTGCCAGTGGTATTCGCCCTGCATGACACCGAGCCGGATGACCGAGTCATTGACCTTGCACAGCGTCTGGTTGTACCAGCGGTCCTTGCACTGAGCGATGAGCGCGGGCACGTCCACGACGCTCAAGGGAGCGAATTTGACGTCCAGGTACGTGGCGTAGGGATAGTCTGCGGGGTCGGTCATGGCGTTATCTACAGCCCGCGACTCTCGGCGAGCTTTTCGATCTTCTGGAACACGAGCGCGGGTCTGTCACCGGCGCGCGAGAACTCGTGCCTGCGGCTCATGTCGGCAAGCGCGGCGTCACGCTCTGCCGGCGTGGGGTACCAGTGCTGCCGCTGCCAGTCCGGTCCGAGGAGCTTGCGGAACGGATCCCCCGCCGGGAGGCTCACGCGGATCCCGTAGGGACGCAGCCTCTCGATCGGCGGGGAACGGAGGTTCTGCGGTTGACTGATGCCCATGCGCCCGGGAGCTTAAGGTGCGGTGCGCGGCGGCCGCAAGCCGCCGGCGGCGGACCTGCTTAGCCCCCGGGGCTTGAGTCAGGCGACGACCGTCCCCACACTGATACGCCCCTCAGACAGGAGGCTGACGTCATGGCGCTGTTCCGCAAGAAGTCCACGATCCCGGCCAGGGAGGCCGCGTTGCCCGGACGCAGCACGCCGCTCAAGGTAGCAGACACGCATTTCGTGAACAGTCATCGCGTGGTGCCGCCGTTCCCGGCGGGTATGCGGGAGGCGATGTTCGGCATGGGCTGCTTCTGGGGTGCGGAGCGCCTTTTCTGGCAGCTGCCGGGCGTCTACTCTACCGCCGTCGGCTATGCCGGTGGCTTCACTCCCCATCCCACCTACGAGGAAGTCTGTACCGGGCAGACCGGACACGCCGAAGTGGTGCGCGTGGTCTACGACCCGCAGAAGGTTGATTACGAGGACCTGCTGAAAGTGTTCTGGGAATCGCACGATCCCACCCAGGGCATGCGGCAGGGGAACGACGTCGGCACCCAATATCGCTCGGCGATCTACGTATCGGATCCGAAGCAGCGCGCGGCGTCCGAAGCGTCGCAGCGTGTCTACCAGGCGCACCTCACGGCTGCCGGGCTGGGTGCGATCACCACGGAGATTCGCGACGCGCCGGAGTTCTTCTACGCCGAGGACTATCACCAGCAGTATCTGGCGAAGAATCCGGAGGGGTACTGCGGGATTGGAGGGTGTGGGGTTCCCTTCAAACTCGCGGGTCCAAATGCGACGGCCTGATGAGTCTTGAGTTCCCTGCCCGGCCTTCCCGCGCTGGCTCTTGTCGTGGCGTGCCAAGCTGCGAGAGCTGCAGACCCCTCGTCACCGACTCCCGCCCCTTCGGTGCAATCCATCGTCGTCACGGCCCATAAGCTTGCGGTCGAAACCCTGATCGACCGCAAGGTGTACAGCGTGACGGACGATGTGCAAGCCAGCTTCGGCACCGTGAGTGACGTGCTAAGTGCGATTCCATCTGTGGATGTGGACCCGGACGGCAACGTCTCGCTACGCGGCGACAGCAACGTCCTGATCCTGATAGACGGCAAACCGTCGACCCAGTTCTCCGGCTCCGCAGCGGGGGACAACCTGCAATCCATTCCCGCAAAGGATATCGAGCGAATTGAGGTCATTACGACGCCGCCCGCCCAGTTCAAGGCCGACGGCACCGCCGGCGTGATCAATATCATTACCCGCAAGAAACGCCCGGAAGGGGTCGCGGGTTCGCTCCAGGGCAGCCTCGGCAGTGGCGGACGTTCGGTGGTCGGCGCGAACGCAAGCTACAGTTCCAGTTCGCTGACCGCCTCCGCCACGGCAGGATTCCGCCACGACTACCGCCAGCGACTACTGGAATCGAAGGTGCAGGCGCGCGACCCGACGACGGCACAAGTGCTCGACAGCAACAGTTCCCTTAACGAAAGGGTCCGCCGCCAGGCACCGACCGCGGGACTATCGGCCGCATACGCCCTGGACGACCGCCAATCCGTCAGCGGGTCGCTGACCTGGTCGAAGCGCGGCGGACTACGCACCTACACGCAGCTCAACGAGAGCAGCACTCCATCGGGTGTGCTCGCGAGTTCTTCTCAGCGTCTGAGTTCCGGGCATGATCCCGAGACGGATTATGATGAGAGACTGGGGGTTACGCGCAAGCTCGGTCGAGCGGGCGGGGAACTGGATCTCTCGCTGCATCGATCGACGTCGCACCAGCGAGAACATTACGATTACACGAACGAGTCATTCATTGCCCCGGCGGCTCGCTACTACAACAACCTGAGCTTTCGCGAGGATCATGAGACAACGGAGTTGGGGGTCGATTACGCGTTGCCGTTTTCGAAAGCGCGCTCGCTGAAGCTGGGCTACGCATTTGAACAGGACGACTACCGCTTCGCTAATGCGGGCAACAACCTCGATCCGCTGACCGGCGCACAGGTCCCCGACCCCAACATCACGAATGACTTCAAGTTCCGACAGCAGATTAACGCGGGCTACGCGAGCTATCAGGCGAGCATCGGCGTCTGGAATTGGCTCGCCGGCCTGCGGGCGGAGCTGACTCGAACCGATGCGCAGCAGCTGACCGACAACGTCTCGAACAGCGGGCGCTACTTCAGGGTCTACCCAAGCCTTCACGTAGATCGCAGCATGTCGGACGAGACGACGCTCTCTTTCGGGGCAAGCGCGCGCGTGACCAGGCCGGACCCCAGCAATCTGGACCCCTACGTCGATCATGAGTACACGCCGAACCTGCGTGCCGGCAACGCGGACCTGAGACCCCAGTACACCCAGTCTTACGAGATCGCCTATGGGTTCGAGGGAGGGGGTTCGGCCTACCAGCTGACGGGCTACTACCGCCGCAACCGGGACAGCGTGACCGACGTGACCGAATACCTCGGCAACGGCTTCTCACTGACGACGAAGACTAATCTCCCCAAGAGCGACTCGGCGGGACTCGAGATCACCTCGAACGGCCACATAGTCCCGAAGCTCGCCTACAGCCTGAGCGGAAACCTGTTTTACAGCCAGATCGACGCAACCGCGCTCGGGGTAGCGGGGCTGAAGTCGACCGCTGGAGTCAACGCCAAGCTGAAACTCGATTATCGTCCGACGACCGATGAATCCGCGCAGTTGATCGTGACCCGCTCCGACAAGCGGCTGACCCCGCAGGGCTATGTGAGCTCCATCAACATCGTCAATGTTGGCTACAAGCTTCAGATGAAGCCAGAGCTGACAGGGATTATCACGGTATCGGATCTCTTCAATGGCCAACGCGTCGAACGATTCGAGAGAACGCCGACATTCACGGGCGATTACCTGCGTACCGTTCGCGGCCGAGTTCTTTACGTGGGCCTGATCTATTCGTTTGGCGCTACGAAAAAGGAAAAGCAGGCGAACTTCGAATACGACCAGGGCGGCTGAACGTCAGCAGCTACAATCATCTACGGACCCAAGGAGGGACAACATGTCGGACGCTCAGACTACCGCCGCATCCACCGGCGCTGCCTCATCGCGACCCAGGGTCACAAGCTGGCCTCAGCTCGCGGATCTCAAAAGCTATTATCCGCCGGACGCCGATGGTCAGGACATTGGGGGTATGGTCCTGATGCAAGTCACACTCGATCGGCACGCTTGCCCTACCGATGCCCTCGTGCTCGCCGAAGATCCGCCCGACATGGGCTTTGGCGCCGCCGCGCGCGCTTTAGCGTATGTGATGGAGTACAGCAATCCCACCGGACAGTCGGCGCAACTCAAATTCAAAGTCAAATTCGCGCCCGAGAGGGAGCACGCGCCGTCGCAACCCGCCGCCGATTTGCCGGCGGAGCCGCCGGCCCACCCGTGAGGGGCCTGGGGGCCGGTGCTACGATCCGACCCTCAGGTGCGCCGCGCGCGCCTCGGGGCCGAGCGCCGTGACCACGATGAGCGCGAGCGCGACGACCGCCAGGGTCCACGAGAGGATGTGCGCATAGTCCCCGCCGTGCGACTCGGCGAAGCCCGCCTGAAACGGTGCCATCCGCGACATCGCCAGGTTCCCGAGTTGATAGGCGAAGCCCGGCAGGATGGCGCGCACCGAGGGCGGTGAGAGCTCGTTGAGATGGGCCGGCACGATACCCCACGCACCTTGCACCATGAACTGCATCAGGAACCCGCCGAGCGCGAGCATGACCGCAGTGTGGGAATAGGCCCACAGCGGGATCATCGGCAGCGCGAGCGCAGCAGCCAGCGCGATCGTGCGCCGGCGACCCAGCCGCTCGGACAGCGCACCGAAACAGATCCCGCCCGCGAGCGCGCCCAGGTTCATGACCAGGGTGATGTTACCGGTCGTCGCCGCGGAGAAACCGTGCTGCATCTGCAGGAAGGTCGGATACAGATCCTGCGAACCGTGCGAGAAGGCATTGAAGCAGGCCATCAACAGGACCAGATAGCACAGCGTCGGGAAGTAGTCCTTCACCGCGGCCCAGAGGATGGCGGCTGATGCGCGCCGCGGCGTGACGCCCGCCACCCAGGCTGGGGATTCCTCCACCCCGTAGCGGATGTACAGCACCAGCAGCGCCGAGGCCGCGCTGACGACGAACATGCCGCGCCAACCGACGCGAACGAACAAATACGCAAACACCACCGACGCCAGCAGATAGCCGATCACGTAGCCTTCCTGCAGGAGTCCGGAGAAAAAGCCGCGGCCCTTGGCGGGCAGCGTCTCGAGTGCCAATGCGGCACCCACGCCCCATTCACCGCCCATGGCGAAGCCGAATAGCGCACGCAGCGCGAGCAGGGTCGCGAGATTGGGCGCGAAGGCGGTGGCGAGTTGCACCGCCGAGTAGCTGGCGACGTTCAGCATCAGGATCGGCCGTCGGCCAAACTTCTCGGCCAGCCAGCCGAACACCAGTGCTCCGAGCGGACGGAACGCCAGCGTGAGGAAGATCCCTTCGGCCACCGACTTCACGGTGGTGTGGAACTCGCCGCTGATCGCCTTCAGGCAGAAGACGAAAATGAAGAAGTCGAACGCGTCGAGCGACCACCCGCCGAGCGCGGCGAAGTACGCGTGAAGTTGCGCGCGCGTCAGCATCCGCAAGGGGTTGGCCACGGTGGGATCGGGTGTGAACCTACTGCAGGAGCGCCGTGGCAACCGCTGTCATCGCCGTAACCCCGGTTTCGATGGTGGGTTGGGGCAGCGGCTCGAAGCGGCTGGTGTGCAGGCCGGGCAGCGGCTTGCCCGCGTTCGTCGCGGCGGCGAACTTGACGGGATCCATCGCGCCGAGGCGGAAGTAGGCGACCGGGATCTCATGGCGCTTGAGGTCGGCACTCATGCCAAAGACGCCGACGTCTTCGCTGCCCATGCGTTTCTCCTCAGGCAGGACTCGCTCGACACCGAAGGTCGTGACCAGGATACCGTGAACCTGGGCGGAGAGTACCGGATCATTGTACTCGACCGGTGTTGACTCCCCATCGAGGACGCGGACGGTGGCCGCCTTCTCGGGCGGCAGACCTGCCGAGAGGCTGATGCCGTCCGCGATCTGCTTCAGGCCGTCGATGATGGTCTGTCGGCTCTTGTCCGAGAAGGAACGAGTCGTCAGCTCGAGCCTAACCTCGTCGGGGATGATGTTGCGTTTCGTGCCACCGTGAATGCTGCCGACTGTAACGACGGAGGGGTCCTGGGGGTCCTCTTCTCGGCTGACGATGGTTTGAATCTGGGTGATGTAGTACGCGGCGAGTGTCACGGGATCGCGGCCGAACTGCGGCGCAGAACCGTGGCCGCCGATGCCGCGGATGACGACGTCGATCGAGGTGGAACTCGCCTGTGCGGGGCCGGGCACGATGCCCACCGCGCCGGCGGGCAAGGTGTTGGTGTCATGCAGACCGATGATCTTGTCGGGGCGGCCGAAGCGCTCGTAGAGGTGGTCGGCCAGCATCGCCTTGGCGCCGTCAACCGTCTCCTCGGACGGTTGACCGATGACCATGACGGTGCCATGCCAACGGCTGCGCGTAGCGGCGAGGGCGCGCGCGGTGCCGAGCAGGACGGTAGTGTGAATGTCGTGCCCGCAGGCATGCATTACGCCAACCTCTTGACCCCTGGCGTTCCTGGTGACGATGCGGCTGGCATAGGGCAGACCGGTTTCCTCGACGATCGGCAGCGCGTCCATGTCCCCGCGAATCAGGAGCGTCTGGCCCGGGCCGTCCTTCAAGATGCCGACGACGCCGAAGGCGTGCGAGCCGTCTGGGTAGACGCCGACGTGCTCCGCCACGGTATAGCCAGCCTCACGCAGGCCCTTGGCAAGAATGGTGGAGGTGCGCTCCTCGTGGTGGGAGAGTTCCGGGTGCGCGTGGAGATCCTTGTAGGTCTCGACCAGGGCGGGGGTCTGCCGCGCAATGTAAGTAGCGGCATCCTGCGCGTGCAGGGCGGTAGCGAGGGTGAGCAACCCGAGCGTAGCGAAAATCCTCACGGCCGTGACTCCTCCTGTTCTCCGAATTGTCGCGCAGCCTGCGATGATTGTCGCCTTCCCGCCTTCATCGCGCTGCAATAGAAAGGTCCTCTGCGCGTCACACTCCGCGTGCACACTCCGCTCGCTCGCTAATCCGCAGGACCCACAGCAGAGCGCGCGCCGGCGCGGGAGGAGGTGCTTAATGAGGACTCATCTGATTGGTCTCACAGGGGCGGTCGTGCTCGGGGCGTCGTCGGCCGCCGTTGCTGCCGAGGGTGTGCCCCAGCTCGACCATGTGTTCGTGATCGTGCTCGAGAATCACAATGCCTTCACCAGCTTCGGTGCGAACGGCATTCTCGACAATCCCAGGGCGCCGCACATCCAGGCGCTGGCGAAGACCTACAACTTCGCCGCCAACTACAACGGCGCCTGGCACCCGAGCCTGCCGAACTATGTGGCGATGATAACCGGCGACTTCATCGGTACCGACGTGGTTGCAACCGGGCACAAGTACCTGGCCGGAAGCACCGTCGGCATCAGCGACGACGACTCGCCCTCGGTGGCCACTGACTACCCCTCGCCGCCTGCGAATGTGTCGACCCACCGCTGGCGTGTCAACCTGCCTTCGGTTGCCGGGCAGCTCACCGCCGCCGGCAAGAACTGGCGCGCGTACCTGCAGAACATCCCGTCTTCGGGGACGACGCTCGCGAATTGGCCCGGGGATAGCAACACCGCGAAGCTCTATGCGGTCAAGCACAACCCCTTCCCGTACGTCGCCGAGATCCAGGACAGCCCGGCCGAGTTCGCCAAGCAGGTGCCCATTGAACAACTGTTTGGCGACCTCGGCGCCAAGACCGTGCCCGCGTTCTCCTACATCGTTCCCGATCAGTGCCGCGACATGCACGGCATCGGGAATACTCTTGCCCCGTGCGGTGGCGTCAATGACACGGACGACAATGATGTGAGCCGCGGGGATGACGAGACATTCTGGCTGGTGAACGGGATCACCGGCAGCCCGGTCTGGCGCCAGGGCCGCAACGCGATCTTCGTGGTGTTTGACGAAGGCAACGGACCGCAGTCGTGCGCCTATGATCCCGATACCGGAGTCGACGTGTATCCGGGCACCTTGCTTCCCGGTGCTGACTGTTATCGGCCGGGCAACTTCAACGACAAGGTCGTGATGATCGTTATCACGAACTACGGCGTACGCGGACGCGTCGACAACCACTTCTACAACCACTATTCGCTGCTCAAGACCATCGAGGCAGCGTTCGACCTGCCGTACCTGGGCCACGCCGCTGACCCGGGCACGCAAACTCTGGCACCGCTGCTGGTGCCGAACGACAACTGATAGTCGCTTGTCCTGAAGCCGGAGGCTTCGCCAGCTGGTGAGGCCTCCGGGCTCTCGGGCCCCCTGCGCGGGACACTTAAGTACTTGCTTAAGTATCGCTCGGCGGAGCCCGCGGCCAAGGCCTACTTGACGGTCGCGGCGCCGGCCTTGCAGGCGACCTCGTCCTGCGAGCCGGTTCCCCCCGAGCATCCGATCGCGCCGATCAGCTTGCCAGCCTGCACCAGCGGGATCCCGCCACGCGAAGCGATGACCCCATCGAGCGTCATCACATAATGGAAATTGCTCTGCTGGATGGCGTTCTCGAACACCTTGGTTTCGCGACGGAATGTGGCGGCGGTGCGCGCCTTGTGCTCGGCGATCTGGACTGACGCGAGCTGCGCTCCGTCCATGCGCTGGAAGGCGACCAGGTTACCTCCCGAGTCCACGACCGCGACGTTCAACTTCCAATCATGTTTCCTGGCTTCGGCGACAGTCGCGGCAATGGCAGCCTCAGCGTGCTCGAGCGATATGGGTGTGCCGTAGGGGATGTCGAACGGTATCTTATCCGGCACCGTGTCCAGGGGATTGGCCGCAGACGGCTGTTGCGCCTGAAGCGGCGCGGGGCCAGGCAAGGCGCCGCTCAGTATGGCCAGGGTCACGACAGATCGTGCCGACATGACGGTACTCTCGTGCTGCCTCGGAATTGCCAGTCTACCCGCTTTGCGAAGGATCGGGAGGCGCCGACTTTGCCCGCGGGATGGGCGTGCGGGTTTGACGGTGCCGCCGCAACAGGCATAGATTCAACGCAAATCCGCCCCAGGGAGGAGACAATCATGAAGACCATTGTGGGGGTCGCCGTTTTCGCTCTCGGCCTTTTCGCCGCGGCGTGTTCGGCGGGTCCGCGCGGAAACTCCGGAGCACCGACTGCTCCGCCGGCGCCGTCAGCGCCCACCGGCTTCGACGATATCAGCAACGGCGTCGCTGACGAGCCGACGCACCAGGCAGACCAGGCCAAATTTGAAGAATTCGAAGCTATTGAGGATGGCCTCGGTCCGCTTTTCAACGCGCAGTCCTGCCGCGAGTGCCACCAGAATCCGGTCAGTGGCGGCCCCAGTCAGGTTCTGGAGTTGCGTGTCGGCCGCAAGGGCCGGGACGGCACTTTTCAGAACCCGGAAATTCCGATCAACGGTGGTTCGGTGGTCATCAAGGGGCGCACGCTGGTCAACCAACGTGCCATCTGTCCCAACGCCGCCTACCCAACCACCGACATTCAGGAGCGCGTACCGGACTCGGAAAATGTCCGCACCCTTCGCATTTCAGTGAATCTTCTCGGCGACGGCTTCGTGGAGGCGGTCGACGATTCGACCCTGATCGAAATTTCCCGGAAACAATGCCACAAGGACCACGGCAGGATTTGCGGCCTGGTTCTATACGTCCCAGTCGTCGAGTCCCCGGGCGTGACGCGGGTCGGCCGCTTCGGCTGGAAGAACCAGCACGCCAGCCTCCTGTCATTCGCTGGCGACGCCTACCTCAATGAAATGGGAATCACCAACGCGCTCTTTCCCGATGAAGTGACCGACCTGTGCAACACCGTGGCCGAACCGAACAACAAACCCGAAGCCGATGGCCTCGCAGACATCGATCACTTCGCACGCTTCATGCGCGCGACCAAAGCCCCGGCCCGCGACGCTCGACAGGCTGCGACCGCCGCGGCAAAGAAAGGCGAAACGCTGTTCGCCAGCGTCGGCTGTGACGTTTGCCATGTCCCGGCGCTGACCACCGCACCTGCGGGCACGGTGGTGAATGGCGGGAAATTCGCCATTCCCGATGCGCTCGGAAACAAGACGTTCTATCCCTACAGCGACTTCCTGCTGCACGACGTCGGCACGGGCGATGGCATCGGCATCGCGATGGAGGAGCATTACGGCAAGCACATGTACCAGATCAAATGGAAGAACATGTCGCCTGAGGCATATCGCTCGGCCACCAACCGCATACGCACGGCTCCGCTTTGGGGTGTGCGCACTCATCCGATGCTGATGCATGATGGTGCGTCGCTGACGCTCCGCGAGGCCATCATCCGCCACCGCGGCGAGGGCCACGAGGTGACGGAGCGCTTTGAAAGGCTGAGCCAGGCAGATCAGCAGGCGATCATCGAGTTCCTGAAGTCCCTGTGAGAGCTCCGCTGACCCAGTTGGGGAGCGCGTTGCGCCGCGCGCCGGTCGCGCCATCCGACTGTCGGCGTCGGTACAGGAACAGGAGCAGCGCCAGCAGGGTGCCCCCGGGTAGCAGGATCTCCAGCATGACGTACGGCCCCAACCTACGCGCCAACTCCCAGGTCACCCCCACGCTCCTCAGGACAAATTGCATTTGCGGCTCCTCGATCGGGTAGTCATCGCGTACAGCAGATAGACGAACGAGGCTGCTCAGAATCGACACGGGGCAGCGCGGATCGTCTGGCCGCTCAAGCCTCAGCACGGCCGCTGTCAGAGCCATCGGCGCGGGTATAGACTGAGGCCAAGCCATGACCGAAGTTCCGGCAACGTCCCGCCGCCGCGACCGCGGGCGCGCCCAGCGTTCCACCGGTCCGTCGCTCGCGCCCCTGCCGCGGCTCACGAATCGCTGGAGGCCGCTGGAAATCCTGACCGCCGAGCAGGTCGAACGCATTCTGGCTGCCGCCTTCCAGGTTCTGGAGGAAGCGGGACTGGAGATTCGCAGCCCCGCGGCGCGCGAGGTCTACCGTCGCGCCGGCGCCCTGGTGGACGAGGCGACCCAGATGGTCCGCCTGGGGCGCGACCTCGTCGAGGCGCAGCTGGCGCATGCGCCCGAGCGCTTCGTGCTCCACGCCCGCAACCCCGAGCGGCATCTGCACGTCGGCGACAACGTGGTCAATTTCGGACCCGTCACCGGCGCCCCGCACATCCGCGATCTCGAGGGCGGACGCCGCTACGGTGACCTCGAAGCGTTTCGCAACATCCTCAGGCTCACCCACAAGCTCGGTATCCTGCACTGGCAGGGTGGCATCGTGGTCGAGCCGGTCGACATCGCGGTGGCAGTGCGCCATCTGCAGACCTATCAGGCGCACATCGAGTGCGCGGATATCGTGTGGGCGGCGCGCGGCATCGGCGGCGTGCAGGCGCAGGACGCGATCGCCATGTCGGCCATCGAGCACGGCTGCACGATCGAGGAGCTGGCGGCGCGTCCGACGCTGATGACGGTGACGAACGTCAACTCACCACGCCGGGTGGATGAGGAGATTCTGGATAACATCATGGTGATGGCCCGCCACGGCCAGTGCGTGGTCATCACACCCTTCACACTCATGGGTGCGATGGCGCCGGTCACGCTGGCCGGCGCGCTGGCACAGCAGACGGCCGAGGCCTTGGGCATCGTCACGTTGTGCCAGATGCTGCGCCCCGGCACCCCGTGCGTCATTGGAGGTTTTACCTCCAACGTCGACATGCGCACCGGCTCGCCCGCGTTCGGCACGCCGGAATATTGCAATGCGGTGCTGGCCAGCGCACAGATCGGCCGCCGCCTCAAGATCCCGGTGCGCACGAGCGCGGTGAATGCCTCGCCGGAGGTGGACGCGCAGTCCACCTACGAGACCGCGTTCTCGCTGCAGGCGGCGATCCTCAGCCACAGCCACCTGATCAACCATGCGGCCGGCTGGCTGGAAGGCGGATTGTCGGCCTCGCTCGAGAAGATCGTCGTCGACGCGGAACTGCTGCGCAACTGGGCCGAGATGCTCAAGCCCATCACTTTCAGCGACGACGACCTCGCGGTCGAGGCCATCAAGGACGTCGCGGTAGGGGGGCACTTCTTCGGCTCAGCGCACACGCTCGCGCGCTACGAGTCCGCGTTTTATCGCCCGCTGCTCTCCGACTGGTCGAACTTCGAGAACTGGAAAGATGCCGGTGCCCGCAATGCCAGCGAGCGCGCCACCGGCATCTGGAAGAAAATGCTCGCGGAGTATGTGCCGCCGCCGCTCGACCCCGCCGTCAAAGAGGCCATCGACCTCTACGTCGCTCGCAGGGCGCGTGAGCTCGGGGATACGGCACCCGCGTGAGCGAATGGATCATGAACGCCCGCATGTACGCGGTGACCCCGGCGGTGGAGGCCGGTTGGCGCGCGCTGCTCGAGCACATCACGCAGGAAGCACGCGTGCCGCTCACCTATGTGCCCTATCCGGCGCCGCAGCCGCTCGAAGAGCTCTGGTCGCGAGGCGATCTGGGGTCGGTGTTCATGTGCGGGTACCCGATCGCGCTGAAGCTCGCACCGGTGACCCCGATCGCAGCTCCCATCCCCCGGGCCGAGTGGGCGGCCCATCGCGCCGTGTATCGCTCGGACCTGATCGTGCGGCAGGATGCCCCTTACCTGACGCTCGAGGACACCTTCGGCGGGCGCGCGGGCTGGACGGTGGCGCACTCCCAGTCCGGATTCAACGCCTTCAGGCACCTCCTGCTCGCCTACCGCACGCCGCAGCGGCCGGCCCTCTACGCCGAGATGGTCGGAAATCTGGTGACCGCGCGCAACGTCCTTGACGCCGTGCGCGAGGGACGCATCGACGTCGGACCGCTCGATGCCTACTGGCACATGCTGATCGCCCGTCATGCGCCGCAGCTTACGGCGGGGACTCGGGTGCTCACCTCGACACCCATGACCCCGATGCCCGCGTTGGTCGCCGCCGCCGCCGCTCCCGCGGATATGGTGGCGCGATTACGCGCGGCCTTTACACGCGCCGCTCAACGGCCCTGGTTCGGTCCGTTCGCCGATCTGCTGCTGCTCGAGGGTTTTGCGGAAGCGAGCGAGACGTCGTTCGCGCCGCTGCTGGAATGGGATGCGGAAGCGCAGGCGGCAGGATTCCATCTGCCAGCCTGACCGACCGGCGCGCCGCCAACCGCAGACCCGCCCTCAGCTGGGAAGCACAGGCACCCGGCCGCTAGGGTGCAGGGGCGTATCGTGCGCGCGAAACAGGAAGCGGCGCGCCACGTCGAAGTAGGTGCGATAGACCAGCCCGCCGTTTTCCGCGATCAGGCGCTCTCGAATCCGGCGGTAGCGGGCGGGGTACTCGTACCAGGGAATCGCCGGCGCTTCGTGGTGCAGCGCGTGCAGATTGTTGAAGAGAAAGAGCGGACCCAGGATCCAGGAGTTCTCGACGATGGCGATCCGCGCGCGCACCTCCGGCCGCGCGCGATGCTCAGCGAATGAGCGGACCAGAGTAAGGCTGGTTCCGGGAATCGCCATGGTCAGGACGTAGATCCACAGCGGTATGCCGCAGACGATCTTCACCCAGACGATCACCGGAATACACCACAGCAGGTGCTCGAGCCACACCGCCCGTACCCCGTCGTTGCGGATCAGCGCGCGCGATTCAGCAACAAGAAAGCGACCGATGGACCAGAAGGCGCCGACCGTGACCCGCCCGGCGAGGGTCTGTTGCAGGTGCACGATCACGCGCGTGAAGGGTTTGAGGCGTGCCCAGTCCTCAGACGTCCAATAATAGGACTCTGGGTCATCGAGCGGATCGGTGATTCGCTCATCCACGTGGTGCGCCCGATGACTCTGCCGGTAGCGCTCGAATGGCAGCCACAGCGACAAGGGAACGATGGCGATCAACCGGTTGAGGCCGTCCCAGCGGGTCGGGTGCCCGTGCACGATCTCATGCTGCAGCGAGCCGTGCAGGGTGATCAGCACCGCGGCGATGGGGGCCACGATCGCCAGTGGCCAGTGGCCGTAAGCAAAGGTAATCGCGAGCCATCCGCCATAAGTGACCAGGACGACCAGCAGCGTCGGCACTTCCACCGACACACGGCGCGTGTGGCGCGCGGCGCCTGCGGGCGCGTCCGGTTCGGTTGTTACGGCGAGGTGGTTTAGCGTCATCCGACGAGGCCCCTTCCGGTAGCACGGAAACGGGGAGCTGGGCAACCTGCCACGTGCTGTCGGGAACGCCTGATTCTACCTAAAGTCGCGCCGCGGCGCCGTCGAGGCTTGCGCTTCCGAGAACCGGATCTCGAACCCTGGCGGCTGGTGCGGGATCGGAGTCTGCCGGGTTGCCTGCAGCCCCGAGTGCCGCTCGCCGGTGGGTGAAAGGCCTGCCTTCGGCCCGGACTCGCTGCCGTCGGCGCGTTCCCCTGTGCCGCCCGAAACATTACATAACCGGCTCACGACGCACTGAGCGCTGGCCGAGTTTTTCCATAAGGCTTAATCTGCAATCACCTGCTGCGAAAATCCGTGACCGGCGTCCTCGACAAGATCAAAGAGCCGCCGTTGCGAGTAACAATACAAGGGGAGCTGACACGCACATGACTACTCCAACGGGAGCCCTTCGATTCGTCTGCCGCGGCCTTGCCGCATTTGCGCTCGTCGCCCTGATACCGGTCCCGGCGACCGCACAGTCGAGCAGCCGGCCCGAACTGCAGCGCGTCACCGGAACCCTGATTGCGGGCGGTCCGCTCACGGAGCAGCCGCAGACCGTCGTACTCAAAATGACCGGCGATCCGGTCGCCGTCGTGCGCAGCCGCGCGCCGGGCAAGCAGCTCGCGGAGGCAGAGCGGCAGTCGATCGAGCGCGACCTGCGTAGTCGCCAGGACGCGATCGTGCCGTCCATTCAGCGGATGGGCGGAACCGTGCAGGGGCAGTTCCAGCACGCGATCAACGGCATCAAGGTGAGCGGCACGCCCGAGCAGATCAGTAGGCTTGCCGCGCTGCCGGGCGTCGTGGAAGTCAAAGGCGTTCGGATCTATCACCTCGTCAACGCGCAGAGCGTGCCGTTCATCGGCGCGCCCCAGGCGTGGCAGGGCCCGCCTGGGCTGCATGGCGAGCACATCCGCATCGCGGTCATTGACACGGGCGTCGACTACACGCACGCGAACTTTGGCGGGCCCGGCACGGTGGCCGCCTGGAACGCCGCCTTCGCGCACAGCACCGAAGCCGCCGATCCGGCACTGTTCGGCCCCAACGCACCCAAGGTGAAAGGCGGCACGGACCTGGTGGGCGATGCGTACAACGCGAACGACCCGACCAGCGTGCCAGTGCCGGATCCGAATCCGCTCGACTGCGCCGGGCACGGTAGCCACACCTCCGGCACGGCCACCGGCTTCGGCGTGACCTCCACAGGCACTACCTTCAACGGACCCTACGACGCGGCCACGCCCGGTCAATCGCTCATCCTCGGTCCGGGCGTGGCGCCGCTCGCAGATCTCTACGCCGTGCGCGTATTCGGCTGCACGGGTGGGACCAGGTTCGTGGTCGACGCGATCGACTGGGCGGTCGCGCACGACATGCAGGTGATCAGCATGTCGCTCGGTGCGGATTTCGGCACCGAGGACGACGCTGATGCCGAGGCGTCCGAGAACGCGGTGAACGCTGGCATCGTGGTCGTCGCCTCCAGTGGGAATTCCGGGACAGCCCCGTACGTGGCGGGCGATCCGAGCACCGGGGAGAAAGCGATCAGCGTCGCCGCGATGGATTCACATGCCTCGTACCCGGGAGAAGCGCTGGCGCTCACACCGACGGGCGGCATCACGGCACTGGACGCCAACGGCATCACCGCCGCCAATGGCACCTCACTCGCCGTGATCGTGCTGCCGGATATCAAGGGGACAGGCTCGGGCGGCGTTTCGCTCGGCTGCGACCCCGCCGAGTACACGGCGGCGGGAGTCAGCGGCAAGCTCGTGGTCACGGTTCGTGGCAGCTGCTCGCGCGTGGCTCGGGCGATCTTCGGCCAGCAGGCCGGAGCCGCCGCGGTCGCGATGATCAACAGCTCACCGGGCTATCCGCCCTACGAAGGGCAGATCAATTCGGACCCGGACAACGGCTTGCAGTATACGGTGACCATACCGTTCCTCGGGGTGCAGGGCCCGGCCACGAGCACCGACGCTGTTATCCTCGGGACCTCCACCGGGGCGACGCTCACCGCCAAGACGTTCGCCAATCCGACCTTTGGGCGGTTCGCATCCTTCAGCTCCGCGGGACCGCGCGGAGGCGACGGCCACTTGAAGCCGGATATCTCAGCGCCGGGCGTCAGCATCTTCTCAACGGGCATGGGCACCGGCAGCCAGGGCGTGTTCATGTCGGGGACCTCGATGGCGGCCCCGCATGTGGCGGGCAGCGCCGCGCTCACCATACAGGCGCACCCCGACTGGGACGCATCCGACGTGGCCGCTGCCATCGTCAACACCGCGGATGCCACCAAGCTCGTCGGCTATTCGGCGCGCCTCGGCGGCAACGGGCTGGTGCAACCCTTTGGTGCGACGCAGACCTCCGTCATTGCCCACGCCCCGGACGGCACGCCGAGCGTGAGTTTCGGCGTGGCCGAGCTCACGGGCGACTTCAGCGGTAACGGGCACATCGTCCTCGAGAATCGGGACAGCACGCCTGCGAGCTTTGCGCTCTCGGTCGTGCAAGGACCCGGCGCCCCGCACACCGCCACGGTCTCGCCGACCTCGATCACGCTCGCGGGACACCAGAGCCGAACGGTGGCCGTGCGGCTCGCGGTGCCGGCTGCGACGGTCGGTGATTCCAAAGCATTCCGCCAGGTGCAGGGTCGGGTGGTCATGACCCCGACCACGGGCAACAACAAACCCACGTTGAGCGTGCCGTATTACCTGGTGCCGCGCGCCCGCTCGCTGGTCGAGGCGCGGCTCGCCGGTTCCGGGTCGGGACTCTCGGTCGGGCTCGACAACCGTTCGACTGCGGTGACTGGCACGGCCGGCTTCTACGCCTGGGGCCTGCGCGGCCACAATTCCAGCCTCGGTTCAATCGGGCTGCGGGCGGTCGGCGTGCAATCCTTCAACGATCCGAGCAATGGCGGCCAGATTCTCAGGTTCGCGCTGAATACCTTCGGGCGCACCTCGAATCCGGTGACCAGCGTTTACGATGTGCGCGTGGACGTCAACGGCGATGGCGTGCCGGACTACCTCATCAGAGCCGCCGATCTCGGTCGGTTCACCGGCGCCGGTGTCACGGGAGTGATGGCGGTCGCGGTGTTCAATCTGGCAACCGGCGAGGGAGTGCTCGAGTTCGCGGCGACCGCACCCACGGACGGCTCGACGGTACTGATACCGCTGGTCGCTGCCGATGCGGGCATCACGGCGACCAACCCGCGGTTCAGTTACACCGCCCGCACGGTCGACCTGCGGACCGGCAACGTGGATGCGATCACGACCCCCGCGAGCTTCAACGCCTTCAACAGCTCGATCAGCACCGGCGCGTTCGCAACACTCCCGCCGGGGACCAGCGCGAGCGTGCCGCTGGTGATCGACCGGACGGAATTCCGGCTGACACCGGCACTGGGTGAGATGATCGTGTCGCTCGAGAACCGGGCGAGAGGAGAAGGAGGGAGCCAGGCGCTGCTGTTGTCCCTGGACGACTGATCCCGCAGCGCACACGCTTCGCCGTCTCCAGACCGAGCACGCCGGCCCCGGGGGCGGGCGGGCGGATTGCCGCGGGCTCAGTCGATGCGTACGTTCCTGCAGATGCGCCGCTCGAGCCCGGCGAGCGCGTCATAGAGCAGGATCGCCATCAGGCCGGTCACCAGTCCCCCCTGCAGGATGAAGGCGTCATTGTTGGACAGGAGTCCCGCGATGATCACTTCGCCGAGTCCCTTGGCGGCCACGGTGGATCCGATGGTCGCCGTGCCCACGTTGATGACCAGGGACAGCCGGATGCCCTCCAGAATCAGCGGTAACGCCAGCGGCAGCTCCACCGACAGCAGGCGCTGGCGGGCGCTCATCCCCATGCCGTTCGCGGCCTCCAGGACCTGCGGCGGACAGGTCTGCAGTCCCACGATCGTATTCTCGAAGATGGGCAGCAGTCCGTAGGCAAAGAGCGCGATCAGCGTCGGCTTCACACCGAACCCGAGCAGTGGCACGGTGACTGCGAGCACCGCTACCGGCGGGAAGGTCTGACCGATGTTGACGAGCGTGCGCGACAGCGGCAGGAATTGCGCGCCGCTCGGACGCGTCACCAGAATGCCGAGTCCGACGGCCACGATGGTGCTCGCGGCGGCGGCGCAACACACCGTGCCGAGATGCGCGAGCGCGAGCGTCAGCAGGTTGCCCTGATCGTAAATCGGCGGCGCGCCATACTGCGTGAGCGGCGCGAACAACGGCGCGAAGCTCTCGGGCATCAACAGGAACGCGAGCAGCAGGGCGAGGGCCGCGAGTCGCAGGATGGTGGCCAGGCGCGGCATCAGTTCGGTCGCCCGCGGGCGAGGATGGCGGCGATCGTGAGGTATCCGCGCGGCGTGCCGTCCGCGTCCATCACCGCGGCAGACTCGGCGCCGCACCACACGAGCTCCGAGAGTACCTCGCGCAACGAGGCGGAGGACGCCACCGCCGGCCCGTTCGAGCCCCCCGGCAGCGCCGCCTCGCCCGCCGTCGTGAGCGACAGCAGTCTCATGGCTCGGTCCGAGGCGCCGGTCATGCGCGACACGAAGGGGTCGGCGGGGCGCGTGAGCAGCACCGCGGGGCGATCGTACTGCAGCAGCCGGCCGTGGCTCATGACCGCGACGTGATGACCCAGACGGAAGGCTTCATCCATGTCATGGGTCACGAGCACGATGGTCGTGCAGAAGCGCCGCTGAATGTCGAGCAGGTCATCCTGCGCCTTCGTGCGGATGATGGGATCGAGTGCGCCGAAGGGTTCGTCCATCAGCAGCACCGCCGGTTCGGCGGCGAGCGCCCGCGCGACCCCGACGCGCTGCTGCTGCCCACCCGAGAGCTGATGGGGGAAGGCTCCCGCGTAGGCGTCCGGATCGAGCTGGAACACCCGCAGCAGCTCCTCGACACGGGCGCGGATGCGGGCCCCGTCCCACCCGAGAAGTCGCGGCACGGTCGCGATGTTCTCCGCGACGGTACGGTGCGGGAACAGGCCGTGCCCCTGGATCACATAGCCGATCCGGCGCCGCAGCAGGTGCGCGGGCTCGCCGGTCGTGTCGTTACCGTCGATCAGCACCCGGCCGCGGGTCGGCTCGACGAGGCGATTGATCATGCGCAGCAGGGTCGATTTTCCCGAGCCGGAGGTGCCCACGATCACCGTGATCGAGTTGCGCTCGATGCGCATCGACACGCCGTCGACGACGGCCGTCGCGCCGTACTGCTTGGTGAGGTTCTCGACGCTGATCATTGCCGTGCCCGATCCATGAGCTCCACCAGCGCATCGAGCACCACGGCGGCGGAAAAGGCCAGTGCCACGATCGGAATCGCCCCGAGCAGCACCAGGTCGATGGCCGTCTGCCCGATGCCCTGAAAGACGAACGTCCCGAGTCCGCCGCCGCCGATCAGCGCGGCGACGGTCACCATGCCGATGTTCTGCACCAGCACGATGCGGATGCCGGTGAGAATGACCGGCAGCGCCAGCACCAGCTCGATGCCCGTGAGGATCTGCCAGTTCGTCATTCCCATGCCGCGCGCGGCTTCGACTGCAGCCTGCGGCACTCGCTTCAGGCCCGCGACCGTATTCGCGGCGATCGGCAGCAGCGAATACAGAAACAGCGCGACCGCCGCCGGTGCTGCACCGATGCCACGGATCCCGAGCGCCGCGGCCAGCGGCACGGCGGCTGCCAGCGCGCCGAGCGGTGCCATCAGAATGCCGAACAGCGCGATCGCCGGAATCGTCTGGATCACGTTGAGCGTGCCCAGCACCCCCGCCCGCAGCCGCGGGACGCGGTGGCACAGGATGCCGATTGGCAGCGCCACCAGGACGGCGGCGCCGAGCGATCCCAGCGCGAGCCACAGGTGCCGGCGCGCCTCGCGCGCAAAGCGATCGGCGTTGACCGCGTACTCGCGCATCACGGAGAGATGGTCGAACGTGCCGTGCGCCAGCGCGAGCCCGGCAACGGCGATGAACCCCACGAGAAACAGCACGCGCCAGAGCGGCCCGGGGCGCATGCGCGTGATGGCATCCGTTGCCAGCAGGCCGAGGCACAGCAGCAGGACCCAGACAGCGGCGCCGGGAGCGACGCGCACCACCTTGTTGCCGGGAGGTGTGAGCGCATCACCGGCGGCGGCCACGGCGAGCGCCACGACGGCGACGCCCAGCAGGGCTGCGCCGAGGCGGATGCGGGCGTTGGTTACACCGAAGGCGATGATGGCGGCGAGGATCAGGGTCGCCTGGCAGACGAACGCTCCCCAGGCCGGCAGCACTTCGAGGAGCCCACGCGCATCGCCCGGCACGATGCGGTTCGACTTGAGGATGACGAACGGCAGCAACATGAGCGCCGTGGCCCCGGCGGCGGTGAGGAGCGCGCCGAGGGGATCGAGCCGGCGCAGCCGCGGCATTGTCAGCGCCATGCGCGCTCTCACTTGAGAAAGCCCTTCGCCTTCAGGTAGTCCTCGGCGACCGAGCCTTCCGATTCGCCGTCGATCTGCACCCGTGCATTCAGCTGCTGCAGCGTCTCGCGACTGAAACTCTCCATCAGCGGCTTCACGATCGGGGCGATCTGCGGGTTCGCCTTGAGGACCGCCTCGCGAACGATGGGGACCGGTGCATACACGGGCTGGTCGTGCCGGTCGTCCTCGAGGATCTGCAGGTTCGCGGCGACGATGCCACCGTCGGTACCGTAGACCATGGCCGTGTTCGCGCCGTTGGTGCGCGCGGCTGCAGCGCCGATGGTCGCAGAGGTCTCCCCTCCGGCGAGCACGATCAACTGCCCGGAGCGCATCGTGAACCCATAGGTCTTCTCGAGTGAGCGCAAGGTCCCGGCATTGGCGAACTCGGCCGAACAGACGAGCACCACCTTACCGCCCCCCGCCACCCATCGGCCGAAGTCGCTCATGGTCCTGAGGTTGTTCGCCAGGGCCACGTCGCGGCGCACGGCCAGCGCCCAGGCGTTGCTCGCCTTCGCCGGTGTGAGCCAGACGATCCGGTTGGCCGCGTAGTCGAGCCTGGAGCCGAGCTCGTACCCTTGTTGCAGGTCCTTCCAGGCGGGGTTGGACGCCACGTTGAAAAAGAACCCTGCATTGCCGGTGTATTCGACGTACAGATCGACCTCGCCGGCGATCAGCGCCTTGCGAACGACCGGCGTCGCACCGATCTTGGTTCGGTCGACCGTCTGGATCCCCCTCGCGTTCAGGAGCAGGCGGATCATCTCGCCGATCATCGCCGACTCGCTCGAGAGCTTCGAGGAAACCACGACCGCGGCTGGCAGCGGCGGCGACACGCTGAGCGCCAGCGCCGCCGCCACCCACAGCGACTTCAGAATGTTCGCCACCCGTCCACCCCCCGCCGGCCGCTCGAGGCCGACGATCGCGCAGCGCCGCACACTGTCGGTTGTTGCTCTACACGTCAAGCCCGCGCAAGCGCGTGTGCCGGCCCGCACCGCGCTTTATGATGGCGGCAGCGATGAATCCGCTACCGAAATCCCACCCGACGGCTGTGCGAGAGCTGCGCGTGTCGAGCGGCCGCTATTCGCTCGGGCGACTGTTTCTCGAGGGGCTCACCGGCCAGCGCGGCTGGTCGCGGGCCTGGGCGAAGGCGACGCCGCGCGAGCGCTACCGCGTCGTGATCGTCGGCGGCGGCGGTCATGGACTGGCGACCGCCTTCTACCTCGCCACCGAGTACGGCATCAGCGACGTGGCGGTGCTGGAGAAGGGCCCGATCGGGCTGGGCAACGTGGGGCGCAACACCACCATCATCCGTTCCAACTATTTCCACCCGGACAACATCCGTTTCTACGAGTACTCGCTGAAGCTGTGGGAGACTCTCGAGCGCACGCTGAACTTCAATGCGATGGTGAGCCAGCGCGGCACCCTCAACCTGTTTCACACCGAGGCGCAGCGCGATCTGTTCACGCGGCGCGCCAACATGATGCGGCTGCTGGGGGTGGATGCGGAGCCGTTGAGTCGCGAGGCGGTGAAGGAGGTGGTGCCGCTCGTTGATCTGGACAACGGCCGCTACCCCGTGCTCGGCGGGTTCCTGCAGCGCCGTGGCGGCACGGTGCGCCACGATGCGGTCGCCTGGGGGTATGCGCGGGCGGCATCGGAGGCCGGTGTCGACATCATCGAGGACTGCGAGGTCACCGGCATCGCCCGCGACGGAGCACGGGTGACCGCACTGGAGACCACCCGCGGGCACATTGCGGCCGACACGATATGCCTGGCCGTCGCCGGGCATTCGTCGCGGCTCGCCGCGATGGCCGGACTCACGTTGCCGATCGAGAGCCACGTGCTGCAGGCCTTCGTGAGCGAGGGCATCAAGCCGGTGCTCGATGTCGTTCTGACCTACGGTGCCGGACACTTCTACGTCAGCCAGTCGGACAAGGGCGGACTCGTGTTCGGCGGCGCCATCGACGGCTACAACACCTACGGCCAGCGCGGCACGCTGCCGATGGCCGAAGAAGTGGCCGCGGCGGCGATGACATTGCTGCCGGGGCTTGCGCGCCTCAAGGTGCTGCGGCAATGGGGCGGCGTCATGGACATGAGCATGGACGGTTCCCCGATCATCTCCACGACGCCGCTCGAGGGCCTGATCGTGAATGGCGGCTGGTGCTACGGCGGCTTCAAGGCGATCCCGGTCGGCGGCCTGACGACGGCGCACCTCATCGCGCGCCATGCACCGCACCCGCTCGCCGCTCACCTGGGTCTCGAGCGCTTCGCCGCCGGGCGCACCGTGGATGAGCGCGGCGCCGGACCGTACCCGTACGCTCACTGAACGGCAGCGCCCATGCTTCGCATACCCTGCCCGTGGTGCGGTGAACGCGACGAAACCGAGTTTCGCTATCGGGGTGACGCCGGCAGGTCCCGGCCTGCCGCCGACGCCGGACTTGCGGCGTTCACCGCCTATGTCTACGAACGCGACAACCCCTGCGGTTGGCATCTGGAGTGGTGGTTGCACGTGGGCGGTTGCCGCAAACTCCTGAAAGTCGTCCGTCATACGCTTAGCCACGAGATTCATGCGGTCGGCGGCCCCGCGGATCAACTGTCGCTCCCGCCCGGACTCTCGCGCTGATGCGCGGTCCCGGCCGTATCGCCCGCGGTCTGCTGGCCGACCCCGATCGGCCGGTGGGCTTTCGCTTCGACGGGCGCCGGATGTCCGGCCTCGAGGGCGACACGCTCGCCTCGGCTCTGCTCGCCAACGGCCAGCGCCTCGTTGCACGCAGCTTCAAGTACCACCGGCCGCGCGGCATCGTGACCGCAGGTCCCGAAGAGCCCTGTGCGCTCGTCGACGTGATCGGTGCCAACGGGCGCGAGCCTAACCGCCTCGCCACCACGCTCCTGCTACACGAGGGCCTCGTGGCCGAAAGCCAGAACCGCTGGCCGTCGCTCGGGTGTGATGTGCTGTCGCTCAACAATCTCATCGCCCGCTTCCTGCCGGCGGGCTTTTACTACAAGACTTTCATGGCGCCGGGCTGGGCCTGGGAGCGGCTCTACGAGCCGCTGATCCGCCGGGCTGCGGGCCTGGGCCGGCTCGAGCCGCTCGTCGGCGATCGCGCAGCTCCGGCCGAGACCGTGCACGATCACACCGATGTGCTGGTGGTCGGCGCGGGCACTGCGGGGCTCGCCGCCGCGCATGTTCTCGGCACGAGCGGCCTGAAGGTGATTCTCACCGAGCAGGACGTCGCACTCGGCGGCGGCTCGCTCCTCGATGCGCGCTGGAGTGCCTGGCGGGAGGGCCAGTGCGCCCGGCTTGCCGGCCTTGCCACGGTGCGGTGCCTGCCCCGCACAACGGTACTCGGCGCTTACGGCCACGGCGTGTTCGGGGCGCTCGAGACGCTCTCACCCCCGGAGGCTGCCCGTTTCGATGGCCTGCGGGAGCGGCTGCGGATCATCCGCGCCCGGCGCGTGGTATTCGCCACCGGTGCGCTCGAGCGGCTGATCGCCTTTCCCGGCAACGACCGGCCGGGCGTCATGCTCGCGGGTGCCGCGCATCAGTATCTGAGGCGCTACGGAGTCGCCGTGGGCCGCCGCCCGGTATTCTTCCTCAACAGCGACGAGGCCTACGAGGCGGTGCTCGCCTTGAGCGGCGCGGGTCTCGAGTGCGCCGTGATCGACGTGCGCGAGAGCTCGCTCGCTGCCGAGCGCGTGCGGGCGCTCGGTGCCGAGGTGCAGCTCGGCGCGCTGGTCGTGGGGGCTTACGGGCGCGAGGGGGTTCGCACCGTCAGGGTCGTGGATGTGAATGGGCGCGCTCGCCGCGACCTCGAGGCCGACTGCCTGCTCATCTCCGGAGGGTATTCCCCGCTGACCACCCTGGCGAGCCAGCTCGGCGCGCGGCTCACGTGGCAGGAGGCGATCGCAGCCTTTACCCCCGATCTCGCCCCCGCCATCGGGCGGGTAGCGGGCGCGGCGCGCGGCGTCGCCGGACTCGCGGCCGCCGCGCGTGACGGCGAGCACGCAGCGTGCGCGATCGCAACGCAGCTGGGTCGCGCGGTCAGCGCCGCAGACCTGGGCGGGGATCTGCCGCTCGACTCGCACGCTACGCCGATCGCCGCGGTGTGGGAGGTGCGCGGCCGGGGCAAGGCGTTTGTCGATCTGCAGAACGATGTGACCGCCGCCGACGTGCGGCTGAGCTTTCGCGAGGGCTACGAGCACGTCGAGCACATGAAGCGTTTCACTACCCACGGCATGGCGACCGACCAGGGCCGCATCGGGGGACTGGTGGGGAGCGCGGTGCTGGCACAGGCGCGCGGCGTGCCGGTGTGCGAGGTCGGGCAGGTGAGGCCACGCCCGTTCGCCCAGCCGGTTCCCTTCGCGGCACTCGCCGGTGGCGAAGTCCGCGAGCACTTCAGACCTAAGCGCCGGCTGCCGCTGCACGAGTGGCACGAGGCCGCCGGCGCGACCTTCGTGCCCACGGGGCTGTGGCTGAGGCCGCTCGTCTACTCGCGTCGATCCGGGTGGGAGGCGGTGCTGAGCGAGGCCCGCGCCGTGCGCCGCTCGGTCGGCATCACGGACGTGTCGACCCTCGGCAAGATCGACGTGCAGGGGCCGGACGCCGCGCGGTTCCTGGACTTCATCTACGCGAACTCGTTCTCCACGCTCGCGGTCGGTCGCGCCCGCTACGGCATCATGTTGCGTGAGGACGGGATGCTGCTCGACGACGGTACGACCTCGCGGCTCGCTCCCGAGCACTTCCTCGTCACGACCACGACGGCGAACGCGACGGCGACGCTCGAGCACCTGGAATTCCACCTGCAGGCGGTGTGGCCGCGGCTGGATGTGCTCCTGACCGATGTTGGCGATCACTGGGCTCAGTTCGCGGTCGCCGGTCCGCGCTCGCGCGAGGTCGTGGCGGCGGTGGTCGCAGGCCTCGATCTGTCAAACGAGGCCTTTCCGTTCATGGCCGCGAGCGTCGCCAGCATCGCCGGCGTCGCCGGAAGGGTGTTCCGCATCTCGTTCTCGGGCGAGCTGGCGTACGAGCTCGCGGTGCCGGCCGGTCAGGCCCTGGCGGCCTGGTCGGCGGTGCTCGAGGCGGGCAAGCCCTTGGGTATCGCGCCCTACGGCCTCGATGCACTCAACACGCTGCGCATCGAGAAGGGTCACGTGACGGGAGCGGAGCTCAACGGCAACACCAGCGCCGACGACCTCGGCATGCAGCGGATGCTGAAGAAGCACGGCGATTTCATCGGCCGCGCGCTGTCACAGCGCTCCGGCCTGACGGCGCCCGAGCGGCTGCAGCTCGTCGGCGTGCGCCCCCGCGCGCGCGCACAGCGCCTGCGAAACGGCCTGCAGCTCGTCGCACCTGAGGCGCGCACCACGACTCTTGGCTACGTGACCTCCTCGACCCCTGCGGTCGAGAGCGATGGCTGGGTGGGCCTCGCGCTGGTGGCGGGCGGGCGCCAGCGATTGGGTCAGCGGCTGATCGGCACCTCGCCAGTTCACGACGAGACCATCGAGATCGAGATCGTGAGCCCTCACATGCTCGATCCGGAGAACCTTCGTGTCCGCGCCTGAGTCCGGCATCCGGCTCGCATCCTGCGCGGCGGATATTGTCGAGATCGCGGCCCTCCACGGGCGTGCGCCCGAGCTCGAGAACATCGCGGGCGCCCGGGGCCTCGAGCTGCCAGTGTTGGGACGGGTGGCGAGGGCGACAGATCAACTCGCGCTTTGTGTCCGCCCGGCGCGCTGGCTGCTCCTTGCCCCGCCGGCGCACTCAGGCGCGACCGCGGCGCTCTGGCAGGCCGCGTGCGCGCGCGTCGGCGCCGCGATTGACTTGTCCTCGGGCCTGGCGGCGTGGCACCTCGGCGGACCGCAGGTCCGGGACGTGCTCGCGAGGGCCTGTCGCCTGGATCTGGATCCGCAAGTCTTCCCGCCAGGAAGCGCTGCCGCCACCGTCATGGCGCAGGTGGCGGTCATCCTCGCGGTGCTGCCCTCGGGGCTGCTGCTGCTCACGCCCACGAGCACCGCGCGGCACTTGCGCGAATGGCTTGCCTCCACGGCCAGGCCCTTCGGGCTCACGCCCCGAGCGGATGTTACTGTTGCGGTCCTGTCCGGAGATGAAACGACATGAAGAGTCACGCTAGAGCCGTGGTCATCGGTGGCGGGGTGGTCGGCGCCAGCGTGCTCTATCACCTCGCCAGGATCGGCTGGACCGACGTGCTGCTGCTGGAAAAGGGTGAATTGACCTCGGGCTCGACCTGGCACGCGGCCGGGGGCATGCATACCTTCAACGGCGAGGCCAACATCTCGCGGCTGCAGAAATACACCATCGACCTGTATCGCGAGATCGAGGCGCTGTCCGGCCAGTCCTGCGGGCTGCACCCGAACGGCGGCCTGATGCTCGCGGCGACCCCGGGCGAGCTCGACAGCCTGAAGCTGATCTGCTCACGGGCACGCTACCTGGGGATGGAAACCGAGATGATCTCGCTCGAGAAGGCGCGCAACCTCAATCCCCTGATCGATGCCAGCCACTTCATCGGCGCGCTGTGGCGCGCGGACGGTGGGCATTGCGATCCGTCGGGCACCACCCACGCCTACGTCAAGGCGGCGCGCCAGCTCGGTGCCTCGGTGGAACGCTTCACCCGCGTGTTGTCGCTCGGGCAGCGGCGCGACGGCACCTGGGACGTCGTGACCGACAAGGGCACCGTACACGCCGAGCACGTGGTGAACTGCGCGGGCCTGTGGGCGCGCGAAGTCGGACACATGGTCGGCATCGAGCTGCCGGTGCTGGCGATGGAGCATCACTATCTGCTCACCGAGGACATCCCGGAGCTACAGGGCCTGGACAGGGAGATCGTCAACACCACCGACTACGCCGGCGAGATTTACCTGCGCCAGGAGCGCGGCGGCGTGCTGATCGGTACTTACGAACCCCACGGCATCGTCTGGTCGCCGGTGAGGACGCCGGACGATTTCTCGATGCAGCTGCTGCCCGAGGATTTTGAGCGGCTGGCGCCGTACTTCGAGATCGGCTTCAAACACTTCCCGGCATTGGGTCGTGTCGGTATCCGCAAGGCGGTGAACGGTCCGTTCACCTTCGCTCCCGACGGCAATCCGCTGGTCGGACCGGTCCGGGGCGTGAGCAACTTCTGGGTTGCCTGCGCCGTCATGGCCGGGTTCAGCCAGGGCGGGGGCATAGGGCTCGTGCTGTCGCGCTGGATGGCGGAGGGCGATCCGGGCCAGGACATCATTTCCATGGACGTCGCGCGCTTCGGCGCGTTCGCGACGCCGAAATACACCTCCCTCAAGGTTCCCGAGAACTACTCGCGTCGCTTCCGGCTCGCCTACCCGAACGAGGAGCTACCCGCGGCCCGTCCGGTGCGCCGCTCACCGATCCACGACCGGCTCAAGGCGGCCGGTGCGGTCATGGGCGCGAACTTCGGGCTCGAGAATGCCCTGTGGTTCGCGCCGCAGGGCGTTGCGCCGACCGAGACCCCGACCTATCGGCGCTCGGAGGCCTTCCCCGTCGTGCGGGCCGAGTGTCAGGCGGTACGCAGCACGGTCGGCCTCTACGAGACCACCAACTATGGCAAGTACGAGGTCGCCGGGCGGGGTGCGCGCGGCTGGCTCGATCGGGTCTTCGCCTCGCGCATACCCAGACCCGGGCGCTTTGCGCTCGCCCCGATGCTCAATCCAGCCGGCCGGATCATGGGGGACCTGTCGATTGCATGTATCGCGCAGGACCGCTTCCTCATCATCGGGTCGGGGTTTGCAGAGGAGTTTCATTTGCGCTGGTTCTGGGCCGCCGAGCCACCGGCGGATGTGTGGGTGCGCTCGGCCGCTTCGACGCTGTGCGGCGTGTCGATCGCTGGCCCGAGATCGCGCGAACTGGTGCAGCGGCTGGTGCGGGACGATCTGTCGCCTACCGCGTTCAAGCTCTTCCAGGTCAGGGAGACGGCCGTCGGCTTCGCACCGGCGATCCTGACTCGCGCCGGGTTCACCGGTGAGCTCGGGTACGAGATCTGGACGACACCCGACTATTTCGCCTCGCTCTACGATGACCTGTGGGAGGCGGGGCGCGAGCTGGGGCTCGTACATTTCGGCGGGCGCGCGCTGTCCTCGCTGCGGCTGGAGAAGGCCTACGGCTCGTTCAACAAGGACTTCCGGCCCGACTACACCCCGGGTGAAACCGGGCTGGATCGCTTCGTCGACTTCTCCAAGCCCGAGTTCACCGGTCGCACGGCGGCACTGGCCGAACGCGCCGCGCGCCCGAAACGCCGCTTCGTCGTCATGGAGGTGGCGGACGCCGACGCCGAGGTGGTCGGCTACGAGTCGATAATGAAGGACGGCACGGCGGTCGGCTACGTGACCTCGGGCGCCTACGGCCATTGCGTCGGCAGGAGCCTCGCCGCGGGCTACGTACCGGTCACGCTCGCGCGCGAGGGCGCGCGCTTCGAGATCGACATCCTTGGCGAGATGCGTGCCGCGACGGTGCGGCTGGAAGCGCTGTACGATCCGCAGGGGCTGCGACTGCGCAGCTGAGCCGCGAGGCCTCAAAGCGTGCCGAACACCCTCTTGATGAGCGAACTCGCCTGCCCGAGCGGATTCTTGCGGATCTCGTGTTCCTCTTCCGCGATGCGGCTGAAGAGGCCGTCGAGCGCCTTGGCCGTTACATAGTCGTTGAGATTCGCGTCCTCGGATGACAGCAGCCCGAGTTGCGCCGCCTTGCCGGCGTACTCGTTGTATTTTGCGGTCAGACCGAGTTTCGCAGTTTCAGCCGCCACGATCGGTTTGAACTTCTCGGTGAGCTGCGCGCTCGAGGCGCGGCGGAAGTACTGCGTGCCGGCGTCATCACCGCCGGTGAGGATCGCTTTGGCATCCGACAACGTCATGTGCTGCAGCACCTGCTTGAATACTGGCTTTGCCTGCGCCACGGCCTGCTCGGCCGCGTGATTCATGGTGGCCTTGAGCTCATCGGCCTGGCCGCCCATGCCGAACCGGCTGAGCGCGCGGTCTGCCTTCTCCAGCGCCGACGGCAGCGGGATCGCCACCCTGGGATCGTTGAGAAAGCCATTGCTGGTGCCGAGCTGCGCCACCGCCACATCGATACCCTTCGACAGGGCGGCGCGCAATCCGCCGGCGGCGTCCCTGGAACTGAGCGCATCGACGCCCGCCGCGGCGGCGAAGGCGGCGCCGAGCGCCGCGAATGTGAGCACCGGGAGCATGCCGGTCGGGCGAATCACGAAGCTTGAGCATCCCAGCAGCGCGCCAACGCTTCGCGCAGCTCGCGCAGCTTGGGCGGCTTGCTTAAGACACGGTCCACGTGCGGCGGAACGTCCCCATCGGCAACCAGTCGCTGCCCCCAACCCGTCAACAATAAGAGGATCGTCTGCGGAGCAGCGGTCTTGATGGCGTTGGAGACTTTGCGCCCATCGACGTAGGGCATACCGAGATCCGTGATCACGACCGGGAACGGGTTGCCCTGTGCTTTTGCCGCAAGGAAAGCATCGATGCCAGCTCGACCGCCATCCGCCGTCGTGACGCCGTGACCATCCGCCTCCAAGGTATCGCGAAGCGATTTGAGCACCAGCGGATCGTCATCCACAATCAGGATACGCAGCGGTGGCACCGCGCTGGCGGTGGCCGACGCCGCCACACCAACCGCGGGAGTGGTCGGTATCGCGAAACTCATGCGCACAGTGGTGCCTTTGCCGAGAGCACTCTCGATTTCAAAATCCGCGCTGTGACGTTGCATGGTGCCATATACCATCGCAAGTCCAAGCCCGGTGCCACGCTCGCCTTTGGTGGTGAAGAACGGCTCCAGGCATCGGCGTCGCGTGTCCTCGTCCATCCCGATGCCGGCATCGATAACCTCGACCCGAACGAATCTGCGGACCGGTGACTCCTGCGAAGGCAGTCCCTGCTCCTGCGCGACTCGGGTACGTAATATGAGCGGGCCGCCGTTGGGCATGGCATCGACGGCATTGAAGATCAGGTTGGTGAGCGCTTCCCGAATTTCATTGTCAGCGCCCATGACCGACGGCAGCTCTGGGGCCAGCTCAGTCCGCGTCTCGATGGCAATACCACGCTGTTGTGCCATGTCGCTCCAGCGGGCGCGAGTCAGGTCCACGACTTGCTGCACCAGGCGATTCATGTCGACTGGCAGCAGCGTCATTTGCGGTTCACGTTGGCGATAGAATTCGCGCATGCGCGCGACGGTTTGCGCTACGTCATCAATGGCACGCTGGATTGTCTCGAGCTGGCTGCGGGCGCCTGGACTCAGGCCAGGCTCCTTCTCCAACAGCGATTCGGTGTACAGAGTCACGGGAGAAATTGCGTTGTTGATATCGTGCGCGATACCGCTCGCCATTTGGCCCAGGGCAAGCAGACGCTCCTGCTGCATCACCGCCTTCTGTGTCTGACGAAGGTCGTCGTACGCCTGTTGCAGAGCGCTGTAGAGTTGGGCCTGATGAGCGGCCAATGCGACATGCTCGCTCGCCTGCCGCAGAAACTCGCATTCGCCACTGCTGAAGCTGTGTGCTTGCCGGCGGGCAGCGATGAGCACGCCGAACACCTTGCTTTCGACTAGCAGCGGAGCTGCGACCATCGAGGTCAAAGCCCCTCTCGCCAGACGCTGGGCGAACGGGAACGGGACCTGAGTGATGTCAGGTTCGTAAACGAGCCGGCCTTGGACGCATTGCGACAATCCGTTCTGATCGATCTCGACGCGAGCCCGCGCCGTCATCGCCAGCTCCATCGCGAGCGTTTCGCTGTGCGAGCCGACGCTCGTGACGATCACGCAATTCTCGGCCGGGTCATACAGGCAGATGCAGCAGAAATCCACCGGCAGATGCTCTTCGAGCGTTCGGATGACGACCTGAAAGATGCTCTGGATGTCCTGCCGCTCGCCGATCGCCCGGGTGATTTGGTGGAGCAGGTGCAGGCGCGCGAGTTGGGCCTGCAATTTTTCCCCCGCCTTCTCAAGTTCCGCGGTGCGCTGCCGGACTCGCAGTTCGAGCTGATCTTTTGCATCGCGCAGTGCTCGGTCAGCTCGGGCCCGGCCGGCAAAGTCCCGGCGGATCGCCCACAGCGCGAGGCTAACGAGTCCGCAGGCGAGGAACCCGCCTCCGAAAATAACGGCTTGAGCAAGGGCCGAACTCTGCTTGGTCCGCTGTTCGCGCTCCTTAAGCAAGGACGTCTCGGTATCCTCCATCTGACCGATGAGGCGGCGAATGCGATCGTGAAACTGTTTGCCTTTTCCGGTGAGAATCTCGCCTTGCGCCGCTGCAAAGCCCTGGTCTTTCCGCAAGTCGATGACGGCGGTTAAATTGGCAAGTCGCTCGGTCACGAGCGCCATCACCGAGTCGAGCCGCAGCTGTTGAGCGCGGTTGTCCGCTGTCAGCTCACGCAGGTGTCTCATCTGGCTGTCAATGACCGCGGCCGCCTGTCGGTAGGGCTCCAGATAGTCCTCGTCACCGGTAATGACGTACCCCCGCTCAGCGGTCTCGGAGTCGGTTGCGGCTGCCAGCAGCAATTCGAGGCTGCCGAGCACCTGGTGGGTGTGCTCAACCCACGCCGCATTCTGCTTCAGACGCACGACACTGAGATAAGAAACCACCCCGATCACGGCCAGACAGGCGAGCGCAAAGGCGAAGCCGAGGCGCACTTTGCGCTCGGTGGACAGCAGCTCTGTATGGGTGGGCTCGCTTTCGCTTCCAGGCGAACGGTGCAGTGCACCGCTCAGGACCGCGCGTTCGGTGGCTTCGCTCATAAGCTCATCTAACTCATCAGGCGAGGGCGGCAGTGTAGACTTCCCCGTCGACAAAGCCCACCGGCGCGGAGGCCGGAAATGAGCGCAGGCGCGGACTTCGCCAACATCATCGAGCGTGAGCGCGGGTTGCGGCGCAGCCTGAGCGCCCGCCGCCTGACCATGATCGCCATTGGAGGCGCGATCGGCACGGGGCTGTTTCTCGGCAGCGGCTTTGCGATCAGTCTGGCGGGGCCCGGGGTGCTCGTGAGTTACGCCATCGGTGCGGTGATCGCACTGCTGCTCATGGGGTGCCTGGCGGAGATGACCGTCGCGCACCCCACCTCCGGATCCTTCGGCGCTTACGCGGAGTACTACATCGGCCCGCTCGCCGGCTTTCTGGTGCGCTACGCGTACTGGACTTGCATCGTGCTCGCGGTAGGGACCGAAGTCACGGCGGTCGCACTGTACATGCACTTCTGGTTTCCCGCCCTTCCGGACTGGCTGTGGATCGTGGCCTTCTCAGCGCTGCTGATCGGGGTCAACGCCCGCAGCGTGAACGTCTTCGGCGCGGTCGAGTATTGGTTCTCGGCGATCAAGGTCACCGCCATCGTGATATTCATCCTGCTCGCGGCTTATATCGTGCTGCGCGCGCCGTCCGGCTCGGACGGCGGCGCGGCGACGGTCGGCTTTCACAACTACACCGCCCACGGCGGTTTCCTGCCCAGGGGCGTGTGGGGCGCGTGGGTCGCGGTGATCGTCGCGATATTCAGTTACCTCAGCATCGAGATGATCGCCGTTGCGGCAGGGGAGGCCGCGCAACCGGAGATTGCCGTCACGCGCGCATTTCGCTCGACGGTGTT
>DATGVL010000041.1:0-183164 GCA_035300445.1 Steroidobacteraceae bacterium
ATTCTGGGCAAGTGCATCCCGGGTAAGTGCATCCTGGGCACGTGCATCTTGGGCACGCGCATCAAGCGAAAGTGAGGAAGCTGCGAGACACATGGATAAGATAATAGTGTTAGTCATTTTCTCTTCACCTGTTGTGATATATCTCTAGTTGAGGCCTGCCGCCGCCTGGCGCAGGCGCACCTGACCCGACCCGGGCTCACCGACCTCGATCGGTGTCCAGTTCAGAACCTCGGGGCCGCCAGTCTGCCGAATTTGAATCGCATGAGGCATCAGGGCTTCCTCAAGAGCATAAACTCCCTACTCTTTATAACGGAGAACCGACAATTCCACAACTTCATTATTATCACGATGATATTGACGTCTCCGCACGATTCTGCTATTCGTTGGGAGGAAGTTTTAAGAGTACTTTAGGAGGTTCCCTTGCTCGATGATTTACGCGCCCTCGTAGAGTTTGCCCAGGCCGGGTCCATCGCCGGTGCAGCCGGTCGTCTATTCCGGACGCCCTCTGCTATTACCCGGCAACTGCAAAGGCTGGAGGCTGCATTGGGTGCCGAGTTGCTCGACCGTTCGGTAAAGCCTCCTCGTCTGAACTCGCTCGGCTCCAAGGTGCTCGAACAAGCGCGAGATCTGCTACAGCGGACGGAGGCGCTGAAATCTCTTACGTCTAGCGACGCCGAACCTCACGGCCTCTTGCGCATCGGGCTCGCGCATGCCCTGGCCGAGGGGACACTTATCGAACCTATTCAGGCGCTGACTGAGAAATACCCCAAGGTCCGACTGCGGCTGTCGAGCGAACTTACCGGTGAATTAATTCACCGGCTGCTCGCGGGTGAACTCGACGTTGCAGCCGTGCTTTTGCCCGAAGGTAAAACCGCGCCTCCACCTCTTCTGACGAATATCATCGCTAGCGACCGCATGGAGATCGTTCAAGGCGCCGCAGGCAACGTTGACGGTGATTGGAAAAGTTTGGGCCGAGCACCCTGGGTGCTCAATCCGCCCGGGTGCTTTCTTCGGGCGAGCCTCATCGATCGGATGGAGCGTGCCGGCTTCACCCCAATGATTGCGGCTGAAATCCACAACATGCATATGCAGCTGGCGTTCGTTCAGTCCGGTTATGGTGTCGGGCTGCTACCCGCTCGCTTTATTGCCAGGAATCATTCAATCGATCCCGTGAAAGTATTGCATCCCCCATCGTTTGAACTGCACCGATCCGTCGCGATAGTCCGGGTTGCGCAACTCGGCGCCTTGGGGAAGGCCGTCGAACTGTTGGCACACGGGTTTCGGCAATTGTTTGAGGCAGCCGACACCACGAAGCCCGTGACGAGGCACCAAAGAGGTGTGCCCGCGAATCGGCGGGCGGCGCGACGGCCCAAGTAGTCCCCGGACATTGCTTGTTCCGATGACCGACGGCAAGCACGGCACAAGCAGATACTGCCTGCGCTGGCGCACCTTGGCGATCACCTAACGCCCGCCGTACTGCTATCCATGAACACAGGGCTGCGGCGGCACGGCGAAGTTGTCAAGTTGCGTTGGGGTTCCGTGGACTTCAACCGTCGGCTTCTCACCGTCGAGGGCCGGAATGCGAAGAATCGCCAGACGCGACATGTACCCCTCAATGAGGAAGCCCTGAACGTGCTGTGGCACTGGCGCGAACAGTCCGGAGTTGGAACGCGTGTCTTTGATGTCGCCACCGGATTTCGAACGGCGTGGGAAAAAGTCCTCAAGCGAGCCAGGATCACCAACTTCCGCTGGCACGACCTGCGCCATCACTTTGCTTCACGCCTGGTCCAGCACGGCGTTCCTCTGAACACGGTGCGCGACCTTCTGGGTCACAGCTCCGTCGGCATGTCCCTGCGCTATGCACACCTTGCGCCCGATCAGCGACGCGTAGCCGTCGCAAACTTAACGAAAAGCCAGTTCTTGCACTCAGGATGCACTTGAGGTGGGAAGGCGTTTCGGCAGCTGGCTGTTACTCGACTACTAAGATGGCCTCAAGACCTCAGGAGCATTTTGGTTTGCGCTTATAAGCGCAGCCGAAAACGCCTGGATTTCCCGGTCAAAATCGGCAGGGAGTCGACTTTCTGCGCTTACCATGCGCTTACGACGACTAGGCAGCTTCGGCGTCCGTCGGTATCACGCTGATTCGATTGGTGGAAAGGGAGGGACTCGAACCCTCGACCCCGGCATTATGAGTGCCGTGCTCTAACCAGCTGAGCTACCTTTCCATGAAGGGCGCGCATTGTCGCACCTCATACATTAAACCTGAAGTGCATGACGTCGCCCTCCTGCACCAGGTATTCCTTGCCCTCCAGGCGCAGCTTGCCGGCATCGCGCGCACCGGCTTCGCCCCTGCCGGCGAGGTAGTCCGGGAAGGCAATGACTTCTGCGCGGATGAAGCCACGCTCGAAGTCGGTATGGATGACTCCCGCCGCTTGCGGCGCCGACGCCCCGACGCGCACCGTCCAGGCGCGCACTTCCTTGGGCCCTGCGGTGAAGAAGGTCTGCAGACCGAGCAGGCGGTAGGCGGCGCGGATCACGCGGTTCAACCCCGGCTCCTTGAGACCCAGCTCGGCGAGAAACTCGCTGCGCTCGGCCTCCTCGAGCTGGGCGATCTCCGCCTCGATGGCCGCGCACACCGGCACCACTACGGCACCCTCCGCGGCGGCGCGCTTCTCCAGCGCGGCGAGCAGCGGATTGTTGGCGAAGCCGTTCTCCGCCACGTTGGCGACGTACATCACCGGTTTGGCGGTGAGCAGCTGCAGCTCGCGCAGATCGCGGCGCTCCTCCTCGGTGACCCTCAGCGCACGCACCGGCTGTGCACGATCGAGCTGCACCTTGACGCGCTCGAACAGCGCTCGGCGGCGCATGGCGTCCTTGTCGCCGCTCTTCGTCGCCTTGATGGCGCGCTCCAGCCCCTTCTCGAGGGTCGCGAGGTCCGCGAGCGCGAGCTCGGTGTCGATGATCTCCACATCCGAGAGCGGATCGACCTTGCCCGAGACATGGATGACGTCGGCGCTCTCGAAGCAACGCACCACGTGCGCGATCGCGTCCATTTCGCGGATGTGCGACAGGAACTGATTGCCGAGTCCCTCGCCCTGCGAGGCGCCGGCGACCAGGCCGGCGATGTCGACGAACTCGACCGTGGTCGGAACGATCTTCTCGGGCTTGGCGATCGCCGCCAGCTGCCCCAGGCGCGGATCAGGCACCGGCACCACGCCGACGTTCGGATCGATGGTACAGAATGGGTAGTTCTCGGCCGCGATCTGTGCGCGCGTGAGCGCGTTGAACAGAGTCGACTTGCCGACATTGGGCAGACCAACGATGCCGCAGCGGATGGGCATGCAGGAGACCTCGACTGTGGTGTGTCAGGAGTTGGCGGGCGCCGTCGGCGCGCCCGGTGCGGATTCGCGGCTGTGCAGACGGTTCATGGCGATCTGCGCGCCTTCGGTAAGCAGCAGCGGCACGATATCTGCGGCCGCCAGCAGTGCCTCGTGGATGAGCTGCGCTTCCGCGGCCGGCGGTCGTCCCAACACGTAATCAAGTACCGCGCCACGATCGCCCGGGTGACCGATACCGATCCGCAGCCGCCAGAATGCATCGCCCAGCTGCGCGATCACGTCGCGCATGCCGTTGTGGCCGGCGGCACCGCCGCCCTGCTTGAGGCGCACCACCCCGGCGGGGAAATCCAGCTCGTCGTACGCCACCAGCACCGACTCGACCGGGACCTTGTAGAAAGCCGCGACGCTGCGCACCGGGTTGCCGCTGTGGTTCATGTAGCTCATGGGCTTCAGCAACCACAGCTCGGAGTCGCCCACGCGCGTGCGCGCCAGCTCGGCGCGGTGGCGAGGCTCGCTGCGGAAGATGGCGCCGTGGCGGCGCGCTAGCTCGTCAGCGAACTGGAAGCCCGCGTTGTGCCGCGTGCGTGCGTATTCGGTGCCCGGATTACCGAGCCCGACGATCAGCTTGAGCGGCTCACCTGCCATGTTCGTTGACTCACACCGCAAACGCCGCCGGCCGCCGAAGGAGCGCCAAGGCTCCCGCGGCGGCCGGTGTGTCGGGTGCAGTGCCTGTGGTTGCGGCTACTTCTTGCCGCCCTCCTTCCTGGCAGGAGCGGCCTCCTTCTTTTCCGCGCCCTTCTTGGCCTCGCCAGCCGCGGCCGCACCACCTGGGGCGGCGGGAGCTGCGCCCGGGGCCGCAGGAGGAGCCGCGCCCGGAGCTCCGGGAGCACCTGCAACTGCGGGAGCCGCGCCCTCGGCGGGCACGGCGGCGGCGGCCTCTGCGGCAACCGGCTCGGGCTCCTCGGCACGCGGAGCATGGATCGACGCTACCGGCGCGTTGCGCTGCGTGAGCTCCGGAATCGACACCCCCGCGGGCAGCGGGATGTCCGCCAGGAACTTGGTGTCATTGAGGCTCATGCCCGAAAGATCCAGCTCCAGGAATTCCGGCAGGTCCTTCGGCAGGCAGCTGACCTCGACGTCGGCGCGCATGTGCGATACCACGCCGCCCTGGGTCTTGACGCCGGGCGACACGCTCTCTCCGCGGAAGTGGATCGGCAGCCGGATGCGGATGCTTTCGTTCTCGACCACGCGCTGCAGATCCACGTGCACGACCACGTTCTTCGCCGGGTGCATCTGCACGTCCTTGATGATGGCTTCCTGGGTGCGCTCGCCGATCTTCAGCCGCACGATCGAGGAGTAGAAGCGCTCGTCGGCGATCATAGTGAGAAGATTCTGCTGGTCGAGAATGAGGGCCTGGGGGTCCTCGCGGGCGCCGTACAGGATGGCGGGAACCTTGCCCGTGTGACGCAGGCGGCGGCTCGCACCCTTGCCTTGCGTCTCGCGGACATCTGCGCCGAAGGTGAACGAAATACGCATTACATGTCTCCGATAGTTACTCAACACTGCCGGTCCGCGACCAGACCGGCAACCCAAGAAACTCAGTCGACGTACAGCGAGCTCACCGACTCCTCGTCGCGGATGCGGCGGACGGTCTCCGCGAGCAGCTCGGCCACCGACAGCTGGCGGATGCGGCCGGCCCTCTTGGCTTCGGCGCTAAGCGGGATCGTGTCCGTCACGACCAGCTCATCCAGCGCCGACTGTGAAATCCTCTCCACCGCGCCGCCGGACAGCACCGGGTGCGTGATGTAGGCCACCACCTTCAGCGCGCCCTCGTCCTTCAGCGCCTGTGCGGCCTGGCACAGCGTGCCGGCGGTGTCGACCATGTCATCGACCAGCATGCAGGTCTTGCCCTCGACCTCGCCGATGATGTTCATCACCTTGGACTCGTTCGGTCGCGGGCGCCGCTTGTCGATGATCGCCAGCTCCGCATCGTCGAGTCGCTTGGCGAAGGCCCGCGCGCGCGCCACGCCGCCCACATCGGGCGACACGATGATCACGTTGCGGTAGGCCTTCTTCCACGCCTCGCCGAGCAACACCGGCGAGGCATACACGTTGTCGACCGGGATGTCGAAAAATCCCTGGATCTGATCCGAGTGCAGATCGACCGTCAGCAGGCGATTCACACCCGCGCTCGAGATCATGTTGGCAACCAGCTTCGCCGTGATGGCCGAGCGCGTCGCGCGCGGGCGCCGGTCCTGGCGCGAGTACCCGAAGTACGGCACTACCGCCGTGATGCGCGCGGCGGAGGCGCGACGGCAGGCGTCCACCATCACCAGCAGCTCCATCAGGCTGTCGTTCGCCGGCGGACAGGTCGACTGCACGATGAACACGTCGCGCCCGCGCACGTTCTCCATCAGCTCGATGTTGACCTCGCCGTCGCTGAAACGGCCGACATAGGCACGCCCGAGCGAGATCTGCAGGCTGCGCGCAATGTCCTGCGCCAGCGCCGGGTTGGCATTGCCGGCAAACAGCGCCAGGGTCTCGCTGGTACTCATACTCTCTGCGCTGTGTGCAATTTCCACTGCTAAGTCCCGTGCCCGCGCCCATCCGGCGCCGGCCTCATGAAACTGGCTGGGGTGGAAGGATTCGAACCTCCGTATGGCGGGATCAAAACCCGCTGCCTTACCACTTGGCGACACCCCAGCATCGGTCCGCCCGCGCGGCGAGCTGACCGGGCGCGCATCTTACAGCCGCCTCAAGTTTGCCGCCCGTGCTCGAGCAGCTCGTGCACCGGCGAGCTGTTCAGGCCCCGAGCCACAAAGCTCACCCAGCGATCGGGAACCCGCGCCGCCAGGCGCTCGGCGTCGCCGGCACTCCCGCACGCGCTGAACACGCACGAGCCGGTGCCCGTCAGGCGCGCCGGCGCAAGCCGCGCCAGCCATTCGAGCGCTTCTGCCACCTGCGGTACCCGCGAGCGCACGACGGGCTCGCAGTCGTTGCGCCCCCCCGACTCAAAAAAGGCGCGTATTGTGATGAGGGGCGAATTTCGTGTCAATTCAGGGCTCTGGAACACCTCCCGCGTACTCACCGCAACCCCTGGGTAGACGATGACGTACCACTTCGCGGGCAGGGTGACCGGTGTCAGGTGCTCGCCGATCCCTTCCGCCCAGGCCGAGGAACCCTGAACAAAAACAGGTACATCCGCCCCGAGCGGCCTGCCAAGACTGGCAAGCTCGCTCACGGAAAGGCCACAGTCCCACAGCTCGTTCAGCGCGAGTAGCGTCGTCGCGGCATCCGAGCTGCCCCCGCCCAGGCCTGCCCCCAGCGGGATGCGCTTGTGCACCTTGAGGCTCGCCCCGAGGCGCGTGCCGGTGGCGCTCCGCAGCGCCTGGGCAGCCCGCACCGTCAGATCCGCCTCGACGGGCACGCCTGGCGGGCCCAGCGGCCGCTCGATCTGTCCGTCCTCGCGCACATTGATCGTCACCGTGTCGCACAGGTCGATGAGCTGAAAGAGCGTCTGCAGCTCGTGATAACCGTCCGCGCGACGGCCGGTGACATGGAGGAAAAGATTGAGTTTCGCGGGGGCGGGCCAGGCTGTCTGCGCGGCTCTCATAACTGCCAGTCATCCACGAGCAGCCGCACGCGCACCGCGTCGCGTCGCAGCGTGAGGCGCGCGGGCAGCGACTCACTGCCCACCGCGACGTAGAGACTGTAGTCGATGTGCCAGCCCGCCTGGGTGAGACCCTGCAGGCGCTGTTGCCGCTCATCGAGCTCCTCGGTGGCGGGTTGGGCGGGGTCGGGCACTCCGAGGATCCAGTAACGCAGACTCGGCAGCGGCGGATCGAACCCCAGACGCGTGGTGAGATCGGCGTGCGCCGCGGCGCGGTCCACGTGCTCGCCGCGCGCCGTGACTATGTCGAGGTCATCGCCCGATGCGCTGATCCGCACGGCGCCGGTTCCTAGCGGGCCTGCGAGCATCAGCCGCGAGCGCGTGCCCTGCTGCTCCCAATGCAGGTTCGCGTTGAAGCCGTCGTGTGCCGTCGCGACCGCCACGCGGCCACTGAGGTCGAAATGCTGGCGCGCCTGCAGCTGCGGTCGCCGCACCTCCCATGGCGGCGCCGCCGGATAGAACACGGGCGCGGTGCGACAGCCGGCCAACGCGCACAGCACGACCGCTGCGCCGAGGCGCAGCACCCTACTGCGCATCGGGCAGGAACCGTTTGAGTGTAGCCTTGAGCGGTTTTGAATCGGGCTCGCGGGCCAGCGCCGCCGCCCATACCCGGCGCGCCTCGCCGGGCTTGCCGCTCACCCACAGCGCCTCACCCCAGTGCGCGGCAATCTCGGCGTCGTGGCCGAGGGAGTAGGCGCGCTCGAGAGTGCGGATAGCGTCCTGGGCGTCGCCGGCACGGAAATGCACCCAGCCGAGGCTGTCGAGGGCCGCGGGGTTGTCGGGCATCACGGTGAGCGCGCGGCGGATGAGCCCTTCGGCGTGCGCCAGCTCGAGCGTGTGGTCCGCCAGCGTGTAACCGAGAGCATTCAACAGAGTCGGGTCGTCGGGTCGCTCGGTGAGCATCTGCTCGAGCGCTTCGACCGACTCGTGCACGTGCCCCGCCTGTTCGAGAATTACCGCGCGGTCATATTCGATCGAGGGGTGTCGTGGATGGCGCTCGAGTGCCGCAGCCAGCAACGCCAGCCCGGTGTCCGATTCGCCGTGATCGGCCAGCAGCCGCGCCTTGGCGAGTGTCAGATCGAGCTCATCCTCGGGATGGTCCGCGGCGTAGTCATCGAGCAGCGCCAACGCCTCGGCGCGCTTGTCGCGTTCGAGCAGCAACGACGCCGCGCGCGAGCGCGCCGACAGCGCCACCGACGAGTCGTAGAGGCGGCGGTAGGCCGCGATCGCTCCCTCCGGATCCCCGTCGCGCGCCTCGATATCGGCGAGATACAGCTGCGCCGTATCGTTGCCCTGGCCACTCGACAGCAGCTCCGTGAAGCGCTGGCGCGCTTCCTTCAGGTCCCCGGATGCGAACGCCAGCAGCGCGAGCCGCCGATCGACCTCCGCGCCCGGCGCGCCGCTGGTGCGCAGATGCTCGAGTTCCTGGTGGGCCTCCTCGTTGCGATCGAGCGAGGCGAGAACCTCCGCAAGCTCGAAGCCGCCGCGCGTCGTATCGTGCGCCTTCGCCTGGCGCGCGGTGGCGACCGCCTGCGGGGCATCGCCGCGCACAACGTAGGCGCGCGCCAGCACCCGCAATGCGGCCGGATCCTTCGGGTCACGTTGCAGCGCCTGCTGCGCATACCCTTGCGCACGCTGGCCGTCGTACGCCGCCAGCGCCAGCTCGCCCAGGAGTGTGAGCGTCTCGGGTGAGTTCGCCGTCGGCTCCAGCGCCCCGCTCATGGCCATCAACACGGCCGGAGCATCGGACTCCTCCAGCAGCAGCGCCGTCAACTCGGTCATGCTCTTCGCCATGCGCTGGGCAGCGCGCGGCGTGGCCGGCGTCGGGTCCGGGGCAGGGGCCGCCGCGTTGCCCGCCGAGCCCTCTGGCCGGGCTGGCTTCGCCTCCCCTGCGCCTGCCGAACCGGCGTGCTCTTCGGCGCGCCAGAAGTCACTGATGGCGGTGCGTGCCTCGGTGGTGTGATACAGCTTGAGCGCCACGGCCGCGTACAGGGCGTCGGCCTCGCGATCCGCCGGCGCGAGTGCGCGCCAGCGGCTCGCCGCAGCCCAGGCGGCGGGCAGATGCTCGCAAGCCATCGCTACCTGCGTGGCGCGGCGGGCGAGCTGAACGTCCGCGGCAACCGCGGCGGCATGCGCGTAGGCTTCGGAGGCCGCCCGGCAGTCGCCGCGCTTCAGGGCCACTTCGGCGATCACGGTCAGGGCGCTGCCATCCGCGCCCGGCGGCGGCGCGGCGGCCCGGGTGGCGGGCCGCACGCCGGCGCACCCGGCCAGGAGCGAGGCCGCCAGGAGCGAGGCGCACAGGACTGGGCTTAAGTTACGCAAGGAGCTGATGATACTCACGCGAGCACTATAGAGCCTCCGCAAGCGGTGCGCATTGCGCAACTTGTCACAAACTGCAGACATCCCGGAGAATGCCGCGCCCTGAAGCCGCAGCCATGAAGGAATCCATCCGCCAGCGCCTGCAGAAACTGTCCGACCGCTTCGAGGAGGTGGGCCGATTGTTGGCCACAGACGAGGTGGCCGGCGGCTCGCAGCAGTTCCGCGAACTGTCCATGGAGTACGCGCGCCTGCAGCCGCTGGCGGAGCGCTTCAGCCGCTACCACAGCCTGGAACGCGATCTGACCGCGGCGCGCGACCTGCAGGCCGATGCGGATGCCGGCATACGCACACTCGGGGAGGAAGAGGTGGGGCACGTGCAGCGCGAGCTCGAGGCCGCGGAGAGCGAGCTGCGCAGGCTCCTGCTACCGAAGGATCCGCGCGATGACAAGAACATCTTCCTCGAGGTGCGCGCCGGCACCGGGGGCGATGAGGCGGCGATCTTCGCCGGTGAGCTGCATCGCATGTACGCGCGCTACGCGGAACGCCGGGGATTCGCGGTGGAGGTGCTGAGTGAGAGCCCGGGCGAGCACGGCGGCTACAAGGAGATCATCAGCCGCATCGTTGGCAAGGGTGCGTTCTCGCTGTTGAAGTTCGAATCCGGAACGCACCGCGTACAACGCGTGCCGGCGACCGAGGCACAGGGGCGCATTCACACTTCGGCCTGCACGGTGGCGATCCTGCCCGAGCTCGATGAGGTCGAGCAGATCGAGATCAACCCGGCGGAGCTGCGCATCGACACCTACCGCTCCTCGGGCGCCGGCGGCCAGCACGTCAACAAGACCGATTCCGCGGTGCGCATCACGCACCTGCCGAGTGGCATCGTGGTGGAATGCCAGGACGAGCGTTCGCAGCACAAGAACCGCTCGCGCGCCATGGCGCTGCTCAAGGCACGCCTGCTGGCCGCCGAGCAGGAGAAGCAGCAGAGCGCACAGGCGCAGTCGCGCCGCCTGCAGGTCGGGAGCGGCGACCGCTCCGAAAGAATCCGCACCTACAACTTCCCCCAGGGGCGCGTCACGGATCACCGTATCAACCTGACGCTGTACAAACTGCAGCAGGTCATGGACGGTCAGCTCGATGAGCTGATCGAGCCGCTGCAGCAGGAGTACCAGGCCGAGCTGCTGGCAGAAGAAATATGAGTGGGGCCGCACCCGGTCTGGTGGTCGACAGCGTCACCGGCATCGACGTGTCGCTGCCGGTGGCGGGCCCGGGGGCACGCGCGTACGCATTCCTGGTCGACTGGCACATCCGCGTCGTTCTCGCGCTCGGGTGGTTCGTATCCGGCGCACTCCTTTATAACGGGCGCCTCGTCCTGGCGCCGCCCCTGACCAGCGAAGCCCGCTGGTTTGGCGCGGTCGTCGCACCGGCGCTCGCGATCTATTTCCTCTACCACCACGTGGTGGAGCTCGCGATGCGCGGCAGCACCCCGGGCAAGCGCATGGCAGGCGTGCGGATCGTGGCGCGCGATGGCGGCGCGCCCAGCGTCGGTGCGCTCCTGACCCGCAATGTATTCCGCCTGGTCGACAGCCTGCCGCTGTTCTACGGCGTGGGGCTGATCACGGTGGTGCTGACGCGCGAGCACCTGCGTATCGGGGACATGGCAGCCGGCACGCTGCTGGTGTTCGAGCAGGCGGATGCACGCCTGCCGACGCCTGCCACTGAGGCCCACCGCGCCAGCGGGCTCGACGCGGCCGGCGCGGAAATCGTCGCCGAGCTGCTGGAGCGTTGGCCTGCGCTGCAGCCCGAGGCGCGCGTACGGCTCGCACGGCAGGTACTGACTCGCTACGGAGGCCAGCTGGGCGAACCCGCTGATCACGATGACGCCTGGCGCACGCGCCTCGAGCGCCTGGCGCGCCCTCAATAGAGGGCGGTCAAGATGAACGGATCGGCCCGGCAACATGCTCTCACCGTGAGTCTGCTGCAGCGCGCGGAGCGCTGGCGGCAGGCGGAGCGGCGCGCCCGCCGCCTCGCCCGCGGGCGCAGCGAGGATGCCGGGGACGCCACCCGCCTGGCGGACGACTATCGCCTGCTGGCCCACGATCTGGCGCGCGTGCGCACCCTCATGCCGGACTCGCGCACCCGCGAGTACCTGGAAGCCGCTTACGCGCGCGCGCACGCGACACTGCATCACGGCGCCTGGCGTATCGGCAGCGAACTTCTGAGGCTGTTCCGCGAGGAGATTCCGGCGGTGGTGCGCTGGCTCGGGCCCTACATCCTGTGGTCGACGGCAATCTTCGCGCTGGCGGTGAGCGGCGGTTACGCATTGGTGTGGCGTTACCCGGAGCTCATCGCGCTGTTCGCCTCCCCCGATCTGATCGCCAGCGTGGAGCGCGGCCAGCTGTGGACGGAGGGGTTGCTGAATATCGTGCCCTCCTCGGTGCTGTCGGTGCAGATTCTGGCGAACAACATCGTCGTGAGCCTGTTCGCCTACTGCGCCGGGTTCCTGTTCGGACTGGGCACTCTTTATATCCTGGGACTCAACGGCTTGATGCTGGGCGCGGTGTTCGCGTTCGTTAGCCGGCACGGGTTGGGCCAGCAGCTGCTGTCGTTCATGGTGGCGCACGGCTGCGTCGAGCTCTCGGTCATGTGTCTGTCGGGCGCCGCCGGAGCCGCGGTGGGCGAGGCACTCATCCGTCCCGCGCAGGCCGGGCGCATCGAATCGTTTCGCGTCGCAGCGCTGCGCTCCGGCAAGCTCCTGATCGCCTGCGCGCTGCTGTTGGTGGGAGCGGGGATCCTGGAGGGTTACGTGTCGCCCGATCCGCGCGTGCCGCCGTGGGCGCGCGGCGCGATCGGTGCGGGTTACTGGCTGTTCATGGTCGCGCTGCTGTCCGGCTGGCTGTTTGGCCGGCGCGCCGGGCCGGCCGCAGCCTTCGAGCCGTAACCGCCCCGCTACACGCGCCGCGAGCGACGCAGCGCTTCGTACTTGGCGAACACCGCCCGCTCGAGTCGCTCTGCGGGCGCCGCCACCACCGGCGCGCCGAGCCGCTGCAGCAGCTGGCGCTGGGCGGCGGCGCGCGCCTCGTGCTCGGCGGCGGCGAGCGCGATCCACGGGTCCAGCCACTCACGCGCCTCGCCCTGTGCCAGCGCGGCGATCTCTCCACTGTGCACGCCGGCCACCACCAGCAGGTGCGGCGGGGACAGCAGCCGCACGGCCCGCGAGAGCTGATCGGCGATGTTGGCGTCGTCGAGATCCGTGAGCAGCACGATGAGTCCGCGATGCTTGAGCAGAGTGCGCATGCTCACCGCGGCGGCCGTAGGATCCGACTCCGCCGCCTGCACCGACAGCTGCTCGAGCACGCCGCGCAGGCGGGTCACCCCGGCGAGCCCGCGCGCCGGCGCGCAGCTGGCGAGCACGCGGTCAGCGTACACCACGAGTCCGATGCGATCGTCATGGTGCGTGACGATCTCGGCAAAGCGCGCTGCCAGGTTGGCATACAGGCCCAGCCGATCCAGAGGCCCGGCGCGCACGCGGCTGAAGCGGCCGGCGTCGATGGCGACCAGGATGTCCAGGTGCTGGTCTTCGCTGAACTCACGGGTGACGAGCGTGCCGGCGCGCGCCGTCGCCTTCCAGTCGATCCTGGCGAGAGGGTCGCCATGTGCGTAGTCGCGCAGCTGGTGCAGCTCCGCGCCCGCACCTGCAAGCCGCCGCGGGCGTGCGCCCCCGGCAAGGCCGCGCGGGCGCACGGCGGTGCGCAGCGCATCGGGAGCCACCACCAGTCGTTGCTCGGGGTGCAGGGCGCAGGTCCACCACGCGAGCCGCAGCGGACCCAGCACGCGCGCCGGCAGCGCCGGCCACACCTGCGGCCCGAGCCGCACCGGCAACAGCGTCACCGGATCGCGCACCGTGGCGTGCGCCGGCGCGGTCACGCGGCGCACCTGCCCCAGGGGTTCGAAGCCCGCGGGCAGCGCCGGCGCGTATTCGACGGCGAGCGGCCGGGCAAAAGCGTTGGCGAACACGAAGGCGGCCGCGTGCGGCCGCCCGAGAAAGGCGCGCCGCGCGGTGGCGAGGCGCACCGCGACCGGCATGCGGCGCACGAGCCATCCCTCGAGCGCCAGCCCCAGCAACAACAGGCCCGCCGGGATGCGCCACAGATCGGCAAGACCAGGCTCACTCGACCAGATCGCGGCGATCCCCATGACCGCGGTCAGCAGTACCAGAACGTAGGCCCTGTGGGCGAGATGCATGGGCGAGCCCTCAGCGCGGCACCGGAGTCTCGGACAGCAGGGCACTCACGACGTCGAGGTCAGTGACACCCTCGAGCGCGGCTTCCGGTGCCAGCACCAGGCGGTGTGCCATCACCGACACGGCCACTTCCTTGATATCGTCGGGGCTCACGAAGTCCCCGCCGCGCAGGCCGGCGGCAATGCGGCCGGCCTTCAGCAGTGCAAGAGCCCCGCGCGTCGACAGGCCGAGTGTCAGGCGCGCGTGCTCGCGCGACGCGCGCGCCAGATCCAGCACGTAGGACACCAGCGCCCCGGCGACATGAATCCTCTCGACCTCCGCGCGTGCCTCGCCGATCAGCGCCCGCTCGAGCACCGTGATCTGCCCGAGCGCCGCCTGGCCCGCGGCCAGCACCCCGCCGTAGCGCGTGAGGATCTCGGCTTCCGCCTCGCGCGCCGGATAGTCCATGTCGATGCGCAGCATGAAACGGTCGAGCTGCGACTCCGGCAGTGGATAGGTACCCTCGAATTCACGCGGATTCTGCGTGGCGATCACCAGGAAGTCCGGCGGTAGCTGCCAGGCGGCGCGCTCGACGCTCACTTGCCGCTCCTCCATCGCTTCGAGAAGCGCCGACTGCGTCTTGGGCCCGGCGCGGTTGATTTCATCGACCAGCACCACGTCGGCGAACAGCGGTCCGGGGCGAAATACGAAGGTACGCTGCGCCTCGTCGAACACGTGCACGCCGATGATGTCGCTCGGCATGAGGTCCGCGGTGCCCTGGATGCGCTTGAACTCACCGCCCAGAGCACACGCGAGCGCCTTGGCGAGCAGTGTCTTACCCAGCCCCGGCACGCCCTGCACCAGCACGTGGCCGCGGGCTACGAGCGCAACGGTGAGCGCGCGCACCGATGTGTGCGCCCCGATCACCACGCGCCCGAGCTCACGCAACAGGAGATCTTCAAGCTGACGGATCGCTGCGCTCATGCGGCCAGTTGCCTTTCGGTGCGAACGATGAGGTTATGCAGGCGTGTCAGCGGCACGCGTCGATCCGAGTAGGCCTGCGCGTACCACTGCCTGAGCTGCTGCACGTCCGCGCGCCTCAAGCGCGGATGATGCTCGAGCCACTCCCAGGGCAGACCCTCGCCTTGCACTCCACGGTGCGTGCGCGCAGCAAGCCGGCGGAAGAAGTGCTCGAACAGGCGGCGCGCCGCGGCGGCCGGGCGCAGCACCCGCGCCAGAAATCCTCCGGTGGCGCGCACCAGCTCCGCTTCCCTCGGTGCCGGCAGGCGCATCGCCGGCAGGCGCAGGCGCGTGCCGCCCAGCACCCATATGAGCCACACCGCCGCCAGCACCCCGATAGTGCCGTACAGGCGCGGGTCGTTGTAGAACTTGGCCGGATCGTAAGCCGCAGCCAGTCCCTGATGCTCATCATCGAACAGCACCGCGCCCTTGGGGCGCACCGTAGCGGTCACGATGTTGGCCAGCAAACTGGCGTTGTCGGCGAGGCCGAGCGCGCGATTGCTGAATAGCGAGCCGAAACCGCTCACGATGACGGTCCCGGAAGCCTGGGGTCGCATCCACAGCACCCCTTCGCCACTCTCGCGCTGGTGCGCCAGCGACAACACGAAGCCGTCGCGCGGCACGCGGACGGTCCAGGCCTGCGGTGCGTAGTCCGACAGGGCGATGACCTCCTGCACGCCGCGCAGGTAAGGATGCGCTCGGTTGGGAAGCAGCGTACCGCGCCGCGGCTGTGCCAGCTCCCGCAAAGCCTCGATGCGACGCGCGGCGGAATCCGGCACGGCCTCGCGCGCACTTACCGTCTCGAAGTCGAGGCCGGTGAGCAGCTGCAGGTCGTTGTGGACGCCCAGTCCGCCCGCGCCCCAGTCGGGCCGGTCCGACAGAGCCGCCAACACCAGCAGCGTATTGCCGGCCCTGATCCACTGATCCAGGGCGCGCACTTCGGCACCCCTGAAGGGGGTTGCCACCGGCATGGTCACGATCAGCAGGTTGCCGGCACCCGGCAGATCCCGCCGCTTCGCCAGAGCATCGAAGCGCTCGCGCAGCGAGACGGTGCGGATGCCTTCCGCCGACAGCCAGCTCATCGCTGCAAGCAACCCGTTGCCATGGCGCTCGACGGTGGTGGGCAGCGCGACGGTGCGCGAGCCCGCCCCTTCACCGCGCACGAACAGCGCGGCGAATACCACTAGCGAGCCGAGCGCGCACGTCAGGGTGATCAGCCGCTCGCGCATGCGCTCACCTTGCACCCTGCGCATGTCCGACGGGCGCTTCCAGCGCCGCCAGTAGCTCGCGTCCGTGCGCCAGCGCCCTGGCCAGCATATGCGGCGCCGTTTCCCGGTCCGAGAAACGCACCCGCTCGCAGACCGCGGCCAGCTCCTTGAGATGCTCGCGATCGGACTCCTCGGGCAGGTGCGCGGCGCGCGTCAGCTCATGCACCGTGAGCGCGCGCGCCGGCGGCAGCCGATCCTGCTGTGCGAGCCGGACCGTGATGAGTTCCAGCAACAGTGTTGGCTGCCGCAACGGGCTCGCATGCTCCAGGTCCCGGAGCGTGACCGCTGCGGCGTGGCGTGGGGCGGTACCGGCGCGGCGCGGCGCGGCGCGCCAACCCGTAAGCACGCCCGCGACGCGCAGCTCATTCATGACCACGGCAACCGCCAGCGCCATCACCAGCACCAGCGCTCCCCAGACGATGCCCTCCAGGACAGCCTGCGACAGACCGAGGTCTGCGATCATGCGCCGCAACCATCCCGGGTCCGCGCGCTGCGGCGGCTGCGTGAGTGCTTCACGGAGCCACTGCCTGAAACGCGCCCACCAGCCCCCGCGCGGCCGATCCGCCTGCGTGAGCATCGCGAGCACCGCGGCGACCCGCGCGACGCGCGGCGCGCGCCCCTCCGGTGCGAAAGCCGGTTCGCGGGTGAGCAGCGTGCGCAGCTCCATGAGCCCGTCGGCCGAGAGCAGGTTCTGGGGCTGGTTCCAGTCGCGCGGCAGCCAGGCCGCCCATGGACTCTGCATCAGGCTCGGCGCGAGGTCCGGGCAGCGCGCAGCAATGCGCTGATAGCCCATGTCAAGACCACGATCCAGCTGCGCGAGGCAGGCATCGATGGCGCCGAGCGCTTCGCGAGCGCTTGCGCCTGGCAACCCGGCGGCTGCAAGCACGAGCGCCAGGAGCCAGCGGCTCATGGCTATTGGGCAGGGGCCGAGAGGCGCTGCGCGAGGTCGGCGCCTTCCCTGCGCACCGAAACGTCGCCGAAGACGGCGAGGACCAGCGCACTGTAGAACGGCGTGACGACAGCCCCCAGCAGCGTTACTACCACGGCCCCCGTTGCCGTAACTACAGCAACATCCCCGTGCGCGAGCAGCAACGCTACGACAGCGCCGATCACGCCCGAGAGCACGTACAGAACGATGATCAACGCGATACCGACCGCATAGATGACACTCAGGCGCCAGAAGTTACCCGAGGTGAGTTGCCAGCTGTGACTCATGCTGGCCACCGGACCGCGCTCGGTAAGCAAGTACACCGGGAGTGCGCAGATCCAGCGGATTAGTGCCCACGAGGCAGGAATCAACGCCAGTACGCACAGGCCGGCGATCGCCCAGATGACAGCCGGTGATGGGGCGGTCGACGAGCCGATACTCATGAGTGCGGCAACAAGGAACAGCGGAATGAAGGTCGCAACAACCGCCAGCGTCATCAGGATGGCGATCAGCAAGACACCCGGAACCCGCCGCGCGCCGGTCGAGAGCTCGGTACCGGTCGCCGCAGCTCGCCCCGTCGCGAGTGCATACTGACGCAGGAGCACGGCGTTGGTCAGTGTCACGGTGGCGAATATGGCCACGACGAACAGGGTCCACCACAGCGGATCGTGAGACTGTCGGGCGCGCAGCGTCGTTGGCACTATCGGATGCCCGCTGGCGAGGTCATACATGGTTGCAAGGTGGCCGACGATTACGGCGAGGAATGAGTAGGGGAGACACTTCAGCAGCGTGGCGCCAAAAATCCGGAAAGCCGAATCCAGAATCTCCCCGACGGACTGCGGCCGCGGGGGCGGGTACAGTATGTTTGGCATTCCTCCATCTTACCGGGGCGCAGGGACGTTGCGTGTATGACGGCGAATTTGACCGTCGCGGAGCTGCTGGCCGAGGGCGTGCGTGAGCTGCGCGCCTCGCCCGCCGGCACTGAGCCTGCGGCAACCGCGGAGCTGGACGTGCAGTTGCTGCTGGCGCACGCCATGGCGGTCGCGCGCGCACGCCTGAAATCGCATCCGGAAGAGCTCCCCGACCCGTCGCGCACCCAACACTACCGGCGTCTGCTCGCGCGGCGTGCGGCCGGCGAACCCCTGGCCTACCTCACGGGCTCCCGGGACTTCTGGTCGCTCACTCTGAGAGTGACCCCGGCGGTGCTGATCCCGCGCCCGGAAACCGAACTGCTGGTGGAGCGGGCGCTGGCACTGCACAGCGCGGCCGCAGGTCGCGTGGCGGATCTGGGCACGGGCTGCGGCGCCGTCGCACTCGCGCTCGCCAGCGAGCGTCCACACTGGCACGTGGTGGCGACCGATGCCTGCGCGGACGCACTCGCCGTCGCGCGCGCCAATGCGGCGGCGCTCGGGCTCAGCCGTGTTCACTTGCGGCACGGCGACTGGTACCAGGCGCTGCTTGGCGAGCGCTTCGACCTGCTGGTGAGCAACCCGCCTTACGTCGCGCTGGACGACCCGGCCCTCGCGACTTCCTCCCTCAGGCACGAACCGCCGCGGGCGCTCACGCCCGGCCTGGATGCGCTTGGCAGCCTGCGTACGCTGGTGCACGGCGCGCCTCGGCACCTGGCGCCCGAGGGCTGGCTGCTGCTCGAGCATGGCGCCACCCAGGGCGCGGACGTGCGGCGTGAGCTTGTCGACGCGGGCTTCCGTCACGTACGCTCGCACCGCGATCTGGCCGGCCACGAGCGCATGACGGAAGGACAGCGATGATCAGATTTGAAACCTCACACGGCGAGTTCCTGGTGGAACTGTTCCCCAAGGAGGCGCCGGTCACGGTCGAGAATTTCCTGCGCTACGTCGATGACGGCCATTTCGACGGCACCATCTTTCACCGCATCGTGCCGGGCTTCGTCATCCAGGGCGGCGGACTGACGGCCGACTTCGCCACCAGGAAAACCCGCCCACCGATCAGCAATGAAGCCAAGAACGGGCTGAAGAACACCCGCGGCAGCCTGTCCATGGCCCGCACCAGCGACATCAACAGCGCCACCTCGCAGTTCTTCGTGAACCTCTCGGACAACGCCTTCCTCGATCACGGGCCGCGCGACTACGGTTATGCGGTCTTTGGCCGCGTCACGCAGGGCATGGAGGTCATCGACAAGATTGCACGCGTGAGCACGGGTAAGCGCAAGGGCTATCAGGACGCCCCGCTCGAGGATGTCGTGATCGTGTCCGCCCGCCGCGCGCCGCCGGCCTAGCCACGCCGTACCTTGCAGCGGCCAGCGAGGCAATATGATCGCCGGCGCAGCGGCGCGCTGAGCCCGTTGCGGCAGCGCGGCAGTGTCGCCGGGCGGCTGCTGAAGTGGTTCACGATCGCATTGCTCGGGTGGCTGCTGCTGAGCAGCGTACCGGTGTTGCTGCTGCGCTGGGTGCACCCGCTGACCAGCGCGTTCATGCTGGAAGCGGCAGCGCAGGCCTGGGCAGCTCAGGAGCCCTCCTATCACAGCGACTTCCAGTGGGTGAGTCTCGAGCAGATCTCGCCCTACGCGGCCAGCGCGGTGATCGCCTCCGAGGACCAGCAGTTCCCGTTCCACGCCGGCTTCGACTTCGATTCCATCCGCGAAGCGGTGCGCGCCAGCGAACGTGGCAAGCCCCTGCGCGGCGCGAGCACCATCTCGCAGCAGGTGGCGAAGAACCTGTTCCTGTGGCCCGGCCACAGCTTCGTGCGCAAGGCCCTCGAGGCCTACTTCACCGTGCTGATCGAGGCGCTGTGGCCGAAGGAACGGATTCTCGAGATGTATCTGAACGTTGCGCAGTTCGGTAACGGCATCTACGGCGTGCAGGCCGCGGCCCAGCACTTCTGGCACAAGCCCGCGCGGCGCCTGAGCTCATCGGAGGCCGCGCTGCTGGCCGCCGTGCTGCCCAATCCGCTGCGGCTGCGCGTCGACCGGCCTTCCCGCTACGTGCTGGCGCGGCGCGACTGGATTCTCGGCCAGATGCGCGGCCTGGGCGGCCCCGGGTACCTGCGCGCGCTGGAGAGCGAGCGGGGCACGGCGCGCTGAAGGCGAGCGCCGCATTGGGCTCTCGCCCGCCGCGCCTCTTCAGGACCATGTCACGAGGCATTCTCCTGCGGTAGCATCGGGGTATGGAGCGCGAACTCACGGCTACGCACTGGCGCGGCTATGCCCAGGAGCAGTTTCCGCCCGCCGCCTGGAGCGTGGACGGGAACGTGCTGCGCGCCATTGCCACGGGTCCCAGGGTCGACCTGATCAGCCGCGAGAGTTTTCGCGATTTCGCGCTGTCCTTCGAGTGGCGTCTGCCACGCGGCGGCAGCACGGCAGTCGTGTACCGGGTGAGCGAGGAAACCGGGCCCGCCACGCACACCGGCCCTGCGCTGCAACTGCTGGACGACGAGCACCATCAGGACGGTGCAGACGCCCTGACCTCCTGCGGCGCCCTGTATGGGCTCATGGCGCCGTGGCACGATCAGCGCAGCAGCGCCAACGCCTACCACAGCTCGCGCATCGTGCTGAACGGCACCCTGGTGGAATACTGGATCGATGAGCGTCAGGTGCTGGGCTGCGACCTCGCGAGCGAGGAGCTCGCAGTGCGCATCACGCGCAGCCGCTTCCGCGACTTTGCGCAGTTCGGCCAGCTGCGCGAGGGGCATATCGTCCTCGCGCACCGCGGCACCGAAGCCTGGTTCCGGCGGCTGCGCATCGAGCTGCTGTGACGCACGGGGCGTGAGGGCGCCCGGACATCCTTACGGCTCGTAACCGAGATTCGGCGCCAGCCAGCGCTGCGCTTCCTGCGGTGTCAGCCCCTTGCGGCGCGCGTAGTCCTCGAGCTGCTCGCGGTCGATCTTGCCGACCGCGAAGTAACGCGCCTGCGGATGGGCGACGTACCAGCCGCTCACCGCCGCGGTCGGGTACATAGCGTAAGAATCGGTGAGGCGGATGCCGGCGCTGCGCTCGACGTCGAGCAGGCTCCAGAGCTTGGCCTTCTCGGTGTGATCCGGGCACGCCGGGTACCCGGGCGCCGGGCGGATACCGCGATACTCCTCGCGCATCAGTTGCTCGTTGGTGAGCGTCTCGGCGGCGGCATAGCCCCACAGCTCGCGCCGCACCCGTTCGTGGAAATGCTCCGCGGCGGCTTCGGCCAGGCGATCGGCCAGCGCCTTGAGCATGATGCTCGAGTAGTCGTCGTGCTCGCGCGCGAAGCGCGCCAGGTGCTCCTCGATCCCCAAGCCGGCGGTGACGGCGAACGCGCCGAAGTAGTCGCGCACTCCGCTAGCCTTCGGCGCCACGTAGTCGGCGAGACACTCGTGCGGCTGGCCGTCGGGCTTGCTCTTCTGTTGCCGCAGGAAAGTGAGCCGCGCCAGTACCTCATCGCGCGCCTCGCTCCGATAGATCTCCACGTCGTCGCCGACCGAGTTGGCGGCGAACAGGCCCAGCACGGCGCGCACGCTGAGCCAGCGCTCAGAGATGAGCGTCTTGAGCATGCGGCGCGCGTCGGCGTACAGGTTGCTGGCCGCCTCACCGACCACCGCATCGGTCAGAATGTCGGGGAATCTGCCGGCGAACTCCCAGGCGTTGAAGAACGGCATCCAGTCGATGTAGCCGAGCAGCTCGCTCAACGGATAGTCCTCGAAGCGCTGCACACCCGGCACGCGCGGCGGCGGCGGCGCGTACGCCGCCCAGTCGATGGGGCGGCGGTTGGCGCGCGCCGCAGCCAACGAAGCTTCCGGAACCTTGAGCTTCTTGGCGGCATGCTGCTCGCGGCGGCGCTCGTGCTCCTCGCTCACTTTGGCGATGAAGGCGGCGCGCTGCGCCGGTTGGCTGAGCTTCTGCAACACGCCCACCGCGCGCGACGCGTCCTTGACGTAGACCACCCCGGCCACGTACTGCGGCGCAATCTTCACCGAGGTGTGGGCCGGGGAGGTGGTGGCGCCGCCGATCAGCAGCGGCACCTGGAAACTCTGCCGCTGCATCTCCTTGGCCACATGCACCATCTCCTCCAGCGAGGGCGTGATCAGTCCGGACAGTCCGATGTAGTCGGCGCGCTCGCGCCGCGCAGTCTCGAGAATCTTCTCGCACGACACCATGACACCGAGGTCTATGACCTCGAAGTTATTACACTGCAGCACCACGCCGACGATGTTCTTGCCGATGTCGTGCACATCGCCCTTGACCGTGGCTACGACGATGCGGCCGTTGGAGCGCTGCGCTCCTGCGTCCTTGCTCTGTTCGATGAACGGCACCAGGTGCGCCACCGCGCGCTTCATGACGCGCGCGCTCTTGACCACCTGCGGCAGGAACATCTTGCCGCTGCCGAACAGATCGCCCACCACATTCATGCCGTCCATGAGCGGGCCTTCGATGACCTGTAGCGGCCGCTCGACAGACAGCCGTGCCTGTTCGGTGTCCGCGATGATGTAGTCGTCGATGCCCTTGATGAGGGCGTGTTCGAGGCGTTTGGCCACCGGCAGCTCGCGCCACTGCAGATCCTCCTCGCGGCGCGCGCCGCCCTCGCCCTTGAAGCGCGCCGCGATCTCCAGCAGCCGCTCGGTGGCATCGGCGCGCCGGTTGAGAACCACGTCCTCGCACGCCGCCCGCAACTGCGGCTCGATCTGCTCGTAGACGCCCAGCTGTCCGGCATTCACGATCCCCATGTCCATGCCAGCGGCAATGGCGTGGTAGAGGAACACCGAGTGCATCGCCTCGCGCACTGCGTCGTTGCCGCGGAACGAGAACGACACGTTGCTCACCCCGCCGCTCACCAGCGCGTGCGGCAGCTCGCGCTTGATGCGGCGCGCAGCCTCGATGAACGCCACGCCGTAGCCGTTGTGTTCCTCGATGCCGGTAGCGATGGCGAAAATATTGGGGTCGAAGATGATGTCCTCGGGCGGAAAACTGACGCGCTCTGTCAGAATGCTGTAGGCGCGCGCACACACGGTGAGGCGGCGCTCGACCGTATCGGCCTGACCCTGCTCGTCGAAGGCCATGATCACCGCCGCCGCCCCGTGGCGGCGCAGCGTGCGGGCGTGCTCGATGAAAACCTGCTCGCCCTCCTTCAGGCTGATCGAGTTGACGATCGGCTTGCCCTGCACGCACTTGAGCCCCGCCTCGATCACCGACCATTTCGAGGAATCGATCATCACCGGCACGCGGGCGATGTCCGGCTCCACCGCCACGAGGTTCAGGAAGCGCACCATCGCAGCTTGCGAGTCCAGCATGCCCTCGTCCATGTTGACGTCGATGATCTGCGCGCCGCTGACCACCTGCTGGCGCGCCACCTCGAGCGCGGCGGCGTAGTCGCCCGCCTCGATCAGCTTGCGGAATTTCGCCGAGCCGGTGACATTGGTGCGTTCGCCGACGTTCACGAACAGGCTGTCGTCGTCGATGTTGAGCGCTTCGAGTCCCGCCAGGCGGCATTTCACCGGCACGGGCGCCAGGCGCCGCGGTGCGCAGTCGCGCAAGCCGGCGTGCAACAGGCGGATGTGCTCAGGGGTGGTGCCGCAGCACCCGCCCACCACGTTCACCAGGCCCGACTCGCCATACTCGCGCAGAATGTCGGCCGTCTCGGCCGGCCCCTCGTCGTACTCGCCGAAGGCGTTGGGGAGGCCGGCGTTCGGATACACGCACACGTAGGTATCGGCGGCGGCGGCGAGCTCCTCGACGTAGGGCCGCAGCTGCCGGCCCCCGAGAGCGCAGTTGAGGCCGACGAACAGCGGCTGCGCATGGCGGATCGAGTTCCAGAACGCCTCGGTTGTCTGTCCCGACAGCAGCCTTCCGGATGCGTCGGTGATCGTGCCCGAGAGCGCGAGCGGCAGCGTGATGCCGGTCTCGTCGAACAGCGTGAAAGCCGCGTAGATCGCCGCCTTGGCGTTCAAGGTATCGAACACGGTCTCGATCAGCAGCAGGTCGACGCCCCCGAGCAGCAGCCCGCGCGCCGCCTCCAGGTAGGCGGCCACCAGCTCATCGAAGCTGACGCTGCGATGGCCCGGATCGTTGACGTCGGGCGACATCGAAGTCATGCGGTTGGTGGGTCCGAGGGCGCCGGCCACGAAGCGCGGCCCGCCGCCGCGCTGCGCCAACTCATCGGCCGCCGCGCGGGCGAGGCGTGCCGCGCGATAGTTCAGTTCCGGCACCAGCGCGCAGGTCGCATAGTCCGCCTGTGAAATGGCGGTCGAGTTGAAGGTGTTGGTTTCGATGATGTCGGCACCGGCCGCGAGATAGGCGCGATGTATGTCGCTGATGATCTCCGGGTGGGTCAGCGTGAGAATGTCGTTGTTGCCCCTGAGGTCGCAGCCGTGCTCGCGCAGCCGCTCGCCCCTGAAGCCGCGCTCGTCGAGCTTGCGCTCCTGGATCATCGTGCCCATCGCGCCATCGAGCAGCACGATTCGCTCCCCGAGCAGCCGCTTGAGACGCTCGACGCGCGTGCGGCGCTCGCTTTCATCGGGCGGCTCGAGCGCGTAGGGCGCCGCGAGCGCGCGCGCCGCGTCGCGCGAGCGCGCGGCCTCGCGGTCGGCGCGCACCTGGGCTGCCGGCGGATGCCTGGAGTGCCGGCAGGCATTCACGCCGGCGCTCCCTGGCGTGCGGCGCGCGCCACCGGGCGCAGTCCGATGGCGTGACAGATCGCGTAGGTCAGCGCCGCGCGATTGAGGGTGTAGAAGTGGAAATCGCGCACGCCGTGGCGCCTCAGCGCCTCGACCTGCTCTATCGCAACGCTGGCGGCGAGCAGCCGGCAGGTATCCTGGTCGTCATCGAGGCCGGCAAAGCGCTCGTGGAGCCAGCGGGGAATGGTGGCGCCGCAGCGTTCGGCGAAGCGCCGCACCTGCGGGAAGCGGGTGATGGGCAGAATGCCCGGCACCAGGGGCGCGTGCACGCCGGCGGCCACGCAGCGATCGCGAAAGCGCAGGAACAGGCTCGTGTCGTAGAAGAACTGGGTGATGGCACGGGTCGCGCCGGCGTCGATCTTGCGCTTCAGGTTATCCAGATCCGCAGCCGCCGAGCGCGCCTCCGGATGCACCTCCGGGTAGGCCGCGACGGAGAGCTCGAACGGCGCGACCGCGGCGAGTGCCGCGACCAGCTCGGCCGCATAGCGAAAATCCGCGCCGTGCGGCCGATGAGAGCTCTCACTGCGCGGCACATCGCCGCGCAGCGCGACCAGGTGGCGGATGCCCTGTTCCCAGTAGCCGCGCGCGATCGCCAGGATCTCGCTGCGCGAGGCGCCAATGCAGGTGAGGTGCGGGGCGCCGGTGAGCGTGGTGTCGCGCTGGATGCGCGTCACGACGCCGTGAGTGCGCTCGCGCGTGGAGCCGTCCGCGCCGTAGGTTACCGACACGAAGTGCGGCGCCAGCGGCGCCAGGCGCTCGATGGAGTTCCACAGAGTCGTCTCCATCGCCGCATCCGCCGGCGGGAAGAATTCGAATGACACGCGGATCGGCAGTTCTGTTGAGTGCGCACTCATGGTCGAGCCCCCGCCGTACCGCTGACCGCGGTGGCAGGCCGCGCGACGGCCGCGAGCACGTGCTCGCCATCGGCCTCCACGGGACTGAGACGCTCGCACGTCAGACCGGCATCGCCCAGCAGGCGGCGCAGCCGCGCCAGCGGATGTTCCACGATGCGCTCGCGCGACCTCTCGAGTGATTCATAGCGCTCGAAGATCCACAGCCGTCCGCCGGGGGTGAGCACGCGCCGCGCGTGCTCCAGGAGCTGCGCCAGCGTGTCTCCGCTCGCGAAAGTGTCGAGCAGCACCGCATCGAATGGCTCTCCGGCGCGCGCCAGATCCGTATCGCTCAGGCCCTCGGGGCTCGTGGCGCGAACCACGCGGCAGCTGAAGCCCCGCCGTTGCGCAAATGCGCGCGCGCTTTGCGCCGCGCGCCGCGAGTGCGCGATGGCGGTGCAGCGGCGGCTGGCGCGAGCTGCGCACTCGAGCAGTTCCGGATGGCTGACTCCGAACACCAGCACCGCCCCGAGCGGCGCGCTCAGCCCCCCGGCGACCACCAGCTCGGCCAGCGCCCGGCCGAGACGTGACTGCGCGCCGTGCGCGGGCGTCTGGGTCTCGGGCGCGGCGCGCTCGCGCGCGGCGCTGCGGTCGCGAACCAGCACCGGATCACCGCGGTCGAGCTGCGCGAGCAGGCCGCGCACGAAGCTCGCGGCCTCAAGGCCCTCGGTGAGGCGGTAATCGACCCATTGGCCGTGCCGCAGCCGTATCAAGAGGCCCGCTTCGCAGAGGATTTTCAGATGCCGCGACACGCGCGGCTCGCTGTGCTTCAGCGCGTGCGCCAGATCCGAGACGCTCAATGCACCCTCGGCACACAGCGCGAGCAGCCGCAGCCGGCTGGGCTCACCGGCCGCCCTCAACCATCTCACCAGGATCGATGGAGCCGTCGACATCATTGAATAATTGTACAATTCTTTAATTAACTTGCCTACCTCACACCGGCGACCCGCACCCTTCACAGGATTGTCCTTCTGGAGAGCTAATTGGCTCCAAGAGACTCTAATGAATCACTTCAGAGCCACTTGATGGGCCCTCGGCGAACAACGCCTCCACGTCCGCTGCGTCAAAGCGGTACGGGCGGTGACAGAACTCGCAGGTCACGGTCACCGCCCCCTGCTCCTGAAGTACACCGCGAACCTCCTCGGCTCCGAGCGCCCGCAGAAGCCCCGCCACCCGGCCCTGACTGCAGCGGCACTCGAAGCGCACCGGTGAGCCGCGAAACAGCCTCAGGTCGTGCTCGGTGAAGCGCTGTGCCAGCAGCTGCTCGGCCGAGCACCGTAGCAATTGAGCCGGGGTCACGCGCTCGATGCCACGCTGCGCGCCCTCCCAGACCGCCGCGATCTCCTCCGGATCACCCGCGTCCCCATCGGGCAGTTTCTGCACCAGCATCCCGGCGCCGCAGGCCTGGTCCGCAGCGAGCAGCACGCGCGTCGGCAGCTGCTCGGAGGAGGCAAAGTACGCTTCCAGCGACTCCCCGAGCGAAGTGCCGGCGAGGGGCACGACCCCCTGGTAGCGCATGCTCTTCTCCTCCGCTTCGATCGTGACAGTGATGCGGCCGTCGGTGCCGACGAGGCGCCGGAAGATCGCGGCGCGCCGCGGATCGCCGGTCAGTCCGCGCAGCGCAACGCCGTCGCAACGCGCTACGGCGCGCATGCGGAAGTCGTGCGCACACTGCGCCACCAGCAGGCCGACCGCACCGTTCCCCTGCAACTGGAACGTGAGCGTGCCGCGGAACTTGAGGGTCGCGGCGAGGAGCACCGAGGCGGCCACCGCCTGACCGAGCAGCTCGCTCACCACCGGCGGGTAATCCGCATGCGCGCGCAACTCGCGCCAGGCGCCCTCGAGGCGCACCCAGTGGCCGCGCACCGGCTGCTTCTCGAATATGAAGCGACGCACCTGGTCGCTCACCGGGACAGTGTGCGGATCCATTCCCAGCACAATGGGGCAGCCACTCACGCAACTCAACCCCGCTGCGGCGCGGCCCGATGGCGCGCGCGGCGCCGTCGCGATCGCAGCCCTCAGCCCCCGAGTTTTCGGCGCAGCAGCTCGTTCAGCTGCGCCGGGTTGGCCTTGCCGGCGGTCGCCTTCATGACCTGGCCCACGAAAAATCCGAACAGCTTGTCCTTGCCGGCGCGGTACTCGGCGAGCTGGGCGGGATTGCGGGCCATCACCTCATCGATCACGCGCTCGATGGCGGCGGTGTCGGTGATCTGGCGCAAGCCCTGCGCGTCGATCACCGCATCGGCGCTCGCACCGCCCGACCACATGGTCTCGAACACCTCTTTGGCGATCTTGCCGGAAATGGTCTGGTCGCAGATGCGCCGCAGCAGCCCCGCGAGGCGCGCCGGCGGAAGTTTGCCGGAACCGACCTCGAGATTCTCCTTGTTCAGGGCCGCGGCGAGCTCTCCCATGACCCAGTTCGCCGCCAGCTTTGGCTCCTGTGGCAGCTCGCGCACGACCTCTTCGTAGTACGCGGCGAGCTCGCGGCTCCCCGTGAGCGCGCCCGCATCATAAGGCGACAGGCGGTACTGCGAGGCAAAGCGCGCGGCCTTCTGGTCCGGCAGCTCGGGCAGAGTGGCGCGTACCGAGCTGATGAACGCCTCATCGAGCACCACCGGCAGCAGGTCCGGATCGGGGAAGTAGCGGTAGTCATTCGCTTCCTCCTTGGAGCGCATGGAGCGCGTCTCGCCCTTGTCGGGATCGTACAGACGCGTCTCCTGCACCACCTGACCTCCGGACTCGAGGATGTCGATCTGGCGCGTGACCTCGTAGTTGATGGCGCGCTCGACGAAGCGGAAGGAATTGAGATTCTTGATCTCTGCGCGTGTACCGAACTTGAGCGCGCCGCGGCGGCGCACCGAGACGTTGGCGTCGCAGCGGAACGAGCCCTCCTGCATGTTGCCGTCGCAGATCTCGAGGTAGCGCACCAGGGTGTGCACTTTCTTCATGTAAGCGACGGCTTCCTTCGCCGAGCGCAGGTGCGGCTCGGAGACGATTTCCACCAGCGGGGTGCCGGCGCGGTTCAGGTCGATGCCCGTCACCCCCGGCAGGCCCTCATGCAGTGACTTGCCGGCGTCCTCCTCCAGATGCGCGCGGGTGATCCCGATGCGCTTGACCTCACCGTCATCGAGCACGATGTCGAGCGCGCCCTCCGCGACGATCGGCTGCTCGTACTGACTGATCTGATAGCCTTTCGGCAAATCCGGGTAGAAGTAATTCTTGCGTGCGAACACCGATTGCGCGCCGATGCGCGCGTTGATCGCCAGCCCGAGCTTCACGGCCATGCGCACCGCTGCCGCGTTCAGCACCGGCAGCACGCCCGGGTAGCCCAGGTCCACCAGGTTTGCCTGGGCGTTGGGCGGGGCGCCGTACGCGGTGGCGGAGCCGGAGAAGATCTTCGAGCGGGTGGCGAGCTGGGCGTGGATCTCCAGCCCGATGACCGTTTCCCAGGCGCTCATGCGTAGCCCTGCGGCACGCGCGTGTGCCAGTCGGTGACGCGCTGGAACGCGTGCGCCGCGTTCAGCACCCGCGCTTCGCTGAAGTGCGGGCCCACGATCTGCAGACCCACCGGCAGCTGCTGCACGAAACCGCACGGAATCGACACCGCCGGCAGCCCGGCAAGATTCGCGCCGATGGTGTAGATGTCGTTCAGGTACATGGTAATGGGGTCCGAGGTCTTGGCGCCGATCGCAAAGGCGGGCGTCGGCGTCGTCGGTCCCATGAGCACGTCCACACTGCCGAAGGCGCGCGTGAAGTCGGCGTTGATGAGCTGCCGCACGCGCTGCGCCTTGAGGTAATACGCATCGTAGTAACCGGCGGACAGCACGTAAGTGCCGGTCATGATGCGCCGCTTCACCTCCGCCCCGAAACCCTCGCCGCGCGAGCGGCTGTACAGGTCGGTGAGATCGCGCGGCTTCTGGCAGCGGTACCCGAAGCGCACGCCGTCGAAACGCGCCAGGTTCGAGGAGCATTCCGCCGGCGCCACCACGTAGTACACCGGCACCGACAGCGGCAGGTTCGGCAGACTCACCTCGGTGAGCCGCGCGCCGAGCTGCTCGTAGACCTTGAGCGCCTCGCGCACGCGCTGCTCGTTCTGCGCATCCAGTCCCTTGTCGAAAAACTCCCGCAGAAGTCCCACCTTCAGGCCCGCGAGCGGCTGCTCGAGGGCGGCGACGTAGTCAGGGACCGGTGTGTCGACGCTGGTGGAATCGTTGGCATCGAACCCGGCCATCTCGCGCAGCAGCAGCGCGGCGTCTGCGGCGCTCGCGGTCAGCACCCCGCCCTGGTCGAGACTGGAGGCGAACGCGATCATGCCGTAGCGCGACACGCGCCCGTAGGTGGGCTTGATCCCGGTGATGCCGCACAGCGCCGCGGGCTGGCGGATCGAGCCGCCGGTGTCGGTCGCGGTTGCTCCCGGGACCAGGCGCGCGGCGACCGCGGCGGCGGAGCCACCCGAGGAGCCGCCGGGCACGAGCTGCGGGTTCCAGGGATTGCGCACCGGTCCGTAGTAGCTCGTCTCACTGGAGGATCCCATCGCGAACTCGTCCATGTTGGTCTTGCCCAGCATGACGGCGCCGGCGCCCTTGAGTTTCGCCACCACGGTGGCGTCGTAGGGCGAGACGAAGTTATCCAGCATGCGCGAACCGCAGGTAGTGCGTACACCCTGGGTGCAGAAAATGTCCTTGTGCGCGATCGGCACGCCGGTGAGCGCGCCGCCGCTGCCCGCGGTGAGCGCCCGATCCGCGGCCGCCGCATCGCTGAGCGCCTGCTCGCGTGTCACCGAGATGAACGCGTTGAGCGCGGCCTGGCTCGCATCGATCCGCGCCAGGCACGCGCGCACCAGTTCCATGCTCGAGAACTTGCGCGCGCGCAGACCCGCGGCCAGCTGTGTCAGCGTGCTGGTGTGCCAATCGCTCACGCCGGCCTCACTCGATGACCTTGGGAACGAGGTACAGGCCCGCCGCGACCTGGGGCGCGTTGGCCTGATACTGCTCGTGGCGGTCCTGCTCGGTCACTACGTCCGGCCGCAGACGCTGCGACAGGCCCGGAAGCGGATGCGACATCGGGGCGACGTCGGTGGTGTGGGCGCGATCCAGGGCGCTGACGAAGTCGAGGATCCGCGACAGGCTGTCCTGGTACACCGGAATCTCGGCGGAGGTGAGGTCGAGCCGCGCCAGGGCGGCGATGCTCGCGATCTGTTCGCGTGTGAGGGCCATGGGAGGTTCGCGGCGCGCGTGGCGAAGTGAGAAAACCAGCGCAAAATCATACATGTTGCCTTGCTCAATGTCCTGTCGGTTGCTAGATTACGCGCCACTTCCGGCCTCTCGCCGCTCACTCCCGGTCGCTGCATGTTCAAACGCCTGCGTGGTTATTTTTCGAGCGATCTGTCGATCGATCTGGGTACGGCGAACACCCTGATCTATGTGCGCGACAAGGGCATCGTGCTCAACGAGCCCTCGGTGGTCGCGGTGCAGGACGAGCCAGGACGCAGTGGCAAGGTGATCGTCGCAGTCGGTTCCGAGGCCAAGGCCATGCTCGGGCGCACGCCCGGGCACATCACGGCCGTGCGTCCCATGAAGGACGGCGTGATCGCCGACTTCACCTACACCGAGAAGATGCTGCAGCACTTCATCAACAAGGTGCACGGCAACCGCACGCTCAAGCCCTCCCCGCGCGTGCTGGTGTGCGTGCCGTTCGGTTCGACGCAGGTGGAGCGGCGCGCCATCCGCGAGTCGGCCGAAGGCGCGGGCGCGCGCAACGTGGCGATCGTGAGTGAGCCGATGGCAGCGGCGGTGGGCGCCGGACTGCCGGTGCACGAGGCGCGCGGCTCGATGGTGCTCGACATCGGCGGCGGGACCTCCGAGGTAGCCGTGCTGTCGCTGAACGGCGTGGTGTACGCCAACTCCGCACGCATCGGCGGCGATCGCTTCGACGAGGCGATCATGAACTACGTGCGCCGCAACTACGGCATCCTCATCGGCGAGGCGACCGCCGAGCGCATCAAGATCGAGATCGGCTCGGCCTACCCCGGGCAACAGGTGCGCGAACTGTCGGTGAAGGGCCGCAATCTCTCCGAGGGCGTGCCGCGCAGCTTCACGCTGAACAGCAACGAGATCCTCGAGGCCTTACAGGAGCCGCTGCAGAGCATCGTGAGTGCCGTGAAGCAGGCGCTCGAGCAGACTCCGCCGGAGCTGGGGGCGGACGTCGCCGAGCGTGGCATCGTGCTCACGGGCGGCGGCGCGCTGCTGCGCGACATCGACAAGCTGCTCACCGAGGAGACCGGGCTCCCGGTCGTGGTGGCGGACGACCCCCTGACCTGTGTGGCGCGCGGTGGCGGGCGCATTCTCGAGCTGATGGACGAGCTGGGCCCCGGGCACTTCGGTCTTGAGTAGCGCAGGCAGCGCGCGAGCCTGAGTGGCCGCCTTCGGGACACCAGCCGGCAGACCGTGGCAGGGGCGGGGCGGCTCTGCCGGCTTTCGCTTTACCCTGTATGCCGCGGTGGCCGTCGTGGTTATGTACCTCGATCAGCGCCAGCACTACCTCGAGCAGCTGCGCTACGTGCTGCAGGCCGCCGCTTACCCCATCCAGCTCGCAGTGAACTCCCCGCCCGCCGCCTGGCGCTGGATCAGCGAGAGCTTCGAGGGCCGCGGGCGGCTGCAGGCCGAGAATGCACGCCTGCGCGCCGCGCAGCGCGACCTCGAGTTGCGCTCGATGCGGTACGAGGCCCTGGCGCGCGAGAACGGCGAGCTGCGCGGACTGCGTGCAGCCCTGCCACCGGTCGCCGACCGCTGGCTCGCGGCGGAGATCGTCAGCGTCCAGCTGAGCAGCCTGAGGCACCGCCTCCTCATCAACCGCGGGGCGGTCAACGGGGTGTTCAAGGCACAGGCGGTGCTCGATGACCGGGGACTGATCGGCCAGACGGCGCACGTGGGCCCCTGGAGCGCCGAAGTCATCCTGATCACCGACCCGGAGCACGCCGTTCCGGTGCGCATCGAGCGCACGGGTCTGCGTACCATCGCCGTCGGCGCAGGCGACGCCACCTCACTCGGGCTGCCCTACCTGCCGTCCAATGCAGACATCAAGAGCGGCGATCTGCTGGTGACTTCCGGGCTCGGTGGCGTGTTTCCGGAGGGTTATCCGGTGGCGCGCGTCACCGAGGTCCACCGCGACGCGGTGCAGCCGCTGGCTCAGGTGCGGGCCGAGCCGCTCGCGCACGTCGACACCGACAGCGAGGTCATGCTGGTATGGTTCCGAGCCGACCGCCCCACGCCCCCCCCCACGGGCAAGCCCCTGGGTGAGCTCAAGAGCGGCATCCCTTCCCTGCAACCGCAGGCGGTCCCACCGCGACCGCAGTCCGCAGCGCCGGGGCCGCCGGCTGCCCCGCAGCCCGCCCGGGCGCGACCGCCGGCGGCTGTGCCGCGCAAGCAGCCCGCCGAATCACAGGCTACCGAACCGCAGGGTACCGAACCGGCTGCCGCACCCAGGGCCGCCGAACCCAAGGCTGCCGCACCGCAGCCAGCCCCGCCGGAGCCCACTACGTCGGAACCCCCCAAGCAGGAGCCCCCCACGCCGCAGCCTGATGCTCCGCCGGCGAAGGAGCAGCAGTGAGCGCGCCCGGCGGCGGCCGCATACTGCTCACGGCGTTCGTGGCACTCGTGCTCACCGTGCTGCCGCTGCCGCCATGGCTCGACGTCCTGCGACCGGTGTTCCTGGTGCTCGCGGTGCTGTACTGGTCGGTGAACGCGCCGCGAACCGGCGACATCGCCCTGGGGTTCTTCGCCGGCCTCGCGCTCGATGTGTTCCAGGGGCCCGTGCTGGGGCAGCACGCCCTCGCCCTGGCACTGGTCACGTACATCGCCGTGCGCGAGCACCAGCGCATCCGCTCCAAGCCCGCGTTCCAGCAGGCGCTGATCGTGTTCGCCGCGCTGGCCGTTTACGAGTTCGTGCTGTTCGCGATCGACGGCTGGAGCGGCCACCCGGTCACGAGTCCGCTGCGCTGGGTCCACACCGTGACCGGTGCACTGCTGTGGCCGCCCGTCGCCGCCATACTGGCCTACGGCTCGCGCGGGCGCGCCTGAGTGGAACTATCCTTGGCTCACGGTCTCTGACGGGTTCCAGCCATGCCGGCCGTGCGCATCAAGGATCACTGGCGGGAACAGCGCCTCTTCGATCAGCGCGCGCTGGTGTGCGCCGCGGTCATGGCCGTGGCGACTGTCAGCCTGATCGTGCGTCTGTTCGTACTGCAGGTGTCGCGTCACGAATACTACGCAGACCTCTCCCAGGGTAACCGGGTGCGCAATGAGCCGATCCCGGCCGCGCGCGGGCTGATCCTCGACCGCCACGGCGAGGTGATCGCGGGCAACCAGCCCGCCTACCAGCTGGAACTGGTGCCCGAAGAAGTGCCGGACATGCAGCAGACCCTCGCGCGCCTGGTGCAGTTCGATCTCATCCGTGCCGAGGACGTCGATGAGCTCGAGCGCACCATCGACTCGAGCCGCAGCTTCGACAGCGTGCCGATCCGCCTGCGCATGTCGGACGAGGACGTCGCGCGTTTCGCCGTGCGGCGTTTCGAGTTTCCGGGCATGGATATCAAGACCCGCCAGACCCGCTGGTACCCGAACGGTGAGCTGGCGGTACACGCGCTCGGCTACGTGGGCGCCATCAGCGAGCAGGATCTGAAGCACATCGACCGCGCTGCCTACGCCGGCACCTCCCTCATCGGCAAGCTCGGCGTAGAGAGCGCCTACGAGGGTGAGCTGCATGGCACCAACGGCTTTCGCGAGGTACTGGTCAACGCGCAGGGACGCTCGGTGGAGCGCCAGGGCGCGTTTGTCCCCAACCTGCGCACCAAGGCACCGGGAGCCGGCGAGGATCTGCTGCTGTCGATCGACCTCAAGGTGCAGCGCACCGCCGAGGCCGCGCTCGCCGGCCATCGAGGTGCGGTCGTGGCGCTCGATCCGAACAACGGCGACGTGATCGCGCTCGTCAGCCTGCCGGGCTTCGATCCCACCATGTTCGGCCGCGGCATAACCGCGGGCGAGTACGGCGTGCTCAACAACGACATCGACCGGCCGCTGTTCAACCGCGCGCTGCGCGGAACCTATCCGCCGGGCTCGACCGTGAAGCCGGTGATCGCACTCGCCGCACTCACTCATCACGTGGTGGACCCGCAGGCGCACCGCTACTGCGCCGGCTCGTTCCATCTACCCGGCAGCTCCTTCATCTACCGTGAATACCACAACGAGCATCACGGCGCGGTCGACCTCGACGATGCCATCGCGCGCTCGTGCGATGTCTACTTCTACGGCCTCGCCAACGAGATCGGGGTCGACCGCATGTCCACGTTCATGGGACCGTTCGGCTTTGGCAAGCCGACCGGCATCGACATCGGCGGCGAGAAGGCCGGGATCCTGCCCTCGCGCGAGTGGAAGGCGAAGGCCTTCTCGCGTCCGCAGGACCGCGTGTGGTTCCCTGGCGAGACTGTGAGCTTCGGCATCGGCCAGGGGTACCTTACCGTCACTCCGATCGAGCTGGCGCACTATGCCAGCATCCTCGCCACCCGCGGCAGGATCTGGAGGCCGCGCGTGGTCGCGGCTTACCGCGATCCGCGCACCGGGGAGCTGCATCGCATCGCCCCGGTGTCGGACGGCGAGGTGCCTGGCGTCGCGCCCGAAGACTGGCAGCGCGTGGTGCACGGCATGATCGGGGTCACCACGCGCGGCACGGCGGCCGCGATCGGCGCGCACGCCGCCTATAGCTTCGCCGGCAAGACCGGCACCGCCCAGGTGTTCACACTCGCGCGCACCGAGAAGTACAACGCCAGCAAGCTCAACGAGCGGCTGCGCGATCATTCCTGGTTCATCGCCTTCGCGCCCGCCGATCAGCCGCGCATCGCGCTCGCAGTGCTGGAGGAGAACGGCGGGGCGGGCGCGACCGCCGCGGCGCCCATCGCCCGCAAGGTGCTGGACGCCTATCTGCTCGGCGCGGACGGCAAGCTCAAGCCACAGACATGATCTACGAGGACGTCACCTCCGGCTCACGCACCCGCCGCACGTTCACCGGCGCTGCGCGGGTGCTGTCGGCGCTGAAGATCGACGGTCCGCTGATGGTGGGACTCGCACTCATCGCCGCCTTCGGCCTGGTGGTGCTGTACAGCGCCTCCGGCCAGAGCATCGCCACGATAGTGCGCACGGCGCTGCGGCTGCTGCTCGGCACCATCGCCATGCTGGTGCTCGCGCGCGTGAATCCGAACTTCCTGCGCCGGATGACGCCGTGGTTGTACGCCGGCGGATGCGTGCTGCTCATGCTCGTCGTCACGATCGGCCATGTCGGCATGGGCGCGCGCCGCTGGCTGAATTTCGGACTGTTCCGCTTCCAGCCCTCGGAGCTGATGAAGCTCGCAGTCCCGATGATGTGCGCCTGGTACCTGCACGAGCGGCCGCTGCCGCCGGGCTGGACGTCGTTGGGCGCACTCGGCGTGCTGATCCTGATACCGGTGGGGCTCGTGGCGATCCAGCCCGACGTGGGCACGGCCGCGCTCATCGCCGTCGCCGGCGCGCTAGTCATCATCCTCGCCGGCCTGCGCGCGCGCGTGATGGCGGCGTTGCTGGTGCTCGCCGCGCTCGGGGCCTGGTTCGGCTGGAGCTTCATGCACGACTACCAGCGCAAGCGCGTGCTCATGTTTCTGAACCCGCAGGCCGATCCACTCGGCGCCGGCTACCACATCATCCAGTCACAGATCGCGATCGGCTCGGGCGGCGTGTTCGGCAAGGGGTGGATGAACGGCAGCCAGGCGCAGCTCGAATTCCTCCCCGAGCGCTCCACCGACTTCATCTTCGCCGTCATCGGCGAGGAGTTCGGCCTCCTCGGCCTGCTGTTGCTGCTGCTGCTGTACGCGTTCGTCGTCGGCCGCGCCATCTATCTCGCCACCCAGACCCAGGATACCTTCGCGCGCCTGCTGGCCGGCAGTCTCGCGCTCACCTTCTTCGTGTACGTGTTCATCAACGCCGGCATGGTCACCGGACTGCTGCCGGTGGTCGGGGTGCCGCTGCCGCTGGTGAGCTACGGAGGCAGCTCGGTCGTGACGCTCCTCGCCGGCTTCGGTATTCTCATGGCGCTGTATTCACGGCGTAAGCTCGTCGGGTCGTAGTCGAACACGTGGTCTTGAACAAGTGCCGTTACCTGCTGCTCGCCGCGCTCGCCTGCGCTCCGGCGGGCGCCCAGCCGGAAGATGCGGTCGCGGGCGGCTTCGACCTGCAGCGCCCCGAGATCATTGAATTCGTCAACGACGTGGTGAGCCGCGACGGCCTCAACCGCAAGGAGGTGCGCGCCCTGCTGAAGGAAGCGCGACCGCAGCCGAGAATCATCGAGATCGTGAACCGCCCCATCGAGAAGGTGGCGCCCTGGTGGGAATACCGCGACCGTTTCCTGAGCGCCGAGCGCATCAGCGACGGCGTGCGCTTCTGGCTCGATCACAAGAACACGCTCGAGCAGATCTCCGCCCAGTACCGGGTGCCGAGCGAATACCTGGTGGCAATCCTCGGCATCGAGACACACTACGGGCGCAATACCGGGCCCTACCGCGCACTGGACGCTCTCGCAACGCTGGCGTTCGATTATCCGCCGCGCCAGAAGTTCTTCCGCAGCGAGCTCGAGGAATTCCTGCTGCTGGTGAGAGAAAACAAGCTCGATCCGCTCACCGTCCCCGGCTCGTACGCCGGCGCCCTGGGCGTGCCACAGTTCATGCCCTCGCAATACCGGCGCTATGCAGTGGCTGCCAACGCTGACCGGCCGCGCGATCTGTGGGGTGACTGGGACGACATCCTGGCGAGCGTCGCGAACTACCTGAACGAACACGGCTGGACGGCGGGCGGCCCGGTGCTGGCTGAGACCCGGCTCGAGCCCGATCCGAGCTTTCAGATCGAACCGCACAATCTGGAGCTCAGCCAGACCGTCGAGAGCCTCGCCGCGCACGGCGTGCAGGTCGAGATGAGCGTGCCGGCCGACACTGCGGTGGTGCTGATCTCCGCCGAGCAGCGCGACGGTCCGGCCTACCGGGTCGGATTCCATAATTTCTACGTGCTCACGCGCTACAACGCCAGCGCGCGCTACGCCATGGCGGTGCACGAGCTGGCACAGACCCTCGCGCAGCGCATGCACGACGCGGCGCCGTGAGAGCCGCGCACCGCGCCGCGGCGCCGCTCGCGGCGGTGAGCGCCGCCGCGCTGTGCGTACTGCTCACCGCGTGCGCAATCAGCGCGCGCCGAGCGCCGCAGCCTGCGGAACGCGTACCCCTGCCGGCCGTGCCGCCGCCGCCGCCGGCGGGCGTCGAATCGATCCCCGATGCCGTGCCGCGCCTTGAGCCGCGCAGCGCCCACGGCAATCCGCCGTTCTACGACGTGTTCGGCCGGCGTTACTTCGTGCTCGCGGCCGCGGATGGCTACCTGGAACGCGGCGTGGCCTCCTGGTACGGCCCGACCTTCCATGGCGGCAACACCTCGAGCGGCGAGCCCTACGACATGTACGGCATGAGTGCGGCTCACAAGAGCCTGCCGCTGCCCACCTATGCGCGCGTCACCAATCTTCGCAACGGCAGGAGCGTCGTAGTGCGAATCAACGACCGCGGCCCGTTCGTCGCCAACCGCCTCATCGATCTGTCCTACACGGCGGCCGCAAGACTCGACATGATCCGCGAAGGCACCACGCTGGTGGAGGTGCGGGCCCTGACGCCGGGCGCGCCCGATGAGCTGACGCGCAGCGCGCAGTCACCGCCGCCCTCGCTGTATGTACAGGCGGGCGCATTCGCCGATGCGCACAACGCGCAGCACCTGCTCGAGCGGCTGCACGCCGCGGGACTGGCCGGCGCCTTCATCCTCTCGCCCCCGGAAGGCAAATCACGCCTGTACCGCGTGCGCCTCGGGCCCGTGGGCAGCGTCGCGGAATTCGATCAGCTGGCCGCCCGCCTCGCAACGCTCGGCATCCCCGACGCGCGGCTGGCGCTCGACTGACGCGCGCGCCTCACGCAAGCGGCGCTTGCGCACGTGGCGCTTGGGTTAAGATCCGCACCCGTGGTCCGCTCACCGTTCATCGTCCTCGCCTGGGTCGCACTGGCGCTCACCGCCGCGACCGGCCCCGCACAGGCAGCAAGCCCGATACCCAGGCCCCCCGAGCTCAACGCGCGCTCCTACCTGCTGGTCGATCACTTCAGCGGCCGCATGCTGGCCGAGCGTCACCCCGACGAGCGCGCCGAGCCTGCGAGCCTCACCAAGCTGATGACGGCGTACGTGGTCTTCAAGGCGCTCGCGGAAGGCAGGCTGAAGCTCACCGACATGGTCACCGTCAGCGAGCACGCCTGGCGTACGGGAGGCTCGCGCAGTTTCGTGCAGGTCGGCACGCAGGTCCCGGTCGACATTCTCATCAAGGGCATGATCGTGCAGTCCGGGAACGACGCCAGCATCGCGCTCGCCGAGAAGGTCGGCGGCACGGAGGCCGCCTTCGCGCAGATGATGAACGAGTACGCCCGGCGCCTCGGCATGAAATCGAGCAACTTCGAGAACAGCGACGGCCTGCCCTCCCCCAATCACTACACCACGGCACGCGACACGGTGACGCTCGCCAATGCGCTCATCCGCGAGTTTCCGCAGTTCTATCCGCTGTTCAGCCTGCGCGAATTCATGTGGAACAACATCCGCCAGGACAACCGCAACGGCCTGCTCGGCAAGGATCCGTCGGTCGACGGGCTCAAGACCGGACACACCGACAGCGCCGGCTTCTGCCTCGCGACCTCCGCCAACCGTAACGGCATGCGGCTGGTGTCGGTGGTCATGGGTGCCCCGAGCGTCCGGGCGCGCGAGGAGGCCAGCGCTGCCCTGCTGAACTACGGCTACACCTTTTACGAGACCGTCCGCGTCAAGGCGGCGCGCGAGACGGTGTTGAAGCCGCGCGTCTACAAGTCGGCGACCGAGTTCGCCCCGGTCGGCGTGCCGTACGATGTCTACGCGACCGTCGGCCGCGGGCAGGGCGCGGCGCTGCGCACCAGTGCGCACTTGAGCGGCGAGCCGCTGATTGCACCGCTCGCGGCCGGCCAGCCCGTGGGCGAGCTGACCGTGGCGGATACCACGGGCGAGGTGCTCGCGCGCGCACCGCTCACCGCCCTCGCGCCGGTGCCTTCGGGCGGGCTGTGGACGCGTGCCATGGACAGCGTGGCATTGTGGTTCCATTGAGCCCTTAAAGCACATGGCCGAGCCCCTGCCCCTGTGCTATCTGAACGGCGCGTACCTGCCGCTCACCGAGGCGCGTATCTCCCCGCTCGATCGCGGCTTCCTGTACGCGGACGCCGTCTACGAGCTGATGCCGGTATACGGCGGGCGAGCGTTCCGCTTCGCCGCCCACGGCGAGCGCCTCACGCGCAGCCTCGCCGGCATCGGCATGGCGGACCCGCACACGCGCGAGGAATGGCGCGCGATCCTCGGCACGCTGATCGAGCGCAACGGCGGCGGCGACTGTTACGTGTACTGGCAGGTGACGCGCGGCGCGCAGCACGGCCGCAGCCACGCGCCGCTGCCGCAGATCCCACGCACCGTATTCGCGTTCTGCGCACCCCTGCCGGTGAACGGAGCGGAGATCCTCGAGCGCGGGGTCGCGTGCGTGACCGCCGACGACAGCCGCTGGGCGCGTTGCGACATCAAGTCGACCGCGCTGCTGGCGAACGTGCTGCTGCGCCAGCTGTCGGTGGACGCGGGAGCATCCGAGACCATTCTGCTGCGCGACGGCGAGCTCACCGAGGCCTCCGCATCCGCCGTGCACGTGGTGCTCGGCGGGGAGCTGCTGATGCCGCCGCACTCGCGCCGCATTCTGCCGGGCACCACGCGCGGGGTGGTGGAGGAACTGGCGGCACGCGCCGCCCTGCACAGCCGCGTCCTGCCGATCAGCGAGGCGCAGCTGCGCGCGGCCGATGAGGTGTGGATCTCGGCCGCCACGCGCGAGGTGCAGCCGGTGACCTCCCTCGACGGCCACCCGGTCGGCACGGGCAAGCCCGGCCCGCTGTGGCGGCGCGTCCACCAGGTGCTGCAGGACTACAAGCGCGAACTCGCCGGCACCCCGTGGTGAGGGGTTGCCGCTGCCTTTGTAGGACACCGCACTCATAACCGGTTTGTCACCTGCCCGTTACCGGGTGGAAACTGACGACCCGGTCACGCCCCCGGTAGCATCGCCGGAATGTCCATCACTCTAGACCAGGTCACCAAGCACTACGCCGGCGCGCCGGTGGTCAACGATGTCTCGCTCGACATCGGTGACGGGGAGTTTTTCGTGCTGCTCGGGCCGAGCGGCAGCGGCAAGAGCACGCTGCTGCGCGCCATCGCCGGGCTCTCCGGTGTCGACCATGGGCGCATCGCGCTGCACGGGCGCGACGTCACGCACGTCGCCGCCCGCGAGCGCGGCGTGGGACTGGTGTTCCAGAACTACGCGCTGTTCCGCCACATGACGGTGGCGGAGAACATCGAGTTCGCGCTGCGCGTGCGGCACATGGGCGCCAAGGCGCGCCGGCAGCGCCGCCAGGAGCTGCTGCGGCTGGTGTCGCTCGAGGGCATGGATCAGCGGCTGCCGGCGCAACTCTCCGGCGGCCAGCAGCAGCGCGTGGCGGTGGCGCGCGCGCTGGCGCACAAGCCCGAGGTGCTGCTGCTCGATGAGCCCTTCGGCGCCCTGGATGCGAAGATCCGCGAGGAACTGCGCCGCACCATCCGCCAGGTGCAGCGCGAGCTCGGGATCACGACCGTGCTCGTGACCCACGACCAGGAGGAGGCCTTCGCCATGGCGGACCGCATCGGGGTCATGAATCTCGGGCGACTGCTGGAGATGGGTGCACCGCACGACCTGTACTCGCGCCCGGCCACGCGTTTCGCGGCCACCTTCCTCGGCGCGGCCAACCTGATCCTGGCGCGGCGCACGCCCGATGGCATCCAGATGGGCGCCAACACGGTGGCGGCCTCCGAGCGCTCCCCCGACGTCGACGAGCGGGAAGTGGTCGCGGTCGTGCGCCCGGAGGAAGTGGAGGTTGCCGCGTCGCGCGACGCGCTGAGCTCCGGTTACCTCGCGCGCGGGGTGGTGGACGAGGTGGTATTCACGGGCGCGCTCGAGAGCCTGCGCGTGCGGCTCGAGAATGGTGCGCAGCCCCCGCTGCTCGCCCAGCCGGACGGCGCCGCCAGCGCATCGCTCCTGGTGACGCGCACCCAGCACGAGCAGCGCGGCTTCGAGATCCACCCCGGTCAGAGCGTCGCCATCGGCGTGCGCCGCGTGCACGTTCTGCCTACGCCGCTGTCGAGCTTCACTGCCTGTGCCGCGAGCGCCGCGCTCGCGGATGCGCTCAGCCGCCAGCCGTTGCTCGCGGAGCTGGCGGTGCGCATGAGGACGCGCATCGGCGTGCGCGCCGAGCCGCAGCTGGGCGTGCCGGACGCTGCGTGCGCGGCCGACAGCCCGTTCGTGGGCACCACCGCGATCGCTTCGCAGACCGACTGCGCGCACCGTGCCGAGTGGCTGCTGCGGCGCGGTGCCAAGGACCTGCTGGTGCTGCCGGACCAAGCGCCGATACCGCAGCGCGTGCTGATTCACTGGATAGGTGAAGCCTCGCGCAGCGCCACGCTCGCAGTGTCGGCGAGCGTGCTGCGCCACCTGTCCGCCGAAGCGGTGTACGTGGGAATCTTCCCCGAGCAGAGCGCCCGCACCCGCGCGCAGCACGGCATGCGCGAACTGCTCGATGCGCGTTCCGAGGCACAGCTGGCGCATGGCCTGGAGATGCGCACCGAGTTGCGCTTCGGCGATGTCGCGCAGGAGCTGGCGCGGCGCCTGGCGGAAGCGCCCGCACAGATGCTGATCGTGGGCGTCACCGAGCTCACACGCTTCGCCGAGCGCTTCCGCGCCCTGCTCGACGGCGGGCAGTGGCCGATGCTGATCGTGTACCGCGGTTCCCCATGAGCTTCCGCCAGCCCAGCGTACTGCCCGGGTTCGGGCTCACTTTCGGCTTCACCACGTTCTTCCTCAGCACCATCGTGCTGCTCCCACTCGCCGCGCTGGCGCTGGCCGCCGCCTCCATGCACTGGAGCGACTTCCTGCACGTGGTGCTCAGTCCGCGGGCGCTCGGCTCCTACCGCCTGTCCTTTGGTGCCTCCTTCCTGGCCGCCACTATCAACCTGGTGTTCGGCTTCATCATCGCCTGGACCCTGGTGCGGTACGAGTTTCCGGGCAGAAAACTCCTCGACGCGCTCATCGATATGCCCTTCGCGCTGCCCACGGCGGTCTCGGGCATCGCGCTCACCACGGTGTTTGCGCACAACGGCTGGATCGGACGCTACCTGGAGCCCTGGGGCGTGAAAGTCGCCTACACCTGGCTGGGCGTGACACTCGCGCTGACACTCATCAGCATGCCGTTCGCGGTGCGCGCGGTGCAGCCGGCGCTGCTGGAGGTGCAGCGCGATCTGGAGGAGGCCGCGGAGACCCTCGGTGCGGGCCGTATGTACGTGTTCCGCCGCATCATCCTGCCGACGGTGCTGCCCGCGCTCCTGACCGGCTTCACGTTGGCGTTCGCGCGCGCCCTCGGGGAGTACGGTTCGGTCATTTTCATCGCCGGCAACCTGCCGATGAAGACCGAGATCACCCCGCTCCTCATCGTCATCCATCTCGAGGAGTTCGACTACCACGGAGCCGCGGCCCTGGGGGTGGTGATGCTCGGCATCTCCTTCGTCGTGCTGCTCGCCATCAACCTGCTGCAGGCGTGGGGCCGCCGCCGGCACGTCAGGGCGGCTCACTGATGGCCGCGGCGCTCCCCGCCGCCCTCGCCGGCGACGCCACCCGACCCGGACAGCACACCTGGCTGCACTCGGTGGTGCGGTGGCTCTTCATCGCGGTGTCGCTGGCGTTCCTGGCGGCGGTACTGCTCGCGCCACTCGCAACCGTGTTCACCATGGCGCTCGCCAAGGGGCTGCGGGCCTACCTGGACAGCTTCGCCGACCCGGATACCGCCGCTGCCGTGCGGCTGACCCTCACCACGGCGCTCGTGGTGGTGCCGATCAACACCGTGTTCGGACTCGCCGCCGCATGGGCGATCGCCAAATTCGAGTTCCGCGGCAAGAGCATCCTCATCACGCTCATCGACCTGCCGCTGGCGATCTCGCCGGTGATCTCGGGCATGATCTTCGTGCTGCTGTTCGGCCTGCACGGCTGGTTCGGCGTGTGGCTGCGCGAGCACGACCTCAGCATCATCTTCGCTCTGCCGGGCATCATGCTCGCCACCATGTTCGTGACGTTTCCCTACGTGGCGCGCGAGCTGATCCCGCTCATGCAGCAGCTGGGCAACGACGAGGAAGAAGCCGCCATGACGCTCGGGGCGGGTGGCTGGATGACCTTCTTTCGCGTTACGCTGCCGAAGATACGCTGGGGGCTGCTGTACGGCGTGGTACTGTGCAACGCGCGCGCCATGGGCGAGTTCGGCGCGGTGTCAGTGGTGTCCGGACACATCCGCGGCCTGACCAACACCATGCCGCTGCACATCGAGATCCTCTACAACGAATATAACTTCGTCGGCGCGTTCGCCGTCGCCTCGCTCCTCACCCTGCTCGCGGCCCTGACGCTCGTGGTCAAGACCCTGGTCGAGCGCACCGGTTACCGGCGGCGTTGACGCCCCATGCGCGCGCGCCTCGCACACCTGTGGAGCTCGCTGTGGCCGGACCCGGCCACGACCAGCCTGGGCTGGTGGCTGGTAGTGATCCATCTGGGCCTGGTGCTGCTGGTGGGCGGCGGCATCTCCTGGTACGCGAGCGGCATGCTGCGCGACCTCGCGGATCAGCAGGGCAAGGCGCGCGTGCAGCTCGCGGCCACGACCGCGCGCGAAGACCTGCGGCGCATGGGCGAGGACGCGCTCGCCACGGCGCGCGCGCTCGCCGACCGTCCGACGCTGCAGCGCCTGACGGCCGAAGGACAGAGCGACGCGTTGCCACCGTTCCTGCATCGCGCCTGCGAGGTGGGGGGCGTGGATGGCTGCGCGGTGCTCTCGGGCAACAGCGTGCTCGCGGTTTCAGGCCCGGCGCTCGACTGGCGGCAGATTCTCACCGCCAGCGCCGAACAGAGCGCGACTTTCATGGCGCTGCCCGCGACCGAGCGCGTGCCGCTGCTGGGTGCCCGCGCCGCGCTCGGCCAGGCGGGCATGCACGTGTACGTGGTGCGGCGCCTGGACCAGAAGCTGGCGCGGGCCCTGAGCAGCCAGGTAGGAGCGGAGATCAGGCTCATCGACTACCGCGCCCACACCAGCGGCCCGGTGACGGCGTTCACGCCGCTGTACGCCGCGGCGCTCGCCGACGGACACTCCGCGGTGCAGCGGATCGAAGCGCAGGATGTGTATGCGGGCGCCGTGCCGGTGTTCGCCTCCAGCGGCGAGGCGATCGCGCTCATCGAAGCGCTGCTGCCGACCAGCGCGGTTGACGCGCCCACCCGTCACCTGGTGCACAAGCTCCTGGTGACCGCGCTGATCCTGGGCGTGCTCGCAGTGTTCGCCGGCCTGATCCTGGGTGAGCTCGTCGCCGGCCCGGTGCGCGCACTCACCACCGCCGCCACTCGCCTCGGCGCGGGGGACTTCTCAGCGTCGATTCCGCCGGGCGGCGCTGCGGAGGTCGGTGCCCTGGCGCGCACCATGGAAACCATGCGGCGCAATCTCATCGACCTCACCAGCACGCTGCGGCGGCGCGAAGCCGAGGCCCAGGCGGTGCTCAGCGGCATCGTCGAAGGGGTGTACGCGGTCGACAGGAACCGGATCATCCGCTACCTCAATCCGCAGGCCGCGCGACTGCTCGGTGTGACGCCCGAGCAGGCGGTGGGCCGTTTCTGCGGCGACGTGCTGCAGCCGCGTAACGAAGACGGCCGGCGTCCCTGCGATTTCCGCTGCCCGATCCTGCAGGCGCGCAGCGCCGGCAGCGCCAAGGCGGTCGAGCACCTGGGTAGCCCGCCGGGCGAGCCGCGCACCGCGGTGATCACCAGCTCCGCCCAGGTCGACGACCTGCAGGTACAGGTGATCCGCGACGAGACCGAGCTCGAGGCGGTTCGCCGGGCACGCGACTCGGTGCTCGCCAACATCTCGCACGAGTTCCGCACACCGCTCGCCGCACAGCTGGCGTCGATCGAGCTGCTGCTCGCGGGTCTGGAGCAGCTGCCGGCGGCGCAGCAGAGGGAGCTGGTGACTTCACTCGAGCGTGGCACGCTGCGTCTGACACAGCTCATCGACAACCTGCTCGAGAGCGTGCGTATCGAGTCCGGACAGCTCGGCATCCGCCAGCAGAGCGTCGCGCTCGCCGAGGTGGTGGAGGACGCGCGCGCCCTGGTGCGCTCGCTCCTGGCGCAGCGGCGCCAGAGCCTCGAGCTCGGCCTGCCCGAGGATCTGCCGCTGGTGGCGGGCGACAAGCCGCGCCTCACCCAGGTGTTTGTCAACCTGCTCGCCAACGCCAACAAATTCGCGCCCGAGGACAGCACCGTGCGCATCGGCGCCGAGGCGCGCCCCGGACAGGTGCTCGCGTGGGTGGAGGATGAGGGCCCGGGACCGGCGGCGAGCGAGGGCGAGGCGCTGTTCGCGCGCTTCCGGCGGGGCGCCGGCGCGGAACCGGAAGCGGCGGGGCTGGGACTGGGTCTGTGGCTGGTGAAGTCGATCATCGAGCGGCATTCGGGCAGCGTCGCCTTCGAGCGCACCGCCGCCGGCCGCACGCGCTTCACCCTGATCCTGCCGGCGGAGAACGGCGCATGAAAGTGCTGGTGGCGGACGATGACGGGGATTTGCGCGATCTCATTGCCTTCACGCTGAGTCAGTCGGGATATCTCGTCCTCAAGGCCGGCGACGGACCCTCCGCCGTGCGTCGCTTCGAGGAGGAATCCCCGGACCTGGTGGTGCTCGACATCAACATGCCGGGCCTCTCCGGTTTTCAGGTCTGCGAGGCGATCCGCAGGCGCTCGCGGATCCCGGTGATGATGCTGACGGTGCGTGGCGAGGAGGAGGATCTGGTGCGCGCGCTGGGGCTCGGCGCCGATGACTATCTCACCAAGCCGTTCAGCCCGCGCACGCTCCTGGCGCGCATCAAGGCGCTGCTGCGCCGCGCAGGAATGGAAAACACCACCCCGCTGGCCGCCGGACGCGTGGCTCTCGATCTGCGGGAGCACACCGTGAGCATCGGCCGCGCCGACCCGGTGCGGGTGACGAAGCTCGAGCTGCGGCTGCTGCAGATGCTGCTGGCAAATGCCGGCCACACGGTGAGCTCGGATCGGCTGCTCGTGCAGGTGTGGGGACATCGCAGCGGCGGTGACCGGCAGCTCCTGAAGCAGCTGGTGCACCGGCTGCGGCAGAAGATCGAAGCGGATCCGGCGGCGCCCGCGCTGCTGCGCACCGCCGCGGCGGGCTACAAGCTGCTGGTGGACTGACCGCCGCAGCGCGCCTGCCTAGCGCGCCGAGATCTGATCGAACACGCCGCCATCGCTGAAGTGCGTGCGTTGCGCCTGCGCCCAGCCGCCAAAGTCGCCAATGGTGACGAGCTTCAGGGGCGGGAAGCGCGCCGCATAACGCGCGGCCACCTGCGGATCGCGTGGCCGGTAGTAATGCCGCGCGACGATCTCCTGCCCTTCCGTGCTGTACAGATAGCCGAGGTACGCCCGCGCGACCTCGCGCGTGCCGCGCCGCAAGGCCACCTTCTCGACCACCGCCACCGGCGGCTCGGCGAGAATGCTGACCGAGGGCACCACGATCTCGAGTTTGTCGGCGCCCAGCTCGCGCACCGCGAGCAGCGCCTCGTTCTCCCAGGCCATCAGCACATCCCCGAGTCCACGCTGCACGAAAGTGATCGTCGAGCCGCGAGCACCGGTGTCGAGCACCGGCACGTTCTGGTAGAGCCGTCGCACGAACTCCCGTGCGCTCGCCTCATCCGCCCCCGGCTGCCCGCGGGCCCAGGCCCAGGCGGCCAGATAGTTCCAGCGGGCGCCGCCGGAGGTCTTGGGGTTGGGTGTGATCACCGCCACGCCGGGGCGCACCAGATCGCCCCAGTCGTGAATGCCTTTCGGGTTGCCGTTGCGGACCAGGAGCACGATGGTGGAGGTATAGGGCGAGCTGTCCTGCGGCAGCAGCGTCTGCCAGTTCAACGGCAGGAGCTTTGCGTCAGCTGCGATCGCATCGATGTCGGCCGCGAGCGCGAGCGTCACCACATCCGCGGCGAGCCCGTCGATCACCGAGCGCGCCTGCTTGCCCGAGCCCCCGTGTGACTGATCGACACGCAGCTCCTGGCCGCTCTTCGCCTTCCAGTACCTGGCAAAGGCCGCGTTGAAATCCACGTACAGCTCGCGTGTGGGGTCGTAGGAGACGTTCAGCAGCGTCACGCGAGCCGCGTGCGGGGACTCGGACCCATCCTGGCAGGACGCGAGCAGCACCGCGAGCGCGCTGAGGGCGCAACAGGCCGCCGCGCGTCGCCGAGGGAAGGCTCTTGGCATCACGGCATGCTAGCCGTGCCGCGCAGTGCTGTCAGTCGCAACGAGGTTACGGAGTGGTTACACGGGGTAGCCGAAGTGCACGCAGCAGGTGCGGCTCGAGCGCGCGCGCGCAGGCGCTGACGGTGCGCGGTCCGCCGAGCTCTGCCAGCTGCGTCATCTGCAGGCCCTGGTAGCCGCAGGGATTGATGCGGCGGAATGGCTCCAGGTCCAGCGCCACGTTCACGGCGAGGCCGTGATAGCTGCCGCCGCGGCGCACGCGCACGCCGAGGCTCGCGAGCTTGCGGCCGTCGACGTACACACCCGGGGCGCCGCGCCGGCACTCGGCGCGGATGCCGAACTGCGCCGCCAGATCGATGACGCCGCGCTCCAGCGCCGTGATGAAGTCGCGGATTGCAAGACCGGCGCGCTTCAGATCCACCAGCGGGTACACCACCAGCTGCCCCGGGCCGTGATAGGTCACCTGGCCGCCGCGATCGACCTGCACCACCGGGATATCCCCGGGCGCCAGCAGGTGCGCGCGGCTCGCGTTCACCCCCAGGGTGTACACCGGCGGGTGCTCGAGAAACCAGATCTCATCCGGGGTCGCCGCGCCGCGCTCCTCGGTGAAGCGCTGCATGGCGCGCCAGGTGGGCTCGTACTCGACCCGTCCCAGGCGCCGGATCAGGGGTGCGGGCGCGGCGGCGCGCGCCGCGGCCACTCGCGGCGTGCAGGCCGCCGCCGTGCCGGGGAGGCTCATGTCGCCAGGCGCCGGTTGTCGAGGCCGGCGTTGTTGCGGTTGAGCGCCTGCTCGGCGCGATAGCTCGAGCGCACCAGAGGCCCCGAGACGCATTCGAGGAAGCCGCGCGCCAGCGCCAGCTCGCGATAGCGATCGAACTCCTCGGGTGTCACGAAGCGCTGCACCGGCAGGTGATTGAGCGTCGGGCGCAGGTACTGCCCGAGGGTCACGATGTCGACGCCGGCGGCGCGCAGGTCGGCGAGCGTCGCGTCGATCTCCGCCTCGCTCTCCCCGAGGCCGAGCATGAGACTGCTCTTGGTCAGAACCGCCGGCCGACGCTCCTTGGCGATCTGCAGGACCTGCAGGGTCTGTTGGTAGCCGGCACGCGGATCGCGCACCGGATGCGTCAGGCGCAGCACGGTCTCGATGTTCTGCGCGAACACCTCGATTCCGGAGTCGACCACCGTCTGGACATCCGCCCGCACTCCCTGGAAGTCCGGCGTCAGAGCCTCCACCGCCGTGCGCGGGTTGCGGCGCTTGATAGCGCGTACGCAGGCGGCATAGTGCGCCGCCCCGCCGTCGGTGAGGTCGTCACGATCGACCGAGGTGAGCACCACGTAGCTGAGCCTCATCAGCTCGACCGTGCGTGCGGCGTTCTCGGGCTCGTCCGCATCGAGCCAGCCGTGCGGGTTACCCGTGTCCACGGCACAGAACCGGCAGGCACGCGTGCACACCGCGCCCATCAGCATGATGGTCGCGGTGCCCGCGTTCCAGCACTCACCGATGTTCGGACACTTCGCTTCCTCGCACACCGTGGCGAGGCGGTGCTCGCGCACCAGGGTCCGCACGCTCTGGAAGCGCACGCCGGTGGGCGCCTTCGCCTTGAGCCATGGCGGCTTCGGCTGCAGGGCGTGCGCGGCGCCGGCGCCGCGCTTGATGCCGTCACGGATGGCGGTAAACCCTTGAGCAGTCAGGTATTTCTCGCCACTGCTGGCGCGCGCGACCTCCGCCACGACCGGGATGCCCTTGAGATCTGACATGGGCTTCATTGTAGCGCACGCAGGCGCGCGTCCAGGCTCGCCAGCCGCTCGGGCGTGCCCACGTCGCACCACTCCCCGCGATGCACCTGAGCGCGCACCAGGCCCGCGGCGATGGCGCGATTCAGCAGCGGCAGCAGCGGAAACCTCCCGGGGGTGCAGCCGCCGAAGAACTCCGGCCGGTACACACCTACCCCGGAGTAGGTATAGCGATCGGTGTCGCGGCTGACCACCCGATCACCCTCGAGCCCGAAGTCCCCGCGCGGGTGGTGCGGCGGGTTGGGGATCAGCAGCAGGCGGGCGTGTGCACGCTCCTCGAGCGCGAGCGCCGCAAAGTCGATGTCGGTCCAGATGTCGGCATTGATGACCAGGAACGGCCCGGGGCCGAGCAGCGGCACCGCGTTGAAGATACCGCCGCCGGTCTCCAACGGCACCGGTCCCTCATCGCTGTAGCGGATCGCGACGCCGTAGTCGCGGCCGTCGCCGAGCGTTGCGCGCACCTGCTCGCCGAGCCAGGAGAGGTTGATGAGCACCTCGCGGATGCCGGCGCGCGCGAGCGCCGCTAGGTGCCAGGCAATGAGCGGCTTGCCGCCCACTCTCACCAGAGGCTTGGGGAGCGAGTCTGTGATTGGCCGCATGCGCTCCCCGCGGCCCGCCGCCAGCAGCATCGCCTTCACGTGCGAGTGTCCGCCGCGCGCTTCAGGCCCGCCGAGACCCGCGCGTTCGCACGCGGCAGCTGCGCCAGCACGCGCTGCTCGAGGAACGACCCGAGTGCGCCCAGCTCGGCGTAGCGCGCACAGGTGTCACGCACGTATTCGAGCGTGCGCGGCAAGTCGGGCAGGTAGCCGGGCTTGCCGTCGCGGTACCACAGGCGGCAGAAGATCCCGAGCACCTTGATGTGCCGCTGCACGCCGATGAGATCGAACCAGCGCAGGAACTGCTGCTCGCTCTCGCCCGTGGGGCCGCCCTGCGAGCGCAGCAGCTCACGGTAGTCACTCACCCACCCGACCACGCGCGCGCGCGGCCAGGCGATGTAGCAGTCCTTCAGCAGCGCCACCAGGTCGTAACCCACCGGCCCGCGCAGCGCGTCCTGGAAGTCGATGATCCCGGGATTGCGCTCCTTCACCACCATGAGATTGCGCGCGTGATAGTCACGGTGCACGAACACCACCGGCTGCGCGAGCGCTTCCGCGATCAGGAACTCGAACGCGTTGTCGATGAGCCGCGCTTCATCGGCCGCGGGCGTCAGCGCCAGGTGCCGGTCGAGGAACCACTGCGGCATCAGCGCCATCTCGCGCAACAGCTCCGCGCGGCCGTAGGGCGCGAGCTGCGCGCAGGCCGCGCCGCCGCGCACCTGGATGCGCGCCAGCACCTGCAGCGCATCCGCGTACAGCGGGTGCGGGTCATCGCCCGCCTCGAGCCGCTCGAGATACAGCGTCGCACCCAGATCCTCGAGCAACAGCAGGCCGCGCTCGACATCGCTGGCATGGACGTGCGGCACGTGCGCGCCGAGCGACTCGAGCAGGCGCGACACCTTCAGATACGGACGCACGTCCTCCTTGCCCGGCGGCGCATCCATGACGACGTAGGTGGCGTCGCTGCAGAACACCCGGAAATAGCGCCGGAAACTCGCGTCGCTCGAGGCCGGCTCGATGCGCGCCGCGGGTCGGCGCAGCTCGCGCGCCAACCAGTCCCTAATCAGCGCGACTCGCGCGTCGGTCTCAAGCATGTGAGCGTTGCGGGCTTTCGGGGCGCTCGGGCGTGGCGCCATTATAATGCCGCTCTTCATGGCGCGTTCGAGCCCATTCTGGATCGTGATCGTCGTCTCGCTTGGCGGCATGTTGCCAGCGGCCCGGGCTGAGGATCCTCCCTGTCCGACGCACGTCGCGCCGGCGGGCGCGCCGCCTTCTGCCGCGGGCGCGACGCCGGCGGCGAAGCCGTTGCGGGCCGAAGGCAAGATCGACGTCTCCAGTGACACGGCAACAGTCGGCGTCGATGGCAACATGACGCTCGAGGGCAATGTCGTCCTGCGGCAGGGCGAGCGCGAGATCCGCGCCAACGAGGTCCAGTACGACGCGCATAACACCTCGGTGAGCACCGCGGGCCACATCGACTACACCGACTCCCTCGTGCATGTGACGGGTGCGGGCGGCAGCTACTCGGCGGCGGCCGGGGCCGAGTTCAGGTCGGCCGAGTTCTCTCTGCGCCAGCGTGCCGCACGCGGCGCCGCGCAGGACATGATGCTCACGCCCCAGGGGGTGATTCGCCTGCGGGGAGTCATGTTCACGACCTGTCCGGTGCCCGATAAATCCTGGCAGCTGAAGGCCGACAGCATCGTGCTCGACACACGCAACCGGCTCGGCACCGGCACCGATGCGCAGATCCGCTTCATGGGTGTGCCGCTGATCTACCTGCCGTGGGTATCGTTTCCGCTGGGCAGCGAGCGCAAGAGCGGCTTTCTGTTTCCGGGCATCGGCAATACCTCCTACGGCGGGCTGCAGCTGTCGGTGCCGTACTACTGGAACATCGCGCCCAACGCCGACTTCACCTTCCAGCCCGTCGAGTACAGCCGCAGCGGACCCGATCTCGGCGGTGACCTGCGCTTCCTCACGCAGCACCAGCGCGGCGAGGTGGACTGGAACTATCTGCCTTACGACGGCGCCTTCCACGCCAGCCGCAGCCGCCTACGGCTGTCCGACGTGGCCGAGCTGCCGGATGATTTCCGCCTGAGCGTGAAAGCGGAGAACGTCAGCGATCCGTTCTACTTCGAAGACTTTTCCCAGGGACCCGAGGGCGCCAGCACCGCCTTCATCGAGCGGCGCGCCACGCTCTCATACCGCGGCGACCACTGGAGCGTCGATGGCGAAGCGCAGCAGTACCAGACCATCGACTACACGCTGGCGGTGAACGATCGCCCCTACGCGCGTGTGCCGCGCATCGCTGTCAGCGCCGACTATGGCCTGGGTGCGGCCGGGGTGCTGCGCTACGGTTTCGATTCCGAGCTGGTCGACTTCCGGCGCCCCGACGGGGCCACCGGGGTCACCGGCTGGCGGGCGGATGTCATGCCGGGGGCCTCCCTGGATCTCACCGGCCCGGGATATTTCCTGCGCCCAGCGCTCGCCTGGCGCGCGACCAGCTACCAGCTCGACGACACCGCCCCCGGCCAGCCGCGCTCGCCGTCGCGGACGCTGCCGATCGCGAGCCTCGACACCGGCCTGGTGTTCGAGCGCGACGCCGGCTCGCGCAACCAACGCAAGCTGACGCTCGAGCCACGCATCCAGTACCTCGACGTCCCCTATCGCAACCAGGACCAGCTGCCGGTGTTCGACACCGCGCTGCCGGACTTGAATCCCGTGGAGCTGTTTCGCAACAATCGCTATGTCGGCGCCGACCGTGTCAGCGATGCCAACCAGGTGAGCGCCGGCTTCACCAGCCGCTTGCTGGATGCGCACAACGGCCGCCAGTTCCTGGCCGCCACCTTCGGCCAGACCTATTACTTCCAGAACCCGCGTGTGATCCTTCCCGGGGAAGCCCCCACCACCGGCAGGCGCTCGGATTTCGTCGCGCAGCTCGCGCTCACCGCCTTCCAGGACTGGAGCGCGGACGCCGGGGTGCAATGGGATCCGCAGAATGAGCGCAGCGAACGCACGACGGTCAACCTGCAGTACAAGCCCGCCAGCGATGCGGTGCTCAACCTCGCCTACCGCTACGAGCGCTTCGTGCTGGTACAGCAGCTGGTGCAGGGGGTCGCGCAGCCGTTTCAGCAGGGCTTCGATCAGGTCGAGTTCTCGGGGGCCTGGCCCATCCGGCGCCAGTGGAACGTGTTCACGCGGGACGTCTACTCGCTGCGCGATCACACCCCACTGGAGCGTTTCGCCGGCTTCGAGTACCGTGCGTGCTGCTGGCGGGTCAGGCTGGGCGCACGCCGGTTCGTGAACAGTCACGACCCAACCGCCAGCCAGGAGACCGGCGTGTGGCTGCAGCTGGAACTTGCCGGCCTCGCCAGTGTCGGATCGGCGTCGGACGCCTCCCTCAGCGAGGCGATCCGGGGCTACACGCCCCCCGAAGCGATACCTTCGAAGAGCCGGGGCCCGCTGAAGGGCACCTGGTAGAGGAACGGGAAATCACATGCAGCGGATGTTGACTTCAGCCCTGATGCGGCTCGCGGCGGTCGCGGCGGCCCTCACCCTGCAGCAGGCGGCGCAGGCGCAAACCCGCGAGCTCGCCACCAAGGGTGAGCTGCTCGACCGCGTGGCGGCCATCGTCAACGACGGGGTCGTGCTCAACAGCGAGCTCGAGGTGCAGGTGGAGACCGTGAGCCAGCGGCTGCGCCAGCAGAAGCTCGAGCTGCCGCCGCAGAACGTCCTGCGCCAGCAGGTGCTCGAGCGCCTGGTGCTGCAGGAAATCCAGATGCAGCGCGCCAGTCGCGCCGGCGTCAAGGTGTCGGACGAGAACGTGAACGCCGCGCTCCTGGACGTGGCGAAGCGCAATGGCATGACGCTCTCGCAGCTGCCCGACGCCCTCGCCAAGCAGGGTGAAGACTACGCCGCCTATCGAGACGACCTGCGCAAGGAGATTACGCTGTCGCTGCTGCGCCAGCGGGATGTGCTGCAGCACATCAGCGTCACGCCGCGCGAGATCGATCAGTTCATCGAGAAGCAGGCCAAGACCCCCTCCGAGCGCAACGAGTACAACGTGTCTCACATCCTGATCGCCGTGGCCCAGGAGGCAAGCCCCGCGCAGCTCGAGCAGGCCGCCAAGCGCGCCGCGGACGTTTATCAGCGCGCCAGGAGCGGCGAGGATTTCGCCAAGCTCGCGGTTGCCTATTCGAGCAGCCAGACCGCCCTCGAGGGCGGCGCGCTGGGCTGGCGCAAGGGCGGCGAGCTGCCGACGTTCCTCAGCGACGTGATCGCCAGACTCAAGCCGGGCGAGGTGGGCGAGCCGCTGCGCACCCCGACCGGATACCACATCATCAGGCTGAACGAGGTGCGCGGCGCAACCGAAAAGGCCGTGGAGGACCAGATCCACGTGCGGCACATCCTCATGAAGACCACCGAGCTCGCCGACGATGCGACCGTGCGGCTGAAGCTCACGGCGCTACGCGAGCGGATTCTCAGGGGCGAGGACTTCGCCGGCCTCGCCCAGACCACTTCCGAGGACCCGGGATCCGCCGCCGAGGGCGGTGACCTGGGTTGGGCGGGACCGGGAACCTACGCCCCCGAGTTCGAGCAGGCGCTCGCGGGACTGAAGGACAACGAGCTCAGCGAGCCGTTCCACTCGCAGTTTGGCTGGCACATCGCGCAGGTGCTCGGGCACCGCCGCTTCGACAACAGCGACGAGCTCAAGCGCCGGCAGGCCATGGAAGCGATCCGCGCCGGCAAGGCGGACGAGGAAACGGAGCTGTGGCTGCGACGCATGCGTGACGACGCGTACGTCGAATTCAAGTCATGAGGCCGTGATTCCGCGAGTTGCGCTGACGTCGGGAGAGCCGGCCGGAATCGGCCCGGAGTTGTGCCTGGCGCTCGCCCTTGAGGAGCTGCCCTGCGAGCTGGTATGCCTCGCCGACCGCGCACTGTTGAGTGAGCGCGCCGGACAGCTGAGCCTGGCGGTCACGCTGCATTCCTACGCCCACCGGGTCGGAGCGGCCGGCGCGCCGCACCGCAGGGGCAGCCTCAGCGTCGAGCACCACCCGCTCGCGTGCCCGAGCGTGCCGGGACGCCCCGACACGGCTAACGTCCCCTACGTGCTCGCGCTGCTGGAGCGCGCGGTCGCGGGCGCGCTGAGCGGGGAGTTCGACGCCATCGTCACCGCACCGGTGCACAAGAGCGTGATCAACGACGCCGGCGTGCGCTTCAGCGGCCACACTGAGTTTCTCGCACAACGCACCCGCAGCGCGCGCGTGGTGATGCTGCTCACCGCGGGCGAGCTGCGCGTGGCGCTCGCCACCACCCACCTGCCGCTCAGGGCCGTGAGCGACGCCATTACCGTCGACTCGCTGCACGAGTCGGCCACGATCCTGGCGCGCGATCTGGCGCGCTGGTGGGCGGTTCCTGCGCCGCGCATCGCCGTGTGCGGCCTGAACCCTCACGCGGGGGAAGGCGGCTACCTGGGCGACGAGGAGCTGCGCGTGATCGCTCCGGCGATCGCGCGGATGCGGGCGAGCGGCATCCGCGCCGAGGGGCCGTTGCCGGCGGACACCGTGTTCGTGCCGCGGGTGCTCGCGGGCTTCGATGCCGTGCTCGCCATGTATCACGACCAGGGGCTGCCGGTCGTCAAGCACGCGGGCTTCGAGCACGCGGTCAACGTGACGCTGGGCCTGCCGATCGTGCGCACCTCACCCGACCACGGTACCGCGCTCGATCTGGCGGGCACCGGTCGGGCGGACTACCGCAGTCTTGCCGCGGCGGTGCGACTGGCAAGCCGTCTCGCCGTGCAGCGGCGCTGATGCCCGGCGCCGCGAGAGCGCGTCAGGCGCCGCGCCGCAAGCGCTTCGGCCAGCATTTCCTGCACGACCCGGCGGTGATCCGGCGCATCGTGCGCTCGCTTGGCCCCCGCGCCGGAGAGCACCTGGTGGAGATCGGACCCGGACACGGTGCGCTCACCGACGAGCTGCTCGCATGCGAGGGCTGCACGCTCGATGCCATCGAGATCGATCGCGATCTCGCGGCGCTGCTGCGTGAGCGCTTCAACCCGCCGCGCTGCGTGCTGCACGAGACGGACGCGCTGCAGTTCGACTTCACCGCCCTGGCACGTGAGCGCGGCGGGCGGCTGCGCATCGCCGCCAACCTGCCCTACAACATCTCCACGCCGCTGCTGTTCCGGCTGCTGGCGCAGGCGCCGGCGATCCTCGACCTGCACCTCATGCTGCAGCGGGAGGTGGCGGCGCGCCTCGCCGCGCAGCCCGGCGATGCCGACTACGGGCGCCTCGGCGTCATGCTTGCCCCCCAGGTCCGGGTGGAACGCCTGTTCGACGTCGGCCCCGGCGCCTTCCAGCCCGCCCCCAGGGTGTGGTCCGCGGTGGTGCGCCTCAGCATGCGGGCACAGCCGCTGTTTGCGGTGAGCCCGCACTACCCGGCCGTGGTGGCCGCGGCTTTCATGCAGCGCCGCAAGACCCTGCGCAACGCCCTGAGCCAGCTGCTCACCCGCGAGCAGATCGAGGCCTGTGCGGTCGATCCCGGTGCCCGCGCGGAGGAGCTGACGCCGCAGGCATTCAACACCCTGGCACAGGCCCTCGACCGCGCGCGTCTGTGACGCTAGTCTTCCCGGCAGCGGTGCATGGGGGACTCGTCATGACAGTTTACCGTCGCATCCTGCTGGTCGTTGACCTGACGGAGGGCAGTGTCGCGATCGGGCGCAAGGCACAGGCGCTCGCCGCGGCGCTCGGCGCCGAAGTCGAGCTGCTGCATGTGGTGGAATTCGTACCGGTCGAGCCGATGGGCGAGACCCTCATGCCCTCGGTGCAGATCGAGGAGGAGCTGCTCGAGCGCGCCCGGCAGCGCCTGGCGGGGCTCGCGGCCGAACTCGGCTTGAGCGGCGCCTCCTGCAGGGTCGAGAGTGGCAATGTCAAATCCGAGATCGTGCGCGTGGCGCGCGAGCGCCGTGCCGAGCTCATCATTCTCGGCAGTCGCGAACGTCACGGGCTCTCGATTCTGGTAAATCTCACCGAGGACACCGTGCTGCACGCCGCCCCGTGCGATGTGCTCGCGATGCGCGCCGGCCGCAGCTAGTGGGCCGGGCACTCCGGTAGAATGACGCCCATGAGCTCCCTCGAGCACAAGATCCGCGTCGACGTCGAGACCAGTTACCTGGACGAGCAGTCCGACCCGCGCGAGAGCCGTTACGTCTTTTCCTACACCATCACCATCCGCAACGAGGGCCAGGTGCCGGCCCGACTGCTGACCCGCCATTGGGTCATCACCGACGCCAACGGTAAGGTGGAGGAAGTGCGCGGTGACGGCGTGGTGGGCGAGCAGCCGTACCTGAAGCCCGGCCAGGGGTTCCGTTACTCCAGTGGCGCAGTGCTGGAGACTCCGGTCGGTTCCATGCAGGGGAGCTACCAGATGCTCGCCGATAACGGCGCGCACTTCGATGCGCCCATCCAGCCGTTCCGGCTCGCGATGCCCGGAATTCTGCAGTGACCCGCTATGCCATCGGTGACGTACAAGGCTGTGACGAGGAGCTGGGCGCGCTCCTGAAGCGGCTGAGTTTCTCGCCGGATCGCGACCGGCTCTGGTTCGTCGGGGATCTGGTCAACCGCGGCCCCGCATCGCTCGCGACGCTGCGGCGGGTGCGCGCTCTCGGGGACAACGCGGTCGTGGTGCTGGGAAACCACGACCTGCATCTGCTGGCGCTCGCACACGGCGCCCACCGCCGCCGCGACTCCGACACCCTGGACGAAGTGCTGGCGGCGCCGGACCGGGACGCGCTGCTCGAGTGGCTCCTCACGCGCCCCCTGGCGTACGCGGAAGGGCCGGATCTCATGGTGCACGCGGGGCTGGTGCCGCAGTGGACGGTCGCCCTGACCCTGAGTCTGGCGCTCGAGGTCAGCAGCGCGCTGCGGCACGATCCGCGCGCGCTGTTTGATCACATGTATGGCAATGAGCCGGACCGCTGGCATGAGCGGCTCGCCGGCATGGAGCGAGTGCGCTTCGCCATCAACGTGCTGACGCGTCTGCGCGTGTGCACCGCCGACGGTCGGGTGGACTTCACCAAGAAGGGTAAACCGCCTGCGCCCCCCTCACCGCTCCGTCCCTGGTTCGCGCACCCGCAGCGCGAGAGCCGCGACGCGCGCATCATCTTCGGCCACTGGTCGGCGCTCGGCCTGGTGCGCGAGCAGGGCGTCATCGGCCTCGATACCGGTTGTGTGTGGGGCGGCGCTCTCAGCGCCGTGGACCTGGATGCCGGGCGGGCGCCGGTGTGCGTGCCGTGCGCCGGCCATCAGGTCATCGGCTAAGAGTCTGGCGGGCTGATCGGTCCCCAGCTGACGCTCATCTGCAGCGTCCCGGAGGTGTACATGCGCGGGGTGAGTTCGAGCTCGGTCGGTTTGCCGGCCGGCGTGATGGGCAGGATGAGACGCTGCTCTGCGCGTACCTCCAGGGCCCCGATCGCCCCCGGTGTGACCCGGAAAGCGAGCCGCACCGGCCAGGCGGCCCCCGCGGCCGGCTTCAGGGTGATGCTGCCCGAACCGCTAGCGGTGGTGAGGTCTACCACCAGGGTATTGCGCTTCCAGTACTGCGGGAAGGAGTCTGGGACGCCCGCGGCGGTGCTGCTGATGTCGAGCTCATGCACGGGCGCGGCGGCGGGCGCCGGCCGCTGATGCCAGGGCCAGTGCATGGCCGGCAGGTGGCCGCAGCCGGCCGCCAACAGCACCAGCGCCGCAGCGCCTGCGCGCCCCGCGCTCGCTCCTCCGGTCCCTGACCGCATCGCGCGCTCCTCGCTCCAGCCTTGCTGCGCGTAACATATCCGAAAGGCACGGAGGACACATGCAATCCCTCGAAGCGTTCAATTTCCGGCAATGGATCGATGCCAACCGCGTGCATTTGAAGCCGCCGGTGGGCAACAAGCGCGTGTTTCAAGATGGCGATTTCATCATCATGGTGGTGGGCGGCCCGAACGCCCGCAAGGACTACCACGTCGACCCGGGGCAGGAATTCTTCTACCAGCTCGAGGGCGGCATCGTGCTCAAGACCATGCAGGACGGCCGCGCGGTCGACGTACCAATCCGTGCCGGCGAAGTGCTGCTGATTCCGCCCAACATGCCGCATTCGCCGCAACGACCCGCCAACACCGTGGGCCTGGTGATCGAGCGTACCCGCCGCCCGGGCGAGCTCGACGGCTTCCAGTGGTACTGCGAGCACTGCGGTCAGCGCTTGTACGAGGAGTTCTTCCCGCTCACCGATATCGAAAAGCAGCTTCCGCCGGTATTCGAGCGCTTCTTCACGAGCATCGCCAAGCGTACCTGCGCGCGCTGCGGCAAGGTCATGGAGCGCTCGTGAATGCGCGCATCGCGGTCGGCGGCCGCGAGCTCAATATCGATGTGTCGCGCCCGGTGATGCTGGCCCTGGCGCTGGATTTCGCGGGCCCGCAGCCGCGTCATTTCGGCGCGCCGCCCGCCAGCTCGAAGCCGTTCGAGGCGGCGGGGTTCAAGGGCTCGGTCGAGCGCGGCGCGAGCTGCAATTGCGAGCTCATCACGCTCATCCCGCACTGCAACGGCACGCACACCGAGTGCGTCGGACACCTCACGCGCGAGAGGCTGGACGCCTGGCGCGTGGTGCCGGCGGGATTTCTGCCGGCGCTGTTGCTGTCGGTCACCGCGGAAGCTGCGGGCGCGGCGGGTGAGGGGAGCGAGCCGGCCCCGCGCCCGAACGACCAGCTGATCACGCGCCGCGCCCTGGAGCGCGGCTGGCCGGCGAGCGCTCCGTTCGAGGCGCAGGCGCTGCTCATCCGCACCCTACCTAACACCGCGGACAAGTGTGCGCGCGACTACAGCTCAGCAACGCCCCCTTACCTGTCGCAGGAGGCGGTGCGGCTGCTCGTCAGCCGCGGCATCCAGCACCTCATCGTCGATGTGCCTTCGATCGATCGCGCGCACGATGAAGGCCGGCTCACCGCGCACCGCATTTTTTTCGGGCTACCGCCGGACTCGGTGCAGCTCGGCGCTGCGGCGCGCCCCGGCGCCACCATTACCGAGCTGGCCTTCATGCCCGACGAGCTCGCCGACGGCCCCTACCTCCTCGAGCTGCAGGTGCCGGCGCTCGGCGGGGATGCGGTGCCGAGCCGCCCGTTGCTGTACCGGTTGGTGGCGCCACCGTCATGAGGGAGGCACCGACCCAGGAGGCCGCGCGGGCCCGCGATGCGGTCGATCCGCTGCGCGGCTTTCGCGAGCGCTTCGCGCTGCCCCGCGATGCACACGGCGAGCCGCTCGTCTACCTGTGCGGTCATTCATTGGGGCTGTTGCCGCTCGCGGCCCGCGAGCTGGTGATCGAAGAGCTCGATGAGTGGGCGCGGCTCGGCGTGCAGGGCCACGAGCACGCACGCCGGCCATGGGTGCCCTATCACGAGAACCTGACCGCGGGCCTTGCAGCCTTGAGCGGCGCACAGCCCACCGAAGTGATCGCCATGAATTCACTCACGGTGAACCTGCACCTGATGCTGGCGAGTTTCTACCGGCCCACGGGCCGGCGCACCCGCATCCTGATGGAAGCGGGCGCGTTCTCCTCCGACCGCCACGCGGTCGCCTCCCAGATCGCCTGGGCTGGCCTCGATCCTACGGCTGCGTTGCTCGAACTGGCGCCGCGTGCGGGCGAGGACACCGTGCCGGAGGAGACCATCGAGGCCTGCCTCGCGGAGCACGGCGAGCAGATCGCGCTGGTGTTGTGGCCGGGAGTGCAGTTTCGCACCGGCCAGGCGTTCGACCTGGCGCGCATCGTCCGCGCCGCGCACCGGCACGGCTGCATTGCCGGCTTCGACCTGGCGCATTCGATCGGCAATACGCCCCTGGCGCTGCACGAGGCCGAGGCGGACTTCGCCGTATGGTGCAGTTACAAGTACCTGAACGGCGGACCGGGTGCGATCGGCGGCTGCTTCGTCCACCAGCGTCACGCGGACGCGCAGCCGCGCCACCATCACAGCGGCGGCCTGCCGGGCGCGCGGCTCGCAGGCTGGTGGGGCCACGAGCCAACGACGCGTTTTCTCATGGAGCCGCAGTTTCGCGCCGCCGCCGGGGTGGCCGCCTGGCAGGTGAGCAACCCGCCGATCCTCGCCGCCGCACCGCTGCTTGCCTCGCTGGCGATCTTCACCGAGGCGCGCCTGGAACGGCTGCGCGCCAAATCGGTGCAGCTTACGGACTTTCTCGAGCGGCTGCTGCGCCCGCTCCAGGCTCAGGTGCACCTCATCACGCCGCGCGAGCCCGCGCGGCGCGGCTGTCAGCTGTCGCTGCGCATCAGCGACGGAGCCGCGCGCGGCACGCGCGTGTTCGAGGCGCTCGGCGCACGCGGCATGGTGTGCGACTGGCGCGCGCCCGACATCATCCGGGTGGCGCCGGTGCCGTTATACAACCGCTTTGAAGACGCCTGGCTGTTCGCCCGCGCGCTGAGCGAAGTGCTGCGGGAGAGCGCTTGAGCCCGCGGGTGCGCGCCGCGGTCAACATTGTCGGCGCGGGCCTGGCCGGCTCGCTGCTCGCACTGCTGCTGGCGCGGCGCGGACTGTCCGTGACGCTGCATGAGCGCCGGCCCGACCCGCGGCAGGCGCGACCCGAGCGCGGACGCTCCATCAATCTGGCGCTGGCCGCGCGCGGCATGCGCGCCCTGGAGCGCGCCGGGGTCATGGAGCGCGTACGTCCGCTGCTGATCCCGATGCGCGGGCGCATGGTGCACGAGCTGTCCGGGCAAACCGCCCTGCAACCGTACGGCCAGCGCGAGCACGAAGTCATCTGGTCGGTCGGCCGCGCCGATCTCAACCGGGTTCTCATCGAGGAGGCGGCGCGCCACGCGGGTGTCAGCGTGCGCTTCAACCAGCTGTGCCTGGGCGCGGATGTGGGTCGTGACCGGCTGCGCTTTCGCGACGAGACGAGCGGCGCGCTGCACGAGAGCACCCTCACGCCCACCATCGCCACCGACGGCGCAGGCTCCGCGGTGCGCGCGAGCCTTGCCGCCGCCGGGCTCGTGAGCGTGCACGAGGAGTGGCTCGACCACGACTACAAGGAGCTGAGCGTGCCGCCCACAGCCGGCCGGCAGGGATTCGAGCGCCATGCGCTGCACATCTGGCCGCGCGGCGGCTTCATGCTGATCGCGCTGCCCAACATCGACGGCAGCTTTACCGCGACGCTGTTCCTGGCGCGCAGCGGCGCGGTCAGCTTCGACGCGCTCGCCACGCCGCCGGCGGTCGCGCAGTTCTTCCACCGCCAGTTCGCGGACGCGGTGCCCCTCATGCCGGACCTGCTCACCGAGTTCGCGAGCCACCCGCAGGGGCAGCTCGGCACCGTGCACGTCACTGCCTGGCAGGTCGCGGGCCGCGTGCTGCTGCTGGGCGATGCCGCCCACGCCATCGTTCCTTTTCACGGCCAGGGCATGAATGCCGCGTTCGAAGACTGCGCGGTGCTCGATGCGCTGCTCGAGCGCCAGGCAGACTGGCCGGCAGTGTTCGCGCAGCTCGAGCAGTCGCGCCGTCCGAACGCCGCGGCCATTGCGCAGATGGCGCTGGAGAACTACACCGAGATGCGCGATGCGGTGCTGGACGCACGCTTCGTGCGCCGCCGGGACCTCGCCCTGGGGCTGGAGCGGCGCTTTCCCGATCGTTTCATTCCGCGCTACTCGATGGTGATGTTCCACCCGGAGATTCCGTACGCCGAGGCGCTGCGTCGCGGGGCGCTGCAGGCGCAGCTGTTGGATGAGCTGGACCCGGGAGCCGGCGGCGAGCCGGATCCGGCGCGCGCGGCACAGCTGGTCCGGGAGCGCCTGCCGCCGATAAGTGACAGCGCGCCACGTGCCTCGAGGGCCTGAAGTGCCGGAGAGGATGCAGATTCGACTTCTCGACTGCGTGGAAGGTGGTGCCTCCGTCAGCTTCATGCTGCCGATGTCGCGCGCCAAGGCGGAAGGCCACTGGCGCTCTGCGGCCGCGAGCGTGGCGCGCGGGGAGCTGCTGCTGCTCGCCGCCGAAGAGGCGGGCGGAACGATGGTCGGCACCGTTCAGGTCAGGTTGGCTCAGCCGGAAAATCAGCCGCATCGCGCAGACCTCGCCAAGATGCTGGTGCATCGCCGCGCGCGCCGGCGGGGCGTGGGCGCGGCGCTGCTCGCAGCGGCGGAGCGCGCCGCGCTCGGGGCCGGCAGGACGTTGCTGGTGCTCGATACCGCGAGCGACGATGCGGAGCGCCTGTATACCCGGTACGGCTGGCAGCGCTGCGGGCAGATTCCGCACTACGCCCTGTGGCCCGATGGCGCGCCGTGCGCGACCACCATCTTCTTCAAGCTCCTGCGCAGCTGAGGCGGCTCATCACGCCGCCCCGTCGGCCTAGTGATGCCGCGGCGCCTGCGGTGCGTTGCGGCGCTCGAGTGTCACGAACGTGACTGGATAGGCGTGATCCTCATCCGCCGGATGCATGCTGCATTCGACGTCGGCCCATTGGGTGGGGTCGAAACCGGGGAAGAAGGTGTCGCCCTGCACGTCGGCCTGCACGTGGGTGAGATAGATGCGGCGCGCTATCGGCAGCACCAGACGATAAACCTCCGCGCCGCCGATCACCACCAGCTCATCGCAGCCGCCACTGTGCTCGAGCGCCTGCTCCACCGAGTGCACCACGATCACGCCGGCGGCGAACCAGCCGCGATCCCGTGTCAGTACGAGATTGGCGCGCCCGGGAAGCGCGCGTCCGATGGACTCGAAGGTCTTGCGGCCCACGAGTACGGGCTTACCGAGCGTAAAAGCCTTGAAGCGCTTGAGATCCTTCGGCAGACGCCACGGCAGCTCGTTGCCCCGGCCGATGACGCCGTTCTGCGCCATCGCAACGATCAGCGAAACCAGCGGCTGCGCGGCACTCATTACACATTATTAGCAGCGCCGCGCCTGGAACGCCACCCGTCGCGCGCCGGCGACCGATCAGATTTCCACCGCTGTGTTGAGGATGACGACGTCGCGGAACGGCATGCGGAAGAACTCCGCCGCTTGCGTGCTGTATTGCTGCATGCGCGCGAACAGGCGGCGCTGCAGCCCGCGCAGCCCCGGCAGGGGTCGGGCGCGCACCACGTGGCGGCCGACGAAGAAGGAGCTGTCCTCGGTGAACACGCGCAGCCCGCGCGCGCGGCACGCCTTGAGGGCTTCGGCCACATCCGGCGTCTCCATGAAGCCGAAGCGCGCGGTGATCCAATGCACGGCGGGCAGCGGCTCCTCGATGCGCAGCCGCCGCACCGGATCCTGCCGCGGCGTGTCGGCGATCTCGACGTTGAGGATGATGACACGCTGGTGCAGGACGCAGTTGTGCTCGATGTTGCGGATCAGCGCCGAGGGCACCAGATTGGCATTGCTGGCGAGGAACACCCCGGTCCCCGGGACGCGCTGCACGCCCGCGACCAGCTTCGCCAACTCGCTGCGCGGCACGGCCATCTTCGCCAGCGCCGCGCGCAGCTCGAGCCGTCCGCTGCGCCAGGTAGTGAATATCAGACACAGCGCGGCCCCGAGCGTCAGCGGAATCCAGCCCCCGGTGGGCACCTTGGTCAGGTTGCCGGCGACGAACGCGCTGTCGGTCACCAGCATCAGGCCGAACAGCGCCGCCACCTGCCATTTCGGCCAGTTCCACTGCGTGGCGGCGACGAACGCGCCCAGGACCGTGGTGACGACCATGGTGCCGACCACCGCAGCGCCGTATGCGCCGCCCAGGGCATCGGAGGAGCCGAAGCCGACCACGAAGGCGATGACCGCGGGAAACACCAGCCAGTTCACGATCGGCACGTAGATCTGGCCCTGCTCGAGCGCGGAGGTCTGCAGCACGCGCAGCCGCGGCAGCAGGTCCAGGTGCACCGCCTGGCGCGCCATGGAAAATGCACCCGAGATGGTGGCCTGGGAAGCGATGACCGTGGCCGCGGTCGCCAGGATCACCAGCCACGGCAGCACCGTGGCAGGCACCAGGTAGTAGAGCGGGTGGTCCACCGGCTTACCCAGTTCCAGCAGCAGGGCGCCCTGGCCGAAGTAGTTGATCACCAGCGCCGGCCCCACCAGCGCGAACCACGCGATGCGCACCGGTCGTTTGCCGAAGTGCCCCATGTCCGCATACAGGGCCTCACCGCCGGTGATGGCGAGGAACACGGCACCGATGATCGCGAGCGCCACCTGCGGCCGGTGCACGAGCAGGCCGAGTCCGCAGTACGGATTCAGAGCCGCCAGCACCTGGGGGTTGCGGCTGATGGCAATGGCACCAATGATCGCGATCACCACGAACCAGACGAGCATGACCGGACCGAACAGGCTCGCGACCTTGGCGGTGCCGTGGCGCTGGTAGGCGAACAGCACCGCGATGACGGCGATGGTGACCGGGATCACCCAGCTCTTGAAGCCGGGGTTCAGGACCTCCAGACCCTCCACGGCGCTCAACACCGAGATCGCCGGTGTGATCAGCGCGTCGCAGAAAAAGAATGCCGTGCCCGCGAGCGCCAGCCCTACCGCGACCTTCGCCCAGGTGCTGCCGGTGATCAGCCGCCGCTGCGCCAGCGCGAACAGCGCCAGGATCCCGCCCTCCCCCTGGTTGTCGGCGCGCATGATGACCGTCAGGTACTTCAGGGTGACGGAGATGGCGAGACTCCAGAAGATCAGCGACAGCACTCCCAGCACCGCCTCGGTGTTGAAGGTGCCGGCCTCGCGGAGCGACGCCTGCATGGCGTACAGCGGGCTGGTGCCGATGTCGCCGTAGACGATCCCCATGGCGCCGATCACCGCGGACACACTGACGCGACGCGAGTTGATCATGTGAATCGTCCGCCGTGGCGCTCAGCGGCGGCGGCTGCGTTGCCCCTGGCGACTCGGCGCGCTCGGCGGCGGCCACAGCATGCTGCCGCGGCAGCGCTCGACGCCGCAGCGGCACGCGAAGATGGCGTCGATGTCCGGCGGGTCGTCCACTTCGCGCTGGATCTGGTAGTCGTAAGTGAGCTCCTCGCCCGGCTCGATGGTGCGGATCGCGTCGATGTACACGCGCTGGTTCTCGATCAACGATTCGCAGTTCGGCGCGCACGAATGGTTTAGGAAGCGCGCCTCGTTGCCATCGACACCGGCGTCGATCACGGTGTGCGAGTCGACGACGAACAGCAAGGTGTGGCTATCGCCCGCGTCCTTGTTATGGTAGCGGCGATCGGCCTCCTCATGTGACACGCGCTCGCCCAGGTACTCGATGACGCGCGTGCCGCGCGGGATGCGCTGCGCGGCGAATACGCCCAGGCCGTGCAGCGGCGAAGCGCGCACCTCGATCAGCGGCGCCGGTCCGCCGTTGACTGCCGCGTTCACACCGCCACCGGCGCCCTGATCGGCGCATGATGCTGGTAGTTCACGAACTCGAAGTCCTCGTACTGATAAGAGAAAATGCTCGCCGGGCGGCGGCGGATCACCAGCTGCGGCAGCGCGAACGGCGTGCGCGAGAGCTGCAGGTCCGCCTGCTCGAGATGATTCAGGTACAGGTGGCAGTCCCCGCCGGTCCAGATGAGCTCGCCGGGCTCGAGATCGCATTGCTGCGCGAACAGATGTGTGAGCAGCGCGTAGCTGGCGATGTTGAACGGTACCCCAATAAAAACGTCCGCGCTGCGCTGGTAGAGCTGACAGGACAGCCGCCCGGCGGCCGCGTAGAACTGGAAGAACGCGTGACAGGGCATGAGGCGCATGCGCTCGAGCTCGCCCACGTTCCAGGCGCTCACCATGATGCGACGCGAATCGGGGTCGGTCCTGAGGCGCTCGACGGCTTGGGCGATCTGGTCGATGGTGCGTCCGTCGGCTGCCGGCCAGGCACGCCACTGCCGGCCGTAGACCGGGCCCAGCTCGCCGTGCTCATCCGCCCATTCGTCCCAGATCGTGACGTCGTGTTCGCGCAGCCAGGCGACGTTGGTGTCGCCACGCAGGAACCACAGCAGCTCGTAGACCAGCGACCGCAGATGGATCTTCTTGGTGGTGACCAGCGGGAAGCCGCGGCCGAGATCGAAGCGCATCTGGTGCGCAAACACCGACAGGGTGCCGGTGCCGGTGCGGTCACTCTTGCGCACGCCCTCGGTCCGGATCCGGCGCATCAGCTCCAGGTACTGTTTCATTGTGCGATGGCGAAATTGCCCGAGGGCGCGCGCACGCGGTACGCCCACACCAGCAGCGCACCGCCGGCGATGATCATCGGCGCCGACAGCGCTTGCCCCTCGGTGAGCCAGCCGCCGGCGAGATAGCCGATGTGCTCATCCGGCAGCCGCACGAACTCCACCAGGAAGCGTGACACGCCGTAGAGAGCCAAGAACAACCCCGCCGGCGCCAGCCGCGGCCGCGGGCGGGCGGTGAACCACCACATCACGGTGAACAGCAGCAGGCCTTCGAGGGCCGCCTCGTACAGCTGCGAGGGGTGCCGCACCTCGCCGTTGACGCGAAATCCCCACGGCACGGTCGTAGCCTTACCCCACAGCTCGCTGTTGATGAAGTTACCGATGCGGCCGAAGAACAGGCCCAGCGCCGGCAGCGGTACGGTGAAATCGTAGACGTCGGCGGGATGGCGGCCGCGGCGCCAGGCAAACAGCGTCAGGGCGGCGGCGACACCGAGCATTCCGCCGTGAAAGGACATACCGCCTTCCCACAGCCTGAGTGGATACCACGCGTCGTTCGCCCAGAACGTCAGGCCGTAGAACAGCACGTAGCCGATGCGCCCGCCGAGAATCACACCGAGCATGGCGAAGAAGATGAGATCGTCGACGTCGTTGTTCTTCCAGCTCGAGCCGGGCTGTGCGGCGCGCCGGCGCGCCAGCCACCAGGCGGCCGCGAACCCGAGCAGGTACATGATGCCGTACCAATGCACCTTGATCGGGCCGATCTCAAAGGCCACCTTGTCGAAGCCGGGGTAAGTCAGCATGAGGCGCGAAGTTTAGCCGACCTCGCACGTGACGCGGCAGAAGTACGCCTTCAGATAGCGGGTTTCAGGGATCGCGGGGTGTACGGGGTGGTCGGGCGACTGGCCGCCGGCTTCCAGGATCTGCACGAATCGCCCGCTGTGGCGCGCGGCGCTCTGGATCGCGCTGACCAGCTCCGCGGGCGCGAGATGGTACGAGCAGGAGCAGGACACGAGCAGTCCCTCGTCCACGAGCAGTCCGAGGGCCAGCTGGTTGAGCTTGCGGTACGCGGCCTGCCCCTGCGGAATGTCTTTCTTGCGCTTGATGAACGCCGGCGGATCGAGAATCACCACGTCGAAACGCGCGCCCTGCGCGGCCAGAGCCTTGAGGGTATCGAAGGCATCGCCATGCAGCAGCGCGACGCTGCCGCCATTGCGCTGCGCGTTACGCTGCGCGAAGTCCAGCGCCGGCTGTGAAGCGTCCACGCACACTGCGCTGGCCGCGCCGTGCCGCAGCGCAGTGACCGCCCAGCCTCCCACGTACGAGCACACATCGAGCACGCGTGCACCCGCCGGGACGTAACGCGCCAGCCGCGCGCGGTTGGCGCTCTGGTCGTAGAACCAACCGGTCTTCTGTCCCGCAGCGAGCGGCGCCGTGAACGTGAGCTCCCCCTCCACGACCTCGATCGTGTCGGGGACCTCGCCGAAGGCGGCGTAGGCGAGCTGCGGCAGATGTTCGAGCTCGCGCGCCGCGGAGTCGTTCTTCCAGAACAGTGCCGCCGGTGCCAGCACGGCCCGTACCGCCGCGGTGACCTCGTCGCGCAGCGCCTCCATGCCGGCGGTGGCGATCTGACCGACGATCACCTCGCCGTAGCGATCGAGCACCAGGCCCGGCAGCCGGTCCGATTCACCGAACACCCAGCGGTAGTACGGCGCACTGCTGAGCCGCTTGCGCAGCGCGAGCGCCGTGCGCAGCCGCCGTTCGATCAGCACCCCATCGACCGGGCGAGCCTCATCTCGCGACAGGATGCGCGCGCAGATCAGCGCGTGCGGATTGACGCACACGTAGCCGATGAAAACGCCGCGCTGCGTACGCAGCTCGGCGAGCGCGCCGGGGGCGAACGCGGTCAGGGGCGTGGCGTCGGTGTCGATCTCATTACTGAACACCCACAGGTGCCCGGCGGCCAGTCGCCGTTCCTCGCCGCGCTTCAGGCGCAGCACGCCTGCGGGGGCGTCGGCAGAGTCGGCGTGCAGGGCTTGCGGGTCTGACATGGGAGCTGGGCGGGGATCCGGGGGGACACGGAGTATAACCAATCGATCCAAAACGTCCGCCGGGTCTCGGTCCCGATAGGGGAACGCGGCGACTGATCAACGCGCTATGATCAACACGGGATGCATTAATCGCGAGCTGTGTTGGGTCCAAATGGCATGACGCAGATCAAGCATTTGAATAGCGACGGCACGCCGAAGTACACCAACCGTCTCGCCGCCGAGACGAGTCCGTACCTGCAGCAGCACGCTCACAATCCCGTCGAATGGTACGCGTGGGGCAAGGAGGCGTTCGAGCGAGCGCGCCGAGAAAACAAGCCGATTCACCTGAGTGTAGGTTACAGCGCCTGCAGGTGGTGCCACGTCCTCGAGGAAGAAAGCTTCGAAGACGAAGCCACCGCGCGCATCCTCAACGACAACTTCGTCAACATCAAAGTCGATCGCGAAGAGCGGCCCGACATCGATCGCATCTACCAGATCGCGCAGCAGATGCTCACGCAGCGCGGCGGCGGCTGGCCGCTCACCATGTTCCTGACACACGACGACCAGCGGCCGTTCTTCGGCGGCACCTACTTTCCAAAGGAAGCTCGCTTCGGCCTGCCGGCCTTCAAGGACATCCTGCTGCGCGTCGCCGAATACTATCGCGATCACGCCGCGGACCTGCGTTCACAGAACGATGCGCTGATGGCGGCGTTCGCCGCGCTGCAACCGCCGCCGGCGGCTGCCGATACCGAGCTCAGCGACGCACCGCTGAAGAGCTGCCGTGCGCAGCTGGCGCGCTCCTTCGACAGCCGCAGCGGCGGCTTCGGGGGGGCGCCCAAGTTTCCGCACCCGCAGAGCATCGAGCGGCTGTTGCGCGAGTGGCACGCGAGCACCACCGCTGCCGAGCCCGACCTGCAGGCGCTGCACATGGCCACCTTCACGTTGCGGCGCATGGCCGAGGGCGGGATCAACGACCAGTTGGGCGGGGGCTTCTGCCGCTACTCGGTCGATGAGCACTGGATGATCCCGCACTTCGAAAAGATGCTGTATGACAACGGTGCGCTGCTGGCGGTGTACGCGCAGGCGGCGCTCGCCAGCAGCGATCCGCTGTACGCCCGCGTGGCGCGGGAGACCGCCGAGTGGACCTTGCGCGAGATGCAATCCCCGCAGGGTGGCTACTACTCGAGCCTCGACGCCGACTCCGAGGGTCACGAAGGCAAGTTCTACGTCTGGGATCGCAGCGAGGTCGAGGCGCACCTGACCGCCGAGGAATTCGCGGTGTTCGCGCCGCGCTTCGGCCTCGATAAGCCCGCCAACTTCGAAGGCCACTGGCACCTGTATGTCGCCGCCCCGCTCGAGGACCTCGGGCGGCAGGCGGGCAGGCCTGCAGGGGAGGTCGACGTGCTGCTCTCCGGAGCGCGCGCCAAACTCCTGGCGCTGCGCGCGTCGCGCGTGCGTCCGGCTCGCGATGAGAAGGTCCTGACCTCCTGGAACGCGCTGATGATCCGCGGCATGGCGATCGCGGCGCGCGCCCTGGGCCAGGACGAGCTCGGCGTGTCCGCCGGCCGCGCGCTCGATTTCATCCGTGGCACGCTGTGGCGCGACGGGCGCCTGCTTGCGGCCAGCATGGCCGGCCGCGCACACCTGAACGCCTACCTCGACGACTACGTGTATCTCGTTGATGCGGTGCTCGAGCTGCAGCAGCTGCGCTTCGCCGGCGACGAGCTGGAGTTTGCACGGCAATTGCTCGAGGCGGTGCTGGAGCATTTCCCGGACCGCGAAGCCGGCGGCTTCTTCTTCACCTCCGCGGATCACGAAGCGCTCATCCACCGCTCCAAGGTCTTCGGCGACGACGCGACGCCTTCCGGCAACGGCATTGCCGCACGCGTGCTGCTGCGCATGGGGCATCTGCTCGGCGAACCGCGCTACCTCACGGCAGCCGAGCGCACCCTGCGGGCCGCGTGGCCGGCCCTGGGGCAGCACCCGCAGGCGCACGTCGCACTGCTCGACGCGCTGGAGGAGCTGCTGCATCCGCCCGAGATCGTCATCCTGCGCGGTGCGGCGCCAGCGATCGAGGGCTGGCGCTGCGAGCTCGCGCGGCCTTTCGCCCCGCGCCGGCTGGTGCTGGCCATACCGGCGGATGCGCCGGACCTGCCGCCGGCGCTCGCCGACAAGGCCCCGCGGGCGGGCCCGGTCGCCTATGTCTGCCGCGGCAGCACCTGCTCCGCAGCGCTGGACTCCCTGGAGGCGTTGCTCGCCGAGTTGCGCGCGGACCGCCTGCCGCCATGAGCGCGACTCAGGACAGCAGCTCGACGTTGCCGCCGATGGCGGCGGTGTTGATGGTGAGCGTGCGCTCGGTGGCGAAGCGCAGCAGGTAGTGCGGCCCTCCGGCCTTGGGTCCGGTGCCCGAGAGGCCCTGGCCGCCGAATGGCTGCACCCCGACCACCGCACCGATCATGTTGCGGTTCACGTACGTGTTGCCCACCGGCAGCGAGCGGAACACGTGCCGGGCGACGCTCTCGAGGCGGCTGTGAACCCCGAGAGTCAGCCCGAAGCCGGTGCTGCGGATCGCCTCGAGCACCTGCGCCAGCTCGCCGCTGCGATAGCGCGCCACGTGCAGGATCGGTCCGAACTCCTCGCTGCGCAATTGATCGAGGCTGCGCAACTCGAACAGCTGCGGCGGGAAGAAATGTCCCGGCGCCAGGCTGGCATCCAGCTCGCAGGCGTACAGCAGTTTCGCCTCGGCGCGCATGCGCGCGGCGTGCTGCTGCAGGCGCTGCTGCGCGGCCCGCGAGATCACCGGACCGACATCGGTGGCCAGATCCGCCGGCGCGCCGATCTTCAGGCAGCGCATCGCCCCGATCAGCATCGCGATCACGCGCTCGGCGATCTCCTCCTGCAGGTACAGCACCCGCAGCGCCGAGCAGCGCTGGCCTGCGCTCGTAAAAGCAGAGGTGATGACGTCGTCGACCACCTGCTCGGGCAGCGCGGTCGCATCGACGATCATCGCGTTGACGCCGCCGGTCTCGGCGATGAGCGGCACGATCGCGCCATCGCGATTGGCGAGCGTGCGGTTGATGGTGGCGGCGGTCGCGGTCGAGCCCGTGAAGGCGACACCGGCGAGCGCCGGGTGGGTGAGCGCCACCTCGCCGAACGCCGGGCCATCGGCCGGAGTGAGCTGCAGGGCCGCGGCCGGCACGCCCGCCTCGTGCAGCAGGCAGGTCATCGCATGAGCGATGAGCGGCGTCGCCGGCGCCGGCTTCGCCACAACGGCGTTGCCGGCCACGAGCGCCGCGGTGATCTGCCCGGTGAAGATCGCCAGCGGGAAATTCCACGGGCTGATGCACACGAACACGCCGCGGCCGTGCAGCGAGAGCGTGTTGCTCTCGCCGGTCGGCCCGGGCAGTGCGAGCGGCGCGCCGAACAGCTCCGCGCCGCGCGCCGCGTAATAGCGGCAGAAATCCACCGCCTCGCGCAGCTCCGCCACCGCATCGGGCAGCGTCTTGCCGGCCTCGCGCACCAGCAGGCTGAGGAACAGCCCGCGCCGCTGCTGCAACAGGTCCGCGGCCCGCGTGAGACAGGCGGCGCGCTCGGCCGCAGGCCGCGCATCCCAGTGCGGCTGCGCCTCATGTGCCGCCTGCATCGCGTGGCGGATCTCCGCGGCGCTCGCATCGCGCGTCAGCCCCACCCTCTCGCGGGTATCGGCCGGCGAAGTGACCGGCGTGGCGGCATCGCGCGTGCGCCGGCCGCTCAGGATCGGTCCGCCGATGTAGGTCTCGCCGGCGTGCTGCTGCACCTGCGCCTGCAGCGCGGCCAGCGCCGCCGGGTCGCCGAAATCCTGCCCTTCCGAGTTGGCGCGCTCGGCGCCAAAGAGCGCCTGCGGCTCGCGCACCCGCGTCAGGCGCGAGGCCTGACTGGTCAGGGAAGAGACCGGGTCGCGCACCACCTGCTCCACCGGGATCTGTGGATTCATGAATTGATGCACGAAGGAGCTGTTGGCGCCGTTCTCGAGCAGCCGCCGCACCAGGTACGGCAACAGGTCCTCGTGCGTGCCCACCGGCGCGTACACACGCACCGGCGGCAGCGCGGGAACTTCAGCGCGCGCCGCCTCGTACAGCGCCTCGCCCATGCCGTGCAGGCGCTGGAACTCGTACGCTGCGCCCGCCGGTGCCAGCTCGAGCACCGCGGCAACCGTGTAGGCGTTGTGGGTGGCGAACTGCGGGTAAATCACCTCGCCGGCGCCGAACAGCTGCCGCGCGCACTCGAGGTAGCTGGCGTCGGTGGCCGCCTTGGAGGTGTAGACGGGGAAGCTGGCGAGACCGCGCTCCTGCGCGCGCTTGATCTCGCTGTCCCAGTACGCGCCCTTCACCAGCCGCACCGTCATGCGTCGCGCGCTGTCGCGGGCCAGCGCCGCCACCCAGTCGAGCACCAGCGGTGCGCGGCGGCCGTAGGCCTGTACCGCAAGTCCGAGCCCCTCCCAGGAGCGGGTTGCCGCATCCCGCGCCAGCTTCTCCAGGATGTCGAGCGACAGGTCGAGCCGATCCGCCTCTTCGGCGTCGACGGTGAAGCCGATGCCGGCGCGCGCCGCGCGACGCGCCAGCTCCAGCATCCACGGCGCCAGGTGCTCGTTGACGCGTGCGCTCTGCAGCTGCGTATAGCGCGGCTCGAGTGCTGAGAGTTTGACTGAGATGCCCGAGCGCGCGTGCATGGCGGCTCCCGCCTGAGCGCTCAGGGCCTCGATCGCGTGCGCATAGGAATCGTAGTAGCGCTGCGCGTCCGACTCGGTACGCGCGCCCTCGCCCAGCACGTCGAAGGAACACAGCGCCAGTCCCGGCTCGGAGCGCCCGCGCGCCAGCGCGGCGTCGATGGTCTCGCCGACGATGAAGGCGTGCCCCAGCAGCTGCATCGACTGGCGAAGCGCCGCACGCACGATGGGTGCGATCATCGGCTTGGCGAGGCTGGCGGCGGAGAACTCCCCCGACAGCTCTGCCGAGACTTCCGGCAGCAGCCTTCCTGCAGCGCCGAGCAGCGTGAAGCCGGTTCGCAGCAGCAGGTCGGTATCGCCCGGAACGCCGGCAGCGCGCACCGATGCGAGGCGCTCGGCGATCAGCTGGTCGGCGCGCCTGGGGTCGGGCGTGCGCAGCAGCGCCTCGGCCAGGCTCATGAGCGCCTTGCCCTGGGCGCTGTCGAGCGGGAACTGCTCGAGCATCCTGTCGACCAAGGGCCGGGAGCGCTGGTCCGCACGGGCCGCCTCGACCCAGCCGGCGGCCCGGGCGCTGGCGCTGACCAGCGCCGCCTGTGCGACCGAAAGGTCCGCGAGCAGCTCCTCGGACGCGTCCGCCTCCGGACGCAGCGTCGCCGCGCGCAGCTGCGCGCGCAGCGCCGTGAGGTCAGTCCCGTCGTGACGCACCTGTTGGGCCGCTGCTCGTTCCATGTCCGTCTGCCGTGCCTAGTTGAATTGCCCTTATGTTATGCTCATATTCAGAGAATAATCTGCCGTTTTAGCCACTTTAATAGCGAAATCAACTGCCATGAGCCAGAAATCTGCGCCCACGGGCGCCGCACGGCGTCCTCTCGACCGCATCGACCGGAGCCTGCTCGGGCGGCTGCAGCAGGACGGGCGTGCGGCGGTCTCACAGCTCGCGCGCGAGGTACACCTCACCGTCACACCGACGCTCGAGCGCGTGCGGCGCCTGGAGTCCGCCGGGTACATCGAGGGGTACTTTGCGCGCCTGAACCCGGGTCGGCTCGGGCTCGGCCTGCTCGCCTACGTGGAGGTGCTACTGGATCGCACCACGCCCGACGCCTTCGAGCGCTTCAAGCAGGTGATGCTGGCGCACGATGAGGTGATGGAGTGCCACATGGTGGCGGGCGGGTTCGATTACCTGCTGAAGGTACGCGTGACGGATATGGAGAGTTACCGCCGCTTCCTCGGTGATCGCATCGCCGCGGTGCGCGGCGTGCAGCAGACCCACACCTACTTCGTGATGGAGGAAGTGAAGTCCACGCACCGCATCATCGTCCCGGAGAGCTAGCCCCCCAGCACCTGCGCGGTTGCGCGCGCGAAGTACTCGAGGTTCTCCCGGCGCAGTCCCGCGATATTGATGCGGCCGTCGTCGGTCATGTAGACGTGATGGCGGGCACGCAACTCGCGCACCTGTGCGGTGTTGATGCCGAAGAAGGAAAACATGCCGCACTGCGTGGCGATGAAGCTGAAGTCGCGCTGCGGGCAGTGTTCCCGCAGCTGCTTCACCACCTCGAGCCGCAGGCCGGAGATCCGCTGGCGCATGGCGGCGACCTCCCCCTGCCACGCCGTGCGCAGTGCCGCGTCGGCGAGGATTCCGTGCACGATGGCGGCCCCATGGTCCGGCGGCATCGACCAGATGCCGCGCGCGATGCGCACCAGCTGGCTGAAGGTCGCGTCCGCCCCCGCCGGCGTCTCGTTGATCACGTGCAGCGCTCCGGTGCGCTCGCGGTACAGGCCGAAGTTCTTCGAGCACGACACCGCACACAGCACCTCGGGAAGCTCGGCGCAGAACAGGCGCACACCGAACGCGTCCGCCTCGAGGCCGGTGCCGAGCCCCTGATATGCCATGTCGATGAACGGCAGCAGCTGCCGCCGTTTAACCAGCGCCAGCAGCTCACGCCATTGCGCCGGCGACAGGTCCGCGCCGGTGGGGTTGTGGCAGGAGGCGTGCAGCAGCACCACCGCGCGCGCCGGCAGCCGCTCGAGCGCCGCAGTCATGGCGTCGAACAGCACCCCACCGGTGGCCGGATCGAAATAGGGGTAGCGCTCGAGTCTCAATCCGCTCCCCGACAGCAACGGGGAGTGATTCGCCCAGGTGGGCGTGCTCACGTGCACGAGCGAGTCGGGCGAGGCGATGCGGATGAGCTCCGCCCCCAGGCGCAGCGCGCCGCATCCGCCGGGTGCCTGCACGGTGCGCACCCGGGCGGTGAGGCGCGCCTCGTGCTCATCGCCGAGCACCAGCCGCTCGATGGCCTCGTTGAATGCGGGGCTGCCCGCCGACCCGACGTAGCTCTTGGTGCTCTGACGCGCCAGCAGCGCACTCTCCGCGCGGCGCACCGCCTCCAGCACCGGCGTCTCGCCGCGATCGTCGCGATACACTCCGACACCCAGGTCCACCTTGCGCGGATCGGGGTCGGCGCGAAACGCCGCCATGAGGCCCAGGATCGGATCGGGAATGACGGACTCGAGCCGTTCAAACATGCCTTCTGACTCCGCGGCAGCTACTTGCCGGTGAGGGCGCCGAGCGCCTGCTTGCGCGGCGCCTCGAATTCATCGCCGGGCTTCCACGTCGGCATGGCATCGGCCTGTGCGATGAGCCAGGTGGACAGCATATCGAGCTGCGCGTCCTGGATCATGCCGTCGAAATTCCAGCTGTCGTCGAGCTTGTCGGCCGGCTGATGGTATTTCTTCAGCTCCCACTCCTCGATCTGCTGCCTGCCCCAGCCGGCCGGCCGGCCGATGAAGTCCGTGCCGTCCGAGAAGAACAACGCCGGCACGCCGATCTTGGCGAAGGAGAACTGATCCGAGCGGTAGTAGTAGCCGCGGTCGGGGAACTGATCGGGCTTGAGCACCCGGCCCTGGCCGCTCGCGACCCGTGCGGCGATCCCGTCGAGCGAGGACTTGCCCATGCTGATCAGGGTCGCATCACGGGTGCGGCCGAAGATGTTGCCGCCGTCGATGTTGATATTGGCTGCGATGCGGCCGGCCGGGAACGAGGGATGCTGCGCGTAGTAGCTCGAGCCGAGCAGTCCGCGCTCCTCGCCGGCGACGAACAGCGCCAGTATCGAGCGGCGCGGCCGCTGCGGCAGCGCCGCAAGGGCCCGCGCGATCGTCAGCACCTGCGCGCACCCGGAAGCGTTGTCCACCGCGCCGTGATAGATGCGATCCCCAGTGGCGTCCGCCTCGCCGAGGCCGAAATGATCGTGATGCGCCGACAGCACCACGACTTGCGCGAGCAGCTTCGGATCGCTCCCCGGGAGCAGCCCGCCGACGTTGGCGGTCTGCACGTGCGACAGCGTGTCGGTGAACGCGAGCGAGGTGCGGATGCCGAGCGGCACCGGTTTGAAATCGCGCGAGCGCGCGGCCGCGAGCAGCTTGTCCAGGTCCTGGCCACCCGCCTGCAACAGGCGCCGCATCGCGCCTTCGGTGGCCCAGGCCTTCACGCGCAGCCGCGCCTCGCTCCCCGCCGGCAGCTCGAATTGCTCACCGCCCCAGGAACTCTGCACCACCTGCCAGGGATAACCCGCCGAGGGTGTGGTGTGGATGATGATCGCGCCGGCGGCCCGGTGGCGTGCCGCGCTCGCGTACTTGTAGTCCCAGCGGCCGTAGTACAGGCGGCGCTTGCCGGCGAACAGATTCGGATCCCAGTCCGGATCGTTGTTCATCATCACCAGGATCCTGCCGGCGACATCCACGCCCTTGAAGTCGTCCCACTGGTATTGCGGGGCCTGGATGCCGTAACCGACGAACACCAGCTCGGCATCCGTGAGCGCGACGCTCTCGCTCTGCAGACCACTCGCGGCGATGTAGTCGTCACGCCAGGCGAGGTCGACTCTCTGGCCCCTGGCCTGGAAGCTCCAGCTCTTCGGGAACTGCGACTTGATGCCGACGATGTCGAAGGGCTGCTGCCAGCTGCCCCCGCCGAAGGCGGCGCTGTAGCCCATGCCCTCGAGCCGCGTCTGCAGATACAGCCGCACCAGCTGATCGGCGCGTGTGCCCGGTCCCCGGCCCTCGAGCAGGTCCGAGGACAGGAAGCGGACCTGAGCCTCGAGCGCGCCGCGCGTGATGTAAGTGCGTGCGGCCTTCTCGACGGGAGCGGGAAGCGCCGGAGACTGGGCCCCGGCCACTGCCGCGACGGCTGCGCTAAATACGAGGCCGAATCGCCCAAGAACTGCAATCACGCCCCCCCCTTTCATGTTTCTAAGGGCCGGCGACCACGCCCCAGGGACCGCGGCCGACCGTCACCTTGCCGACCACGGTGAGCGTGTGGGTATCGACGACCGTCACATCCCCCGAGGGGCCGTTGGCCGTGAGCAGGCGGGTGCCGTCGGCGCTCAGCGCCAGCCCCCATGGTCGGGCGCCCACGGCCACCTCGCCGATCAGCGTGCCGTCCTGCGGCGACATCACCGCCACGGTACCGCCGCGCCCGGTGCTCACGTACAGCCGCCCGCGTGCCGCATCGAGCGCGACGCCCATGGGGCGCGCCTCCTTGCGCAGTTGCACGAGCTGCGTGGTGGGCGCACCGCTCGGAAGCGAGATGCGATACACCGACGCATCGGCTTCCCCCGAGACGTAGGCGGTGCGGCTGTCGGGTGTGAAGGCGAGATCGCGCGGGCGCGTGCCCACCAGGACCGTGTGCACCAGGGCGTGGGTGTGTGCATCGATGATGGCCACGGAATTGCCGGTCTCGCTGGTCACCAGCACCCAGCGGCCATCGGGCGAGGCGCGCACACCCTCAGGCTCGCGTCCGACCGCAACCTTGGCGGCGACGCGTCCCCGTAGCACGTCCAGCACGCTGAGGCGCGCTGCATCCTCATCGGTGACGAACAGCGAGTGTCCGTCGCGGCTGATCTCGACCCGTTCCGGATCCGAGACTCCCTTCAGCAGCCGTGTCTGCTTGAGCGTCGCGGTGTCGATGACCGCCACGCCGTCGGCCTGCCGGTCCCGCGGGAGCTTGGCACATTGCTCCTCCGGGATCGGCGGCGGGCACTTGGGGAGCCCCGTGAGCGCCACGTACAGGCTCGCACCGTCGGGGCTGAGCACCAGTCCCCTGGGCCGCTTGCCCACCGCCACGGTTGCAAGCGCCGTCAGGCGCTGCGTATCGATGACCGTGACGGTGCCGTCGTCCTCGTTGGAGACATAGGCCCGCGCCGCACGAGCGCCCGCGGGCAGGAGCGAGGCCGCCACCGCCAGCGAGGCCGCAAGCGCGCCGCGCACGATCGCCGGGCGCACAGGGATCCACGTCATAGAATCGAGCTCACACACGTGCCGCAGGGGCGCAGCATACTCAAAAACGACTTAAGTCCCACCTCGGAAGCCGGGGCGTGATAAGTTACTGCGCCCTATTTAACACTTGGCTGTGCATGTCCGACACCACTCGCAACGAGCAGACGGCCCCCGTGATCTGGACCAATGCTCTGATGTTCGCGCTGACGTTTGCCGCCGCCGCGATCCTGGTGCCGTGGTATGGCCTGACGCACGGTTTTTCGCCCGCGGCCTGGGTTGCCGCGGTTCTGTTCGCCGGTGCCAACGGCATGGCGGTCACGGCGGGCTATCACCGCCTGTGGGCACATCGCACCTACGAGGCGCACTGGAGCGTGCGGCTGCTGTACCTGGTGTTCGGCACCATGGCGCTGCAGAACAGCGTCTTCGCGTGGTGCGCCGGCCACCGCGCCCACCACCTGCACGTCGACGACGTGGACCTGGACCCGTACTCGGCGCGGCGCGGGTTCTGGTTCTCGCACATAGGCTGGATGCTGCGGGAGTACCCGAGCGGCAGGCCCGACTTCTCCAACATCCCGGACCTCAAGCGCGATCCGATGCTGGCGTTCCAGCACCGCTACTACGTGCCGCTCGCGCTGGCGACCAACATCGGCCTGCCGCTCATCCTGGGAATCCTGTTCCACGACGTGTGGGGCATGCTGATCCTCGCCGGCGTGCTGCGGCTGGTGTGGAGCCATCACGTCACCTTCTTCATCAACTCGCTCGCCCACATGTGGGGCAGCCGCCCGTACACCGAGGACAACAGCGCCCGCGACAATCCGGTGCTCGCGGTCATCACCTACGGCGAGGGCTATCACAACTTCCACCATATCTTCGCGCACGACTATCGCAACGGCGTGCGCTGGTGGCAGTGGGATCCAACCAAGTGGCTGATCGCCGGCCTGCAGCTGTTCGGCCTGACCCGGCGCCTGAAGCGCACGCCGGTGTTCCAGATCCAGCGTGCGCTGCTCGCCATGCAGTTCACGCGTGCCCGCGAGCGGCTGGCGAAGTCCCCGGATGCCGGTCACTCGCACATCGAACAGCTGCGTGCGCGCCTGGCGCACGAGTACGAGAGCTTCCTCGCCGCGGTGGCCGACTGGGCGCGCGTCAAGGAGCAGTGGCTCGGCGAGAAGAAACGTGCGGTGCTGCAGCAGTGGGAGCACGTGGACCTGCAGAGCAAACTGCGGGAGATCGAGCGCCGCCTCTCTCTGCAGCTGCGGCGCATGCGCGTCCTGCAGGCGCAGCTCGCCTAGTTAATTGGCCGACGCGGGCTACGCCCGCCTCGGCAGGCCAGCCGATCAACTTGGTTCGAACCCGCCGGCAAAAGGCGTGACTTTTGCCGGCGAAAAGACCGCTTGCGACGGCGCCCTTTCGGCAGGCCAATCCATCGACTGAGTCAGACTCACCGGCAAAAGGCGTGACTTTTGGCGGCGAAAAGACCGCTTGCGACAGCGCCCCTTCGGCAGGCCAACCCATCGACTGAGTCAGACTCGCCGGCCGTGTTGGGTTTTTCTTCCGCCTGGTCGCGGCGCTATGTTACGCCCATCGGGCGGCTGGCACCGCCGATACGCTTGATGCACCATGCGCGCCATGGGACGCATCTTCGAAGTCCGCAAGCACACCATGTTCGCGCGGTGGAACCGCATGGCGAAACAGTTCGCGCGCATCGCGAAGGACATCACCATGGCGGTGAAGGCCGGCGGCACCGACCCGGCGACCAATCCGGTGCTGCGGCGGACCATCCAGAACGCGCGTGCCGTCAACATGCCGAAAGACCGGATCGAGGCGGCGATCAAGCGCGCCGCGGGACGCGACGCCGCCAACTACCAGCAGGTGCTGTACGAGGCTTATGCGCCGCACGGCGTGGCCCTGCTGGTGGAAACGGCGACCGACAACCCGACGCGCACCGTCGCGGCGGTGCGCAACATCGTCACCAAGGGCGGCGGCAATCTCGCCACCACCGGCAGCGTCAGCTTCCTGTTCCGCAAGATGGGCGTGTTTCGCCTGAATCCCGCTGGAATCGACCAGGACGATCTCGAGCTGTACCTCATCGACCACGGACTCGACGAGATGGGCGAGAGCGCCGGCGAGAAGGGCGAGTCCCAGCTGGTGATCCGCTGTGCCTTCGCCGATTTCGGCCGGCTGCAGGAGGCGCTGGAAGCGCGCGGCCTCGCGCCGCTGTCGGCCGAGCATGAGTATGTCTGCACCGTCCCGAGCGAGCTGCCGGAGAACCAGGCGACCGAGGTCCTCACCGTGATCGACCGCCTGGAGCAGGACGAGGACGTTCAGCACGTGTTTCACACGCTCGCCTGAGCGCCCCCCGGCCGCCTGGGCGCCGCGCCTCCGCCCGCGCTATGCTCGAATTCGTGTACCAGTATCGCCTCGAGCCGGCCCGGGTGGCAGATGCCGCGTTACTCGCGGGCATGTCGCACGAGTTGGTGGAGAGCGGGCTCAGGCCCGCGTGGGATACGGCGCGCATCGCCTGGCACATCCGCCATCCGGACAGCGTGGTGCTGGCGGCGCGGGCCGGGACCGCCACGGTCGGCTTCGCCATCATGCGCTACGCCGATGACACCGCTCACCTGAACCTGCTGGCGGTCGCGCCGGCGCACCGCCGCCGCGGTATCGCGCGGCGCCTGGTGGCGTGGCTCGAGGAGACCGCACTCACTGCCGGTACCTTCACGATCGCGCTCGAGCTGCGCGCGGGAAACGCCGGCGCACGCGCCTTCTATGCGGCGCTCGGCTACCGCGAGCTGGCGCGCGTTCCCGGCTACTACCAGGGGAAGGAGTGCGCCATCCGCATGGTGCGGGACGTGGCGCGCCCGCCGCGCGGCGACGCCGCGCCACCGGCACCTTAGACCGCGCGGCGTCAGGATGGCTGTGGCTCGACCCTGAAATCGAACTCGTAGGAGTGCGAGCCGTCCTCGGCGACGAGGATGTTCATCCTGCCGCTGAGTCCCTTGAGCTCGCCGGTGCCGGAATCCGGCACCACGGTGACCGACGAGACGGGCTTGCCCCGGTTCATGGTGGCGCTGTGCTGCAGGACGAAGCTGCCGCTGAGCCCTTTGAGCGTTCCGGTCACGCGCTCCAGGGCCACATAGGCGGCGGAACCCTTCACCTCGGTCTGGGTGGCGAGCATTTCGCCCTTGCTGATCGCCTCGAGCTCGCCGTGAAAGCGCTTGTCGATGGTCAGCCGACCGAGGTTTGCGGCGCGGGCGATCTGCGTGTCAGGTTTCTGCGGCGTGACTTTCACCTCGAAGGGTCCCGTGACGCGCTGACTCATGTGGGCGGTCTCCTGGAAATTCTGTCAGTCCGGCATCGGCGTCATCTGCCCGGTGAGCGCGTCCTCGAAGCCGAAGTTGCGCAGGTCCCGCACCCGTTGCGGAAACAGGATGCCGTCGAGGTGATCGATCTCGTGCTGCACGACGCGGGCGTGAAACCCCTCCACCGTCCGGTCGATCGGCGCGCCGTGCGCATCGAGGCCCTGGTAGCGCAGGCGGCGAAACCGCGGCACCAGCCCGCGCATCCCGGGCACCGACAGGCACCCCTCCCAGCCCTCGTCCTGCTCGCTGCCGAGCGGCGTGAGCACCGGATTCACCAGCACGGTGTAGGGAACGGGAGTGAGGTGCGGGTAGCGCGGGTTGTCGCGCAGCTCGAAGATCACCACGCGCGCGCTCACCCCGATCTGCGGGGCGGCAATGCCGGCACCGCTGAGGGCGCGCATGGTCTCGTCCATGTCGGCTACCAGCGCCGCCAGCTCCGCGTCGAAGCGCGTCACCGCGGCCGCTACCTCGTGCAGCATCGGCTCACCCATCTTCAGCACACGCCGCAGTGCCATCGGCGCATGCCTCGCTAGGGGCGCCGGGCGGGGTGGCCCGGCACCACGGCGATCGAGATGCGGTGATCGCGAAACACCAGCGCCTGCTCGCGCGCGCCGCCCGGGGCCGCGGCGGCCGCCTGTTCGGCGCGCGCCACCGCCTCCGTCACCTTATGATGGTGTGGGGACAGATCGCACACCGGGTCGGCATTGTCCGCATCGCCGGTCAGGAGGTAGGCCTGGCAGCGGCAACCGCCGAAGTCCTTGGTTCTTTCCGGACAGCTGCGACAGGGCTCCTTCATCCACGCCTCGCCGCGAAAGCGGTTGAACGCCGGCGAGTCGTACCAGATGGTGCGGATGTCCGAGTCACGCACATTGGGGAGCTGCAGTCCCGGCAACATGCGTGCCGCGTGACAGGGCAAGGCCGTGCCGTCCGGCGCGATGCCGAGAAATACCGACCCCAGGCCGCTCATGCAGGCCTTGGGCCGGGTCTCGAAGTAGTCCGGCACCACGAAATAGATCTGCATCCTCCCCGCCACGCGCTCGCGAAAGCGCTGCGTGGTCGCTTCCGCCCGCTCGAGCTGTGCACGGCTGGGCAGGAGGTGCTCGCGGTTGAGCCATGCCCAGCCGTAGTACTGCGTGTTGGCGAGCTCGACGTACTGCGCACCCATCGCTTCCGCCATCTCGAGGATCTCACCCACGTGATCGATATTGAGCCGGTGCAGGACTACGTTCAGCACCATCGGATAGTCGTACTGGCGGATGAGTGCAGCCACCTTCGACTTCAGCTCGAAGGTACGCGTGCTGGAGAGGAAATCATTCAGCTCGCGCGTGCTGTCCTGGAACGACAGCTGGATGTGATCGAGCCCGGCCGCCTTCAGCGAGCTGATGCGCGCCTCGGTCATGCCGATGCCGGAGGTGATGAGGTTGATGTAGTAACCGAGCGCGTGCGCCTGCGCGACGATCGGCTCGAGGTCATCGCGCGCCAGCGGCTCCCCGCCCGAGAGCCCGAGCTGCACCGCGCCGAGGGCGCGCGCCTGGCGCAGCACACGGATCCAGTCCTCGGTCCCGAGCTCCGGTCCGGTGTTGGCGAAGTCGGTCTGGTTGTAGCAGAACACGCAATGCAGCGGGCAGCGGTAGGTCAGCTCCAGCAGTAGCCACAGCGGCGGCCCGGGAGCGCCCGCGCTGCGCGCTGCCTGCGACATCCCCAGCGCCGCGTTGGGCGCGGCCAGTCCATGTCCGACGGGTGTCCCGCTCATTCGCGCAGCTCCAGCCAGTGCTTCTCGAGCGCCAGCGCCACGAAGGCGGTGACGTCGCCCGTGAGTCCCGCGAGACTGTAGGTGCGCTCCAGGTCGCTCACGATGTCGGTGAGCGTGCGCACGCCATCGCAGCGGCTCAGGATCGCGCCGGCGCTGCTGTTGAGCCTGACCATGCCCTCCGGGTACAGCAGCACGTGCGCCTCCTGCGCCGGCTCCCACTGCAGGCGCATGCCGTGCGCGACCGCCGGCTTTGCGGTCCCGGGGACATCGCTCATTGCGTCACTCCGTAGGCCAGCGCCATGGCGTCGTTCATCTGCCACAGAACGTCGAGCTTGAATTGCAGCACCTCGAGCGCGCGCTCCTGCGCGGCGCGCGTGCGAAACCGATCGAGCGTCAGGGCGAGGGCGAACTCGACGTCGCGCCGCGCCAGACTGAGGCGGCTCTGGAAGTACTTCAGTCCCGCCGGGTCGATCCATGGGTAGTGCTCCGGCCAGCTGGCGAGTCGCTGCTGGTGAATTTCCGGCGCAAACAGCTCGGTGAGTGAGGCGCACACGCCTTCCGGCCAGGGCGCGCGGCGTGCGAAATTCACATAGGCGTCGACCGCGAAGCGCACCCCCGGCAGCAGCAGCTGCAGGCTCTCCACCTGCACGCGCGCAAGGCCCACCGCCTCGGCGAGCCGCACCCACGCCTCGATGCCGCCGGGGTTCTCGCCATAGCCGTCGTGATCGAGAATGCGCTGTACCCAGTTGCGGCGCACGCCACGGTCGTCGCAATTGGCGAGGATGGCGGCGTCCTTGATGGGAATGCTGATCTGGTAATAGAAGCGGTTCGCCACCCAGCCGCGAATCTGCGCCGCCGTGGCCTGGCCGGAATTCAACATCACGTTGAATGGATGGTGGATGTGGTAGGCGCGGCCGCGCTCGCGCAACTGCTGCTCGAATTCCGCGGCATTCCAGACCGCGGCCGTCACAGCTCGATCTCCAGCCCGTCCCACGCCACTTCGATCCCGAGGCGCGTCAGCTCAGCGTGCTCAGGGGAGCTCTCGTCGAGTATCGGGTTGCTATTGTTCACGTGGATCAGGATCCTGCGGGTGCCGGCCGGAAGCTTTTCCAGCCACTCGAGCATACCCCCGGAGCCGCTCTGCGGCAGGTGGCCGATATCGCGCGCCCGCTTGCGCGACAGCCCGAGCCGGATCATCTCGTCATCGCTCCAGAAGGTACCGTCGACCAGCACGCAGGCGGCCGCCCGCATGGCGCGCCACAGCTGCGGTTCGATGGCCGCGAGGCCGGGCGCATATACGGCCGTCCTGCCGGTGTGCTCGTCGCCTATCACCAGCGCCACATTATCCCCCGCCACCGGGGACTCGCGGTTAGGTGAGTAAGGGGCGGGCTTGCCCGCCACGGCGAGCGCCCGCCATTGCACACCGCTGACGCCGTCGAGGGCGAACTCGCTCCCATCGGCGGGCATGCTGCGCCGCTGCACGCCGCAATAGTGCGCGAGGACCGCGAACACGGGATTGCCGTGCATCAGATCCGCGTTGACACTGTCCGTGCACCACACCTGCAGCGCCGCGCTGGATTCGCGCAACATCAGAAGACCGACGCTGTGATCGATCTGCCCATCGACCAGCACGATGCCGCTGATGGCGGTATCGCGCGGCGCGCGCGCCGGCTGCAGGAACGGATTCGCCTGCAGCTGGACGAGGATGTCCGGGGAGACATTGACGAGCGCCCACTGGCGCCCGTCGCCGCCGCTGACGATGAGTGAGGATTGGGTTCGCGGCCGCGCCCGCAGGGTGCCGTTGCGGACGCCCGAGCAGTTACGGCAGTTGCAATTCCACTGAGGAAAGCCGCCGCCGGCAGCAGACCCCAGCACCCTGATTTTCACAACACATTGAGGTTCGCACGGCGCTCGGGTGCGCGGATCCCGGCGCCCTCAGGCATTCGGCTCAGCGCCTGGCGATATACAGCGTGATTTCCATGCCGAAACGAAAATCGGTCGCCTGCGGAATTTCCCAGCGCATGTGCATCTCCTTTATGGAATGAGTCTAATATCATATCGGATCCAGCGGGTGGCGCAAAGTGAGCCCGCCACGTCCAGCTGACGCTTCAGGCGCAGCGCCGGCTGTAGCGCAAAGCCAGAGTCACAAGGTTGACGTAGAGCGCCGCGCCGGCAAACAACCCGCTGCACGACGTGGCCAGGAATTCCGCAGCGCGCAGCACGCGCGAGGCCGGGAGTGATGCGCTAGCGCTCGAGCCCGCGGGCCACCGACACGCGGCGCGTCAGGCGCTCGAGCGAGCGCCGCGCCGCCGCCTTGGCGATGTGCTTGCACCACAAGGGTTCGCGCTGACCATCCTGGCGGCGAAACTTGTCGCAGTCGCAGGTCCACCGGATGCGATCATCCTGGGTCTTCAGCACCTGCACCGTGCGGCTGGGAAAATTGTATGTCCCGATCACTTCGTTGTGCGTGACGGGGCGGCGGCGAAAGCGGATGCCCATGGTCTCAAGCCTAGCGCACCTGCCCTGTGGATCGCCTGTGGATTACTTGTGCATAGGGGTTGAATATCGCGCACCGCGGCAGCGGCCGCCGGTGAGGGAGCATCCAACAGGGGCCTCACGACACGATCTTCGCCTTGATGGCCTCGTACTCCGCATCGGTGATGAGCTTGGCGTCCAGCAGCTGCTTGGCTTCCCGCAGGCGCCGGACCGCGTCGCCGTCGGGCGTCCCGGTCGCCGGGGCCGCTCCTGACATCAACTGGATCCCGCCCGATCGCGCCCGCAATTCCTCGAGCTCGCGGACCCGGCGCTTCTCGCGCCATGCCTGGTCCTGAGCCTGGCAGATGCGGTACACCGCCTGCGCCTGCTCCTTGCGCAATCCGCGAAACTCGACCCGCTGTGAACCCTGCGCACCGAGGGAGGCGAGATCGGTTGCCTTGCCGGCACGCAGCGCCAGATCCGCACCGATCACGCCCACACTCAAGGTCACTTCCTCGAGGTCCTGCCAGCGGATGGTGGAGACGTCGAAGCCCGCGAGGAGCCTGCGCACCAGCACCACCAGCCTGCCGCTGGTGGCGGCGATCAGCAGCCGCCGGTGCGATAGCGCGAACAGCCGCCGCTGGATCGCCCAGGCTTCGAGAGTCTCACCGGGAATCAACACGGAGCGCAGGTCCGCGAGCGGCCTGTCGAGACCGGCCCCGTCCATAGCTGTTGCGTCGCTCATCGAACACCCCTTCGGGGCAGCGTCATTTCTTCTTGGCGATCTCGGCGCGAAATTCCCGCAGTTTCGCCTTGATGGCGCGCGAGTTTGCCGGACCCATGCGGATCAGCAGCTTCTGTCCGGCCGAACGGCTCTCGAGATCGGTGTCGGCGTATTCGTAGAACACCTTGGGCTGCACCAGCCTGATCGGCGCTGACACTTCCGGCGCCTGCAGCAGGTGATCGATCACCTCGACCAGCCGATCGTTGAAGTACTTGCCGGGATAGCCCAGGTCCTCGTACGCCTGCTGGAACAGCGGATACAGCCGCTCGTAGACCAGTACGAGTGCCTTCACGTCCGTGGCCTGCACCACCCGCACCAGTGGCGCGTAGCGCTCGAAGTTGCCGTCGCTGAGGGTCGTGATCTCACCCTGCGTGGCGATGGCGCTCTGTCCGGGCGCAGGTTTCACCGGCCGCAGCTCCACGGCCACCTTCCTGCGCGGCAGGTTATCGACGGTGGCGACGAGGTGACGCACGATGTTCTGCGGCACCAGGAACTGCTCGACGGCATGGCGGCCGAGCACACCGGCGAGCGAATCGTGCACGATCTGGTCGCTGTCGTTCAGCGCCGGCAAGGCGGCAGAGCCCGCCGCGTTATCCGCCGCGATCGGGTGCTCGATCTGCGGCTCGCTGCTCACCGGCGGGGGCGCCGGAGCGGCTACCACCGGGGTTGCGGCAGCGGGACGCTGTCGCGACGCGTACCAGTACCAGCCACCCAAGGCGATCACCGCCGCGACCACGATCCCGATGAGCCACGCGACTTTGCGGCGCGCCGCGCTCTCAACATCCTCGTCCCACATCCTGCGACACCTTCGGCTCAAGGCACGAGGCGATCACTTTACTCCCCTTTCGTGCATCCAGCCCCTGCCGGGGGCGCTGTGGCCGGCGGCGCGCGCAGCGGGCGCGTATACAGCCGGCCTGCGCATCGCTCACTGTACGCTTGTGAATTCAGCGCTGCGGAGCTCCTCGTGAGGCTGCAGCTGTGTTTCAATCGCGCCATGTCCGCGGCTTTCCACCCCGCCGTCGCCCGATGGTTCGCACGCACGTTCGATGCGCCCACGCCCGCGCAGAGCGCGGCCTGGCCGGCGATCGCGGCGCAGCGTCACGTGCTGATCGCAGCCCCCACCGGTTCGGGCAAGACACTCGCCGCATTCCTCGCGGTGATCGATGAGCTGGTGCGCGGCGGTGTCGCAGCGGGAGGGCTGCTGCCGGATCAGACGCTGGTGGTGTATGTGTCGCCCCTCAAGGCGCTCTCCAACGACATCCATCGCAACCTCGAGGCGCCGCTCGCCGGCATCCGCGCGGAGCTGCGCGCGCTCGGTCTGCCGGAGGTGGACATCCGCACTTTCGTGCGCACCGGCGACACGCCGCAGCGCGAGCGTGTGGCCAGCGCCAAGCGCCCGCCCCACATCGTGGTCACCACCCCTGAGTCACTGTACATCCTGCTCGGTTCCGAGTCCGGCCGGCGGATGCTCGCGAGCACCCGTACGGTGATCGTGGATGAGATCCATGCCATGGTGGGCAGCAAACGCGGCGTGCATCTGTCGCTCACGCTCGAGCGGCTCGAGGCGCTCGCCGGCAAGCCGCTCACGCGCGTGGGCCTGTCCGCAACGCAGAAGCCCGTCGAGGACGTGGCCCGCTTCCTCGTCGGCACACGCGCTCTGCGCGCCGATGGCGCAGCCGACTGCACCATCATCGACTCGGGCCACGTGCGCGAGCGCGACCTGCAGCTGGAGATCCCCGCCGCGCCGCTCGAGGCGGTGATGTCCGGAGAAGTCTGGACGCAGCTGTATGATCGCCTGGCGCAGCTCGTGAGTGAGCACCGCACCACGCTGGTGTTCGTCAACACCCGCAGACAGGCCGAGCGCATCGCGCGCCATCTGTCCGAGCGCCTCGGCGAGCAGCACGTCACCGCGCACCACGGCAGCATGGCCAAGGAATCGCGGCTGGACGCGGAGGCGCGCCTGAAGCGCGGCGAGTTGCGCGCACTGGTGGCCACCGCGTCGCTGGAGCTCGGGATCGACATCGGCGAGGTGGACCTGGTGTGCCAGCTCGCCTCGCCGCGCTCGATCGCCGCCCTGCTGCAGCGCGTCGGCCGCTCCGGTCACTCGCTGGGCGGCACGCCCAAGGGACGGCTGTTTCCGCTGTCACGCGATGATCTGGTGGAGTGCGCGGCGCTGCTGGTAGCGGTGCGCCGCGGGGAGCTCGACCGGTTAGGTATGCCGGTGAAGCCGCTGGACGTGCTCGCGCAGCAGATCGTCGCGGAGGTTGCGGCCCGCGAATGGGACGAGCAGAGCCTGTATGCGCTGCTGCGCGGCGCGTATCCGTATCGGGATCTCGAGCGTGCCGAGTTCGACGAAGTGCTGCACATGCTCGCCCAAGGCTACAGCACGCGCCGCGGCCGGCACGGGGCGCTCATTCATCACGACGCCGTGAATCATCGGGTCACGGGACGGCGCGGCGCGCGACTGACCGCCATCACCTCCGGCGGCACCATCCCCGACAACGCCGACTATCAGGTCATTCTCGAGCCGCAGGCGCAGTTCGTCGGCACGGTGAACGAGGATTTCGCGGTCGAGAGTCTGCAGGGTGATGTCTTCCAGCTGGGAAATGTGTCCTACCGCATCCTGCGCGTGGAGCAGGGCCGGATCCGCGTCGAGGATGCGCACGGCGAGCCGCCCTCCATTCCGTTCTGGCTCGGCGAGGCGCCCGGGCGCACCGACGAGCTGTCAGCGAGCGTCTCGCGGCTGCGCCTGGAGCTCGAGGCGCGGCTGGATGAGGGACTCGAGGCGGCGACGCAGTGGCTCGCGGCGCAGGCGGGTATCGCAATCCCGGCCGCGGTGCAGCTGGTGAATTATCTGGCGGCGGCGCGCGCCGCGCTCGGGGCCTTGCCGACCCAGCAGACGGTCATCTTCGAGCGCTTCTTCGACGAAGCCGGCGGCATGCAGCTGGTCATTCACTCGCCCTTCGGCAGTCGCATCAATCGCGCCTGGGGACTGGCACTGCGCAAGCGCTTCTGCCGCTCGTTCAACTTCGAGCTGCAGGCGGCGGCGACCGAGGACACCATCGTGCTGTCGCTGACCACAGCGCACAGCTTCGAGCTCGCCGAGGTGGCCCGTTACCTTCATTCCGGCACCGTGCGGCCGCTGCTGGTGCAGGCGTTGTGCGCCGCCCCCATGTTTCCGGTGCGCTGGCGCTGGAGTGCCGCGATTGCACTGGCGCTGCCACGCTACCGCGGCGGCAAGAAGGTGCCGGCACCGCTGGCGCGCATGGCGGCGGAGGACCTGCTGAGCGCGGTGTTTCCCGACCAGCTCGCGTGCGCCGAGAATCTCCCGGGCGAGCTGGAGATTCCGGATCACCCGCTGGTGCGCCAGACGCTCCGCGACTGTCTCGAAGAGGCGATGGATATCGGGGGATTGGAGCGGCTGCTGCGCGCCCTGGAGTCGGGCCGCATCCGGGTGATCGCGCGCGATCTGACCGAGCCCTCGCCGCTCGCGCTGGAAGTGCTGTCCGCAAGGCCTTACGCGTTTCTCGATGACGCGCCGCTGGAGGAGCGGCGCACCCAGGCAGTGATGAGCCGGCGCTGGCTTGATCCGCAGAGTGCGGCCGACCTCGGCAGGCTCGACCTTGATGCCATCCGCCGCGTGCACGAGGAAGCCTGGCCCGACGCCGCCACCGCCGACGAGCTGCACGATGCGCTCCTGTGGCTCACGTTCCTGACTGAAGCCGAGGTCGAGCGAGGTGCGCTCTGGCCCGCCTTGATCGCCACCCTGGTCGCGCAGCAGCGCGTGACCCGGATCGGCGCCGCGGGGACACGGCTGTGGGTCACGGCCGAGCGACTGCCGCTGTTTACGGCCCTGTACCCGCAATCGATCCCCGAGCCCGCGGTGATCACGCCCGCGGCCTACGCGCACGCCTGCAGCGCGGAAGGCGCGCTGGTGGAAGTGGTGCGCGGGCGCCTGGAGGGTCTGGGACCGACGACCGCGTCCGCGCTCGCGGCGAGCTTGAGCATGCCGGCAGCGCGGGTCGAGGCGGCGCTCGCCGTGCTGCAAGCGGAAGGCGTCGCAATGCGCGGCGCATTCACCGCAGACGCGCCGGCGGGCAGCGAGTGGTGCGAACGGCGGCTGCTGGCACGAATCCACCGCTACACCGTGCGACGCCTGCGCGCGGAGATCGAGCCGATCGAAGCGCGGGATTTTCTGCGCTTCCTGTTCGAGTGGCAGCGGGTCACGCCTGCTCTGCGCATGGAGGGACCCGACGCGGTGGGCGCAGTTCTGGCGCAGCTGGAGGGATTCGAGGCGCCGGCCAGCGCCTGGGAGACCGAGCTTCTGCCCAGCCGCATCAGCGAGTACGAACCCGCCTGGCTCGATGAGCAATGCCTCGCCGGTCGTTTCGTGTGGACGCGGCTCAGCGCCCGCCGCAGCGACCCGGCGCGCGGCGCGGCGCCGGTGCGCGCCACGCCGATCGTGCTGCTCGCCCGGCGTAACATGCGCCTGTGGTCCACCCTGACCGGGTCGGTGGATGGGTCGCAGCTGTCCTCGAGCGCGCAGCGCGTGGCGCAGTATCTGTCCGCGCAGGGCGCGTCCTTCTTCGATGAGATCGCGCCAGGCACCGGGCTCCTGCCCACGCAGGCCGAGGAAGCGCTTGCCGAGCTGGTGGCGCTCGGCCTGGTGAACTCCGACAGCTTCGCGGGGCTGCGCGCCCTGCTGCTTCCGGCCGACCGCCGCAGACCCGCCATGGGCGGCCGGCGGCGGCGGCGCATCGCACTGTTCGGCATGGACGGCGCGGGACGCTGGTCGAGGATCCCGCGCGGCGCCGACAGCGCAGCCGACCACGCACCCGGCGAGGAGACCGTCGAGCACCTGGTGCGGACGCTCCTGCGCCGCTGGGGAGTGGTGTTCTGGCGACTGTTGGCGCGCGAGGCCGATTGGTTGCCGCCGTGGCGCGATCTGCTGATGTGCTGCCGGCGCCTCGAGGCGCGCGGTGAGATTCGCGGCGGGCGCTTCGTCGCCGGCCTCACCGGCGAGCAGTACGCCGCGCCCGAGGCGATCGCGTTGCTGCGCGAGGCACGCCGCAAGCCGCACGAGGGGCACTACGTGTCGCTGTCAGGCGCCGACCCACTGAACCTCGTTGGCATCCTCACACCGGGCGCGCGCCTGCCCTCCCTCAGCGGCAACCGCGTGTTGTATCGCGACGGCGTGCCGATCGCGCTCCTGGCGGGGGGCGAGGTGGGCTTCCTGCAGGAGTTGCCCGCGCAGGAACAGTGGGAAGCGCGCAACTTGCTGCTGCGCCGTCAGGTGCCAGCCCAGCTCGCAGACCTCGCCTGAGTGTCAGGTCTTCTTGTGCTCGTCCTGCCACTTCTTCACGGCGGCGAGGGTGTTCTCGACGTGCTTGTCGGGATTCATGGCTGTATAGGAATAGATGATCTGCCCGGTCGGCGCGATCACGTAGGAGGTGCGATTGGCGTACTCGGGGTGCGAGGGCAGCACCGAGTCGTAGGCCTTCATGATGCCGCCGTCCGCATCCGAGGCGACCGCGAACTTGTTGCGGCATTCGCTCACCGAGAAGCGGTCGAGCTTCTCGATCGGATCGTGCGAGACACCGATGACCGTGGCGCCGAGCTGCTGGAACTTCGCCGTGGCTTCCGCGAATTCATGCGCCTCGACCGTGCACCCCGGTGTGAACGCCGCCGGATAGAAATACAGCACCACCGGCCCCTTCTTCAGGGCATCCGCGAGCGAAAACTTGAACTCCTTGCCCGCCAGCGACGCCGCGGTGCTGAAGTCCGGAGCCTTGGCGCCATCGGGCAGGGCGCCGTAGGCCGGAATCGTGATCAGGACGGTGGTGAGCGCGGCAAGCAACGGACATCGCATGATGGTCTCCAGGTCGCAAGGGGCCAGAGCTGCTTAGGAGCGGGATCATCGATCAAGACGCGCGTGCGCGCCACTGTCGTGCCGCGTTCCGCGTTCCGGCGCATAGCCGACCAACTCCACATAGCCGCGCCCGGCGATGTTGCGACCGGCGCGCGTTCCCCTGACATCCACCGCGCCTTCCCAGTAATCGGGCGTGGTCAGAAGCTCCTGATCGGCAAGCACGGGACGCACGCTTACCTCGAGCGCGAGCGCGGGCACGCGTATGCGCCAGCGCGCCGGGTAGCGGGTCCCCTGCGCGTTGCTCCAGTGATCTGTGACCTCGATCCTCACCTCTTCATTGGACAATGGCCGTGAGCCTCCGGCAGCCTCGACCCAGGTTCCAGCACTGTGCGGATCACGGCTGTCGTCCCGGTCGCGCAGCGCGTAGAACATGAGCGCGCTGCCGTCGTTCAGCTGCAGCGCGAACCAGTCCCAACCTACCTGCTGCGCTCCCAGGCCCCCGCTCCCCCACTCGCGATCGAGCCACGCCAGGCCCTGAAGCCTAAGCGGGTGACCCTCGCGGATCAGCCGCCCGTACACGGGCAGGCGCGGCATCGAGTAGTAGTAGGTCGCCGCGGACGGCTCGCCCGACTTGCGGCTCAATCCCGCATCACCGTTCAGAACCGGCGGTGCCGCGGCCTGCAGCGTGAGCTCGAGCACATACCCGGGCTGCGTGGCGCGCAGGCTCCACTGCTGCGCTGGGCCCGCAGTCGCGGCCTCGAGTGACCAGTCGTCGATCCACACACGCAGCGGCAGGGTCTGCGCCCCGGCGAGCCCCAGCGCTGCGCGCGACAGTTTCTGCGCGAAGCGAAATCGCCCGGCGCTCACATCGGTAATCGCGAAGTGCGCCAGGTAGATCTGCCGTGCACGCCAGGCTGAGGCCGCGGGCTCGGGCGCGAGCCCGGACTCGGGCTGCAGGGCAAAGCGGAAGAACGTCAGCTCAAATCCCAGGCGCTCCCCCGAGGCAGCGTCCAGATTGCCGCTGACATACCACCACTCCTGCCGGAACTGCGGATGCGGTCCGTGATCACGCGGAAACGCGAAGCTCCAGGGCGCCAGCGCCTGCGCAAAGCCCGCCGGCGCCTCATCGGAGCGCAGCTGCGCGGGGGGCGGCGCCGCGCTCACCATCGCCCACGCTGCCGCGCCCGTGATCGCCAGCCGGGTCATTGCCCTCGCGCGGCTGCGGCGCATCACTCCTCCCGCAGACCGTGTGCGAGCGGCGCGCGCGCGCTGCGCCACGCCGGGTACACGCCCGCCGCGAACGCCGCGGCCAGCGCGAGCCACAGGGCGTCGGTGAACTGCGCCGGCGTCAGGTGCAGGTCGATCTGCCAGCCGAAGGCGCGGCGATTAATGACGCCGGTCAGCACCAGGGCGGTCAACAGTCCGGCCGGAATCGCCGTGAGGAGCGCGGCGACGCCCATGAAAGTGGTCTGCGCCAGCACCAACAGCGCGGTACCCCCTGGGGTCAGGCCGAGCGCGCGCAGGATCGCCAGCTCCCGCGAGCGTTCCAGCTCCCACGCCAGCAGCGCACTCACCAGCCCCACCGCGGCCACACCCGCGGCGAGCCAGTACAGCACCCGCGTAATCACGAAGGTGCGCTCGAAAATGCGCATCGACAGCGCGCGAATGTCGGCGTTGGAGCGGATGAGGAGCGCCTGCCGCTGGCCCGCGGCCGTGCGCAATTCGGCAACCGCCCGCTGCGCCTCGACCTCGGGTGCCAGATAGATGCCGAGCCCGCTGATCGCCTCATCGCCCCACAGGCGCTGGTATTGAGCGAGGCTCATGAGCACTTCGCCGCGGTCGTTACCGTATTCGCGGTATACGCCCGCCACCGCAAACGCCCGCGGCCCGGAAGCGGTCGTCAGGGTGAGGGTGTCGTGGGGCGCGAGCCCCAGCCGCCAGGCGAGCGGCTCGGAGATGAGGATCGCGCCGCGCGCAAACTCCGGCCACGCGTGCGCCGCGTCCGACTGCGTGAACTGCAGCGCCGCGTAGCTGGCGGGCGCGAGTCTGACGGCGTTCAGATCCAGCGCGCCGCGCGGTGATGCGACCTCCACCCGGCGGCTCTCGCTGTGATCACGGATCCCGGGTGTCGCGAGCAGCGCGCGGATGACGGCCGGATCGAGCCGGCGTTCCGAGGCTTCCGCCGGGCCCGGAGCGCTGACGTAAACGTCCGCGCGCAGGGTGTGAATGAGCCACTCGCGCAGGGATTCGCGGAAGCTCTCCACCATGATGGCGACCCCGATCATGGCAGTGAGCGCCATGCCGAGCGCGGCGCAGGCCACGCCTGTGCGGCTGAGCGAGGCCGCGATGTCGCCGCAGGCGAGCCGCGCCACCGGACTCAGGCGCGCGCCAAGACGAGCCGCGCCCTGTGCCAGGACGCGCAGCGCCGCCGGCGTGACCGCCGCCACACTCAATAGCAACATGAACAGTGTGGCGAACCCGGCCAGGAGGCTCCGGCCGGAAACCCACGCGATCAGCCCCGCCCCCACCGCCAGCAGTGCGCTGACGACGGCCAGGGTTCGCGCCACCCATACCGCTCGCGTTTCGAGCACTGAACGCGCCAGCCCCAGCTGCGGTGCGCTCGCGGCGACCTCCAGCGCCGGCAGCAGCGCCGCGGCCAGCGCCGTCGCCGGCCCGACGCACAGCGCCGTGACGACGCCGCTCACGGGTACGGTGACCGCGTTGACGCTCACCACGAAATACAGGTCATTGATGGTTTGTGATACGAGCCCCACCAGGCCCCGGCCGAGCGCCACGCCCAGCAGCACCCCGCATAGTGCGGCGACGACTCCCAGCACCGCCGCTTCGCTGAGCACGACGGCGAGCACCTCGCCGCGGGTAGCGCCCAGCGCCCGCAGCACGGCGATGGTGGCGCGGCGCTGCAGCACCGCGAAGCTCACCGCCCCGTAGATGAGAAACGCGCCCACCAACAGCGCCAACAGGCTCATGGCCTTCAGGTTGGTCGTGAACGCGTCCGTCATGGCGAAGGTTTCGCGCGCCTGGGCGCGCGTCGCGTGCAGCTCCAGATCCGCAGGCAGTTGCGCGCGCAGCCACGCCAGCGCGGCCTCCGGCGCGCCCCCGGCGACGCGCACGTCGATGCGCGACAGGCGGCCGACCCTGCCGAGCCATTCCTGTGCCTGTGCAATGTCAGTGAGCAGCGTTGCGTCGAACCCCGCGCCGGCGTCGGCGATCCGGCCGATGAGCGTGGCACGCTGCCGCACGCCGCCGACGGTCACGTCAAAGCGGCTGTTGACCGACAGCCCCAGCTGCTGCGCGGTCGCGGCGCTCATGACCACGGCGCCCGGCTCGCTGAACCAGCGGCGTAATCCATCGACACCGTCGGTTGCCGGGTCGGGCGCTGCGGCGACCCGCCCCTCGCCCGCGAGCTGCGCGGCGGCGAACGGGTCGACGCCGACCAGTTGCATGGTGCGCTCACCCACGGTGAGGTACCCCGTCACCAGCGGCGCGAAGCGCGGCGGCGCGCCTGCGTCGGCGTACGTGCGCAGCTGCGCGTACAGCCGTTCATCGATCCCGCGCGGACCGCCCGTGATCTGGTGGGTGGCGGCGCCGTTGACCGCCTGCAGGGAAAGCTCGAAGGCGCGCTGCGAGCTCGCCGCGGCGACGTCCACCGCCACGATCGTGCCCACACCGAGTGTCAGCCCGATGAGCGCCAGCGCCAGTTGCGCCGGATGGCGCAGCAGATGCCGCAGGCTGGCTGCACGCAGGGTCGGCATCATGAGGCGCGAGCCCGTGGCGCGGCCGCATCGTGCAGCCGGCCGTCGCGCAGTTCCAGCACCCGATCCGCCAGCCGGGACAGGGCGACGTCGTGCGTCACGATCACGATGGTGGTGCCGCGTGCGCGTGCCAGCGACAACAGCACCGGCAGCACCTCAGCCGCGGTCTGTTCGTCGAGATTGCCGGTGGGTTCATCGGCCAGCAGCAGCCCGGGCCGGTGCACCAGCGCGCGGGCTATCGCCACCCGCTGTTGCTCGCCGCCGGAGAGCTGGTCTACCGCGCTGTGCGCCCGCTCGCGCAGATCCACGTCCGCGAGCGCCGCGAGGCTACGCTCGCGCGCCTGTGCTCCGCGTGCGCCGTTGAGTTCGAGCACCAGGCGCACGTTCTCCTCGACATCAAGCGTCGGGATCAGGTTGAAGAACTGGTAGACGAAGCCGATGTGGGCGCGGCGGAACAGGGTGCGGGCGGGCTCGCCCATGGCCGTCACGTCACGGCCGTCGATCTCCACGGTGCCGCGGTCGGCACGATCGATGCCGCTGATGAGATTGAGGAGCGTCGATTTGCCCGAGCCGCTGCGCCCGGTGACCGCGACCGTCTCGCCGCACCTCACCTGCGCGTCGGCTCCGTCGAGCACCTGATGCACGCGCCCGCCCTCGCGGAAGCTGCGGGAAAGACTCCGAACGATGAGCACTTCTGACGCTCCGCTCCGCACCTGCGGATGGTGCGCATTGTAGAAACATCGCGCCTTTGGCACTGTAGGGACACCATGTCCGCTTCTGAATGGCGCCTGCTTACCACGCTGTCGGATCTGCCCTCCGCGCAGTCCCTCGCCGAGGTGCTCGCGGCCGAGGGGGTCGTGGTTCGGGTCATGTCGGATGCCGGCGTCCTCGGGCAGGCGGCGCCCTCCCGTATATACGTCGCCGCCCCCCAACTGCATCGCGCCAGGTGGCTCCTCTCCCAGGGCACGTTCACGGACGAGGAGCTCGCGTCGCTGTCGGCGGCAGCCGTGCCTGCGAACGAACCGCCGGTCGGCTGAGCGTTGATCAGCGTCCATCGCGGCGGCGGTGAGAGCCGGGAGCGGTGCCGGCGCGTTAACTTAAGGTGGTGAGCCGCGCGGGATTCTCGGGCTAAGCCCTCATCGCCACAGCAAAAAGTGCAGCGCGCAGGCCTGCAATCAGCCACACTCCCGACCCGCTGCGGTTCCCAAGACGTGCCGTGCACGGCCCGCATGCCTGTGAAGGGTACCCCATGACACTGCCAGCGCCGCGCCGCGGCCGCACGTTCCTCCTTTTCAGCGCCGCGGTGGCGCTTGTTGCGGGCTCGATGCTCGCGGCTGCGCAGCAACCGCCCGCGGGCGCTGCACCCGCATCGCAAGCCGCCGCCCCGGCCAAGAAGGCGCCCGCCAAAGCCGGAGCCGCCAGCGAGGCGCCCGCAAAGGCGAAGCCCAGCTCCCCCAGTTACAGTGTCGGGGTGTCGATGGGCGAGCAGCTGCGGGCCAGCGGCATTCCGCCCGAGCTGCTCAACGCGCAGCAGCTCGCGCAGGGGGTCCACGATGCGCTCTCCGGCAAGGTCTCGATGACGGACAAGGATCGCGAGAACCTGCGCGGTCTGGTGGACTCCGTGGGCGAATCCAACCACCGCGCGGCGGCCAAGTTCCTGGCCGAGAACGGCAAGAAACCCGACATCCTCACGACCGCGAGCGGCCTGCAGTACAAGGTCCTCACCGCCGGCACTGGCGCATCGCCCAAGACGACCGACGAGGTCACGGTGAACTACCGGGGCACGCTGATCAATGGCACCGAGTTCGACAGCAGTTACAAGCGCGGACAGCCGGCGAACTTCCAGGTCAACCGCGTCATCCCCGGCTGGACCGAGGCGCTGGGTCTCATGAAGCCGGGCGCCAAGTGGCAGCTCTTCATTCCGCCGCAACTCGCGTACGACCTGCGCTCCGCGCCGCCCATTCCGCCCGGCTCGCTGCTGATCTTCGAAGTCGAGCTGCTGAGCGTCAAGGCGGCCCCAAGCGCGGCGCAACCCGCGCCGCCGGCACAATCTGCGACGCCGCCTGCGGAAAAACCAGCGGCGAAGTGAGCGTCCGCGGGTCGCAAGCGCGCAGCGAGTGCTTCAGGCGTCGGCGTTCGCGCCGGGATTGAAGCGCATGGGCTTGGTGACGCCCATCCGCGTGAGTTCGCGCAGCAGGTTCTCGGCGAGCTCCTGGCAGGAGGCGCGCTCGAACAGCGGCGCCGCGGACCAGTCGTAGGCCCAGGGCTGCGCGCCGCGCAACGCCTCCGGCTCATCTACGTAGCGCGGGATCACGTGCGCGTGCAGCGCCGGCTCCTGGTTGCCGAAGATCGCGTAGTTGATGCGCGTGGCTCCGGTCACCTTGAGCAGCGCATCGCCCAGGCGCGACATGTCGGAGAGAAAGGCGATGCGCTCGCGAGCGCCGAGCGCGTTGAGATTCGGCACCACCGGGTCGGGCAGCAGCACCGCATAGCCGCGCACGAACTGGCGCTCGCCGAACACCGCCCAACCCGAGAACAGGCGCGCGATCACGCGCGGATCGCGTCCCTCGCGGGCGGCGATCACCTGCGCATGGATGGCGGTCCAAGGCTCCGCCAGGACTTCGTTCTTCATGAGGCGCCCGGTGAACGGAACGCGAAATATACCGCACCCAGAATGCACACGGCCGCCCACAGGTAGTCGAGCTTCAGCGGCTTGTGCATGTACAGCACGGCGAACGGCACAAACACGCCGAGCGTGATCACCTCCTGCAGGATCTTCAGCTGCGGCAGGGACAGCTGCGTGTAGCCGATCCGGTTGCCCGGCACCTGCAGCAGATACTCGAAGAAGGCGATGCCCCAGCTCACCAGTGCCGCCAGGTACCACGGCCGGCCGGCAAAATTCTTCAGGTGTGCGTACCAAGCGAAGGTCATGAAGACGTTCGAGGCCAGGAGCAGCAAGGTCGCGGAAATGACCGGGTTCACGGATCAGGTCCTGAAGCAGTCGACCCCGAGGTCGCGCAGGGCGGTGAGCGTGCTGTGGTAGCCGCCGTGCACGATACCGCGCCAGCCGCGCGCGCGCGCGCTGGCGATGTTGTCCACCCGGTCGTCGACGAACACCGTGGCCGCGGGCTCGAGGGCAAAGCGCCGCTCGGCCTCGGCGTAGATGCCGGCGTGCGGCTTCATGACACCCGCGAGGTACGACGGCAGGGCTCCATGACCGATGGCGTGCAGGCGGTATTCGCGCGCCAGATGGGCCCAGTGCAGGTCGCCGATGTTGGACAGGAGGAACACCCGGTGACGCTCGCTCAGGCGGTGGGCCAGGTCGACCATCGCCGGCTCGAGCTCGAACATGTCCACCCAGTGCGCATGCGTCTCCTCGAGCGACACCGGCTGGCGCACCAGGCCCGCCAGGCGCTCGAGGAGCCCGCGGCCGGGCAGGCGCCCGCACTCGTGATCCGCAAGCCCGATGCGTTCCATCACCGTGTCGCGATCGGCCACTTCCGCGCCGTGCGCCTCGAGGTGCCCGAGAATCGGCCGGTAGTTGAGGCGTACGAACACCCAGCCGATGTCGAACACGATATTGCGGATCAAGCGCTGCCCCGCGGCGTCAGGCTCTACGGCGGCCACGGCGTGACGCTGCCGGTGTCGCCCGGGCCCAGGTTGACTGACACCACGGTGGCTTTGGGAAAGAAGTTGAACTCCGAAGCGCTCGCCCAGGTGTAGGCACCCATGGCGCGGCCGACCACCAGGTCCCCGGCTCGAAGCTGCGGCAACATGAGATTCTCCGCGATCACGTCGATGCTGTCGCAGGTCGGCCCCGCGAGCACCGACGGCAGCCGCTCGCTGCCCTCGCGCAACGCTTCCACCGGGTACCGGGCGTGATCGAACAGCTGCCCGCTGTAGGAGCCGTACAGCCCGTCGTCGAGGTAATACCACCAGTGTCCCTCGCGCCGCGCGCGCCCCATCACCGAGGCCACACCAATGGCTGACGGACCCACGATGTAGCGCCCCGGCTCGGCGATCACGCGCACCCGCCTGGGAAGCTTCGCCATCGCCGCACGCAGCGGTGCGCAGAAACGGCCGATCTCCTGTACCGGCTGCCCATACTCGATCGGGAAGCCACCGCCGATGTCGAGCGTATCAAAGGCACCGAGCTTCTCGCGGCGCGCCGCCGCCATCAGCCTGGCGCACGCCGCCAGCGCCTCGACGTGCTTGCCGGCGTCGGCGGTCTGCGAGCCGACGTGGAACGAAAGTCCCCGCACTCCGATACCCAGATCAGCGGCGAGCCGCGCGAGCGGCAGCAGGTCCTCCGGGTCGCAGCCGAACTTGCGCGACAGATCGCACACCGCGCCGGGGGCGCGGAACGACACCCGCAACAGCAGTTGCGCCGCCTCGCCAAGGCGCGCGAACTTGCGCACTTCATCGGGATTGTCGGCGACGAACAAGCGTACGCCGAACTGCAGCGCGTTGGCGATGTCCTGCTCGCGCTTGATGGGGTGGCTGTGAATGCAGCGCTCCGGCGCTACGCTCAGGCGCTGCACCAGCTGCACCTCGCCGCTCGTGGCCAGATCGAGGAAACCGCCCTCCGCGATCACCGTCTGCACCACCGCCGGATGCGGCATGGGTTTCAGGGCATAGTGCAGATCGACTCGCGGCAGCGCCTTGCGAAGCTTGCGGAACTGCACGCGCACGCGCTCGCAGTCGAGGATCAGGAGCGGCGAGCCGAACTCCCTGACGAGGCGGCGGACCTGCGCGGGCTGGAATGGGTCGATGAATCGCGGGCGGCGCACCAGCGGGAGTTTACGGCAGCATCGCCGTGGCGCCGGTGCCGTCGTCGCTCTCGGCGACGCTGGTCGCGGCGCGCAGCAGCCGATCGCGGATCGCCTCCCAGCGCTCCCCGTCCGGCACCGCCTGCACGAGAATGTGTTGGCAGCCGGCCTTGTCCAGGGTACGCAGATTCGCGTACAGATCGCGGCCGTAGCTCTCGGGCCTGCGTCCGGCGTTGATCCAGGTGACGTACTTGTGGGCGCGCAGCGGCAGGCGCTGCGCCAGCACCGCCACGCGCCGGGCGCCGGTGGAGGCTGCATCCGCCTGCGCGTCGACCTCCCCGGCCGGCACGATGGTCATGGGTGTGGTGGGCGCGTAGTGCGTCGGCGTGCCACCGGGCACTCGCGGGGAGCGGCTGTCGGCGCCGCTCAGCAGCTCGCCCACCACCTCCCGCAGCTGCGTCGCCGTGACACTGCCCGGCCGCAGCAGCCGCACACCCCCGTCTTCAAACGACACGATGGTCGACTCCAGCCCGATCTGGCACTCCCCGCCATCGAGGATCACGCGTGCCGCCTCGCCCAACTCCTCGCGCACGTGCTCGGCACGGGTCGGGGACAGGCGCCCGTAGCGGTTGGCGGAGGGAGCGGCGATGCCGCCGCCGAAGGCGGTGAGCAACTGCTGCGCCATCTGATGCGCCGGCACACGGATCGCAATCGTGTCCTGGCCGCCGGTGATGACGTCATGCACGCTGGCCGCCCGCGGCATCACCATGGTGAGCGGTCCCGGCCAGAAGCTCTCGGCGAGGCGCATCGCGGCCTCGGGAACCTCACGCACCCAGCGGTGCAGGAAGCGCGGGCTGTCGAGGTGCACGATCACCGGATGGTTCGGAGGACGTCCCTTGGCCTCGAAAATCTTCACTACGGCGGCCGGGTTCTGGGCGTTTGCGCCGAGCCCATAGACGGTCTCGGTCGGAAATGCCACGAGCTCGCCGTCGCGCAACGCCTGTACGGCGCTCTCGATCTCGACCTGGGTAGCTCTGACGGCACGAACCATAGATGAGACGAATTCTAGCAAGCGGCGGGCGTCGCTACCGCGTGTTGTGGGAAAGCATCACGCGCACACGCACCTGGGGTGAGGCCGCAAAAAACTGTCAAATGGGACTAGGGGCAGATGTCGCGCCGCACCGACGCTGCGAGCCTGAGGGAGCGGCTTGTAGCACCGGACGCGCGGGCCGCAGACCTCACTCGAGTGCGCGCCGCACCCAGCCGCCCGTGCTCGTGCGGGTGAGCTCGTACGCCGGCCAGTAGTGTTTGTCGAGCTTGAGCGTGATCACTTCCGGGGCGTTGTTCCAGGTGATGGTCTTCAGGCGCACCGAGGAGCGATCGGGCCGCCCGGTGACGGCTTTGAGAAACGTATCCAGATCCGGAGTGGCCACTCCGTCCACTTCCATGATCCGCCGGCCCGGATACAGGCCGTAACGCGTCGCCGGCGACCCGTAGGCAAAGTAACCGACGTACACACCCACCGGGGCAATGCCCCGCTGCACACTCATGGCGCGGTGCGGCGCCTGCAGTGTCGCGCCCCCCCACTCCACCAGGCGATCGATGTCCGTTCCGGGAAGCTCCGCGGTAGCGACCTCGAGCGTCTGCTCGCTGCGGCCGCGCCACACCGTGACCTGCACATGATCCTTGTCGGCCGCGGCCCTCTCCACTTCGCGAAAGCGCGTTACCACGTCGCCGTCTATCGCGAGCAGCAGATCCCCCTGCTGCAGGCGCTGAGCCGCCGCGGAGCCGCCGACCAGGCGCACCACGGTCAGGGCCTGGCGCCGCGTCGGCGCGTGCTGCGCGAGCCGCTGCGCCCAGCCGTCCGACAGGCCGATCTCGCGTGCAGTCGCCAGTGACAGCACCCCGAGCTCGGCCTCGAGCGAGTGCAGCGGGCGCTCGTTGCGCACGCGATCGAGCATATCGGCCACGAGGCCGATCGGCACGCCGCGCGTATCCTGCGACAGCTCGCGGCCGCTCTCGTACGCGAAGCTCGACCAGGTGCCCACAACGTTGCCGGCCTTGTCGGCCAGCACGCCGTCGAATTCCAGCGGCGGATTGACGAGCTGCACGGTCTCGACATTGCTGTCGCGGAAACGCATGGTGCGCGACAGCGGCAACTCCAGCGGATCGATGCTCGCGATTTCGGTCTTGCGGGCATGCATCTGGCTGTCACTGCCCAGTCCGACCACCCACACCGGTTCGCCGGCGACCAGTTCACGCGGCGTCAGCCTGGCGGATCTGACCGGGGTGCTGCCGATCAGCGCCGGATCGTAGGCGACGACCGCAAAGTTGTGCTGCGGATGGATGTACACCACGCGCCCCGGAACCTGCACGGTGCCGGCGAAGGTCACGGTCACATCGCCGACCGCGACCGGCACGGTATTGCGATCGACCACCACCAGGCCCCGCTGCGCGTCCACGATCAGGCCGGTGCCGTGATAGTTGCGCTCGGTGATCCCTGACACCGAGTACGGCATGTCGAACGTCACCAGGGCGACCGAGGGCGCGAGCGCGTTCAGCCGCGGGTCCTGGAAGTGAGGAAATGCCGTGGCACTCACCGGCACGGACTTGGGTTGCGGACCGGCGGCGAGCTGCTTGCAGTCCCACAGGCCGGAGGCGTCGTCGCGATCGCAATGGCGCGCGGGGAACCACAGGCGATCCATGCGGATGGGGCGCAGCTCGCTGTTGTTGGGATCATCGATGGTGAGGTAGCGCACCGGAGCGCGCTCGCCGTCAGCGAGCTGCGCGATTCCGGCCTCGAAGTCCCGCAGGGTGTCCGTCTTGCCGCCGTTGATCGTCACGATCACCGCGCCGCGGGGAATGCCCGCCGCGCCGAACACGTAGCCGGGGTTGGCGACGTACACGCCGCGGGTAGGTACGTTGAAGTGCCGCGCCTGCTGATAGGACATGGCATTCACCACCGCATCGCCAAACTCCGCATAAGCGCTGGGCGTGATGGCGTGCAGGTCGCCCACCGGAAGCTTGGCGGACACGGCCTTGCCACCGCGCTCGAGTTCCACCTCCACCTGCTTGGCGACCGACCCGTCCAGCACGTCCTCGAGTGGCTCGAACTGCGTGACGTAGCGCCCGTTCAGGCGCACCAGGATGTCCCCGGGCTGCAGCACGCTCTCGCTCGGCGAGCCGGGCAGCACTTCGGTGACCACCAGCATGCCGGTGTTGCGCGGAAAATTCTTACGTGCCGCAGCCTCGGTTGCGGCGTCCAACCCCAGGCGCTCGAGCTCATCGTAGGGCATGTAGTTGAAGACCGTGTACAGCGTGCCGCGCGCAACCGGCTTGCCCTGCTGGATGAGCTCCAGCGCGCGGCGCACCCGCCCGAGCGGCAGGTAGAAGCTCGACGCCGCGCCGCTCGCGCCGCCGGCATTGAGCGCCACCACGCGCCCGCGGATGTCGATCACCGGCGAACCGGAGGAGCCGCCGGAGGTCCCGGACGCCGCCTGCAGGTAGAAGGTGTTGAAGTCGTTGTACTTGGCAACGCCGTACGCGGGCGCGTCGCGGTCGAGTCGCGCCAGGGTGCCGGCGAGAATCGACAGTTGCTCGCCGGCATTGTTGCCGACGACGCGGATCTCGCGCCCGATCTGCGCGCCTTCCGGATACAGAGGCAGGGCCTTGGGTTTGATGAAGCGCAGCCTCTGCGGATCGTAGCGGTAAATGCCGAAGTCATGCACCGGATCGCGGTACACCGGATACAGCTGCACTTCCTCACGATTCAGGAAGGTGGCCTCCGCGGTCACCGGTCCCGGGGTAACGACGTGACGGTTGGTCAGGATCAGGCCGCGTTCGGCGTCCACCACGAAGCCGGTCGCCTGCGCGGTCGAGTTCCACTCGGTATCGAACGCGCGCGTCGAATCGACGTCGATCGACACTACGCTGCCGGCGATGCGCTCGAGCGTTTCCGCCCAGTCCGGATTGCCCTCCATGGCGGCGGGCGGCTGCGCCACGGCCGCCGGCGCGGTACTCACGCCGGCCGGATTCCCCGGCCCGACCCCCGGGGGGGGCGGTGCGGGAGGCGACTCCCCCGGAAGCGCCGGTTGCGGCACTGTCGGCGTCGCGGGCGCCGCGGCGGGCGCGGCGGCGCTGGTGGTGGCGGTCAGCGGACCCGCGGCCGCGCACACTGAGGCGCCGCACAGCAGCAGGCACACACACAGCAGACGCATGAATCGCATCAGAAGGTTTCCTATCTGCCCAGCAGTACCAGCAGCCACATGGCGATGAGCAGCACGAACGACATGAGCACGGCGGCGGAGCCGATGTCCTTGGCGAGTCCGGCGAGCGCGTGCCGTTCGAACCCGATGCGGTCCACGGTCGCCTCGATTGCGCTGTTGAGGAGCTCCACGATCAGGATGAGCAGCATGGGCCCGATGAGCAGCGCGCGCTCGACCCCGCTATGCCCGAGCCACAGACCCAAGGGTATGACGAGCACCGCGAACGCGAGTTCCTGGCGAAACGCCGCTTCCTCGCGGAACGCGCCGGTGAGTCCGCGCAGGCTCAAGCCCACGGCCCGCAGCACGCGGGTGAGTCCGCGGGGCTTGTAGCGGTCTACGACTGCGCTGTCGGCTTCCATGTGAGATCCAGTTGCCGTGCCGCCCGCACATCATCGAGGCGGCGCACCGGCATGGTATGCGGTGCGCTGGTCACGCGTGCGGGTTCCTGCTCGGCTTCCTTCTGGATCTGTGACATGGCCGACACAAAGGCATCCAGGACGTCCTTGCTCTCGGTCTCGGTCGGCTCGATCAGCAGGCACTCGGGAACCAGCAGCGGAAAGTAAGTGGTCGGCGCGTGGAAGCCATAGTCGAGCAGTCGCTTGGCGAAGTCCATGGCGGTGACGTTGAGTTCGCGCGCCTGACGCTTGAGCGTCACGATGAACTCATGACTCGCGCGGCGCTGCGGATAGGCGGCCGCGAAGCCCGCGGCCTGCAAGCGTGCGAGCAGGTAGTTGGCATTGAGCGTGGCGTACTCGCCCACGCGCTGCATGCCCTCCCGCCCCAGCATGCGCATGTAGATGTAGGCACGCAGCAGCACCCCCGTGTTACCCATGAAGGCCGACAGCCGCCCGATGGATTGCGGCAGATCCGCTTCCGTCAGCCAGCGGTAGCGCTCGCCGTCCTTGCCGACCAGCGGAATCGGCACGAACGGCGCGAGGCGCGCGCCGACCCCGACCGCACCCGCTCCGGGACCGCCGCCGCCGTGGGGGGTGGAGAAGGTCTTGTGCAGGTTCATGTGGATGACATCGAAGCCCATGTCCCCGGGTCGCACCTTGCCGAGGATGGCATTCAGGTTCGCGCCGTCGTAATACAGCAGCCCGCCCGCCTGGTGCACGATGCGCGCGACCTCCCCGATGTGCCGTTCGAACACCCCGAGGGTGGAAGGGTTGGTGAGCATGATGCCGGCGGTGTTGGGACCGACCGCGGCAGCCAAGGCGGTGAGCTCGACGTCCCCCTGTGCATCGACCGGAATCTCGCGCACCGCGCAGCCGCACATGGTCGCGGTCGCGGGGTTGGTGCCGTGCGCCGCCTCGGGCACGATGATTTCGTTGCGCTTGAGATCCCCGCGCGCGCGGTGATAGGCGCGGATCATCGCCACCCCGGCGAATTCGCCGTGGGCGCCGGCCATCGGGTTCAGCGCCACACTCTGCATGCCGGTGACTTCCTTCAACATCTCCTGCAGCTCGTACAGGCACGCCAGCAGCCCCTGCCCGTGGGTTTCAGGAGCGAGCGGATGCCGCGCCAGAAACTCCGGCAGCATGGCGTACTGGTTACACGCCTTGGGGTTGTACTTCATGGTGCACGAGCCGAGCGGGTAGAAGTGCGTGTCGATCGAGAAGTTCAACTGCGACAGGCGGGTGAAATGCCGCACCGTTTCGAGCTCGCCGACCTCCGGGAGCTCGGGTGGGCGCACGCGGCGCAGCTTCGCGGGCAGGTCCGCGAGCGCCGCCGGACCCGGGTCGCGCGGCCATTGGTCGCTCGCGCCGCGCCCGGCATGTGAGTACTCGAAGATCAGCTTTTCAGGCATCGGCATGCGAAATCCTCACGCGGCACGCGCCGCCTGGATCACCTCGCTCAAGCAGGCGCGGTAACGGTCGATATCGGCGCTGGTCTTGGTCTCGGTCGCGCACACCAGCAGCGCATTGCCGAGTTCGGGGAAGTATCCCGACAGATCGAGCCCACCGAGGATGCCGCGGTTGCTCAGGCTCTTGAGCACCGGCGCCACCGGGCGGTCGAGCTGCAGCACCGCCTCGTGAAAGTACGACCCCGAGAATGCCAGGTGTACCCCGGGCACGCGCGTCAGGCCCGCCACGAGCTCGCGGGTGCGTGCGTGCGCGGCGGCCGCGGTGCGCGCCAGTCCCTGCGCACCCATTAGTGACATATAGATGGTGGCCGCCGTGACCAGCAGTCCCTGGTTGGTACAGATGTTGGAAGTCGCCTTGGCACGGCGGATATGCTGCTCGCGCGCCTGCAGGGTGAGCGTGAAGCCCGGGTGTCCGGCGACATCGAGGGTGCGCCCAACGATGCGCCCGGGCATCTGCCGCACATGCTCCATGCGCGTGGTCATGAAGCCGAAGTAGGGCCCGCCGGAGCACAGCGGCACGCCGAGCGGCTGACCCTCCCCGACCGCGATATCCGCGCCGCGGCTACCCCACTGCCCGGGGGGCTTGAGGAGCGCGAGCGCGGTGGGATTGACGACGGCGATCACCAGCGCGCCGCGCGCGTGCGCCCAATCGGTGAGCGCATCCACATCCTCGAGGCGGCCGAAGAAGTTCGGCTGCTGGATGACGAGCGCGGTGATGTCCTGCCCGTCGTAGCGGGCGAGGGATGCGGCCGGCGTGATGCCCTCCGCGGTGCAATAGGGCAGGTCCTCGAACTTCAGTCCCTGGTTCGCCGCGGTCGTGAGCGCGACCCTGCGGTAGTGCGGATGTAACGTGCTCGGCACCAGGATACGTGCCGACTTCGACTTGCGGTTGGCGCGTACCGCCATGAGTGCAGCCTCTGCGGTGGCGGAAGCGCCGTCGTACATCGAGGCGTTCGCGACCTCCATGCCGGTCAGACGCGCAATCATGGTCTGGAATTCGTAGATCAGCTGCAGCGTGCCCTGGCTCGCCTCCGCCTGGTAGGGCGTGTAGGCGCTGTAGAACTCTCCGCGCGTGGTGATGGCCCAAACGGCCGCGGGAATGTGGTGCTCGTAGGCCCCGGCACCGATGAAGCTGAGCGGCGCACCATCGGTACGGGCACGCTCGGTCATCAGGCGCCCGATCTCCATTTCGTTGAGCTCGGGCGGCACGCCGGCGAGGGACTTGACGCGCAGATCCGGCGGGATCTCGTCGAAGAGATTCTCGATGCCGGCGGCGCCGATGGCGGCGAGCATCGCCGCGACATCCGCCTCGGTGTGGGGAATGAAGGCCATCAGCCGCCCTCCGCTTCCAGCAGCTTGCGATAGTCCGCGGCCGACATGAATGCCGCGCCGGTGAGTGCCCCCGGCGCCGGCCGCAGCCGCATCAGCCAACCCTCGCCGTAGGGGTCCGTGTTGATGGTTTCCGGCTCATCTTTGAGCTTGGGATTCCCCGCGATCACCTCGCCGGCGAGCGGCGCATAGACATCCGACGCCGCCTTGACCGACTCGACCACCGCGCACGGCTCGCCCACCTTCACGGCACGCCCGGCCTCGGGCACCTCGACGAACACCAGATCACCGAGCGCGTGCTGGGCGTGATCGGTAATGCCGACCTCCACCGTACCGTCGGGGAGGGTCCGCAGCCATTCGTGGGAGCTGGTGTACTTAAGATCGGCGGGAACGGTGCTCATGATGGGCCCTTCGATGATCCAATAAGAGATTGGCCGAAGCGCACGAACGGGAGTTTCACCACGCGCGCGTTCAGGAGCTTGCCGCGTACGTCGACCTGCACGGCCGCGCCCGCGCCCGCGGGGATACGCGCGAACGCAATGGAACGCTCGAGTGTCGGGGAGAACGTGCCGCTGGTGATCTCGCCCTCGCCACCGCCGGGAATGAGCACTCTCTGGTGACTGCGCAACACACCGCGGTCCGTGAGCAGAAGACCCACGAGCTGGCGCGGCGAGCCGCCGCGCACGATCGGCTCGAGCGCCTCGCGGCCGATGAAGGCGCGCTCGCGCGGCTCCATCGCCACCGTCCAGCCGAGCCCGGACTCGAACGGCTGCGTGCTCTCGTCCATGTCGTTGCCGTACAGGTTCATGCCCGCCTCCAGCCGCAAGGTATCGCGGGCGCCCAGACCACAGGAGGCCACCCCGAAGGAATTGAGCCGGCGCCACGCGGGCACCGCGTCCGCCGCCGGCATCATGATCTCGAATCCGTCCTCGCCGGTGTAGCCGGTGCGCGCCACGAACCAGCCGCCGATCTCACGACCCACGAACGTGGGCAGCGCGAGCGCGGCGCCGGCATCGGCGGCGCTCAAGAGCTGCGCCGCCTTGGCACGTCCCTCGGGGCCCTGGATCGCGAGCATGGCGAGGTCGGTACGCTCGGTCGCCTCGACGCCGGACGCCGGCGCGTGGCGGCGAATCCAGGCGAGATCCTTGTCGCGCGTGCCGGCGTTCACCACGGCGCGGAACCAGGAGTCGGACAGGTAATAGACGATGGTGTCGTCGATGACCCCGCCGCGCTCGTTCAGCATGCAGCTGTAGAGCGCCTTGCCGGGCGTTTTGAGCTTCGCCACGTCGTTCGCCAGCAGCCGCTGCAGCAACGCGCGCACGCGCGCGCCACGCAGGTCCACCACGCACATGTGCGACACGTCGAACACGCCAGCGGCGCGGCGCACCGCGTGGTGCTCGCCGATCTGCGAGCCGTACTGCACCGGCATGTCCCAGCCGCCGAAGTCCACGATGCGCGCGCCCAGCTCCTGGTGCAGCTTGAAAAGCGGGGTCTGTCTTCCCACAGAACCTCCAAACGAAAAAGGCGGCAGGCGCAACGCCTTCGTGACAGGCGCCTGCCGCCCTTCTGTCCTGTGACCTGAGAGATCAGGCGCCCGCGAGCGCCGCTCCCCTTCGGTGGGTGGAAGCAATGCGGATCCACCGCTCTCCAGAAGCCCCGCGGAGGTTGCGCCTGCCGCCGTCTGCCGTTCCTGTGCCTGAGCGTTTCCGGGCGGAATTTGCGCCTTCGGCGTTCCGGCTTGCGCCGGACTCTCTCCGAACAGACTGATTCGGGCTTACGTATGATAGCAGCCCCCGTCAGTGCCGCCCAAGCGTTCCCCATGAGCATCACCCGTCGTTCTTCCGTGCAGGTGTCCATCGGCGCCGTCCGCGTCGGTGGCGGCGCGCCCATCGTGGTTCAGTCGATGACCAATACCGACACCGCCGATATCGAGGGCACGGCGCGGCAGGTGCAGGCCCTGGTGCGCGCCGGCTCCGAGCTGGTGCGCATCACGGTTAACACCAGCGAAGCCGCCGCGGCGGTCGCGCCCATCCGCGAGCGGCTCGAGCGCGCCGGCGTACGCGTGCCGCTGATCGGTGACTTCCACTTCAACGGCCACAAGCTGCTGCGCGAGCACCCGGACTGCGCTGCCGCGCTTGCCAAGTACCGCATCAACCCCGGCAACGTCGGCCGCGGCAGCAAGCGCGATCCGCAATTCGCGGAAATGATCGAGGCCGCCTGCCGCTATGACAAGCCGGTGCGCATCGGAGTGAACTGGGGCAGTCTGGATGCGGACCTGCTGACGCGGCTGATGGACGAAAACTCCGCGCGCCCCGAACCACTGACGGCGCAGGAAGTCACACGCAACGCCGTCGCGCTGTCGGCGCTCGGCAGCGCCCGGCGCGCCGAGGAGCTCGGTCTGGCGCACGAGCGCATCATTCTCTCGGCCAAAGTGAGCGGGGTACAGGACCTGATCGCCATCTACCGCGACCTTGCGGGGCGCTGCGACTATCCGCTGCACCTCGGTCTCACCGAGGCCGGCATGGGTTCCAAGGGCATCGTGGCGTCCACCGCCGGCATGGCGGTGCTGCTGCAGGAAGGCATCGGCGACACCATCCGCGTGTCTCTGACACCCGATCCCGGCGGGGACCGCACTCAGGAAGTCATCGTGGCCCAGGAGATCCTCCAGACCATGGGGCTGCGCGCGTTCGCGCCGCTGGTCGTGGCGTGTCCGGGCTGCGGCCGTACCACCAGCAGCTACTTCCAGGAGCTTGCCGCACGCATCCAGTCGCACCTCCGCTTGCGCATGCCGCACTGGCGGCGCGAGTACGCCGGGGTGGAGGACATGACGGTCGCCGTGATGGGCTGCGTGGTGAACGGGCCGGGCGAGAGCAAGCATGCCAACATCGGCATCAGTCTGCCCGGCACCGGCGAGCGCCCGGTGGCGCCGGTGTACGAGGACGGCGAGAAGACCATCACCCTCAAGGGCGAGCGCATCGCCGAAGAGTTCCAGGAGCTCGTCGAGCAGTACGTGGCGCGCCGCTATGCGCGCTCAGGTGACGCATGAGCGAGCTCGCCGCACGCAAGTGCAAGCCCTGCGAGGGCGGCACCACGCCGCTGACGCACAGCCAGGCACAGCAGCTGCTCGGGCAGCTCTCCAGCGCCTGGGTCCTGACCGAAAACGCTCACGCCATCCGGCGCGAGTTCGGATTCCGGGACTTCTACCGCACCATGAGCTTTGTCAACGCGCTGGCGCATATCGCCAACATCGAGGATCACCACCCGGACCTCGAGGTCGGCTACAACTACTGCCGCGTCACCTTCACCACCCACGCCATCCGCGGACTGTCGGAAAACGACTTCGTGTGCGCCGCGAAGGTGGACCTGATCCCTGTTAGTTGATTGGCTGCAAGCGCCTGCGGCGCTTGCAGCAGGCCAGCCCTTCAGCTGTGTCGCACACGCGGGCAAAAGGCGCGGCTTTTGCGCGCGAAAAGCTGGCGTGCGCGCGCGCTTAGCGCGCCGCCTGCGGCAACTCCCCGCTCATCCCCAGCGCGCGGCGGATGAAGAAACGCCGCAGCTCCTGGCTGCGATTGACCCACGCCAGGCCGCGCTGCGCCACACGGGCGAGGGGGCCGGAACCGTGGGCGAGCAGACGATCGAACGCCTCGATGGCGGTGCTCATGAGCGCCACCTCGCTCTTGCGCCAGCGCTCGTACGCGCGCAACACACTGAGCGCCCCGGGGTCCTCGCGTTCGGCGGCCGCCGCCAGCACCAGCTGCGCCAGCGCTGCGGCATCCATCAGCCCGAGATTCACGCCCTGTCCGGCCAGCGGATGCACCACGTGCGCCGCATCGCCCACCAGGGCCACGCGCTGCGCGACGTAGCGTGGAGCCGCGAGGCGGCGCAGGGGGAATGAGGTGCGCTCGCTCACCAGCCGCGTACTGCCCAGCGCCAGATCCGAGGCGCGGTCCAGTTGCTGTGCGAAAGCACTCGCGGTGGCGCCCAGGAGCCCGGCAGCCAGGTCGTCGTCGGCGGACCAGACCAGCGAGCTCGTGCCGTCGGCGAGCGGCAGAAAGGCGAGCGTGCCGTCGTGCATGAATCGCTGCCACGCGGTCGCCTGGTGGGGCCTGGCGGTCGCCACGTTCGCCACAATCGCCGTCTGGCGGTAGCCGGAAACCTCGGCGCTGAGGCCTGCCGCCTGGCGCACCGTGGATTGCGCCCCGTCCGCGCCCACCACCAGCCGTGCGGTCAGCAACCGTCCGCTGGTGGTGAGGTTTACGCCCGCGTCGGTTATTTCCAGGGCACTCAATTGCGCGGGCTCGAGGTGTCCGCCCGCGTCCTGGAACGCCCCGAGCAACGCCGTCTGCAGCAGGCGGTTCTCGGCGATGAACCCCAGGTTCGGTTCGCCGGCATCTGCGGCATCGAACACCAGCGCCTGCTCACTCTCGGCAGCCACGCTCTCGTGCCAGATCCGCATGCGCTCGTAGGGCGAGAGGCGCGGCCCGCGCATTCGCGGCCACGCGCCCGCGTGCGTGAGGGTGCGCTCACTGGCACGGGAGAGGGCGACGACGCGCGCCTCCAGCGGCGCATCTGCGGGCAGCGGCTCCGGCGCATCAGGCTCGAGGAGCGCGACGCGCAAAGCGCCGCGGCCGCCGGGGGCGCCGCGCGCGAGCAGTGCCGCGGCGCACGCCCCTACCGGCCCGCCGCCCACGATCGCCACGTCAAACATGGCGCACCGCAAGCCCGCGCGCCAGGCGCGGCGCTGGCCCGCCAAAGCCGGCACTCACACGCGCCAGGGCGCTCTTCGCCGGCGGAACCAGATCGAACATGAGCAAACCGAGATTGCGCAGCAAGCCCACCCCCGGGCGCGAATCCGCGAACAGCTTCACCAGAGAGTCGGTGAAGTGCACGACGCCGCTGCGATCGTGCGCTCGCCACTGCTCAAAGCGGCGCAGCAACGGCGCCGCACCGGCGTCGCCGTGCGCATTGGCAATCACTTCCGCAAGCATCGCGGCGTCGCGTAGCCCGAGATTGAATCCCTGGCCCGCGACCGGGTGCAGCGCCTGGGCGGCGTTACCGATCAGAACCGTGCGCGTCGCCACCGTCGCGCAGGCGCGTGTGAGCTTCAACGCATAGGAGCTGCGCCGGCCGGCACGCACGAAGCGCCCGGCGCGCCAGCCGAACTGCGCCTGCAGCCGTGACAGGTAGCCGGCGTCGTCGAGCGCCAGCAGTTCGCTCGCGTGCTGCGGGCGGCAGGCCCAGATCACGCCCAGTGTGCCGTCGTACAGCGGCAGCACGGCGAGCGCCCCGGTGCGCGTGAAGCGCTCGTAGGCGATACCCTGATGCGCCCGATCCGTCGCCACGGTGGCGACGACCGCCAGCTGATCGTAATCCTCCACGTCTGCTGCGATGCCGGCGACCGCGCGGATCTGGGAGTGCGCGCCGTCCGCGGCGACCACCAGGCGCGCCAGCACCGGCTCGCGCGCTCGGGCAGCGCTCACCACCGTGAAGCGCACGGCGTCTGCGCTGATCACGAAGTCCTGCGCACGGGCGGGGACCCGCAGCGCCAGGTCCGGGCTCGCTGCGAGCCTGTCCCACAGCGCCACGCCGATCGTGCGGTTCGCGACCACGTAACCGAAGGCATCGATCCCGTGCTCGGCGGCGTTGAGGCGCGCGAACCCGAATCGCCCCGCCTCCGAGACGTGAATGGCGCGGATGGCTGCGGCCGCGGGCGCAATCGCCTCCCAGCACCCGAGGCCCTCGAAGATGCGGCGGCTGGCGTTGCCCAGCGCCGTGGTCCGTTCGTCGAAGCTCGCCTGCCCCGCCGCCCCGAGCGGGGAGCTCTCTACGAGCAACGACCGCACGCCGGTTCCGGCGAGGCCGGCGGCGAGACTCGCACCGACCATGCCGCCACCGACGATGGCCACGTCGACATCGAGGGGCTTCACGCGGCTGCGCCCCGCGCCATGAGCGCTTCGATCTGATCGGCATCCTTGGGTGCGCGCGCGGTGAGCACCTCCGCTTCGCGTCGCGTCACCACCACGTCGTCTTCGATGCGGATGCCGATATTGCGGAAGCGCTTGGGGACCCCCCGCGCACCGGCGGGCAGATAGATCCCCGGCTCGATGGTCATCACCATGCCCGGCTCGAGCACCCGCCACTCATCGCCCACCTTGTAGTCGCCGACGTCGTGCACGTCCAGGCCGAGCCAATGACCCGTGCGGTGCATGAAGAAGCGCCGGTAGGCGCCGCTGCGAATGAGCGCGGCGACCCGACCCGCGAGGAGCCCGAGCTTCACCAGTCCCTGGGTGATAACCCGCACCGCCGCCTCATGTGGCTCGTTCCAGTGGTTGCCGGGCCGCACGCGCTCGATCGCCGCCCGGTTTGCTTCCAGCACCACTTCGTAGACCGCGCGCTGCTCGGGAGTGAAGCGACCGTTGACCGGGAAGGTGCGGGTGATGTCGGAGGCATAGCACTCCAGCTCGCAACCCGCATCCACCAGCAACAGATCCCCGTCGGCGAGCGGCTGGTTGTTTTCCCGGTAGTGAAGGATGCAGCTGTTACGGCCGCCGCCCACGATCGGTTGGTAGGCGGTATCGGCATTGTGGCGCCGGAATTCGTGCAGCAGCTCCGCCATCACCTGGTACTCGGTGGCTCCGGGGTGGCAGAAGCGCATCGCCCGCTGGTGTGCCCGGGCGGCGATGCGCGCCGAGCTGCGCAGCAGCGTGAGCTCGTGCCGCGACTTGTAGAGCCGCATGTCGTGCAGCACGTGATCGAGCGCCCCGAACTCCTGCGGCGGGTGGCGCCCGTTGCGCGCCTGGGTGCGCAGAGCATTGACCCAGCCGACCACGCGCTGGTCGAAATCCGCGTAAGCCCCCATGGTGTAGAACACGCGGGTGCGGTTCTCCAGCAACCCGGGCAGGATCTCGTCGATATCGGTGATGGGGAACGCATCGTCCGCCCCGTAGTCACGCGCGGCGCCCGCCGGGCCCGCACGGCGCCCGTCCCAGGTCTCGCGGGTCGGATCGCGCTCACGCACAAACAGGATGTACTCGGCGTGTGGCCGGCCGGGCACGAGCACCGCCACCGCTTCAGGCTCACCGAAGCCGGTGAGGTAGTGAAAGTCGCTGTCCTGGCGGTACGGATATTCGACGTCGCTGTTGCGGTGGCGCACCGGGGCGGCGGGCAGCACGGCGATGGAGTCGCGTCCCATCAGGCGCATCAACTGGCGGCGGCGGCGTGCAAACTCGTCTCTCGCCATGAGCTGCGCCCTTCAGTGCAGGGGCGCCGCGGATGGCGCCGGCGGCCGGCGGGCGGCGGCCAGCTCCTCGAACAGCAGCTGCACGCCCACCCGTACGAATTCCACCAGCTCTGCGTAGGCGCTCTCGTTCGACTCCTCCCCCTGCCCGGCGTCGACCGCGGCGCGGGAGATCTCGCCGAAGTCGCGCACGATCTCACCAACCTCCCCGGGCAGTTCGCCGGCGTCCGGGATGGCACCGGCGCCCAGTCCGTAGAGAAATCCCTGGCACCACTCGGCCAGCGCCACGGTGCGCACATCGATCGATTGTGCATCCTCGGGCAGCAGCAGTTCGAACTCCATGTCAGGCTGCAGCAGGGCGTCTGCAGTCGCTGCGTACAGTGCCCGCAGGCTGGCAGCCGCGGCGGGCCCAGCGCGCCCCTCGGGCAGGATCTCGCGCAGCCAGTCCTCGAAGCGGTAGCCGCCCGCGCCACACAGACAACCGGCAAGCGTGCCGTGCGCCTCGGCCGCGTCGGCGTGCGAGCGTGCCTGCGCCAGCAGTTGCTGGATGTGGTTGTAGTCGGGCTGATTCATACGCGCACGGCTCATTATAATTGACCGTACGAAGAGCGCGGCTCTATAGTCCGCGCCATGAGCGACACGACAAGAACACAACTCGATCTCGAGCTGACCCGGCTCACCAAACGCATCGAAGAGCTGATCACGAGCGTGGGGCACCTGAAGGAAGAGAATCGCGCGCTGCGGGCGCGGCACGAGTCGCTCGCGGGGGAGCGCGCCGCGCTCATGCACAAGAACGAGCAGGTGCGCACGCGCGTGGAGGCCATGATCGGTCGCCTGAAGACCCTGGAGCACGGCGCATGAGCCACCAGGATCAGGCGCGGGTGAGTGTCCGCATCATGGAGAAGGAATACGTGGTCGCCTGCCCCTACGAGGAGCGTTCCGCGCTGCTGGATGCCGCCGAGTTCCTCAATGCGCGCATGCGCGAGATCCGCGACAGCGGCAAGGTCGTGGGCCTCGACCGCATCGCGGTCATGGCCGCGCTCAATCTGGCGCACGAGTACCTGCGAGTGAAGGATCGCGAGTCACTGGCTGACAGCGGTGTGGGCGGCCGGGTGCGCGCGCTGCGCGAGCGCGTGGAAGGCGTGCTCGGCAAGGGCCAGCAACTCGAGCTGTGACGCAGGCCGCGGCCCGCCGCTTACCTAAGGCGCGCTACCTACCCTTGGTGTAAAGTGCTCGTGGCGTCGCCTGCGGTGTTCGACAAGTGGGCCGGGTTACCTCGGACCCTAATTGAAACACCCTCGGGACTTTCGGCTTGCGCGCAGCGCTGTGCAAGTCCGCCTCGGAGCGGAAAGCCTTACCTGCCGCAGCTCGTCCCACTTGTTGCTCTGGTTCGAGAGCAACGGCCCGCACCGGCACATGCGGGTGGCGCTACCTGAATCCTCACCGGGCGGCGCCCGCAGACAGCTGCGGGCGAGCCTCGTTGCCCGGCGCCGCGGCGTGCCGGCGCGCGAGCGCCAGAGCACCTCGCTCCTCGTGGCGCGCAACGTCGACCGGGCCCTGCAGCTGCGCTCGCACTGGCGTATCGCGGTGTATGCCGCCCTGCCCGATGAGCTCGACACCGCCCCGCTCATCGCGCTGGCGCAGGAGCGCGGCTGCCGCCTCTACCTGCCGCGCATCGACCGGCGGCGTGCCTCGCGCGCCATGCAGTTCGTGGAAATGCGCGGCCCGCTGCGCCTTAACCGCCTGGGGATTGCCGAGCCTGCGGCGGCGGCCACGATCGGCGCGCGCTGGCTGGACGTGGTGTTCCTGCCGCTGGTGGGGTTCGATCGGCGCGGCGTGCGCCTCGGAACTGGCGGTGGCTATTATGACCGCGCATTCGCGTTCCGGCGCTGGCGCAGCGCCTGGTTCGCGCCGCGCCTGGTGGGTCTCGCCTATGGCTTCCAGCAGCTCGAGCACATCACGGCCGCGGCCCATGACGTGCTGATGGATGCGGTAGTGACCGAAGAGGGGATCATCCGATGCGCTACTGGCTGATGAAGACCGAGCCCGGCACCTTCGGCGTCGAGCATCTCGCCGCCGCCCCGCGCAGCACCACCGCGTGGGACGGGGTGCGTAACTTTCAGGCGCGCAACATGCTGCGGGATGAGGTGCGCCGGGGTGACCAGGCGTTTCTCTACCATTCCGGCGCGGTGCCGGGCATCGTCGCCGTCATGCAGATCGTGAAGCAAGGCTACCCCGATCCCACCGCCTTCGATCGCAAGCATCACCACTACGATCCCGATAGCGATCCCGCGAATCCGCGCTGGTTCATGGTGGACGTGCAGTTGAAGCGCCGCCTCGCGCGTACCATCGCGCTCGAAGAACTGCGAGCGCATGCCGGCAAGGAGCTCAAGGGTATGGTGCTGTTGCGCCCGGGCAATCGACTGTCGATCACGCCGGTGGAAGCCGCGCACTGGAAGTTCATCCTCTCGCTCGAGTGACTCGCGAGAGCGGTGCTGCGCGCCGCGCGCGAGTCCTCATGCGCGCTCGCCTTAGCACACTTCACCGTGTGCTCGCTTGTAATTTCGATTCGCGTGTATATACTCGGGCCCCGGACTAACCCGTCAATTGGAGAGCCAACATGGCGAAGGCAAAGAAGAAGGCCAAGAAGAAAGCTGCTAAGAAGAAATAGGCCTTAACTCGGCGGTCGCGAAAGTGGCCGCCGAGTCGTATTCGAAGACTGTGCCCGCTGCTGACGCGGGCACAGTCGTTTCTGGAAGTCACCGGCGCGCGGGGTGGCGATGGATGCTGAGGCAAACAAGCGGCGTGCGGCGCTGGCGGCGCTGGAACTGGTTCCCAGCGGGGTCACGATCGGCGTCGGCACCGGCTCCACGGTGAACCTGTTCATCGAGGCCCTCGCCGCCAATCCCGCTCGTGTGCGCAGCGCCGTGTCGAGCTCGCAGGCGAGCAGTGCACGGCTGCGCGCCGCAGGCGTCGTGGTCGTCGATCTGAACGAGCTCCCCGACCTCGCCCTCTACGTCGACGGCGCCGATGAGGCGACTGCCGCCCGGCATCTGATCAAGGGCGGCGGCGGCGCCCTCACACGCGAGAAGATCCTCGCCGCGGCCGCGCAGCGCTTCGTGTGCATCATCGACGACACCAAGATGGTCACCACGCTCGGCCGTTTCCCGTTGCCGATCGAGGTCATTCCCATGGCGCGCGCGCTGGTCGCCCGGCAGCTCACCGCGCGCGGCGGCCGACCGCTCTGGCGCCAGGGGTTCGTCACCGACAACGGCAACCACATCCTCGACGTGCACGATCTCACCATCGCTGATCCGGTCGCGCTCGAGCGTGAGCTCAACCAGATCACGGGCGTGGTGACCGTCGGACTGTTCGCGGTCCGCCCCGCAGACGTGCTGCTGGTCGGCACCCCGCACGGCGTCCAGACCCGCTAGCAAACGCTCTGGGAACGCCGGCAGGCGAGGTTCCTGCCGTGTGAGTTCCGCCGCTGCCTTTCGAGCCTCGATTCCTGCCGCTCATCCCCGCGGAACAGCCCGCTTCACGCGCAGGCTTTGTCCTTTTGCGGGCAGACAGCATCAAATCGAACGGGAAACGCAACGTGGAGAGCCGCAATGAGCAACTGCAAGACGATCGGTGCTGCGTCCTCAGGCCTAGTGGCTTTGGCGTCCGCTGTCTGCCTGCTGGGCAGCGCCCAGGCGCCGGCGTCGGATACGGCGAATGCTCAGCACAGCGTGACCGTCAGCTACCGCGACCTGAATCTGTCCACGGTCGATGGTGCCACCACCCTCTATCGGCGCATCAGCGGCGCCGCACGGTTAGCCTGCGGAGAGCGGGATCACAGCCTCTTCGAGCAACGCCACTGGGAGAGCTGCGTTCAAGGTGCAATCGCCGGTGCTGTCGCCACGGTGAACAACCCCCTGCTCAGGACCGTGCACAGCCGCGAGACCCCTCGGACCCACGTGACGGCCATGCTGGCCAGGTAAAAATGGAAAGGGCCCGTCACATGGACGGGCCCTTTCAATTGGCTGGGGGACTAGGATTGCTCGGCGCCTGCGGCGCCTCGGCCCTTCGGGCCCGACAGCTTCGCTAACGCGAAGCCGTCGTCCAACCGCGCTCGAAGACTCGCGCGGTTGTCGAACCTTCGGTTCTCATCCTAGTCAGCCGCACCTCCGGCCTAGAAATGGAAAAGGCCCGTCACATGGACGGGCCCTTTCAATTGGCTGGGGGACTAGGATTCGAACCTAGGTAAACGGAGTCAGAGTCCGTTGTCCTACCACTAGACGATCCCCCAGGAGGGCGGGATACAAAATCGAGCGGGCGAGCACCGAGCTGTGTGCCCCGCGTAAGCCCGAAACGCTTAACGCTTCGAGTACTGCGGCCCGCGGCGAGCCTTGCGGCGTCCGACCTTCTTGCGCTCGACTTCACGCGCATCGCGCGTCACGAAGCCCGCAGCGCGCAGCGGCTTGCGCAGGCTCTCATCGTACTTGATGAGCGCGCGGGTAATGCCGTGACGGATCGCACCCGCCTGGCCGGTGATGCCGCCGCCGTCGACCTTGACGGCGATGTCGAAGCTGCTGACAAGCTTCACCGCCTCGAGCGGTTGGCGCACGATCATGCGGCCGGTCTGGCGGCCAAAGAAGTCGTCGAGCGTACGGTCGTTCACCGTGATACGCCCGCTGCCGGGCTTCAGGTACACGCGCGCCGTCGCGGTCTTGCGGCGGCCGGTACCGTAGTGATTCTGCTGGGTCGCTGGCATGTACGGTCCTATTGAATCTCGAGCGGCTTGGGCTGCTGCGCCTTGTGGGGATGTTCGCCGCCTGCAAACACGTGCAGCTTCCTGAACATGCGGCGGCCGAGCGGGTTCTTCGGCAGCATGCCCTTGACCGCGAACTCGATCACGCGCTCGGGGTGCTCACTGAGGAGCTTCTCCAGCGCGATCGACTTGATGCCGCCGATATGGCCGGTATGGTGGTAATAGATCTTGTCGGAGAGCTTGCGCCCGGTGACACGGATCTTCTGGGCGTTGACCACCACGATGTGGTCGCCCATGTCCACGTGCGGGCTGTAATCAGCCTTGTGCTTGCCCTTGAGACGATGGGCGATCTGTGAGGCCAGCCGCCCGAGCGTCTTGTCGCTGGCGTCGACGACGAACCAATCGCCACGGACGGTACCGGGCCTGGCAAATACGGTCTTCATAGGTCACTCGTGGCGGTGCGCCCGCCGTCGGGGAAAACCCTGGACGGCCGGGGCCGAAAAAAGGCGGGGAAGTGTACTCAAGCAGGTGCGGCAATGCAAAGGCGCCCCGGGAGCGCCCCTTAAGGGGCCTAAGCGCTCCCGGCCGTAGGGTTTGTCAGTCCGGATTGCCCCTATAATAGAAGACTTAGATATGGAGTCAGGTCCCCTTCTCGACTCTGCCATCGCCGCCCTTGACCGTGGACTGCGCTCCGTCTTTGCGCCCGCCAGGACGTCCCGGCCCGTCCCGGGCGGTTCGGTCCAGGGGCCGGACTCCCCGCCCCTGCCGGTTGCGGAACGGCGTGCCAGCGCGGCCCTCATGCGCGTCAACCACGCCGGCGAGCTCGCTGCCCAGGCGCTCTATCACGGTCAGGCCTTCGTCGCCCGCTCCGTCGCGACGCGCGACATGCTGATGGCCGCGGCGCGCTCCGAATCCGATCATCTCGCGTGGTGTGAGACGCGCCTGAAGGAGCTCGCCGCGCGTCCGAGTCTCCTCAATCCGCTCTGGTACGCAGGGTCCTTCGCCATCGGTGCCGCCGCCGCGCTGCTGGGCGATCGCGCCAGCCTGGGGTTCGTGGCCGAGACCGAGCGTCAGGTCGAAGGGCACCTCGATGATCACCTCGGTAGACTCCCGGCAGGCGACGCTCGCAGCCGTGCGATACTTGAGACCATGAGGGCGGAAGAGATCGCGCACGGCGCGGCGGCCGCGGCCGCCGGCGGCGCCCCTCTGCCCGCACCGGTGTGCGCGCTCATGCGGTACACCGCCCGTGTCATGACAGGCACTGCCTACTGGGTTTGATCCCGGGAGCCGCTATGGAAGAGAACATCAAGCCCTTGAGCGAGATTCCCGCGATCAACCGGTTCCTGAGTTACTGCCGCATCCGCGCGGTCCCCTCCAAGACCGTGGTCATTCACGCCGGCGACCTGCCGGACGTCCTCTACTACATCATCAGCGGCTCGGTGGAAGTGATGATCGAGGACGAGGAAGGCAATGAAATGGTGCTGGCCTACCTCAACCGCGGGCAGTTCTTCGGCGAGATGGGCCTGTTCTACGAGCAACCGACACGCAGCGCCTGGGTCCGCACGCGCAACCAGTGCGAGCTCGCGGAGATGACTTACCCGCGTTTCCGGCAGATTGCCGCGGAGAGCCCGGGACTGGTGTTCGAGCTCGCCACACAACTGGCCACGCGCCTCGACCGTACCAACCGCAAGCTGGGCGATCTCGCCTTCGTCGATGTCACCGGCCGCGTGGCTCACGCCATCATGGATCTGTGCGGCGAACCGGACGCCATGACGCACCCGGAAGGCATGCAGATCAAGGTCAGCCGTCAGGAGCTCTCGCGCCTGGTCGGCTGCTCGCGCGAGATGGCGGGCCGGGTGCTCAAGGTGCTGGAGGAGCAGGGCCTGTTGCGCGCCACCGGCAAGACCATCGTCGTCTTCAACGCCCGGCCGAAGATGAAGACCCGCCCGGTCATCGTGCCCGCGAAGCCAGCTGCGGCGGCCGCCAACAAGGTCACGAGCCCGCTCGACCTCGACGACGATGAGGATGATGACGAGGACGACGAGAACGAGAACGAGTAGCGCGAGACCCGCGGCTCATCCCGCGGCGCAGCGCCCCGGCCGCCGCGCCTGAGGGGCCACCGCTTCACAGGGCGATCTGGCGCCGCATCTCCCGGATAGTCTGAGCGTAGTCGCGACTGCCGAAGATCGCCGATCCCGCGACGAATGTGTCCGCTCCGGCTTGGGCCGCAGAACGGATGTTATCGGTCTTGATCCCGCCATCGACCTCCAGGCGCACCGCGCGGCCGGCGCTGTCGATGCGGGCGCGCGCGGCGGAGAGTTTGCGCAAGGTGGCCGGAATGAACTTCTGCCCGGCAAAGCCGGGATTCACCGACATGATGAGCACCATGTCGAGCAGCTCGAGGGTGTAGTCGAGGTAGTCGAGCGGCGTGGCGGGATTGAACACCAGTCCCGGCCGGCAGCCGTGCTCGCGGATCAGGCCGATGGTGCGATCGATGTGCTCGGAGGCCTCCGGGTGAAAGGTGATGAACGTGGCGCCGGCGGCGGCGAAGTCCGGCACGATGCGATCGACCGGGCGGACCATCAGGTGCACGTCGATCGGCGCCTTGACGCCGTGCCTGCGCAGCGCCTCGCACACCATCGGACCGATGGTGAGGTTCGGCACGTAGTGGTTGTCCATCACGTCGAAGTGAATGAGATCGGCGCCGGCGGCGAGCACCGCGTCGACCTCCGCTCCGAGCCGCGAAAAATCGGCAGATAGAATCGATGGCGCAATCCAGGCGGGCTGCATGGCCACAGTCTAACCCCGATCGAGACTCAAGCTGTCAGGCGCGCGAGCGCCTCGCGGTACTTGTCGCTGGTGCGCGCGATGATCTCGGGCGGCAGTTTCGGTCCCGGCGCCTGCTTGTTCCAGTCGAGGGTCTCCAGGTAGTCGCGTACGAACTGCTTGTCGAAGCTCGGCGGACTCGCGCCCGCGCGATAGCTGTCCGCGGGCCAGAAGCGCGAGGAGTCCGGCGTCAGCACTTCGTCGATGAGCGTCAGTCTGCCGTGTGGATCGACGCCGAATTCGAACTTGGTGTCGGCGATGATGATGCCGCGGCCGCGCGCGTGCTCGGCCGCGAACCCATACAGCGCCAGCGCGGTGTCGCGTACCGCAGCGGCAAGCTCCGCACCGATGAGCCCGGCCAGTTGCTCGAAACTGATGTTCTCGTCGTGAGCGCCCATGCGCGCCTTGGTCGCCGGCGTGAACAGCGGCTGCGGCAAGCGTCCCGCCTGCTTCAGACCCGCAGGCAAGGCGATGCCGCACACCCGCCCGCTCGCCTGGTAGTCCTTCCAGCCCGAGCCGATCAGATAGCCGCGCACCACCGCCTCGACGGGCAGCGCCTTCAGGCGCCGCACGATCACCGTCCGACCGGCCAGCAGGGCGCGTTCGCCCTCCTCGCTAACCACCTCCGCCGGATCGCGGCCCGTCAGGTGATTCGGCACCAGGTGCCGGGTGCGCGCGAACCAGAAGTTGGATATGCCGTTCAGCACCCGCCCCTTGTCGGGAATCGGATCGGGCAGCACCACGTCGAAAGCCGACAGTCGGTCGGTGGTCACGATGAGCATGGTGTCGTCATCGACGGCGTAGATGTCGCGCACCTTGCCCTCGTGGATGCGGGTAAGGCCGCTGAGTTCGGTGCGGTAAACGACGGGCGCCGGCATGCATTGGTACTATAGCGACCCTTTGAGCCTGCGACACCCTTCGAGCGCGACGCCCAGCTATGAGAATGAAATGGATCGGCAAACTCACCGGCGGGCTGCTGGGTGCGGTCGCGCTCGGTCCGATCGGGGCCGCGCTCGGCGTGCTGCTCGGGCACCAGTTCGATGAGCACGGCGAGGAGCTGCAGGCGCGAGTGTTCGCGGGCGAGGACGTCGCTGCGATCGGCGAGCGCTTCTTCCGCGCCACCTTCCGTGTCATGGGCTGTCTCGCCAAGGCCGACGGCCGCGTGTCGGAGCGGGAAATCTCCGCCGCGCGCGCCGTCATGGGCGAGCTGCGCCTCGATGGCCCGCAGGTGCGCGAGGCGATCGCCTGCTTCAGCGCCGGCAAGCTCCCGGCCTTCGACCTCGGCAGCGAACTCGTCGCCCTCAGACGCGCCTGCCGCGGGCGGCCCGCCCTGCTGCGCGTGTTCCTCGAGGTCCAGGTGCGCTGGGCGCTCGCCGGCAACGATCTGCAAGGCCCGGTGCGGCCCCTGCTGGGACGAATCGCCGCCGCGCTGGGGATCTCGTCCGTCGAGCTGGCGCAGGTCGAGGCGGTGTTGCGCATCCAGCGCGGGGGCTCTCGCCCGGGCGAGGCGCGTGGTGCCGGCACCCCGGCACGCGACCGCTCGCTCGAGGAGGCCTATCGCGTGCTCGAGACCAGCGCGGGCGCGAGCGATGAGGCGGTCGTCAAGGCCTACCGCCGGCAGCTGCACCGCCATCATCCCGACAAGCTCAAGGCCAACGGCTTGCCGGAGTCGATGATGGCGCACGCCAAGCAGCGCACGCAGCAGATCATCGAAGCCTACGAACTGATCCGCGAGCGCCGCGGCATGAGTTAGGCGCGCTGCGCCCACTCCTCAATGATGCCCTGGATCGCGCGCACGCCATCGGTCAGCGCCGCCGGCCCCGGCTGCAGGATGAGCGCTGACTTGATCTCGCGCACGTAGCCGTCGCGTACCGCCGGGATGGCGTCCCAGCCGGGCCGCGCACCCAGGCGCTGCGGCTGGAACTTCTTGCCGCACCACGAGCCGAGCACGATGTCGGGAGCGCGGCGTGGCACTTCCAGCGGATCGGCGATGATGCGATTGCGCCCCAGCCCCTGGCGCGCGAGCTCGGGGAAGCACTCCTCGCCCCCGGCAAGCTGCACCAGCTCGGACACCCACTGGATGCCGCTGATCAGGGGATCGTCCCATTCCTCGAAATACACGCGCGGACGGCGCGCCAGGGCGGCCGCGCGCACGCGCACCTGCTCCAGTCCCGCGCCCAGCTCATCCACCAGCGCCTGCGCCTTGGCCTCGCAGCCGATCATGCCGCCCAGCGTGCGGATCATGCGCAGGATGTCCGCGACGCTGCGGTGATTGAAGACGTGCACCTCGAGGCCGGCACGCACCAGCTCGGCGGCGATGTCGGCCTGCAGGTCGGAGAAGCCCAGCACCAGGTCCGGGCGCAACGCCACGATGCGGTCGGTACGGGCACTGGTGAAGGCGGAAACCCGCGGCTTTTCGCGGCGTGCGCGTGGCGGGCGCACCGTGAAGCCTGAGATACCGACGATGCGCCAGTCCTCTCCGAGCCGATACAGCGTCTCGGTGGTCTCTTCGGTCAGGCACACGATCCGCTGTGGAAATCCTGAAATTGCCGTCATGGGGCACCGCACCTCAAAGGCGGTGAGCACTGTATCCTTAAGGCATGTGGATGCGCATCTGGGCATTTCTCGACTGGTGCTTCTTCGGACCGGCCTCGGCGCGCGCCGGCCTGCTCGGCGGGAGTCTGCGCGTGCTGCGCTACCCGTATGCGGTGGTGCGTGACCTGGCGCGCGGGGAAATCAACCTGCGCGCCATGAGCCTGGTGTACACGACGCTCCTGTCGCTCATCCCGCTGCTCGCCTTCAGTTTCGCCGTGCTCAAGATCTTCGGCGGGCGCCGCGACCTTGAGCCGATCGTCTACGAGTTCTTTCGCCCGGTGGGCGGTGCGGCGGCGACCGAGCTCACCACGCGCGTGCTGCAGTTCGCCAGCCACGTCAGCAGCGGCGTGGTGGGATCGGTGGGCCTGGCGCTGCTCGCCTGGACGCTGCTGGGTACCATCAAGAAGGTCGAGGACAGCTTCAACTTCCTGTGGCACGTGGACCAGCCGCGCAGCCTGGCGCGCCGGCTCGCCGAATACACGAGCCTGCTCATCGCCGGCCCGGTGCTGCTGGTGGGCTTCGTGGGCCTGTCGCACGCAGCCCTGGCGAGCGCTCCGGTGCAGGAAATGGTGCACCTGCCCCTGCTGCAGCGCCTGCGCGGCACGGGTATCGGCCTGGCGCCCTACGTGATGGTGACGGGGTTCTTCACCGCACTCTACATGATGATTCCCAACACCCGCGTGCAGTGGCGCGCAGCGCTCATCGGGGCGCTGGTGGGTGGCGTCCTGTGGGCGGCGGTCGGCAAGATGTTCACCGCGTTCGTCATGTACTCCACGCGCCTCACCATGGTGTACGCCGGATTCGCCTTCGTGGTGGCGGCGCTGCTGTGGACGTATTTCGGCTGGCTGATCCTGCTCGCCGGTGCGCAACTGTCGTTCTACGTGCAGAACCCCACCTACCTGCGCCTGGGGCTGCAGCAGCTGCGGCTCTCGAGCGTGGAGCTCGAGCAGTTGGCCCTGAAGCTGATGTACTTCGTGGGCCGCACGCACGTCGCCGGCGGCTGGCGCTGGAGCGTTAATCGCCTCGCCACCGAGCTCGGGCTGCCCGGCATCGCGGTGGCGCAGATGGCCGCGACGCTCGAGCGCGCAGGACTGCTGATCGTCACGGACGACGACGAGCTGGTCCCGGCGCGCGACATCGGGGGCATCAGCGTGTACGAGATACTCGATATCGCGCGCAATCACGGCAGCGGCCACGTCGCGCCCCGCAACCTGCCCATTCCCCCGGTCGACCGGCTGCTGGCCGGTGTCGAGGACGCGCGCCGCCATCGCTGCGGCGAGCTCACGCTACGCGACCTGGTCGATGAGGCTGCGCGGCCGGCGCTGCAGCTCACTCCCCGGCAATCGTCATCTCGCTGAGCAGCACCGAGCCGGTGCGGATACCGCCGCGCACGTCGCAATCGTCGCCGAGCGCCACGATGTGCCGGTACATGGGCCTCAGATTGCCGGCGATGGTGATCTCGTGCACCGGATACGCGATGGCGCCGCGCTCCACCCAGAAGCCGCTCGCGCCGCGCGAGTAGTCCCCGGTCACCCCGTTCACGCCCTGTCCCATCAACTCGGTCACCAGGAGCCCCGTGTCCAGGCGGTTGAGGAACCCGGCAGCATCCAGCGCTCCCTCGGCGCTGGTCACGATGAGGTTGTGAACGCCGCCGGCGTTGCCGGTGGTGGTCAGCCCCAGACGCCGCGCGGAGTAGCTGCCCAGCACGTAGCCACTCACCACCCCGTCGCGCACCAGCTCGCGATCGCGCGTGGCGGCGCCTTCCTGGTCGAACGGGCTGCTGGCGAGGCCTTTACGGATGTGCGGCCGCTCCTGCATCTGCAGGAACGCCGGGAAGATCTGCTCGCCGGCCGCGTTCAGCAGGAACGAGGACTTGCGGTACTGGCTGGTGCCGCTGATCGCGCCGACGAAGTGCCTGAACAGGCCGCGCGCCACGTCGGGTGAGAAGGCCACCGGGACCTTGCGGGTGGTGAGGCGGCGCGCACCGAGCCGCGCCACGGCGCGTACACCTGCGGTGCGGCCGACGCTGGCGACACCTTCAAGCTCTGTCGGGTCGCGCGCGATGGTGAACCAGTAGTCGCGCTGCATGTCATCGCCGGCCTGCGCGATGAGGGAGCAGCTGACCGAGTGGCTGGTGGCCGAGTAGCCGGCGAGAAAGCCGAGCGAGTTGCCGTAGACACCCGTGTGGCGCTGGCTGCTCACGGATGCGCCCTCGGAGTTGGTGATGCGCGGGTCCACACCCAGGCCCGCGGCCTCACATTCGCGCGCCAGCTCGATCGCGCGCTCCGGGGTGACGTCCCAGGCGTGATCGAGATCGAGGTCGGGGATCTCGCGGGCGAGCGCCTCGGGCTCCACCAGCCCGGCATACGGGTCCGCGGCGGTGTAGCGGGCGATCGCACAGGCCTTTTCCACCGTCTCGCGCACCGCGGCGGCCGCCAGGTCCGCGGTACTCGCCGAGCCCTTGCTCTGCCCGAAGTAGACGGTCACTCCGAGGCCGCGGTCGCGCTGATACTCGAGCGTGTCGACCTCGCCCAGCCGCACGCTCACGGACAGCCCCTGGGCGAGCGAGGCGTCGGCTTCGCACTGCAAGGCGCCCCGGCGGCGTGCTTCCTCGAGCGCGAGACTGGCGACGTCAGCGAGTTGGCGGATTGGCCCGGATTCGGGTGGTGGTTGCATCGTGCGTGATTCGGCTGAGCGTTAGGCTTAAATTGTAGCTTACCGCCTGGCACCGCAGCGGTGAGCGCACCAACGAGCCGCCCGTGACCGCCGCACCGCACGACCCCGAAGATGCTAACGACACCCCGCGGCCTCCCAGCAAGAGCGCGCGCAAGCGCGCTGCGCACGACGCCCAGCACCTGGGCGAGGCGCTGGTGCGCCTGCGCGATGCGGAGCTGGACGCCCTGCAGTTGCCGGAGGCCCTGAGCGAGGCGATCCGTGCGGCGCGCAACATCACCAGCCGCGCGGCCGCGGCGCGCCAGCGCCAGTACATCGGCAAGCTGATGCGCGCGGTGGACGTGGAGCCGATCCGCGCCGCGCTCGCCGCGCATAGCGAACATGCCGCACGCGAGAGCGAGCGTTTCAAACGTGTCAGTGCCTGGCGCGAGCGGCTGATCGCTGAAGGGCCGACGGCCCTGGCGGAGCTGGCGCGCTGGCGACCGGATCTCGATCGAGCGCAATGGGAGCGGCGTGTCAGCGCCGCCCAGGCGGAGCGGCGCCGCGCCGCCGGCGCCGGCGCGGCTGCCAGGGAGCTGTTTCGCGCGCTGCGCGCATTGTTCGATACAATGCCGTGATGAAACCGCTCGTCGGCATCATTATGGGCTCATCGTCCGACTGGGAGACGATGCAGTCCGCCGCGGAGGTGTTGGACAAGCTCGCGGTCCCATACGAAGTGCGCGTCGTGTCCGCGCACCGTACCCCCGACCTGTTGTTCGAATACGCCGCAGGCGCACGCGCGCGGGGACTTGAGGTGCTGATCGCCGGCGCCGGCGGCGCCGCGCACCTGCCCGGCATGACCGCCGCCAAGACCATCCTGCCGGTGCTCGGCGTACCGGTGCAGTCGAAGTCCCTGGGGGGACTGGATTCACTGTTGTCCATCGTGCAGATGCCGGCCGGCGTGCCGGTGGCGACGTTCGCGATCGGCGCTGCCGGCGCGGCCAACGCCGCGCTGTGTGCGGCGGCCATCCTCGCCAACCGGCACCCCGCCATCGCCACGGCGCTGGAAGCCTATCGCGAGCGTCAGACCGCCGGCGTGCTCGGCAACCCCGATCCGCGCGCGACGCCGCGCACATGACGGTCGGCATCGTGGGCGCCGGCCAGCTCGGCCGCATGCTCGCTTTGGCGGGCTATCCGCTGGGGCTGGATTTCCTGTGTCTGGACCCCTCGAGCGAGGCGCCCGCGGGCCGGGTCGCCCCCCTGCTGCACGGCGCCTTCACCGATCAGCGGCTCCTCGCCCGTCTGGCGCGCCGCTGCGAGGTCCTGACCTTCGACTGGGAGAACGTGTCGGTTGCGAGCCTGCGAGCCGTGGCGCGCCTGCACGGCGCGCGTATCTGTCCGCCGATCGCGGCGCTCGCCGCCGGCCAGGACCGGGTGGCCGAGAAGCGCCTGTTCGAGCGCCTGAGGATTCCCACCACCCGCTGGCGCGCCGTGAGCTCACGCGCGCAGCTGACGCGCGCCATCGCCGCCATCGGCCTGCCCGGTGTGCTCAAGACACGCCGGCTCGGCTACGACGGCAAGGGTCAGGCCGTGATCCGCACGGCGGCGGATGCCGGGCGGGCCTGGAGCGCGCTCGGCACGGCACCGCTGCTCTATGAGGAGTGGATCCCGTTTGATTGCGAGGCGTCGATCATAGGCGCGCGCAGCGTCAGCGGCCGGCTCGCAGTCTATCCGCTGTGCGGCAACGTCCACGGCGCTGGTGTCCTGCGACTCACCTGCGCGCCTTTCGGGCCGCCGCGCTGGCAGCGCCTGGCCGCGCGCTATCTCAGACGCGTGCTGGCGCATTTTCGCTATACCGGCATCCTGACCATCGAGTTCTTCGTGCGCCGCGGCAGGCTCATCGCCAACGAGATGGCGCCGCGCGTGCACAACTCCGGACACTGGACCATCGAGGGCGCCGCCACCAGTCAATTCGAGAATCACCTGCGTGCCATCCTCGACCTGCCGCTCGGCGCCACGCGAGCGCTCGGGCACAGCGCCATGATCAATCTCATCGGGCAGATGCCCGCACGCGCATCCCTGCTGGCCCTCGATGGGGTGCACCTGCACGACTACGGCAAGCAGCCGCGGCCCGGGCGCAAGGTGGGTCACTGCACCGTGGTCGAGCCGACCCCCGCCCGGCGTGACGCGCGCGCACGACGCCTGCTCAAGGATTTGGCCGTCGGCGTTCGCATCCCGTAACATCGGCTGCGAGTCAACAAGCATGTATCTGGAACCCTTCAAGCTCAAGGAATTGCCGTTCCGGCTGAGCCCGGACCCTCAGTTCCTGTACCTGTCGAAGCAGCACGCCCGCGCCAAGGCCTACATGGAGTCGACCATCTGGTTCACCGACGGCTTCGTGGTGATCACCGGGGAGATCGGCTCGGGCAAGACCACGCTGATCGAATCCTTCCTCAAGGAAGTGCCGGCGGATGTGGTAGTGGCGCAGATCAACCAGACGCAGGTGTCGGCCATCGACTTCCTGCAGGCGATGCTGGTGCAGTTCGGCTTCTCGCCCTTCAAGATGCGCAAGGCCGAGCTCATCAGCACGGTCAACAACTTCCTGGTCGAGCAGTACGCCGCCGGGCGCAAGGTGCTGCTGATCGTCGATGAGGCGCAGAACCTGACCATGCGCGTGCTCGAGGAAATCCGGCTGCTGTCGGGCGTGGAGACCACCAAGGACAAGGTGCTGCGGATCATTCTCGCCGGACAGCCCGAGCTCAACGACAAGCTCGACGCGCCCGAGCTCGCCCAGCTCATGCAGCGCGTGCGGCTGCGGTTCCACCTGCAAACGCTGTCGGAGGCGGAGACGCGCAGCTACATCCAGCACCGGCTGGACGTAGCCGGAGCCGGGGACCGCGAGATCTTCGCCGCCGATACCTTTGCCGAGGTGTTTCGCTACTGCGGCGGCGTACCGCGGCTGGTCAATACGCTGTGCGATACCGCCATGATGGCCGCCTACACCTCGGATCGCAGCACGGTCACGCGCGCGGACATCATCGCCGCGGTGCGCGAGCTGCAGTGGGTGGAGTACGGCGCTCGCCCCCAGGCCCAGCCGCCCGAGACCCGCGTCCCGGCGCCCACCGCCACTGCCGAGCCCGGCGCCGCAATGGCCCGTCTGCTGGTGGCGAGCGACGGGCGCACCGTGCAGGAAGTCACCCTGCGCATCGGCCGGCTCATCGTCGGGCGCACTCCCGACAACGACCTGCAGATCGACAGCCGCTTCATCAGCCGTCATCACTGCCAGGTGATCACCACGACGCATTCCTGCGTGATCGAGGATCTCAACAGCACCAACGGCATTTACGTGAAATCCACCCGCGTACGCCGTCATCACCTCAACGACGGCGACGTCGTGCTGATCGGCAAGCACGAGTTGATTTACGTCGATGAGCGCGCGGCGCGTGGCCGCGGTGGTTTCAGCGAAACCGCGCCGCGCCTCGACGCCGAGGGCGAAGAGCCGGAGAAAGCGCCGGCGCCGCGCACGGTGCCGACTCTGGGGCCGGCGGCGGCCGGCGGGCAGGTGCCGACAGTGGAGGAGGCAGCGCCCCTCAAGTAGCCGCTAGGGCGGCTCCTCTCCGGTGAGCGAATCGGGGTTCGCGTACTGGGAGCGCAGCTGGCGGTAATCGCGCCGCCGCAGCAGCACGACGATCCCGCCGACCAGGATCACCAACCCGAGCAGGCCCGTGAGCAGACTCCACCCGCCGCGCGACGCGAGCAGGTAGCTGGCGATGAGCGCCGCGATTCCGCCGGTTATGTAAAACCAGGGCAGACCCTCGTAAACGGGACGGGAGAAGTGGTGGCTGCGTCGCGGCATGCCACCATCGTATCGCGAGCGGCCCCGAAGTTGGTACCGCCGCGATCACGCTTGTGTCAACCGAGGCCGAAGAGCTTCGCGAGCCGCTCGAGCAGGGACGGTTTCCAGCCGTCGACGCGAAAGTCCCCCTGAGGCACGACAGCGCGTCGGCTGACTTCTGCCAGCAGCTCTGCAGGCAGGTTGAGCTTCGGAGACTCGAAAGTGGCGTCATCGGCGTACATCGGATTCCTTCCTTTGTGGGTTGCGTTCGCCCGATGCACGTTACGGACTCGCGACCCGAACGGGTGTGTGGAAAATCACAGCTTCGCCATGGATCCGATTATGTCTCGGCAAGTGCGTATCAGGTACGTGACTCCGCGTAGCGACAGTGCGTACGCTTCTAAGCCGTGCCGCCGACCGTGAGTGCATCGATCCTGAGCGTCGGCTGACCGACGCCGACCGGCACGCTCTGTCCATCCTTACCGCAGGTTCCAACACCGTCGTCGAGCTTCAGGTCGTTGCCGACCATCGAGACGCGCATCAGCACGTCAGGACCGTTGCCGATCAGGGTCGCGCCCTTGAGGGGCGCGCCCACGCGGCCGTTCTCGATGGCATACGCCTCGCTCGCCGAGAACACGAACTTGCCCGAGGTGATGTCCACCTGTCCGCCGCCGAAATTGACCGCGTAAATGCCGCGCTGCACCGAGCGGATGATTTCCTCCGGTGCATGCGGCCCGGGCCGCATGTAGGTGTTGGTCATGCGCGGCAGAGTCATGTGTGCGAAGGACTCGCGCCGGCCGTTGCCGGTCGGCTGCGCGCCCATCAGGCGGGCGTTCAACCGGTCCTGCATGTAGCCGCGCAGCACGCCGTTCTCGATCAGGGTGGTGCACTGGGTCGGCGTGCCCTCGTCGTCGATGTTGAGCGAGCCGCGGCGCGCGCTGAGCGTGCCGTCATCGACTACGGTGCACTCCGGCGCCGCAACCTGCTCGCCGACGCGGCCGGCGAATGCGGAGGTGCCCTTGCGGTTGAAGTCTCCTTCGAGCCCGTGCCCGATCGCCTCGTGCAGCAGGATTCCCGGCCAGCCCGGACCCAGCACCACCGTCATGGTGCCGGCTGGCGCCGGCCGCGCCTCGAGGTTGACGAGCGCCTGGCGCACCGCTTCGCGCGCCAGAACGAGCGGCCGCTCGCCCGCGACGAGCTCGGCGAGCGAATAGCGGCCGCCGGCGCCGGCGTAGCCCTGTTCGCGCCGGCCGCCCTGTTCCACCAGCACCGAGACGTTGAAACGCACCAGCGGACGCACGTCCGCGGCCAGCTCTCCGTCGCTGGTGGCGATGAGCACCACTTCGTGCACCGCGACCACGCTCGCGGTGACGTGCACGACGCGCGGATCGATGCGCCGCGCCTCGCGATCGACGCGTTCGAGCCAGGCGATCTTGTCCGGGGTGGCGAGCGCGGCTGCAGGGTCCGCCGGCAGATACAGCCGATGCCCGGTCTGGGCCCGCCACGGGCTGACGCGCCGCTCCCCGCCATGCAACGCGATGGCGCGCGCGGCACGTGAGGCCTCCTGCAGCGCCGGCAGCACGATCTCGTCCGAATAGGCGAATCCGGTCTTCTCACCCGCGAGCGCCCGCACGCCAACTCCCTGCTCAATGCTGGCGCTGCCGTCCTTGACCATGCCGTCCTCGAGCGACCAGGACTCCTGGTGCGCGAGCTGGAAGTACAGGTCGGCAAAATCCACCGAGTGCGCCAGCACCTCCCCGAACACCCGCTCGAGGCGCCCGTCATCCAGGCCGCTCGGCCGCAGGATGAGGTCGCGGGCCAGCTTCAGCGGGTCGTCGACCGGGGATTCACTCACGGGCACCTCGTTCACGGAGGCGTATTTCCGTCCGCCAGGGTGCGGTGCAGCAGTGCCGGAAAGCTCTCGCGCACGCCCATCTGCTGCGCCAGATCCACCTCCGCCACGGCGCAGCCGCGACCGCGCGGCACGCGCTGCAGGACTCGTCCCCAGTAATCCACGACCATGCTGTCGCCGTAAGTCTCGCGTCCACTCGGATGGAAGCCGGACTGCGCCGGCGCCACAACATAGCAGAGATTCTCGATTGCCCGCGCACGCACCAGGGTCTCCCAGTGCGCCCGCCCGGTGGGACTGGTGAACGCCGACGGCACGGCCAGCAGTTGCGCGCCGGCCGCGCTCAAGTGCCGGTACAGCTCCGGAAACCTCACGTCGTAGCACACCGACAGCCCCAGCCGCCCTACCGGCGTGTCGATGACCGCGGGAGTCGAGCCGGGAGCGACGTGCGCCGACTCCCGGTAGCTCTCGGCACGCCCGGGAATATCGACATCGAACAGGTGGATCTTGTCGTAGCGGGCGACGCGCCGCCCGTCCGTGTCATACACCAGCGAGGCGGCCGCCACGCGTCCGTCGGCGCCGCTGCGCAGCGGTATCGTGCCGCCCACAATCCACAGGTGCAGGCGCCGCGCGCTCGCTGCCAGAAAATCCTGCGCCGCCCCGCTCCCGTCGGCTTCCGCCGCGCCGCGCTTGTCGGAGTCCTTCAGGCCCATGAAAGAGAAATTCTCGGGCAGCGCCGCGAGTCGTGCGCCGCGGCCCGCCGCGTCCTCGAGCAGCGCGCGCGCCTGCTCGAGGTTCGCCGTCACGTCCGGTCCGGAGGTCATCTGAATTGCGGCTACCTTCATCCCTCACCTCATTCCGCGGGCGTCACGATCGGGGCATCCCAGCTGCCGCGCAAACGCAGCGTCGCAGGCGAGCGCTCCGCGGCCGAGCCGTTGAATAACTCGCGCAGCGACAGCCACGCCGCCGCAACCCTGGGCGTCGGTCCGAGCCGGCGCACGGCAGCCGGCAGACGCTCCTCGCCACGCAGGATCCACGCCTGCTCATCGTAGTCCTGCGCCACGAGACCCGTGCGCCCGCGCACCAGGATCTCCGCATCACCATCGAAGTGCAGGTCCGAGGTCGTCGCCTGCCCGTCGTGCAGCAGGAAATTCGCGGTCAGGCTCGAGAAGTTCAGCCCCGGCGTCGTCCCGTCGCGATTCTCGGGACTCATGCCTGCGGTCAGCGCCGGCACGGCCAGCAGCGCGAAAGGAACGCCCGCGGAAGCCACCCCCGCGGCGCGCGTGACACCTTGTTCGAGCTGCATATGGAGGCGTCCGTCGAGCGTTGCAAGGGAGGCGGGCGCGGACTGCGGCCATTGCAACTCACCCTGCAGCCGTGCGTGGCTCGCGACGAGGTCCGGCCGGTAGCCGAAGGCGGACAGCGTGGCCGCGGCATTGCGGCTGTCGAGGCTGAACTGCAGGCGGCACACGCCAGCGCGGCACTGCAGCGTGCCGCGCGTGTCCTCGTGGTCGCCGGCCAGGTGCAGCTCGCTCACCTCCAGCGCGTCCGCCTGAGCTGCGAGCAGCGCCCCGAACCTGCCGAGGGAATGGCCCTGCCACTGCAGATCATCGATGGTGAGTTGGGCGGCAGGCGCGAGTGCCGCCAGCATCCCTGCCCCGAGTGCGGCGTCGCCAGGTTGCGTCAGGTTGAGCCTGGCGAGCTGCACCAGCGCCGGATGTGTGCCGTTCACCAGCGCCGGCCAGCGCGCCGTGCAGGAGAAATCCGCCGACTGCAGCTGCAGCTGTCCGCCCTCGCCGCTCGCCTGTGCCGCGACGCTCACCTCCGGGTAGCTGCGCTCGCCGACGAGCAGCTGGGAGGTCGTCAGCCGCACGCGCAGCGCAGGCAGCGCCGCATCCGGGCCGATCTGCCGCCACAGAGCGAGATACGCCGGCAGGTCGAGGCGCATGATGCGACCTTCGAGGGACAACACCGGTTCCGCGGGCGGCGTCGGTGCCGTGGACGCGAGACGTACCGCTCCGCGCTCGATGCGCCACAGCTCACCGCTGCGGGTGAGCCCCGCCCAGGCGTGCAGGCGCTCCCCGAGGCTCAGGCGCAATTGCCCGGCGTCGGACCCGGCCTGTACCTCGACGTGCAGCGGCAGCGGCGCGCCCTGCGCCTTGGCAAAGGGCTCGGGCAGGCCGCTCGCGACGCCGATCAGGTTCGAATCGGCGCGCACGCGCCAGCGCGAGCCGCCCGCATCGGCCGCCGGGAGGAACGTGAGCAGCGCGCTCCATTCGGCATTGCCCGCGAGTTGGGCGTCGTCGCTCGCTCCGGCCGCGAGCAGCGCCTGCCGCACGTCCACCAGCCCGCGCCCGGAAATCGCGAGTGCGGTCACGTCGGGCTCGCGCCGCTCCGCGACGCCGAGGCTGACCGGGCCGCCGAGCCACTGCCCGGTCAGCGTCGAGGGCTGCAGGTGGCCGGCCGTAAAGGCGAGCGTGCCGCGCAGCGTATCGATCGGCGGCAGGCCCGCCACCGCCTGCAGCTGAGCGCCATCGAGCACCGCCGTGACGCGCGCACGCACGCGCGGCTGGCGCGCCGTGGTGGCGTGCGCCGCCGCGGGCACCAGTACGTCGACATCCAGCAGCGTGTCACCGCGCAGATCGACATCCTGCAGCCCCGGGGCGTAAGCGCTGAGCTGCGGGTGTTGACGCAGCCACGCCAGCGCCTGCTGCGTGCTGGCGGTGACGCGCCCGGCGAGATGCACGGCGCGCCCACCGCGCACATCCCACTCGGCACTCGCGGCGATGAGTTGGAACGTCCCGACCTGCCCGCCGTCGATCGCGGCATGCATGTGGGGGCCGTGCCACTCGATGCGCGCATCCAGATGCTGCGTATCGGGCCACGGATCCGATCCCGCCAGGGTCGCGTCGCGCAGCCCGAGAGCGCCCCGGAACTCGGTCCCGCTACGGCTCCAGGGCGCTTGGGCCGCATCGAGCGGACCGCGCCACTCGAGATCCGCGCTCGCGATTCGTCCGGCGGTGAGCTGCGCGGCGGCGGCGCCGAACGTGGCCAGCGCACGGGCACCTAACAGCCGCTCGAGCAGCGCCACGTCGGCGTCCTTGAGAGCGACGTGCGCGTTGATCTGCGGCTGCCGGCCGGCGCCCTGGGCGCCGATTGCGCCGCTCACCGCAACACTCAGCTCACCGCGCCGCACCTCGAGGTCATCGGTGCTGATCTGCCAGCCGCCGTCCTCGGCGGCCATGGCGAGGCGCGCGGCGATGCCGAGATCAGCGAGCGCGACGGGCTGCTCGCGCGCCAGGGTGAGCTGTGCCGCATGGGCGTGCAGATCGGCTACCAGGCGCGCATCGGCTCCCGATAACTGCCCGCTCAGTCCGGTGAGCACCAGCTCGCGCGATGGCGTTGCGACCGTGAGGTTTTCCAGCTGTGCGGAAGTTCGCAGACGTGCGCCCCCGGGACGGCGTGCGTTCCAGTCGAACGTCAGCTCGCGTGCCTCCCCGCCTAAGGCCACCTGCGCCAGCGGCAGCTGCGGGGCATACCAGCGCGCGATGGCGGCGAGCACTGCGAGCGGGGCGGATTGCAACGTGCCGCGCGCCCAGGCGACGTCGGTGGCGGCGTCGACGCTGAGGGTCGCGGGCGCGGATGCGGGCTCACCGATCTCGAGCGCCTGCACCTCGAGGCGCCAGTGCGCGCCGAGCCGCGCAAGCCGCCACGCACCGCTCAGCCGCTCGATGGTGAGCGCCGCCGCAGCCGCGACCGGCGCTCGCCACTCGAGCGCCTGCGCCAGCACCGTGCCGTCGGCACTGAGGATGCTTCCGTGCGCGAACTCGGTGTGCAGCTGCAGGTTGCCCCGGCCCGCTTGCGGCAGGTAGCGCTGCAGCGGCGCATCGTCGATGAGCCCCCGCCAGCCGGCGAACTCGAGCATGCGGCCTTCGAAACTGAGGGTGCCGCTCGAGCCGGACGGCCGTGCGGGATCCCCCGTCACGGCCAAAGCCAGGTGCACGCTGGCACCGAGACTTGCGGGCAGCAGCACCAGCGCGTCGGCACTCCACGAGGAAGCCTGGCGCCGCAGCTGTGCGTGCCTGACGTTCAACGTGAGGGGGAGCGGTGCCCCGGTGAGGGGCCAGCGCAGCGTTCCACCCTGGAGGTCGATCCGTCCATCCCGCCAGCGCGACAGCAACCGTGCGCCGGCGCTCAGTACCGGCTCGTGCCCGGCGCCGCCGGCGCGCGCGCCGGTCAGGTCCGCGCCGGCCCCGAGATCGATGTCGGGATCTACCAGCGTAATGCGCCCGGCCTCCAGCCGGCCGCTGCGCACCATGCGCCAGGCATCCAGACCCACGATGAGCTGCGGCGCGCGCAGCAGCGCGCCGCGACCTCCGGGCTCACCGAGCACGACACTGTTAAACACGGCCTCAGGACCGTACCAGCCCCAGCGCACGCCAAGCTCGCTGAAGCTCACGTTGAGTCCGGTGTGCTGGCGGATCAGCTCCTCGAGCGCGGCGCGGTGTTGCGGCACGCGCGCCGCGGCCAGTTCCCAGGCAACAAGCACCACCGCGCCCAGGATGGTGGCGCCGCCGAGCATCCACAGCGCCCAGCGCAGTCCGGCGCGCGCCGAGCGCGCAGCGCCGCCTCCGGCGGCAGGGGCAACCGGCCCGGCAGCAGGCTCTGCTGGCTTCACACGCACTCTTATCCCTCAGACGAGTACGACGTCGTAGTGATCAACGCCGTAGAGGGCCTCGACCTGCAGACGGATCGGACGACCGATCTGCGCCTCGAGCTCGCCCAGGGTGGCCGACTCCTCGTCCAGGAGACGATCCACGACGTCCTGGTGAGCGAGTATCAGCAGCTCACGACTGGCAAACTGTCGGCTCTGTCGCACAATTTCCCGAAAAATCTCGTTGCACACCGTTTCGGGCGTGCGGATGAGACCGCGCCCCGAGCAGCTTGGACACGGCTCACACAGCAGATGTTCCAGGCTTTCGCGGGTGCGCTTGCGGGTCATTTCCACGAGCCCGAGCGGCGAGAGGCTCACGATGTGGGTCTGGGCGCGGTCACCGGCCAGCGAGCGCTCGAGGGCGGCGAGCACCGCGCGCCGGTGCGGCTCATCGCGCATGTCGATGAAGTCGATGATGATGATGCCGCCGAGATTGCGCAGCCGCAGTTGCCGCGCGATGCTCACCGCCGCCTCGAGGTTGGTGCGGAAGATGGTTTCCTCCAGATTGCGATGACCCACATAGGCGCCGGTGTTCACGTCGATGGTGGTCATCGCCTCGGTCTGGTCGATCACCAGGTGACCGCCGGACTTCAGCGGCACCTTGCGCTCGAGCGCCTTGGCGATTTCCTCCTCGACGCCGTTGAGGTCGAACAGCGGGCGCGGACCTGCGTACAGCTCGATCGGCGGCGCCGCCCCGGACATGAAAGCGGCGGCAAACTCCTGCATGCGCGCGTGCTCGGGCGGCGAATCCACCAGCACGCGGCTCACGCCGCGGGAGAGCTCATCGCGCAGCACCCGCAGCGACAGCGGCAGGTCCTCGTGCACCACGTTACCGGGGGCGACCTGCGCGGCGCGCGAGCGTACGTGATCCCACAGCTTGGCGAGATAGGCCATGTCCTCGCGCAGGCTGTCGGCGGTGACGCCCAGGGCCGCGGTACGCACGATGTAGCCGCCGCTCACCGCGGGGCTCAGCAGCTCCGCCAGCAGCCCCTTCAGGCGTGTGCGCTCGGCCTCGTCCTCGATGCGCGCCGACACGCCGACCCCCTCACCGCGCGGCATGTACACCAGATAGCGCGACGGCAGGCTGACGAAGGTGGTGAGACGCGCTCCCTTGGTGCCGATCGGATCCTTGATGACCTGCACCAGGATGTCGTCGCCGGCGTTCACCAGGCGCCGGATATCCTCGGGCGGCCCCTGGCCCGCGGGCGGCGCGCTCACGCCGGTATCGTCGCCGAACGTTGCGGCGATGTCGGCAGCGTGCAGGAACGCGGTGCGCTGCAGGCCGATTTCCACGAACGCCGCCTGCATGCCGGGCAGCACGCGTGACACTCGTCCCTTGTAGAGGTTGCTCACCAGTCCGCGGCGGCTGGTGCGCTCGATGTGAATCTCCTGCACCACGCCGTTCTCGAGTACGGCGGCGCGGCTCTCGCGCGGCGCGATGTTGACCAGGATCTCGACGCTCACCGCTTACGCTCCCGTGCGCGCGCCGTGCCGCCAGTACGGCACGCCCGCGGCACGCAGCAGCTCCGCCGTCTCGAACAGCGGCAGACCCATGACTCCCGAATAGCTGCCGCTCAGGTGCTCGATGAACACCGCGGCGCGCCCCTGGACCGCATACCCGCCGGCCTTGTCACGCGGCTCGCCCGTGTGCCAGTAGGCGCTGCATTCGGCGCGACTGAGGGTCCGGAAGCGCACCTCGCTCGCGCTCAGGCGGAAGCTCATCGCGCCGTGAGCCGCGAGCGCCACGGCCGTGAGTACCTGGTGCGTGCGCCCGGAGAGCCGCTCGAGCATGGCGAGACTCTCCCCCTCATCGGCGGGCTTGCCGCACACCGTCTCATCGAGCACCACGGTGGTGTCGGCGGCGAGCACCGGCAGCGCCACCCCGCTCTCACACACGGCGAGCGCCTTGGCGCGAGCCATGCGCACCACGTAATCCGCCGCGCGTTCCCCGGCCAGCAGCGCCTCGTCGATGTGCGCCGCGCTCACCACGTGCGGCACGCCGATCTGCGCCAGCAGCTCGCGGCGCCGCGCGGAGGCCGAGGCGAGACATACGAGCGGTGCAGGTTCGTGCGTTGTCATCAGTCGCGGTGATACGGGTGATGCGTCAGTATGCTGTGCGCCCGGTACAGCTGCTCGGCGAGCAGTACGCGCACCAGCGCGTGCGGCAGCGTGAGCCGTGACAGCGACAGGGTGAAGTTGCCGCGTGCCAGCACCTGCGGGGCAAGGCCGTCGGGACCGCCGATCAGGAACGCCAGATCCTCGCCCTGCTGCATACGCTCGTGCAGCCAGACCGCGAGCTCGCGCGTGGAGAGTTGCGTACCGCGCTCATCGAGGATCGCCACCTGATCTGCGGGGCGCACGGCACCGAGCAGGCGCCGGCCCTCGGCCGCAATGGCCTTGTGCGCCGTGCCGCCCGCGGTACGCGGGCCGGGCTCGATTTCGACCAGCGAGATGGCGAGGCGGGATGCGAGCCGGGCCAGGTAGTCTTCGCAGGCGCTGCGCACCCAGGCGGGCAAGCGCGTGCCCACGGCAATCACGCGCACGCGCATCGGTCCCGGTTACCGCGCGGTTCGCCGCCGCCGTGCGGCCGCACGGGAAACCGCCGGGGTGACGACCGCGGCCTCAAACGGGCCGCTGTCCCAGAGGCGCTCGAGACCATAGAACTCGCGCACCCGCGGCAGCATCACGTGCACCAGGATGTCCTGCAGGTCCACGAGAACCCATTCCCCGTCGCGGGCGCCTTCGGTCCCGAGCGGCCGGAAGCCCGCCGCCTTGGCCTTCTCCACCACGCGCTCGGCGATCGAGCGCACGTGGCGGTCGGAATTGCCGCTCGCGATCACCATCGTGTCGACAATATCGGTCAGGCCCCGCACATCCAGCACCCTGACATTCGCAGCTTTCATATCATCGAGCGCGGCCGTGACGAGGGTCTGCAACGGCGAGGCGCGCTCCTCCTTGGGGCGCAGGCGTGTGCGGGTGATCATGTGCTTAAGTGAGTTCTCCTGAAACCATCCCTCATCGGCCGGCGGGTTCTTGCTGTGCAGCATAGCACCTCGTCTCGAGGATGATCTGCCTCACCTCGTCGGGAACGAGGTAGCGCGGGTCGCGGCCCGCGATGATGAGGGAACGCAGCTCGGTCGAGGAAATCTCCAGCTGAGTCACGGCATGCACGTACACGCACCCGGAAGGTTTCTCGTGCAGCACGCGGATCGCGCCGGTGCCGTGATCGACCATGACCTCGCCCAGAGGACCGGTGGTGGGCGCCCGCCACCCCGGGCGATGAGCCACCACGATATGCGCCAGCGTCAGCAGCTCGCGCCAGCGGTGCCAGTTGGGCAAGCCGAGAAACGCGTCCATCCCGAGCAGCAGACACAGCGACGCCTGCGGATATTCCCGGCGCAGCTCCGTCAGCGTGTCCACCGAATACGAGACGCCGCTGCGGCGCACTTCGCGGTCATCGACCACGAAGCTCGGCTGATCCGCCACCGCCGCCCGTACCATCTGCAGTCGCCGCTCGGGGCTCGCGTACAGCTGCGCGCGATGTGGCGGGCTGCCGGTGGGCAGGAAGCGCACTTCGGCAAGCCGCAGCTCCTGCCACAGCTCGAAGGCCGTGCGCAGATGGCCGCAGTGAATCGGGTCGAAGGTGCCACCGAAGACGCCGATGGGTTGCATCGCTTACATCGCCCGCACGCGCGTGAGCCCTGGCGCGGGCGGCTGCCCGCAGATGTCGGCCGCCAGCAGTGCCAGCTCGTCCCACGCATCGCCCACAACGCGGCCCTTGATCATGCGATCGACACGCGCCGCTCGCTGCGCGAGCACCGTGAACGGCAGCCGGGATGCGCGCCGCAGCGCCTGCTCGAGTGCGGCTCTGTGGCGCTGCTGCCACGCGGGTGGTCGCTCGCCGCCGCGAGCGCTCCACACGTCCCGCAGCGCGCGGCTCAGCGCCCACAGCACCAGCGTCGGTTCCGTGCCCTCGGCGCGCAGGCCCGCCAGCACGCGCAGCGCCCGCGCCGCCTCGCCGGCGAGTACCGCCTCGCCCAGCCCGAACACATCAAAGCGCGCGCTGTCGGCGACACTGGCGAGTACGGTGTCGGGCGTCACCCTGCCCTCGGGCGCCAGCAGCGCGAGCTTGGTCAGCTCCTGGTGCGCCGCGAGCAGGTTCCCCTCGGTGCGCGCGGCCAGAAGTTCGAGCGCCTCGTCGCTCGCGTCGAGCTTCATCCTGCGGCAGCGCCCCTTGAGCCACGCCACCAGCCGGTGGCTGTCGACCGGCCAGATCTGCACCCAGGCGCCGTGCGCCTCGACCGAGCGCACCCAGTCGGCACCCTGCGCGTCGCGATCGAGGCGTGGCGTCAGAATCAGGAACAGGGTGTCAGGATCACGCGCCTCGAGCAGTGCCACGAGGGTGGCGTTCCCGGCGGCTCCAGGCCTCGCGCTCGTCAGGCGGATCTCCACCACGCGGCGTGCACCGAACAGCGACAGATTGGCGGCGGAGGCGCGCACCTCGTCCCAGTCGGCGGCACGCTCGATGAAGTGCACCTCGCGCTCCGTGAAGCCCGCGCCTCGCGCCCGCGCACGCACGGCGTCGGCCGCTTCCGCCGCGAGCAGCGGCTCATCGCCGGACACGAGATATGCCGGCAACAGCCGTTCCGCGAGGTGAGTGGCGAGCGAGTCGGAGGTGAGCTTCAAAAGACCTCATCCGCCAGAAGAGCCGGCGTGCGGGCGACCCATTATCAACCATAAACGGGGGCTGCCGACACGAGCCGACGCCCGGCCCTCGCCGCGGTCGCGAGAGCACCCGCAGCGTGGCGGGTGTCGGCCGTTGTGCATAAGCAGCAGCAGGTTGCCTGCCTCCCCGGAGGCGGCTACCCTGCAGGTCCCGCTGCAGCGGAATGACCTGACTTGAGCATCGTTTTGCGTCGCAATCACCTGCTCGCCCTCGTGGCGGCCTGCATGCTGATCGCCTGTTCCGCGGTGTATTCGGCGCACGGGCTCGCCGATCGCTCGCACCAGCATTCACACTGCGACGTGTGTGTGCACTTCAGCGGCTGCGCCGGCTCGCCGCCGCTTGCGACGGCCATCGGCAAGCCGGTACTCGTGATGCGCGTTGCTCCGACGCGACGGGAAATCATCCTGCCCACGCGCTCGCCGCTGGGCCATCACCTGCCTCGGGGTCCTCCCATCCTCACGTGACCTGACTGTCCGCCGGAGCTTGCGTCGCCAAAGCGGGCGCGAGCCGGCTGCAGGGCTTTCAGGTTTCTCACGCTGAGGACCGCAGCGCGCACCGCGCCGCGGTCGGCATTCCGGCCGATATGGATTTCGAGGAGCAAATGATGTTCATCTTTCGTTTCAGCGTTGCGCGCGCGCTCGCCGCGGCGCTTCTCATGTGCCCCGCAATGGCCGCATTCGCCCAGGTGGCGGATCGGGCCAGCGCCAGCCTGCCCACCATCGTTGTCACCGCACAGCATCTGAACGAGGAGCGCTCGCGGATCGATACCCAGACGGGCGCTTCCACCTATACCTTCAACTCCAGCGACATCCAGTCGGCCCCGGGCGGGGACAACGTGCAGTTGAACCAGGTCATGCTGCAGGTGCCCGACGCCGCCCAGGACTCCTTCGGGCAATTGCACATCCGCGGCGATCACAACGGGCTGCAGTTCCGCCTGAACGGCGTCATCCTGCCCGACGGCATCAGCGTCTTCGGCCAGACGCTCCCGCCGCGCATGATCTCCTCGATGACACTCATCACCGGAAGCCTGCCGGCGGAGTACGGCCTGCGCAGCGCCGGCGTCATCGATCTCACCACCAAGGGCGGCGCACTGCAGCCCGGCGGGGATGTGTCCCTGTACGGCGGCAGCCACGCTGCCATCGAGCCGAGCTTCAACTACGGCGGCACCACCGGCTCCAACACCTACTTCGTCACCGGCGACCTGATCCGCAACGGCTTGGGGATCGAGTCCCCGGACGGCCGCTCCACGCCGCTGCACGACCACACCAAGCAGTACCATGGCTTCGGCTATTTCGAGCACATCTTCGATGAGAGCAGTCGCCTGTCGGTCCTGGCCGGGAGCTCCGATGACCGCTTCGAGATTCCGAACCGCGCAGGCGTGCACGCCGCCGACATCGGTCCGGGACTCACGGTCAACGGGCAGACGGACTTCCTCAGCAATCTGCTGAACGAGAATCAGCGCGAAATCACCCAGTTCGCCGCGCTGAGCCTGCAGCACTCGCGGGGACCCCTGAGCGTGCAGACCTCGCTGATCACCCGCTACTCGAGCCTGAATTTCTCCCCGGACCCGCTCGGCGACCTGCTCTTCAACGGCATCTCGGCGCAGGCCTACAAGCGCGACGTGGCCTACGGCCTGCAGAGCGACGGCGCCTACAAGCTCACCGATTCCCACACGCTGCGCGCCGGCGTGTACGCGCAGACCGACCGTCTTACGAGCAACACCAGCTCGCAGGTGCTGCCGACCGATGCCGGCGGCGTGCCTACCAGCGACGTGCCCGTCAGCGTCGTCGACGACACCAGCAATACCCAGTGGATCGAGAGCGCCTATCTGCAGGATGAGTGGCACGTCAACCCGGTGCTGGTGGTGAACTATGGAGTGCGCTTCGATCACTTCGCGGCGTTCTCGAGCGGCAGCCAGCTGAGCCCGCGCGTGAACTTCGTGTGGCAGGCGGCCGAAGACACCACGGTGCACGCAGGCTACTCGCGCTTCTTCTCGCCGCCGCCGTTCGAGCTGGTGGGCAGCACCACCGTGCTGAAGTTCCTCAACACGACGTTCCAGCCGGCGGTCACCCGGGACGACCCGGTGAAGGCCGAGCGCTCGAACTACTACGACATCGGCGTGCAGCAGAGCGTTACCAAGACCCTCACCGTCGGCGTCGACAGCTATTACAAGCAGGCGATCCACCTCATCGACGAGGGTCAGTTCGGTGCCCCCATCATCCTGACGCCGTTCAATTACCGCTACGGCCAGGTGTACGGCGTGGAATTCACCGGCAACTACACCGCCGGCCATTTCCAGACGTACGGCAACGTCGCCTTCCAGCGCGCGATCGGCAAGCAGTTCGAGTCGAGTCAGTTCAACTTCGCTCCCGAGGATCTCACCTACGTCGCCAGCCACTACATCCATCTCGACCACGAGCAGGCAATGACGATCTCCGGCGGTGCGGCCTATGCGTGGCACGGCACGCGCGTGAGCGGCGACCTGCTCGTCGGCTCGGGCCTGCGTGCGAGTCTGGATCTCCCCAACGGCACCAGCATCCCTAACGGCGCTCACCTGCCCTACTACCGGCAGGTGAATCTCGGCGCGAGTCACGCCTTCGACGGCGAAGGCATCAGTGGCCTGTCGGTGCGCCTCGATGTGATCAACGCCTTCGATCAGAAATACCAGATCCGCAACGGCACGGGAGTGGGCGTCGGCGCGCCGCAGTACGGTCCGCGGCGCGGGTACTTCGTCGGCGTATCGCAGGCGTTCTGAGGCCTTCAGGGACAGTGGGCGGTGCGTATCAGCGCGAGCGCACCGCCCCGGTCAGCCGGCCGCCGGCCTCGATGACACCGTACCGGCACAGCCAGTCACGCGCATCGGTCGCATCCTCCTCGAACCACGCGCGCGTGCTGCCGAGGCGAAAGCTGTAACCCCAGGCGTCCATGTCAGAAAGCAGCCGCGCCCGCCCCATCCCTGGCACCTCGTCCGCAAGCAGCACCTGCAGATAGCACACCGCCGACTCCTCGAGGTCGGTGCCGCCGGCATCCCGATCGAGGCCCGCGCGCCTCTCGGGAGTCATGCAGATGTAGTGGCTCGCCTCGTGCAGCACGGAGTGGACCGGGGTGTCGAGCCGCGCGTACAGCCGCTCGCCCTTGAGGCCCGCCTCGCTGTGACCCCAGTAGGATCCCGGAATGCCTTGCCCGGGCGCGACCAGCGTCAGAGCGATGCCGTAGCGCCCGAGCAGCAGCGCCAGGGCCACGCGATCGGTGGCGTTCAGCAGGAGCACGGCGGGCGCTGCGGTCACGGGCGCGGACGGGCGCTGTAGGCGGTCGCGTTACAAACTCGACAGGCGCCGCATGACCATGTCGGCCAGATCGCGCGCCATGTCCGCGCGCAGCACGTCATCCTCGTGACCCTTGGCGAGCAGCAGACGCTCGTCGAAGCTGTAGGTGCGGGTGGCGGAGACCTCCTGCTGCGGCAGCAGCTCCTTGTCCCCGGCGGTGACCGAGAAGCCGACCGTGTAGGTCACTTCATACTGGTTGGGCTGGTTGGTAGCCGACACCGACACCACGCGCCGCGTGAGGTTGTCCTTGACGATGCTGACGACGGCGGATGCCCGGTCTTTCTCGCGCGCCAGGTGTGCCCCGTTCGACAACAGCGCGCGACGCAGGCTCTGCACGAAATCGCTCTGCCGGTCCGGTACCTCGAGATACGGGGTCTTCACCGGGTCCGGCAGCGACGCACGGCCCTGCAGATGAAAGCCGCACGCGCTGATGAGCAGCGCTGCGGCGGCCGCGCACGTCACGCCCATGCGCTGCGCCATCAGACGACCACGTTGACCAGTTTGCCGGGCACCACGATCACGCGCCTCACGGGCTTGTCGGCCACGAACCTGCGCACCCGTGCGTCCGCCAGCGCCGCGGCACGCACCGCGGCCTCATCGGCGTTCACCGCGACGCTGATGCGCCCGCGCAGCTTGCCGTTCACCTGCACGACGATCTCGCAGCTTTCCTGCACCAGCGCCGCCGCGTCCGCCGCCGGCCAGCGCTCATCGACCAGCGCGCTCGTCGACCCCAGCGCCTGCCACAGCGCGTGACACACGTGCGGAGTGATGGGCGCGAGCACCAGGACCGCGATCCGCAGCGCCTCCTGGCGCACGGCGCTTCCGGCGGCACTCGCGTCGCCGAAGCGCCCGACGGCATTGAGCAGTTCCATGATGGCGGCGATCGCGGTGTTGAAGTTGCGGCGCCGGCCGATGTCGTCCGTGGCCTTGGCGAGTGCCTGGTGCGCGGCGCGCCGCAGCTCGCGTTGCGCGCCCGTCAGCGCGCTCACCTGCAGCGCCGGCGCGGGGCCCGCGGCAACGTGCTCGTACACCGCATGCCACAGCCGGCGGATGAAGCGCGAGGCGCCCTGCACCCCCTCGTCGGACCATTCCAGGGTCTGCTCCGGGGGCGAGGCGAACATGATGAAGAGGCGCGCGGTGTCGGCGCCGAATCGCTCGATCAGGCCTTCGGGGTCCACCCCATTGCCCTCGGACTTCGACATCTTCCCCAGGCCCTCGTGCGTAACCGCCACGGTGCCGAGGTCGGCTGTCACCACTTCGTGCACCTCGGCGCCCCCGGGCGCGCGGCGGGTGTCCACCTCGGCGGGGTTGAAGTAGCGCTTGCGTCCGCCGGCGGGCTGGTATGAATAGATGTGGTTCAGCACCATGCCCTGGGTGAGGAGCCTGGTGAACGGCTCGCCGAACCCGATCAGGCCGAAGTCGCGCATCACCTTGGTCCAGAAGCGCGCATACAAGAGGTGCAGGATGGCGTGCTCGATGCCGCCGATGTACTGATCCACCGGCAGCCAGTAGTCCACGCGCGCGTCCACCATGGCGGGGGCGCCCGGGCACGCGTAGCGCATGAAGTACCAGGCCGAGTCGACGAAGGTGTCCATGGTGTCGGTTTCGCGCCGGGCGGGCTGACCGCACTTCGGGCAGCTGCACTCATAGAAGGCCGCGCACCTGGCGAGCGGATTGCCGCTGCCATCGGGCACCAGGTCCTCGGGCAGCACCACCGGCAACTGCTCCTCCGGCACCGGCACCGCGCCGCACGCGCCGCAATGGATGATCGGAATGGGGCAGCCCCAGTAGCGCTGCCGGGAGATGCCCCAGTCGCGCAGGCGGTACTGCACGCGCTTGCTGCCGAGACCCTTCTGCTCGAGCGCCGCGGCGATGGCATCCACCGCCGCCTGGAAGGTGAGGCCCGAGAATTGCGCCGAGTTCACCGTGATGCCGACTTGCGCGAAGGCTGGGATCCAGGGCGCGCGCACCTCCTGGTAGGCGCCGCTGGCGGAGCGCACCACGGTGACCACCGGCAGAGCATTCCTGAGCGCAAACTCGAAATCCCGCTCATCGTGTGCGGGCACGCCCATGACGGCGCCCTCGCCGTAGGCCATGAGCACGTAGTTGGCGACCCAGATCTCGAGCGGCGCTCCGGTCAGCGGGTGCAGCACGTGCAGCCCGGTCGGCTTGCCCTTCTTTTCCTGCGTCGCGAGCGCGGCTTCCGTCACGCTGCCGCGGCGGCACTCGTCGATGAACGCGGCCAGCGCCGGGTCGTGCCGCGCGGCGGCGAGTGCCACCGGATGCTCGGCGGCGATCGCCATGTAGGTCGCGCCGAAGAGTGTATCGGCGCGCGTGGTGAACACCTTGAGCGCCCCATCGCTGCCTGCGGCCCGGACCGTATCGGCAGCGTAGGGAAAAGCGATGTCGCAACCCTCGCTCCGGCCGATCCAGTTCGCCTGCATGACCCGCACGCGCTCGGGCCACTCGCCGAGCGTATCGAGCGCCTCGAGCAGCTCCTGCGCATAGCGCGTGATCGCCAGGTAGTACATGGGGATCTCGCGCTTCTCCACCGGCGCCCCGGTGCGCCAGCCGCGGCCATCGATCACCTGCTCGTTGGCGAGCACGGTCTGATCGACCGGATCCCAGTTGACGACCCCGGTCTTGCGGTAAGCGATGCCCTGCTCGAGCATGCGCAGGAACAACCACTGGTTCCAGCGGTAATAGTCCGGGTCGCAGGTGGCGAGCTCGCGGCGCCAGTCGATGGCGAAGCCGAGGGACTTGAGCTGTGCGCGCATGTGGGCAATGTTCTCGCGGGTCCAGCGCGCCGGTGGCACGCCGTTGCTGATCGCCGCGTTCTCGGCCGGCAGGCCGAACGCGTCCCAACCCATGGGCTGCAGCACGTTGTATCCGTGCATGCGCAGGTAGCGCGCCAGAACGTCGCCGATGGTGTAGTTGCGCACGTGCCCCATGTGCAGGCGCCCGGACGGATACGGCAGCATCGAGAGGCAGTAGTACTTCGGCCGCGTCGCATCCTCACGCACCTCGAAGGCGCGCCGCTCGTCCCAATACCGCTGCGCGGCGCGCTCGACGGCCGCGGGATCGTAGCTCTCTTGCATGTTGTTACGGCAGGCGCAACGGTACGAAGATCTGGGCGTCCTCGCGCTGGATCAGCAGCGCCACGTTCTTGCCGGCGGATTTGGCCGCGTCCTGCAGCTCCTTCACCGAGTGCACGCGCTTGCCGTTGATGCCCAGAATGATGTCGCCCGGCTCGACTTCCGCAGCCTGGGCGGGGCCCGAGACCTCCTCCACCACCAGACTCCCCTGCGTGTTCGCCTGCTCCTTCTCCTGCGGCGCGAGCGGCCGCACGGTCAATCCCAGCGAGCTCGCCCGATCGCTCCCACGGCCCGCGGGCTTGCCCGCTCGCGCGGCGAGCTGTGGCTGCTCCTTCAGTTCCGCGACCTTGACGTTGATGCTCTGCTCCCTGCCGTTGCGCCACACCGCCAGGCTCGCGTCCGAGCCCGGCCGCATCGCGGCGATGGCACCGGAGAGCTCGCCATAGCGCTCGATCGCACGCCCGCCGACACCGAGGATGACATCTCCGGCGGTGATCCCCGCGTGCGCCGCCGGGCCGTCTTTCTCCACCGAGGACACCAATGCGCCGTGCGGGCGCTCGAGTCCGAAGGACTCGGCGAGTTGCGCGTTGACGTCCTGGATGGTCACGCCGATGCGGCCGCGGACCACGTGACCGGTCTTGATGAGCTGCTCCCCGACGTTGTGCGCCACGTCGATCGGAATGGCGAACGACACGCCCATGAAGCCGCCGGTGCGGCTGAAGATCTGCGAGTTGATGCCGATCACCTCGCCTGCCATGTTGAACAGCGGCCCGCCCGAATTGCCGGGATTCACCGCCACGTCGGTCTGGATGAACGGCACGTAGTTCTCGCCCGGCACCGAGCGCGAGGTGGCGCTGATGATGCCCGCGGTCGCACTGTTCTCGAAGCCGAAGGGCGAACCGATGGCGAGCACCCACTGCCCCGGCCTGATGCGCGAGGGATCGCCGAGCTTCACGATCGGCAGGTTGCTGGCGCTGATCTTGATTACCGCCACGTCGGTGCGTTCGTCGGCGCCGATGACCTTGGCGGGGAACTCGCGCCGGTCGGTGAGGCGCACGGTCACCTCATCGGCGTTGGCCACCACGTGCGTGTTGGTGAGAATGTAGCCGTCGGAGTTGATGATGAATCCGGAGCCCGCACCCCTCGCCGGTGGCTGGTTGGCGTGCGGCCCCTGCCCAGGCCCGGGCACGCCGAAGCGGCGGAAGAAATCATAGAAGGGATCGTTGGGCGACAGTCCCTGCAGGCCCCCGGCCGCGGGCTGCGCCTTCTCCACGACCTCCACGTTCACGACGGCAGGCCCGTAGCGGTCCACCAGCTGCGAGAAGTCCGGCAGCGCCCGCAGGCCGGGCTCCGGTGCCGGGGCGGGCGCGGAGCCCGGGGCCTGCGCGGCCGCGGGTGCCATCGCTCCCCTGGGCGGCTCGGCGCGCGTGGACTGGGCGCTCAGGTCCCGGGAACAGGCCGCGAGGGCCACCGCGATGGCGCACAGCGTGATCATGCGCTTCAGGGGCGGAGTGAGACTCGACTCGAGCTTGGGATTCATGGAGACACTTCCAGCTTCAGTCACGAACGGCCGGCCGGGCCGGTGGCGGTGCGCCGGCCCCTATCATTCCGCACCCACAGCCCGTACGCCAGCGCCAGCGCGGCCAGGCTCACGACCAGCCAGTTCCCAACATGCGCATAAGGCGGCAGGCCCCTGAGAGGCACGATCCTTGAGACCAGCACCACCGGCTGGAATTCCGGGGCGCGCGCGATCACCTCGCCATGTGGCCCGATCACCGCCGAAATCCCGTCATTGGCGGCGCGCACCAGGTAGCGGCCCTCTTCCAGCGCACGCATGCGCGCGATCTGGAAGTGCTGGTGCCGCGCGCTCGAGTGTCCGAACCAGGCGTCGTTGGTGACGTTGACCAGGGCGTCGGTGCGGGGCAACCCCCGCAGCATGGTGCCGCCGTAGGCGTCCTCATAGCATACCGTGGCGCCGAGCTGCAGGTGTGCCGCGGGCAGGGGCGGCTGGTCGGCGGCTCCGGGCGTGAAGTCCGAATACGGCAGGCTCATGAGGCGCATCCACGAGCGCACGAAGTGCGGCACCGGAAAGAATTCGGCGAACGGCACGAGGTGATGTTTGTCGTACCAGCTCACCTGCTGATCGAGCGCGAGCACGGAGTTGAAGTAGCGTGGCGCGGCGTCGTCGGCCGCACCGCCCTCCGCGCGCAGCACGCCCAGCACCAGCGCCGAGCCATGGCTGTAGGCCTCGCTGTACAGGCGACTGATGTAGGGGACGAGATCGTTGGCGAGCTCGGCGGGCGCGGACTCCGGCCACACGATGAGCTGGGTGCCGAGCGCCTTCTCGGTGAGCGTCTGATAGACGCTGAGCGTCGCCTCGCGGTTACTCTCGAGCCACTTCTCGTCCTGCGGGATCGCCCCCTGTATCACGGCCACCGACACCGGCGCCCCGCCGGGCTGGGTCCAGGAGTGCCCGTGCAGCGCCGCCCCGAGAGCCCACGGAACGATGAGCAGCAAGCCCGCCAGGATCCGCTCGCGCCGCCCGCCACCGGCGAGCGCCATCAGCGCGCCCGCGCTCACCAGCAACAGCGCGCTGATGCCGTAAACGCCCACCACGGGGGCGAAACCGGCGAGCCAGGTGTCGGTCTGGGAGTAGCCGAGCGACAGCCAGGAGAACCCCGACAGGAACCAGCCGCGCCACCACTCGATGAGCAGCCAGCTCGCGGGGAGCGCCACCAGCCAGCGCAGCGCGCCGCTCCGCGGCAGCCAGCGCGCCACCGTGTAGCCGAGCGCCGCGTGATACAGGCCCATGACGAGCACCAGCCCGAGCAGCAGGAGCAAGGCGAGCCACGCCGGTGCCGGGCCGTGGATGTGGATGCTGACGTACAGCCAGTAGGTGCCGGCGGCGAAGAGCGCGCAGTTGAAGCAGAAGCCCAGTCGCGCCGCCTCCCCGGGCGCGGCGTCCTGCCACAGCCACATGAGCACGGCCGGACACAGCACTGCCAGCGGCCACAGATTCAGCGGCGCAAAGGCGGCCGCGAGCGCCGCCCCGGCGGCGACGGCCAGCCCCGCCCGCAGCGCCGCGGACGGCGGCCGCGGCAGGCGGTAGCGGGCTTCCGCCGGCGTGACGGCGGTGTCGGGCGAGTCGCTCATGGCGGTGCGGGAGCTAAGCGCCCGCGGCCCGCTCATCCGGCGGCAGCACGTCGCGCGGCGCCACCACGCGCAGCGCATCGATGCGGCGCCGATCGGCGCGCAGCACTCGGAACTCAAAGCCGTCGATGCTGGCGCTCTCGCCGCGGCGCGGCAGCCGGCCGAACTGCTTCATGAGCAGACCGGCGATGGTGTCGAAGCCCTCCGCCTGCGAGAGCCGCGCGCCGAAGTAGTCGTTGAACTCCGCGATGCGCGTGACGCCGCGCACCGTGAACTGCGCTGCCGCGTCGCGGCGGATGTTCTGGTCGTCCTCGACATCGAACTCGTCGTCGATCTCGCCGACGATCTGCTCGATGACGTCCTCGATGGTGCACAGTCCCGACACGCCGCCGTACTCATCGACCACGATCGCCATGTGGTTGCGGTTGCGGCGGAACTCGCGCAGCAGCACGTTCAGGCGCTTGGACTCCGGCACGAACACCGCCGGACGCATGTATTCGCGGATGTCGAAGCGCTCGCGCGCCTGCGCCGTCGTGAGGCGCAGCAGATCCTTCGCCAGCAGGATCCCGACGATGTCGTCCCGGTCCTCGTCCATCACCGGGAAGCGCGAGTGGCCCGATTCCACCACCACCGGCAGGATGCGCGCCGCGGGCTGATCACGCCGCACGAACACCATCTGCGCGCGCGGCACCATGATGTCGCGCACCTGCAGGTCACCGACCTCCAGCACCCCTTCGAGCATGGTGAGCGCATCGCTGTCGACGAGTCCGCGCTCGCCCGCCTCGCGCAGCACCGCCAGCAGCTGCTTGCGGTCCTGCGGCTCGGGCGCCAGCCCCTGCGTGAGACGCTTCAGCCAGCGGCCGGTGGTGTTGAGATCCTTGGTCATCCGCTGATGCTCCGATAGGGATTGGCGAATCCCAGGCGGCGCAGCACCGCGATCTCGCGTCGCTCCATGCGCCGCGCATCCGCGGCGCGCTGGTGATCGTAGCCCAGCAGGTGCAGTGTGCCGTGCACCACTAGGTGCGCCCAGTGCGCTTTCAGGCTCTTGTCCTGCGCACGCGCCTCGGCGCGCAGCACGCGCGGGCAGATCACCAGCTCCCCGAGGGTGCGCGCCGCGCCCGCCGGCGCGGCGGGGAGCGCGACGGAGCTGAAGGACAGCACGTTGGTCGGCGCATCAAGGCCGCGGAAACGTGCATTGAGCCGGCGGCTCTCGGGCGCCCCCACTACGCACACCCCGAGCTCGCGTCCGCTGGCGCCGCTGCCTGCCGCCAGGCTCGCCCAGCGCGCGAGGTCACGCCGTGTGGGCGACCAGCTGCGCACGCGCCGCTGAACCTCCACCCGCACGCCGTGCCGCCCGTGTCGCGCTGCGGCACGGGGCTTGCGCCGGCGCCGCGCCGGCCTCATGAAGAGCCCCCGCGCGATTCGTACGCCTGCACGATGCGCTGCACCAGCGGATGGCGCACCACGTCCTGGGCGTCGAAGAAGGTGAACGCGACGCCCGGCACGTCGCGCAGCACCTCGACCACGTGACTCAGGCCGGATTGCCGACCGGCGGGCAGATCGGTCTGAGTGATGTCCCCGGTCACGACCGCCTTGGAGCCGAAGCCGATGCGCGTCAGGAACATCTTCATCTGCTCGATGGTGGTGTTCTGGGCCTCATCGAGGATGATGAAGGAATCGTTGAGCGAGCGGCCGCGCATGAAGGCGAGCGGCGCCACCTCGATGACGTTGCGCTCCATGAAGCGCGCCACGCGATCGAACCCCATCATTTCGTACAACGCGTCGTACATCGGACGCAGGTACGGATCGACCTTCTGCGTCATGTCCCCGGGGAGAAACCCGAGGCGCTCCCCGGCCTCCACCGCCGGCCGCACCAGGATCAGTCTGCGCACCCGGTCCGCCTGCAGCGCTTCCACCGCGCACGCGACCGCGAGATAGGTCTTGCCGGTGCCGGCGGGGCCTACGCCGAAGGTCAGATCACGGGTGCGGATGTGATCGAGGTACTCGCGCTGGTGTGCGCCGCGCGCGCGTATGCCGCCGCGCGGCACGCTCACGCCGTGCTCGCTCGCGTCCGCGTCCGGCGGCGGCGGGCCGGACTCGCGCTCGCGCAGGGCGAGGTGCACGCGCTCGGGGGTGACCTCATCGCTCTTGGTGAGGGCGAAGAGCTCACGCAGCAGTCCTTCCGCGCTCTCGGCCTGGGCGCCGCTCACGCGGAAGGTCCCGCCACGGCGACGAATGTGCACGTCCAGACGCGTCTCCAGCAGACGCAGGTTCTCATCCAGCGGCCCGCACAGATTCGCAAGCCGCGCATTGTCCGATGGACCGAGTGCGAATTCCCGCTGCGGTTCGGGCGGTGAGGCGGCCACTGGGGCTCAACCGCCGACCGCGACGGCCGACGCGGCGGGCGGCGCCGCATGCGCGCTACCGGGCGCGTCCGCCAGGCGCCCGCGCAGGCTGTGCGGGTGCGCCGCGGTGACGAGCACGTCGACGAAGCGGCCGATGAGGGTGGCGGGTCCGGCGAGGTTCACCCAGCGGTTGTTGGCGGTGCGGCCGGCGAGCTCGCGCGCGTTCCTCTTCGCCGGCCGCTCGATCAGCACGCGTTGGCGTGTGCCGACCATGCGCTCGCTGATGGCGCGCGCCTGGGACTCGAGCTGCTCCTGCAGGCGCGCCAGGCGCTGCTGCTTGACGGCCGGCTCGATCTCGTCCGGAAGGGATGCCGCCGGCGTGCCGGGCCGGCGGCTGTAGAGGAAGCTGAAGGACTGGTCGAAGCCCACCTCGCGCGCCAGCGCCAGCGTCGCCGCAAAGTCGCGCTCGCTCTCGCCGGGGAAACCGACGATGAAATCCGAGGAGATCGCGATGTCGGGCCGCACCGCGCGCAGCTTGCGCACCTTGTCCTTGAATTCGAGCGTGGTGTAGCCGCGCTTCATGAGCGCCAGCACCCGGTCCGAGCCGCTCTGCACCGGCAGATGCAGGTGGTCGGCGAGCTTGCTGACGCTGGCGAACGCCTCGATCAGGCTGTCGTTGAACTCGAGCGGGTGGGAGGTGGTGAAGCGGATGCGCTCGATGCCCGGTACGCGTGCGACATGGTGAATGAGCGTGGCGAGATCCACCCGCGCGCCGTCGGCCATCGGTCCCGAGTAGGCATTGACGTTCTGACCGAGGAGGGTGATCTCGGCGACGCCCTGGGTCGCGAGTTGCCCCACCTCCTCGAGCACCGAATCGAAGGCGCGGCTCACTTCCTCGCCACGCGTATACGGCACGATGCAGAAACTGCAGTACTTGCTGCAGCCCTCCATGATGGACACGAAGGCCCGCGCGCCCTCGGCCCGCGGCGCCGGCAGGCGATCGAATTTCTCGATCTCTGGGAAGCTGACATCGATGACCGGCTTACCCGTGCGGCGCAGCTCATCCAGCATCTGCGGCAGGCGGTGCAGGGTCTGCGGACCAAACACCAGGTCCACGAACGGCGCGCGCTCGGTGATGCCCGAGCCTTCCTGGCTCGCCACGCAGCCGCCGACGCCGATGATCACCTGCGGCCGGCGCGCCTTCAGAATCCGCCACTCCCCGAGCAGCGAGAACACCTTCTCCTGCGCCTTTTCGCGCACCGAGCAGGTGTTCATGAGGAGCAGGTCCGCCTCGAGCGGGTCGTCGGTGGCCACCAGATCCGCGTCAGCGCGCAGCACGTCCGCCATCCGGGCGGAGTCGTACTCGTTCATCTGGCAGCCGAAGGTCTTGATGAAGTAGCGGCGGGACATAGGGCGTGCAATACGAAATTCTACCTTACGGGGACCTTCGCAAGGGCCCGCAGGCGCACGAGAAGCGCGTGGCCGCAGGCCACGCCCAATGCATAAAAATCAAGTACGCCCAGAGACTTACGCGTACCCGAGAGACGTCCTAGAAGGGAATGTCGTCGTCGAAATCCTCGCCCCGACCGGCGGCTGTGCCCCCTGCGGACTCCTCGGCATCGGACGGCGGAGCGCCGCCGCCACCGGGCCCGCCACCCGGCCCGCCGCGGGTCGCGCTCTCCGCCCCGGCGCTCGCGGCAGCGCTGCCGCCCGCCCCGCCCCGCCCCCCGAGCATCTGCAGGTCGTTGCCGATGATCTCGGTCGAGTAGCGCTCGTTCCCCTGCTTGTCCTGCCACTTACGCGTGCGCAGGCTTCCCTCGATGTACACCTGCGAGCCCTTGCGCAGGTACTCGCCGGCGACTTCTGCCAGGCGCCCGAAGAACGCGACGCGGTGCCATTCGGTCCGCTCCTGCTGGTCACCGGTCTGCTTGTCGCGCCAGCTCTCGCTGGTGGCGACGCGCAGGTTGGCCACGGTCGTGCCGGAGGGCATGGCGCGGGTCTCAGGATCGGCTCCCAGGTTGCCAATGAGAATCACTTTGTTGATGCCACGCGCCATGAGAAAGCCCTCGGGGATTGTAATCAAGGCGGCGAGGGTCGCCGGCAGCGCCCGCCGTGTACTTGCACCCATTCTAGAGGAGCGGCGCAGCCCGCGCGAACCGCAAATCGGTACACAACGGGTGTAAATCGGCACAAGCTTCGCGGCTCCCCCGGCAGCAGGAATACAGTGTGCGCTGATGTCGACGGAGCCTGGCATGATCCACAACCTCTCCGAGGCGGATGTTGCCCGCGTGCTGAGCTATGAGCAGCTCATCCCGGCGATGGAGCGGGCGCTCATCGCTTTCTCCTCGGGTAAGGTGATTCAACCCGTGCGCACCATGCTCACGGTCGAGGAAGCGCAACGGTTCCTCGCCGTGATGCCGGCGGTGATGCAGGACGCCATGGGCGCGAAGCTCGTGTGCTATTACCCGAAGAACGCGGTCGCGGGACTGCCGACGCATCGGGCCAGCATCGCGCTGTTCGAGCCCGAAAGCGGGCGCCCGCTCGCCTTCCTCGACGGCCGTCTCATCACCGAGATGCGCACTGCCGCCGTCTCCGCGGCGCTCACCCGCTATCTCGCTCCACCGCAGGCCCGGGTTCTCACCCTGGTGGGGAGCGGCGTGCAGGCGCACGCCCATCTTCAGGCGCTGCGGCACGTGTGCAGCTTCGATGAAGTACGGGTCTGGAGTCGCACGCCCGAGCACGCGCAGCGCTTCGCCGCACGCACCGGCGCCCGCGTCATGGAGCTCGAGGCGGCGGTGCGCGGGGCCGACGTGGTCGTCACGGCGACCAGCTCCCGCACACCGCTCCTGCGAGGGGCGTGGCTGAAGCCGGGGGCACACGTCAACGCCATCGGCGCCTGCCTGCCGAGCTGGCGTGAGCTCGATGACGAGGCGCTGATCGGCAGCTGCCTGATCGTGGACTCGCGCGAGGCCGCGCTCAAGGAATCGGGCGACGTGATCCTGTCGCGGGCACCGATCTTCGCCGAGGCGGGGGAGGTGTTCGCCGCTACCCGGCGGCCGGCGCCCACTGCCACCACCGTGTTCAAGTCCCTCGGGCTTGCGGTCGAGGACATCGCCACCGCGCGGCTGGTATACGACGCCCTCAGCCCATAAATAAGGGTCCGGCCCCGGACCTTCAACCCGCGTTCGCGCGCCGCCCGGGACCGCCAGTTCCTCAAGTTTGGGTCTGAGTGGCGCGCACGCGTACTATTAATGGTTCAATGCAGCAGATTCGCGTGCGCGGAGCGCGCACCCACAATCTCAAGAACCTGAGCCTCGATCTGCCGCGCGAGCGGCTGATCGTGGTGACGGGCCTGTCGGGCTCGGGAAAGTCCTCGCTCACCTTCGACACGCTGTACGCCGAAGGCCAGCGGCGCTACGTCGAGTCCCTCTCCGCCTATGCGCGGCAGTTCCTCTCGACCATGGACAAGCCGGACGTCGACAGCATCGAGGGCCTCTCGCCGGCGATCGCCATCGAGCAGAAAGCGAGCTCCCACAACCCGCGCTCGACCGTGGGCACGGTCACCGAGGTCTACGACTACCTGCGCTTGTTGTACGCGCGCGCAGGCACGCCGCGCTGTCCTGAGCACGGCATCGATCTCGCCGCCCAGACCGTGAGCCAGATGGTCGACCAGGCGCTGCGGCTGCCGGAGGGCCTGGCCGCGGCGCTGCTCGCACCGGTGGTGAGCGAGCGCAAGGGCGAGCAGCTCGAGCTCCTGGAGGATCTCGCCGCGCAGGGCTTCGTACGCGTGCGCATCGACGGGCGCATCCACGAAATGGAGGCGCTGCCGCAGCTCGACGGCAAGAAGAAACACACCATCGAGGCGGTGGTCGACCGCATGCGCATCAGGCCCGATGCCGCGCAGCGCCTGGCGGAATCGTTCGAGACCGCCCTGCGCTTGTCCGGCGGGCTCGCGCGGCTCGCGTTTCTCGATGAGCCCACGCGCGAGGAGCTGGTGTTCTCCAGCCGGCACGCCTGCCCGGTGTGCGGCTACAGCGTGCCGCCGCTCGAGCCGAAGCTGTTCTCGTTCAACAATCCCACCGGCGCCTGCCCGAGCTGCGATGGACTCGGGGTGCAGGAATTCTTCGATCCGCTGCGGGTCGTACTGCACCCGCATCTGTCACTGGCCGGTGGTGCGGTGCGTGGCTGGGATCGGCGCAATGATCATTACTTCAATCTGATCCAGTCGCTCAGCAAGCACTACGGCTTCGACATCGAGACGCCCTGGACGGAGCTGCCCGAGCACGTGCGCCACGTGCTGCTGCACGGCAGCGGCACGGAGGCGATCGAATTCAGCTACCGCGAGGAAGCCGGACGCAGCTCGCGCAAGCGTCACGCGTTCGAGGGAATTCTGCCCAACCTGACGCGACGCTATCGCGAGACCGAGTCAGCGATGGTGCGCGAGGAGCTGGCGCGCTATCTGGGGGTGCGCCCGTGCCCGGAGTGCCAGGGCACGCGCCTGAATCGCGCGGCGCGCTTCGTGTTCGTCGCCGGGCGCAGTCTTCCGGAACTTACCGCTCTGACGGTCGGACGGGCGCTCGAGTTCCTGGGTCAGCTGAGTCTCGCCGGCTGGCGCGGCGAAGTGGCAGCCAAGATCGTCAAGGGCATGGTGCAGCGGCTGCGCTTCCTCAGTGACGTGGGCCTCGACTATCTGACACTCGATCGCAGCGCCGAGACGCTCTCGGGCGGTGAATCGCAGCGCATTCGCCTTGCCAGCCAGGTCGGATCCGGGCTCACCGGCGTCATGTACATCCTCGATGAGCCCTCGATCGGCCTGCACCAGCGCGACAACCGGCGCCTGCTGGCGACGCTCAAACAGCTGCGGGACCTCGGCAATACGGTGATCGTGGTCGAGCACGACGAGGAGGCGATCCGGGAGGCCGACCACGTCGTGGACTTGGGTCCCGGCGCCGGTGCGCACGGCGGTCACCTGGTGGCGCAGGGCACACCGCGCGACATCGCCGCCAGCCCCGCCTCGGTCACCGGCCAGTACCTCGCGGGCCGGCGCCGCATCGCAGTGCCCGGCTTGCGCATCCGCCCGGATCCGGCGCGGCAGATCCGCATCGTCGGCGCGCACGGGAACAACCTCGCGCAGGTGACCACGCAGATCCCGCTGGGCCTGTTCACCTGCGTAACCGGGGTCTCCGGGTCGGGCAAGTCGACGCTCATCGTCGACACGCTGTTCGGCCACACCGCCGCGCGCCTGAACGGCGCGCGCGTCGAAGCCGCGCCCTGCGAGCGCATCGAGGGCCTGGAGCAGATCGACCGCGTCATCGACATCGACCAGAGTCCGATCGGGCGCACGCCGCGCTCCAACCCTGCGACCTACACCGGGCTATTCGCGCCGCTGCGCGAGTTGTTCGCCGCCGTGCCCGAGGCCCGCGCCCGCGGCTACGATTCCGGCCGTTTCAGCTTCAACGTCAAGGGTGGACGCTGCGAGGCCTGCCAGGGGGACGGCGTGATCCGCGTGGAAATGCACTTCCTGCCAGACGTGTACGTGCCGTGTGACGTGTGCGGCGGCAAGCGTTATAACCGCGAGACGCTCGAGATCCGCTACCGCGGCAAGAACATCCACGAAGTGCTCGACATGACCGTCGAGGATGCCGCGCGGTTCTTCCAGAACGTACCGGCCGCAGCCGGGAAGCTCCAGACGCTCACCGACGTCGGCCTGTCGTACGTGCGCCTCGGACAGAATGCCACCACGCTCTCGGGCGGTGAAGCGCAGCGCGTGAAGCTGTCACGCGAGCTCGCCAAGCGTGCCACCGGCAAGACCCTCTACATCCTGGACGAGCCCACCACCGGGCTGCATTTCCACGACGTCGAGCAGCTGCTGCACGTCCTGCACCGCCTGCGCGACGAGGGCAACACGGTCGTGGTGATCGAGCACAACCTCGATGTCATCAAGACCGCCGACTGGGTGATCGACCTGGGTCCCGAGGGTGGTGAAGGGGGCGGCGAGATCGTCGCCACGGGCACACCCGAGGACATCGCCGCCAGCGAGGCCTCCTGGACCGGAAAATACCTGCGGCCGCTGCTGACTGCCGAGCGCCGTTCCGCCGTAAGCGCTTGATTGCATTGGATCTAGTACCTGGATGCTAATGCGATTGCAAATGCGAACCGTTCTCATCCATAATGACTTGCATGGACGCCGTCGTCGCACCTGAGGGGCTTGCTCTCGATCCGGGCTTCGTGAGCCTCGCCGCCCTGCCTCCGGGCACCACCGCACGGGTGGTGGGTGTCGGCTCGATCGCGTGCGCCCTGTCGGCACTGGAGCGCCGGCTGCTCGAGTTCGGCTTCGTGAGCGGCGAACAGATCGAAATCCTCGCCGAGGCGCGCCCGGGGCGTGATCCGTTCGTGGTGCGCGTCGGTAACACGACGCTTGCGCTGCGCCGGCGTGAGGCGCAGAGCGTGTGGGTCGAGATTCAGCACTCCGGGTCTAGGGCACCACCCCGCGAGGCACCTGGCGGCCTCAGCGAGAGGGTCGAAATTTCCAGGTCCGGACCCCCGCGATGAACGCCCCCGCGGCCGCGGCGTTGGCCGCGCCGCAGCTCACCCTCTCCCTCATCGGCGTCCCCAACTGCGGCAAGACCGCGCTCTTCAACCGTCTGACGGGCAGCCGCCAGAAGGTCGCCAATTACCCGGGCGTCACGGTCGAACGCAAGGAAGGCCGACTGACCGGACCACGCAGCGGGCGTACCTTCCGCGTCATCGACCTGCCCGGCGCCTACAGCCTCGAGCCCGCGACGCTCGATGAGGCCATCGCCCGCGACGTAGTGCTCGGCCGGCACGCGACCGAGCCCGCGCCCGACCTGCTGGTGTGCGTGGTCGACGCGACCAATCTGCGCCTCAACTTGCGCCTGGTCCTGGAGCTGAAGCGCTTGGGTAAGCCCATCATCGTCGCCCTCAACATGAGCGACCTCGCCGCGCAGCGCGGTTACACGCTCGACCGCGCGGCGCTCGAGCGTGCCCTCGGTGTGCCGGTGGTCCCGACGGTCGCGGTGCGCTCCGGCGGCGAGCGAGCGCTGGTGGAGACCATCGATACCTACGGTTTCGCTGCTGAAACGGCCGCGCGCGCCCACGAGCGCATCGAGCCTGCGCGGCCGCCGAGCGGCGCCGACATCGAAGCCACCCAGCGCGAAGTGCGCCGCGTGTTGCACGAGGCCGGCTATCGCGTACCCGCACGCCTCGCGGTGCTGTCGCGGCTCGATGCGGTGGTGCTCAATCCCATCGCGGGACCCGCGCTGCTCGCGATCGTGCTGTTCTGCATGTTCCAGGCGGTGTTCAGCTGGGCCAAGGCACCGCAGAACCTCATCAACACCGGCGTCCAGGGCGTAAACGCCTGGCTGAGCGGGGTGCTGCCCCCGGGACCGCTGCGCGGCCTGTTGCTCGACGGCGTAGTCGCCGGCACCGGCAGTGTGCTGGTGTTCCTGCCGCAGATCCTCATCCTGTTCCTGTTCATCCTCGCCCTGGAGGATTCCGGCTACCTGCCGCGGGCAGCCTTCATGCTGGATCGGCTCATGGGACGGGTGGGGCTCTCGGGCCGCGCGTTCATTCCGCTGCTGTCGAGCTTCGCGTGCGCCATTCCCGGCATCATGGCGGCGCGCACCATCCCCTCCGCGCGCGACCGCCTCGCGACCATCATGATCGCGCCCCTCATGACCTGCTCGGCGCGCCTGCCGGTGTATGCACTGCTCATCGGCGCGTTCATTCCGCAGCGCACCATCGGCATTTTCAACCTGCGGGGACTGGTGCTGTTCGCCCTGTATCTGGCGGGCGTCGCGAGTGCCCTGGCGGTGGCCTTCGTATTGAAGCGCACCATGATGCGCGGCGAATACCGGCCACTGCTGCTGGAGCTGCCCGAGTATCGCTGGCCGCACCTGCAGAACCTGGCGCTCGGCCTGTGGGAGCGCACGCGCATTTTCCTGACTCGCGTCGGCACCATCATCCTCACACTGATGGTGGTGCTGTGGTTCCTGGCGAGCTTCCCTGCACCGCCCGCGGGCGCGACCGGCCCCGCCATCCAGTACAGCGTCGCGGGCCTTCTCGGCCGCGGACTCGAGTTCCTGTTCGCGCCCATCGGCTTCAACTGGCAGATCTCGATCGCGCTGGTGCCGGGGCTGGCGGCGCGCGAGGTGGCGGTGAGCGCGCTCGGCACCGTGTATGCCATGTCCGGGGCGAACGACGTCGCCGGGGCGCTGAGCCCCGTGATCGCCCACGGCTGGAGCATCGCCACCGGTCTCTCGCTGCTCGCCTGGTACGTGTTCGCGCCGCAGTGCCTGTCGACGCTCGCGGTCGTGAAGCGCGAAACCAACTCCTGGCGTTATCCGCTGTACATGGCGCTGTATCTGTTCGCGCTCGCGTATGCGGGCGCGTTCCTCACCTACCGCGTGGCGCTGCTGCTCGGAGGCGGCGCGCTCCCGGCCACGCCGGCATGAGCGCCGTGCTGCAAGAGGTGTTGGTGGCGGTGCTGGTCACGGCCTGCGCGCTGTTCAGCACCTGGCGGCTGCTGTCGGCGCGCCTGCGCCTGCGTTGCCTCGATGCCCTGGCCGCCGTGCCCGGCGCGCGCACAGCGCGCTGGCTGACGGCGGCGCGGCAGCGCCTGCTGTCGGGGCTCGGCGCCGGCTGCGGTAGCTGCGCGCAGCACTCTACGCCGGGCGCGCTCTCCCGGAATCAAACATCTGGTGTACCTCGCCGTTGACGATGCGCTCCTGGTAGGTGCCACGCGTGTAGCTCGCGACCACGCGGCGCCAGAAGCTCACGGCGTCGGCATTGCGCAGGTACTCGGTGATCTCCCAGCGCCCCGCGAAACGGCTCAGGATCAGTTGCACGGCGGTCTGGCCGATACCCAGCCGGCGCCGTGCGCGTGCCACGAAGAACTCCGCCATGCGGTAATCGATGCCCGACGGCGCGGCCGTGGCTGCGATGCGCAACACGCGCGCAAAGCCCACCGGCTCGCTGCCCTTGAGGATCACCAGCGGAAAGGTGTTCGGATCGCCGAACCAGTGTGCGATCAGATCCGGCTCGCGATGTCCCACTTCGCCAAGCTTGGGAAACAGCCCGGTGCCGGGATTCAGGTCATCCAGGTAATCACGGTAGACGCTCTGGATCCACACCCGGTCCGCCGGTGCCGCCCGGGCGTCGCGCACGCTGACAGTCGCGGGAGTCATCGCTTTCGAGCTCTTAGTCTCGCGTCTGCCAAAGCGAAACGGCCCGGACAGCTCGCGCGCGCGAACCGTCCGAGCCGTGGCTTGAAGCCCTAAGCTGTGAGACTTACTTCGGCGGCGGCGTCGAAGCCGGCGGAGCGGCAGCGCCCTCGCCCGGCTTGGCGCCGTCCGCAGCAGCCGGCGCAGCCGGAGCGGCGGCGTCAGGAGCAGCAGCCTGTCCGGAGGCCGGCGGCGTGGCAGTGTCGGCCGAGGCGGCCGGAGCAGGAGGAGGAGTGGCAGCCTGGTCTGGCGCTGCGGATTCCTGCTTCGCGCAGGCCGTCAGCATCAGCGCCGCAACGATTGCGCTAAGAGCAAGTTTGGTGTTCATCGATCGGTACCCCGAGGGAAGCAAGAGTTGTGTTAATGAGACTACGACCGCTGGCGGTCGTTCCCGCGCCCGTCCCGGGCCGCGGAGCGCAAATTCTATAGAAGTCCCGGTACGATTGGAAACCGAGACGATGGCGTTGCTGTCGGGCCGGGCAGACAGCTTGAAACACCCGGATGCGGGGGATGGAATGATGTCCAGCGTTGGATCGACGCCCGAGCGCGAAGCCCTGCTCGGGAGCACGTTTGCTGCGCACCTCGAGGCGCTGTGCGAGCGTTCGGCGCGCGCGCTGACGGCATCCGGCTACACAGGTCTGCTGGTGCATTCCGGATCGCTGCTGGGCGTCTTCGAAGACGACCGGACCTTCCCGTTCGAGGCGAACGCCCCCTTCAAGGTGTGGGTCCCGCTGCAGGACGCCGCGGACTGCTTCGTGTGGTTCGAACCGGGGGGGATACCGCGTCTGATCATCCATCAGGCGCGGGACTACTGGCACAAGTCCGCGGACCTGCCGCGGGCCTACTGGAGCCGTCACTTCGAGGTGCTCACCGCCGGCGACCGCGCGGGCGCACGCGCGCACCTGCCTGCCGAGCTCTCGCGCGCGGCCTACATCGGGGATGCCCTTCCGGAACTGACCAGCTGGGGTATCGGCGCGGTCAATCCGCGGCCCCTGATGCGCCGTCTGGACTACGCGCGTGCCGTCAAGACGCCCTATGAGCTCGCGTGCCTGCGCGAGGCGAGCCGTCTCGGCGCGCGCGGGCACTACGCCGCCGAGCGTGCCTTCAGGGCGGGTGCTGCGGAGTTCGAAATCGAGCTGGCCTTCCTCGCAGCCTGCGGGCAGCGCGAGCAGGAGCTGCCCTACAACCCCATCATCGCGTTGAACGCGGGCGGCGCCGTGCTGCACTACCAGGTGCTGGAGAAGCAGCCACCGCGCGAGCGGCACTCGCTCCTCATCGACGCCGGCGCGGAGTTCGCCGGCTACGCGAGCGACATCACCCGCACTCATTCCTACCAAGATGCGGATTTCGCGGCGCTCATCGGCCGCATGGATCAGATGCAGCAGGCGCTGTGCGCCGGGGTGCGCGCCGGCGTCGACTGGCGCGACGTACATCTCAAAGCCCACCAGCTCACCGGGGAACTGTTGCGCGAGGCGGACATCACCCGCTGCAGCGCCGACGAGGCGCTTGCCACCGCGGTCACGAGCGTGTTCCTGCCGCACGGCATCGGACACCTGCTCGGGCTCGAGGTGCATGACGTCGGCGGGTTCATGCGCACCCCCGAGGGGGGCGACATCCCGCGTCCCGACGGCCACCCTAATCTGAGGCTCACCCGCGTCCTCGAGGAGGGGTTCGTGGTGACCATGGAGCCGGGAATTTATTTCATCGAGCAGCTGCTCGATGCCGCGCGCGCGGATGCTCGCGGCCGCTGCATCAACTGGCAGCGGGTCGCCGCGCTGGCAAAGTTCGGCGGGATCCGCATCGAGGATGACCTGGCCGTCACGCGTGACGGCTGCGAGAACCTCACTCGCGAGGCGTTCCGCTCACTTCAGCCGCGGTAAGGGATTATTGAAGCGTGAGTGAGACAAAACCTATCGCTTTGCCAGAATATCCCTTATTTCCTGCAACAGTGACTCGCTCCGGGTAGGCCCAGGAGGTGGCGTGTTCGGGGCCGGCCGCTTGAGTCGGTTGATCGCCTTGATCACGATGAAGATCGACGCGGCGATGACGACGAACTCGAAAATCGTCTGCACGAACGCCCCGTACCTGAGCAGCACCGGCTTGCCCGCAGCGTTGGTGGCAATCTGCACGGCCAGATCGGTGAAGTTGACGCTGCCGAGTATCGGCGACAGCGCCGGCATGATTACATCCCCGACCAGGGAGGCCACGACCTTGCCGAAGGCGCCGCCAATCACGACGCCGACCGCCAGATCGATGACGCTGCCCTTCATGGCAAATTCTTTGAATTCTGAAGCGAGACTCATGACAGGCGTCCTCCCCCAAGGCACCGGTTCGAGCGCCGGCTGAACGGCCGACAGCCTACTGCAAGGCTCAGGCAGCGGCGACCTTCTTCTTGCGTGTGCGCTTCTTCGGGGCTTTGACCGGCGCGGCTTCCTTGGGCGCGGCTGCAGTCTTCGCTTCAGCCTTCGACTTTGCCTTGGGTTTCGCCTTCGCGCGCCGGGTGGACTTCTTCTTGGCTTCCCCGGCCGGCTCCTCGGCCGCCACCGGAGCAGGTCCCTCTACCAGCTGCATCAGCGCCATGGGAGCGGAATCACCCGGACGCGGGACCATGCGCAGGATGCGGGTGTAGCCGCCCGGGCGCGCCTTGAAGCGCGGCCCAAGATCGGCGAACAATTTCTCGACGATCTGCACGTCGCGCAGGCGCGCGAACGCCCTGCGGCGGTTGGCGTCCCCATCTTTCTTGGCAAGCGTGATGAGGGGCTCGACGACCCGCCGCAGCTCCTTCGCTTTCGGCAGCGTGGTGCGGATGGTCTCGTGCCGCAGCAGCGAAACCGACATGTTGCGCATCAGCGCGTGGCGGTGCGAGCTGTTGCGCGATAGCTGACGGCCGGAAAGATGGTGACGCATAGCTAATCCTTCGCTAGATGACGTCGCGCTCTTCGTCGTGCTTGAGCCCCGCGGGCGGCCAGCCGTCGAGGCGCATGCCGAGCATCAGCCCGTGGCTCTGCAGCACTTCCTTGATCTCGGTGAGCGACTTCTTGCCCAGGTTCGGCGTGCGCAGCAGCTCCACCTCGGTGCGCTGCACCAGATCGCCGATGTAGTGGATGTTCTCGGCCTTCAGGCAGTTGGCGCTGCGCACCGTGAGCTCCAACTCATCCACCGGACGCAACAGGATCGGGTCGAACTGCATCTCCGAGACCTTGGTGGAGGCCTCCTCCTCGCCCTGCAGGTCGACGAACACCGACAGCTGGTCCTTCAGGATGCTGCCGGCGCGGCGGATCGCCTCTTCGGCGTCGATGGTGCCGTTGGTCTCGATGTCGATGACCAGCTTGTCGAGGTCGGTGCGCTGCTCGACGCGCGCCGCATCGACCGAGTAGGTCACGCGCCGCACCGGCGAGAAGGACGCATCGAGCTGCAGGCGGCCGATCGGTCGCGTCTGCTCCTCGAAGGCGATGCGCGAGGCCGCCGGTCGGTAGCCGCGGCCGCGCTCGACGCGCAGCGTCATGGACAGCTCGCCGGCCTTGGTCAGGTTGGCGATCACGAGCTCGGGATTCACGACCTCGATGTCATGGTCGGTCTGAATGTCGCCCGCGGTCACCGGGCCCGGGCCCTTCTTGTGCAGGCGCAGCTCGGCGCTGTCGCGCGAGTGCATGCGCAGCGCCACGGTCTTGAGGTTCAGCAGAATGTCGACCACGTCCTCCTGCACACCCTCGATGCTGGTGTACTCATGGAGCACGCCGTCGATCTCGACCTCGGTGATGGCGCTGCCGGGCATCGACGACAGCAGCACGCGGCGCAGTGCGTTGCCGAGCGTATGGCCGAAGCCACGCTCGAACGGCTCGATCACCACGCGCGCCTGGCGCGGGGCCACCGGCTGCACCTTCACCACCCGGGGTCTCAGGAACTCGCTTACAGAACCCTGCATTGCAGTCTCACCTTGCCGGCTCATTGGGACCGGCGCAAACGGACAGTGGGGCCCTCTTACATGGGTGCGGCAGGCACCCGTTGCAAGTGGACGCGATTACTTCGAATACAGCTCGACGACCAGGTTCTCATTGATGTCGGGCAGGACATCGTCCCGGCCCGGCGCTGACTTGAACAGGCCACGAAACTCCTTGTCGTTCACCTCGACCCATTCGGGCAGGCCCACCTGCTGCGCGATGTTCAACGCGCTCTGGATACGCAGCTGCTTGCGCGATCTCTCGCGCACCTGGACGATGTCCCCGGCCTTCACCTGGAATGAGGCGATGGTGACCGGCTTCTCGTTCACGCTGATCGCCTTGTGGCTCACCAGCTGGCGCGCCTCGGCGCGCGTGGCCGCGAAGCCCATGCGGTACACGACGTTGTCCAGCCGGCACTCGAGCAGCTTCAGCAGGTTCTCGCCGGTGGCGCCGCTGCGGCGCGCGGCTTTCTGGTAGTAGTTGCCGAACTGCCGCTCGAGCACGCCGTACATGCGGCGCAGTTTCTGCTTCTCGCGCAGCTGCAGGCCGTAGTCGGACAAGCGCGTGCGGCGCTCACCCTTGATGCCGCCCGGCGGCACGGTGAACTTGCATTTGTTTTCCAGCGGCTTGACGCCGCTCTTCAGGAACAGGTCAGTGCCCTCGCGGCGGGCGAGCTTGCATGTGGGACCAACGTAACGCGCCATATTGTCCTCGTTAAGCCTCTAGACCCTGCGCTTCTTGGGCGGACGGCAGCCATTGTGCGGAATGGGTGTCACGTCCGAGATGCTGGTGATCTTCAGTCCGCAATTGTTGAGCGCGCGCACCGCCGACTCACGTCCCGGTCCGGGTCCCCCGACGCGCACTTCCACGTTCTTCACGCCGTGCTCCTGGGCGGCGACACCGGCCTTCTCGGCCGCCACCTGCGCCGCGAACGGAGTGCTCTTGCGCGAGCCACGGAAGCCGCAGCCCCCGGAGGTCGCCCAGGAAAGCGTGTTGCCCTGCCGATCGGTGATGGTGATGATCGTGTTGTTGAAGGAGGCATGCACGTGCGCGATCGCATCGAGCACGTTCTTGCGCGCCTTCTTCGGCTTCTTGGGCGCCGCGGCCGCGGCCGGCGCTGCGCCGGCCTGTTGGGGTTTCTCGCCCTGTTGGGCTTTCTCGCCCTGTTGGGCTTTCTCGCCCTGTTGGGGTTTCTGCTGCTCGGCCATTCGTTATGCCTTTCCAGGAGGTGCGTTCAGCTTGACCGCCTGCTTGCGCGGACCCTTGCGGGTACGTGCGTTGGTGCGCGTGCGCTGGCCGCGCACCGGCAGTCCGCGGCGGTGACGGATCCCGCGGTGGCAACCGAGGTCCATCAGCCGCTTGATGTTCATCGACACTTCGCGGCGCAGGTCGCCTTCGACCGCGAACCTGGCGATCTGCGAGCGGATCGCGTTGACCTCCGTCTCGGTGAGATCCTTCACCTTGGTGGCGGGGTTGACACCCGCGGCCATGCAGGCGGTGCGCGCGCGCGATCTGCCCACGCCGTAGATGTGTGTGAGCCCGACCCACACGTGCTTGTTCATCGGGATGTTGATGCCGGCTATGCGTGCCATGTGTGCTTACCTCAACCCTGACGCTGCTTGTGCCGCGGGTCCGTGCAGATGACGTACACGACGCGGCGGCGCCGCACGATCTTGCAGTTCTTGCAGATCTTCTTGACCGACGGACGTACTTTCATGATTGACCACCCGAACCAGTGCGGCCGTAGCCCAGCAGGTTCGCCTTCTTGAGAAGTCCCGGGTAGTGATGCGACATCATGTGCGCGTTCAGCTGCGACATGAAATCCATCACCACCACCACCACGATGAGGAGCGATGTGCCGCCGAAGTGAAACGGCACGCCCTGCGAGGAAATCAGGATCTCGGGCAACAGGCACACCGCGGTCACGTACAGCGCACCCCACAGCGTGAGCCGGGTGAGCACGTGGTCGATGTACTCCGCGGTCTGCTGGCCGGGACGGATGCCGCGCACGAAGGCGCCTGACTTCTTGAGGTTGTCGGCCGTGTCGCGCGCATTGAACACCAGCGCCGTGTAGAAGAAGCAGAAGAACACGATCAGCAGAGCGTAGATCACCAGATGCAGCGGCTGGCCATAGCCAAGCGCGGCGGCGACGTTCTGCATGAAGCTCGATACCGGCCCCTCGGCATTGGTGCCGAAAAAGCTGGCCAGGGTCGCCGGGAACAGCAGCAGGCTCGAAGCGAAGATCGGCGGAATCACGCCCGACATGTTGATCTTGAACGGCAGGTGGCTGCTCTGGCCGGCGTACATGCGGCGCCCGACCTGGCGTTTGGCGTAATCGACCGGGATGCGCCGCTGGGCGCGCTCCATGAATACCACGAACGCGGTGGTGGCGAGCACCAGGATGATGAGCAGCAGCGCGAACGGGCCCTGCATTTCGCCGTTGCTCACGGCCTCGGCGGTGTTGCCGACCGCCCCCGGAAGCCCTGCGACGATGCCCGACAGGATGATCATCGAGATGCCGTTGCCGATACCGCGCTCGGTGATCTGCTCACCAAGCCACATGAGAAACATGGTCCCGGTGGTCATGGTGATGGTCGCGGTGAACAGGAACGACCAGCCGGTGACCAGGGTCATGCCGCCCTTCTGCAGCGCGCCGGCGGCGGCGAAGGACTGCACCACCGCCAGCACCACCGTGCCATAGCGCGTGTACTGCGTGATCTTGCGCCGGCCCGATTCGCCCTCCTTGCGCAGCTCCATGAGCGTCGGCACCACCATCGACATCATCTGGATGATGATGGAGGCGGAGATGTACGGCATGACGCCCATGGCGAAGATCGACAGGCGCGACAGCGCACCGCCCGAGAACATGTTGACGATCCCCAGGATTGTGTTGGAGCGATCGCCGAAGAAGCGCGCCACTTCCGCCGGATTCACGCCCGGCACGGGAATGAAGGTGCCGATGCGGTACACGACCAGCGCGCCCATGAGGAAAAAGAAACGGCTGCGAATCTCCCCGAAACGGGCAGCTTCGCTGAATGCGGCGGCCGGATTGCTGATGCTGGTGTTCGCCATGCCTGTCCTGATGGGGTAGCTCTTCAGGCCTCGATCTTGCCGCCGGCGGCTTCGATCGCCGCGCGCGCGCCCTTGGTCACCGCCACGCCCTTGAGGGTCACCGCCCTGGTGAGTGCGCCCGAGAGCACCACCTTGGCACGCTCGGTGCCCAGCGGCACGACACCCGCCTTGAGCAGCGCCGCGAGATCCACCAGTTCGCCTGCGACCTTGGCCAGCTCTGAAAGGCGTACCTCGGCGCGGCTTCTCTTCATGGCGGAACGGAAGCCGACCTTGGGCATGCGTCGCTGCAGGGGCATCTGGCCGCCCTCGAAGCCGACCTTGTGGTAGCCGCCCTTGCGCGCGCGCTGACCCTTGGTGCCGCGTCCGCAGGTCTTGCCCTGGCCGGCAGAGGCGCCGCGGCCCACGCGCAGGCGCGGGCGCTTGCTTCCGGGAGCGGGCCTGAGGGTGTTGAGTCGCATACGTTTAAGCGCCTTTCTCGATGCGCAGCAGGTGCACGGCGGCGGCAATCATGCCGCGGTTCTCACGCGTGTCAGCCACCGACACGCTCTGGCGAATGCGGCGCAGCCCGAGCCCGCGCGCGGAGGCCGCGATGCTCTTCAGCTGCCCGTGCAGGCTCCTGACCAGCGTCACTTTCAGTTGTCTGTCCGCCATGGCCGTCAGCCCGTGATCTCTTCGAGGCTCTTGCCGCGCTTCGCCGCGATTTCCTCGGGCGAGCGGATTTTCGCCAGTGCGTTCATGGTGGCGCGCACGACGTTGATCGGGTTGCGCGACCCGTAGCTCTTGGCGAGCACGTTGCGCACGCCGGCGCACTCGAGCACCGCGCGCATGCCGCCGCCGGCGATGACGCCGGTACCGTCGGAGGCCGGCTGCATGTACACGCGTGTGGCTCCATGCGTTCCGGTGACCGCGTAATGCAGCGAATCGTTTCGCAGCGCGACGTTGATGAGGTTCTTGCGCGCCTGGGTCATGGCCTTGGAAATCGCCACCGGAACCTCACGCGCCTTGCCGAAGCCATAGCCCACGCGTCCGGAAGTGTCGCCCACCACGGTGAGCGCGGTGAAGCCGAACTGTCGGCCGCCCTTGACCACCTTCGCGGTGCGATTGACGGCGACGAGCTTCTCTACGAACTCGTCCGCCGACTGGCCCTTGTCTGGTCTTGCCATGTATGTGTTACCTGCCTAGAACTCGAGACCCGCTTCGCGGGCCGCATCCGCGAGCGCCTTCACGCGCCCGTGGAACTGGAAGCCGGAGCGGTCGAAGGCGACCTTGCTCACCCCCGCAGCCTTGGCGCGCGTGGCGATCGCCCGTCCCACCGCCTTGGCGGCCTCAACGTTGCCGGTGCTCTTGAGGCCCTGGCGCACCGTTTCCTGCAAAGTGGACGCCACGGCGAGCACCTTCGCGCCCACCGGGTCCGTGACCTGCGCGTAAATGTGCCGCGGCGTACGGTGCACGGTGAGACGTGCCACGGCCAGAGCGCGGATGTGCGCGCGGGCCTTGAGGGCGCGTCGCAGCCGGCGCTGCTTCTTGGTGATGATCATTTATCATCGCCTCCGGCGAGACTTCTGTCGCGGCTCGCGCACGAGCGCGAATCCCGTACATGTAGCGGCGCTTCGCGCCGGGAAGAGGGCTTCATTTCTTCTTGCCCTCCTTGAGAGTGATCTTCTCATTCGCGTAGCGCACGCCCTTGCCCTTGTAGGGCTCGGGCGGACGAATGCCGCGGATCTCGGCGGCCACCTGGCCGACTTTCTGCCGATCGATGCCCTTCACCACGATCTCGGTCTGGCTCGGAGTCTCGATGTTGATCCCTTCCGGGATCGCCACGTTCACCGGATGCGAGAAGCCGAGTGTCAGGTTCAGGTTCTTGCCCTGCACCTGGGCGCGAAAGCCCACACCCACCAGCTCGAGCTTCTTTTCGTAGCCGCGCGTGACACCGCGCACCATGTTGGCAAGGTGCGCGCGCGTGGCGCCGGCGCACATGCGCGTCAGCGTCAGTGCCGCTTCCGAGAACTTGATCTGCAGCTTCTGATCCGTCTGCACCACTGACACGCCGCCCGTGAGCGGCAGGCTGAGCGAGCCCTTGGCGCCCTTGATGGTCACCGCGTCGGCGGCGATGGTCGCAGTCACGCCCTGAGGCAGTTCGACCGGAGCTTTGGCGATTCTCGACATGATGGCTGTTCTTCCGTCAGGGCGCTGCTGTCAGGCGACGATGCACAGGACCTCGCCGCCCTGTCCGATCGAGCGCGCCTGCCTGTCGGTCATCACGCCCTTGGGCGTGGAGACGATCACCGTGCCCATGCCGCCCAGGACCTTCGGTAGCTGATCCTTGCCGCGGTAGATGCGCAGTCCGGGGCGGCTGATGCGCTCCAGGCGATCGATGACCGGCCGGCCTTCGAAATACTTCAGCCCGATCGTGAGGCGCGGCTTGCCGCCGTCGGCATCGAGGCGGAAGTCGGCGATGTAGCCCTCGTCCTTCAGCACCTTGACGATGGCGGTCTTCAGCCGCGAGGACGCGAGCTGCACTTCGCTCTTGCCTGCGGTCTGGCCGTTGCGGATGCGCGTCAACAGATCGGCAATGGGGTCGGTCATGCTCATGCGGCGCCCCTCACCAGCTCGCCTTGGCGAGACCGGGAATCTCACCACGACTGGCGACCTCGCGGATCTTCACCCTCGAGAGGCCGAACTTGCGGTACACGCCGCGCGAGCGTCCGGTAATGGCGCAGCGGTTGCGTTGCCGCGACGCGCTGGCATCGCGCGGCTGCGTCTGCAGCTGCACCTGCGCCGCCACGCGCTGTTCGGGCGAGCTCTTGGGGCTGCGGATCAGCTCCTTGAGCTTGGCGCGCTTCACTGCGTACTTTTTCACGATCCCGGCGCGACGTTTCTCGCGCTCGACCATGCTCGTCTTCGCCATAGACTTTTGGGTTCCTGTTACTTCCGGAACGGGAAGTTGAATGCCTCGAGCAACGCTCGGCCGTGACGGTCATCTCTAGCCGTCGTAGTGATAGTGATATCCATGCCCCGAACCTGATCGATCTGGTCGTACTGGATTTCCGGAAAAATGATCTGCTCCTTCACGCCCAGGCTGTAGTTGCCCTGGCCGTCGAAGGCGCGCGGCGACACGCCGCGGAAGTCACGGATGCGCGGCATCGCGATGCTGATCAGGCGGTCGAGGAACTCGTACATGCGAGTCCCGCGCAGCGTCACCTTGGCGCCGATCGGCAGTCCGGCGCGAAGCTTGAACGACGCGATCGCCTTGCGTGACTTGGTGATCAGCGGCTTTTGCCCGGTGATCTTGGTGAGATCGGCGAGCGCTGCGTCCATCATCTTCTTGTCGGCGACCGCCTCACCCACGCCCATGTTGACCGTGATCTTGCTGATGCGGGGCACCTGCATCACGTTGTCGAGCTTCAGCTCCGCGCGCAGCTTCGGAACGACCTTCTCGCGATAGTACTGCTGGAGCCTCGGCGGGCCAGAGCGCTGGTCAGCCGGGCGGTGCGCCGGCGCCTCAGGCTGCTTGCCGGCCTGCGCATCCGCCTGCTTCGCGGCGTGCTTGTCCGCCTGCTTCTGCTTGCCGGCGTGCTTGCCGGCTTCTTTGCCTGCAACCGCTTCAGACATCGAGCATCTCTCCGTTCGATTTGAAGAACCGCACGCGCTTGCCGTCAGTGAGCGTCTTGATCCCGATGCGATCGCCCTTCTTGGCACCCGGGTTCCAGATGGCAATCTTCGACACCGGCAGCGGCATCTCCTTCTCGATGATGCCGCCCTGCTTGCCAGCCTGCGGGTTGGGCTTCTGGTGCTTCTTCACCATGTTCACGCTCTCCACCACCACGCGGCCGTCAGCCAGCACCTGGATCACCGCGCCGCGCCGGCCCTTGTTACGACCCGACAGCACCACCACCTGATCGCCTTTGCGGATCTTCTTCATCACAGTCTCTTCATGGGCTGCGCCCAACTGCTATGCGGGTTCGCGGCGAACCCGCCATGAGTTGCGGCGCTGCGCGCCGTTGCCAAGAGCCCTTTCACAATACTTCTGGGGCCAATGAGATGATCTTCATGAACTGCTGGTTGCGCAGCTCGCGCGTCACCGGGCCGAAGATGCGAGTGCCGATCGGCTCGAGCTTGTTGGTGAGCAGCACCGCCGCGTTGCCGTCGAAGCGGATCAGCGAGCCGTCCGGACGGCGCACGCCGCGGGTGGTGCGCACCACCACCGCGTCGTACACCTCACCCTTCTTGACCTTGCCGCGCGGAATGGCGTCCTTGACGCTCACTTTGATGACATCGCCCACGTTGGCGTAACGGCGGCGCGTGCCGCCCAGCACCTTGATGCACATCAAGGTGCGCGCGCCGCTGTTGTCAGCGGCATTCAGCATTGTGCGCATCTGGATCATGATTCGAACCCGCCTTCGCCCGTCTCGAGCGCTTTCAGCGCCGCACGGCCTTTTCCACGACCTCGAGCAGCCGCCACGACTTGCGCCGCGACATGGGGCGGCACGGGGTGATGGTCACCACGTCGCCCTCCTTCGAGGTGCCGCTCTCGTCGTGCGCCAGTAGCTTCGTCGTACGGCGGATGTACTTGCCGTAGGTCGGATGCTTCACCAGCCGCTCGATCTCGACGGCGATCGTCTTGTGCATCTTGTCGCTCACCACGCGCCCGGTCAGCGTGCGCGCCCCCTTTGCTTCCGGCGGCCGGCGCTGCTGCGCCCCGGGATCCTGCACCTGCGTTTCCTGCACCTCGGCTTCCTGCAGCTCGGCTTCCTGCACCTGGGTTTCCGGCACTTTGGCCTTTCGTGCGCTCACGTCTGCTTGCCTCCGCGGCTTGCCGCCTGCGTCTCGCGTTGCACGGTCTTCAGGCGCGCGATGTTGCGCCGCACTTTGCCGAACTGGTCGGGCTTGGGCGCCTGCCCGGTGGCGCGCTGCATTCGCAGGGCAAACTGCTCCTTGCGCAGCTTCACGAGCTCATCGGCGAGCTCGGCCGGGGATTTGGTGCGTAGCTCCTTGGCTTGCATCTAGCGAACCTGCCGTTTCACGAATGAGGTGGACACCGACAGCTTCGAGCCTGCGAGCCGGAACGCCTCGCGGGCCGTCACCTCGTCCACACCCTCCATCTCGAACAACACCTTGCCGGGCTGCACGCGGGCTACGTAGTACTCGACGTTGCCCTTGCCGCTGCCCATGCGGACCTCGAGCGGCTTCTTGCTGATCGGGACGTCCGGAAACACGCGGATCCAGATCTGTCCGCCGCGCTTCACGTAGCGCGCCATGGCACGGCGCGCCGCCTCGATCTCGCGCGCGGTCATGCGCGCGCGGCTGGTCGCCTTCAGACCGAACTCGCCGAAGGACACGTTGCTGCCGCGCTGTGCCAGGCCCGCGTTGCGGCCCTTGAACTGCTTGCGATACTTGGTGCGTTTGGGCTGAAGCATTTTCTCAAGCCATCAGGTCAGACCGGGCCGCGACTTCGGGCGCCGGCAGCGCCGGCGGCGTTACCGGCGGCGGCGCGGCGGGGGCCAGCGGCGTGCTCGGCGCGGCGGCGACCTCGCCTTCGGCTGCCTGCTGCGCGAGCTCGCTCTTGTCGAATACCTCGCCCTTGAATATCCACACCTTGACGCCGATGACGCCGTAGGTGGTGTTGGCTTCCGACAGACCGTAATCGATGTCGGCGCGGAAGGTGTGCAGCGGAATGCGCCCCTCGCGATACCACTCGGTGCGGGCGATTTCCGAGCCGTTGAGGCGTCCGGAGACGCGCACCTTCACACCCAGCGCGCCGCTGCGCATGGTGCTCATGACCGCGCGCTTCATGGCGCGGCGGAACATCACGCGCTTCTCGATCTGCTGCGCGATGCTGTCGGCGACCAGTTGCGAATCGAGCTCGGGCTTTCTGATCTCGGCGATGTTCAGGCGCACATCAATGACAGGCATCCCGAGGAGCGCGGCGGTCTCCTGGCGCAGCTTCTCGATGTCCTCGCCCTTCTTGCCGATGACGATGCCGGGCCGCGCGGTCTGGATGGTGATGTTGACCTTCTTGGCGGCGCGTTCGATGAGAATACGGCTCACCGAGGCCTCGGCGAGCCGCTCCTTGAGGAACTCGCGCACCCGGAAGTCGGTGTGCACCTGCAGCGGGAACTGCCGCTTGCCGGCATACCAGCGGCTGGTCCAGTCGCGGGTGATCCCGAGGCGTATCCCTATCGGATTGACCTTCTGACCCATACGCTAATCCTTCTTGCCGTCGCTGACGCCGACGGTGATGTGACTGTTGCGCTTGATGATGCGCGCGCCACGCCCCTTGGCGCGGGCGGCAAAGCGCTTGAGCTGCGGAGCCGCGTCCACCTGGATGAGCGCTACTTTCAGCTCGTCGATGTCGGCGCCGTGATTGTGCTCGGCGTTGGCGACCGCGGACTCGAGTACCTTGCGCACCAGCCGCGCGCCCTTCTTCGGCATGAAGCGCAGCGTCGCGATCGCATTGCCGACCGGCTTGCCGCGCACCACCTCGGCGACCAGCCGGCACTTCTGCGGGGAAATGCGCGCGTAGCGCAGTTTGGAGGTCACTTGCATCGTGTTCTGCGCACGCCTCAGGTGGCGGCGACGGCAGCCTCCACCTTGCGATCCCCGGAGTGCGCCTTGAAGGTGCGCGTCGGGGCGAACTCGCCCAGCTTGTGTCCCACCATGTTCTCCGTGATCAGCACCGGAACGTGCTGGCGGCCGTTGTGCACGGCGATGGTAAGACCCACCATCTCGGGCACCACGGTGGAGCGGCGCGACCAGGTCTTGATCGGCTTGCGGTCGTTCCTCGCAGACGCCACCTGCACCTTCTTGGCCAGATGCAGATCGACGAACGGGCCCTTCTTCAACGAACGTGGCATGTGACGCTCCCAATCAGCGGATGCGGTTCTGGCGGCGCTGGACGATCATGTTGTCGGTGCGCTTGTTGTGACGGGTCTTCAGTCCCTTGGTGTTCTGGCCCCACGGCGACACCGGGTGTGGGTTGCCCTGCCCGGACTTGCCCTCGCCGCCACCGTGCGGGTGATCGACCGGGTTCATGGCCAGCCCGCGCACCGTCGGGCGTATCCCCTTCCAGCGCTTGGCGCCGGCCTTGCCGTAGCTGCGCAGGTTGTGCTCGTCGTTCCCCACTTCACCGATGGTGGCGCGGCAGTCGATGTGCACCTTGCGGGTCTCGCCGGACTTCAGGCGCAGATACGCGTAGATGCCCTCGCGCGAAGTGAAGGACACGGAACTGCCGGCGCTGCGCGCCAGCTGCCCGCCACGCCCGGGCTTCATCTCGACGTTGTGGATGATCGAGCCGACCGGAACGTGCCGCAGCGTCATGGCGTTGCCCGACTTGATCGGGGCGTCGGGGCCGGAGCGCACTTCATCGCCGCTCTTCACGCCCTTGGGCGCGAGGATGTAGCGCCGCTCGCCGTCGGCGTAGCGGATGAGCGCGATGTGGCTGGTGCGGTTCGGATCGTACTCCACGCGCTCCACCACCCCGGAAATGCCGTCCTTGTCGCGCTTGAAGTCGATGAGGCGGTACTTCTGCCGCGAGCCACCGCCGTGGTGGCGCGTGGTGATGCGGCCGAAGTGGTTGCGCGCGCCGGTCTTGCTCTGCGCCGCGGTCAATGGCAGGTGCGGTCCGCCCTTGTGCAGCTGCGAACGGTCGATCTTCACCACCGCGCGCGTGCCGGGCGTTCTGGGCTTGTACTTGATGAGGGCCATATGCGGGTCCTGTCAGGCCTTGGCGCGGGCTTCGTAGTCGATGGACTGCCCGCTGACCAGGCTCACGTACGCCTTCTTCCAGTCCTGGGTGCGGCCGGCGATCTTGCCGAAGCGGCGCACCTTGCCCGGCTCGTTGACGACCTGCACGCCCGCCACCTTGACGTCGAACATGAGCTCGACCGCCTTACGGATATCGGTCTTGGTCGCTTCCCGGCGCACACGGAAGGTGTACTGGTTGTGGTTCTGCATCGCGAGCGAGGTCTTCTCCGTGACGTGCGGGGCGATCAGAATGCTCATCAGCTGCTCGCGGTTCATGTCATGGCCTCCGGCCAACAGCTACGGGGTTCGCTACGCGAAATCACTGCAGGCGCTCCTCGATCAGCTTCACCGCGCCCACCGTCATCAGCACCTTGTCGTAGGCCGCGAGCGATACCGGATTGAGCGCCGGGACTTCGATGACCTCGACGTGCGGCAGGTTGCGCGCGGCGAGGCTGAGCTTCTGATCGTTCGCCTCGACCACGATCAGCACCGAGGGGAGCTCCCAGGCCTTGAGCTGTTGTGCGAGCAGCCTGGTCTTCGGCGCCGCCAGCTGGATGGCGTCGGTGACCAGCAGGCGCTCGGTGCGCGCCAGTTCCGAGAGCATCGAGCGGATCGCGCCCCGGTACATCTTGCGATTCACCTTCTGCGTGAAGTCGCGCGGCTTGGCGGCGAAGGTCCTGCCGCCGCCGACCCAGATGGGCGAGCGGCTGGAGCCGGCGCGCGCTTGGCCGGTGCCTTTCTGCGCGTGGGGCTTGCGGCCGCCGCCGCGCACTTCGGCACGTGACTTCTGCGCCTTGGTACCGGCGCGGCCCGTGGCGCGATACGCGGTCATCACCTGGTGGACCAGCGCCTCGTTGAACTTAGTCCCGAAGGCGGCTTCCGACACCTGCAGCGCCCCCGAGCCATTGACCAACTTCAGTTGCATGGCTTACTTCTTTCCCGCCTTGGCCGGATCCTTCGACGGCGCGGCGCCCAGCTTGGTCGGCGTCACGATCTTGCGGTTCGCGCGGCGCGCCGCCTTCAGCGACGGGCGCACGATCACCTGCCCGCCCTCGGCTCCCGGTACCGCGCCGCGGATCAGGAGCAGATTGCGCTCCAGATCGACCTGCACCACGCGCAGGTTCTCGGTGGTGCGCCGTACGACGCCCATGTGACCGGACATGCGCCGGCCCTTGAACACGCGGCCCGGGGTCTGGCGCTGGCCGATCGAGCCTGGCGAGCGATGGGTGAGGGACACGCCGTGGGTCGCGGGCATACCGCCGAAGTTGTGCCGCTTCATGACGCCGGCAAAGCCCTTGCCGATGGTCGTGCCGGTGACATCCACCGCTTCGCCTTCCTTGAAGAGGTCGGCCTTGATCTCCGCCCCGGCTTTGAGCTCGGTCTTGTCGGCGCTGGTGAGTCGGAACTCCACCAGCGCCCTGCCCGGAGCGACATTCGCGCGCGCGAAGTGGCCCGCCACGGCCTTCGAATACAACTGCGGGCGGCGGGTGCCGTAGGTGACCTGCACGGCGCGGTACCCGTCCTTGTCCTGCGCCTTGACCTGCGTGACGCGGTTCGGCAAAACCTCGATCACCGTCACCGGCACTGTATCGCCGGCGTCGGTGAACACGCGCGTCATGCCGGCCTTGCGGCCGACGAGTCCGATAGCCATCTCTTGTCCTCTCACAGCCCTCAGGGCACCAACGGGCGCCCCGAGGCACGCCAGCGCCGAGCTAAGTCACTGACACAACAGGAGATTTTGCGCTTGAAGCCGTCGAGGCTGCGCTGATCTCGAGTGGTCTTGGAGCTCGTGCCTGAGGGCCGGCTCCAACCTCGCCCGATGCCGCTCACGCGACCGCCCCCACGGGGAGTCCTGGGGGCCAAAAGGGCGCGCAGTATAGGCGCGCGCGATGCTTCAATCAACCCGTGTTTTCGCAGGCTTTTCGCCGGCAAAAGCCGCGTATCAATTCAGCTTGATCTGCACGTCCACGCCCGCCGGAAGCTCGAGCTTCATGAGGGCGTCCACCGTCTTGTCGGTGGGGTTCATGATGTCCATGAGGCGCTTGTGTGTGCGCAGCTCGAACTGATCGCGCGCGTCCTTGTCGGCGTGCGGGGAGACGAGCACCGTGAAGCGCTCCATCTTGGTCGGCAGCGGTACCGGTCCCTTGACGGTGGCCCCGGTGCGCTTGGCCGTCTCGACGATCTCGCGGGCCGAGCTGTCGATCAGGCGATGGTCGAACGCCTTCAGGCGGATACGGATGTTCTGATTGGCCATTGTGTCCTACTTCAGGATCTTCGTCACGACGCCGGCGCCGACGGTCTTGCCGCCCTCGCGGATCGCGAAACGCAGTCCGTCCTCCATGGCGATCGGGCTGATCAGCTCGATCGTCATCTTGATGTTGTCCCCAGGCATGACCATCTCCACCCCCGCGGGCAGCTCGATCGTGCCGGTCACGTCCGTGGTGCGAAAATAAAACTGCGGCCGGTAGCCCTTGAAAAACGGCGTATGCCGCCCGCCTTCCTCCTTCGCCAGCACGTACACCTCGCAC
>DATGVL010000042.1:0-18330 GCA_035300445.1 Steroidobacteraceae bacterium
GGAACAGATCGACTACGCGCCTGATGAGATCGTTGTTCGCGCGCGTCCAGGCGCTCGAGATCGCTTCGTTGCCGATGTGATGCCCCATGGCCGAAGCGCGCGGCGAGAACAGGGTCAGATCCGAGCCGCGCTGTCTCTGCAGCTGCAGCTGATTCTTTTCGATGGTCTCGCGGATCTCGTCATCCGATATGGCGCCGGGTCTTGCTGCCGGGGCGGTCGGGTCCTTGAGGCCCGCGAGCTGCGCGTCGCGGAATTTCTGATGAGCGGCCGGCGCCGTCGTGTAGTGGCCGTGACAATCGATGATCATCGGCACGCTGCCTCCGTCGACCGCTCGGGCGCGGGCGTACGCGCCAACAGGTGGTCGAGCATGTCTGCCAGGGCTTGCTGGCTCAATGCCTCGGCGTGTGCCGCGGCCCACTCCTGCCGTTCAACACTGCCACGGCTCATCCAGGGCTCGAAGCCGGCTTCCGCCACTGTTTTTACCGCCTCTCTCATCTCCTCGGCTCGCCGCCGACCGTGCTGCAGGGAGCGTGAAATCATGTAACGCGCGAGTGAGCGCCAGTCGCCGACGGGGAAGAGGTCCTGGAGCGATGCCAGGACGGCGTCCTCGACCCCATGACGTCGGGCCGTGAGGAGCGACTCGGCGAGCAGCGCCTCCATCCCCTTGATGATGACGCTGCGGCACATCTTGGCGGCAGACGCAGCGCCGATCGCGTCCGAATACACCTTGGCGCCGGCGAAACCGAGCGACTGTGCCAGCGGCAGGAAAGCCCCGGCATGCGGACCCCCCAGCCACATGGGCGAGGCGATTCGTTTCGGCGCGATCGGCGACATCACCGCGGCTTCGACGAAGCGGCCTGCGGCGGCTTCGATCGTGCGGGCGGCCTCCGTCCTGGTTCGAGGCGACACGGAGTTGAGGTCGAGATAGAGCGCGCCGCGGGTGAGCGCCGGGGCGGCTTCGGCAGCCGCCGCCCGACATTCGCCCGCGGTGACGGCGGAGATGACCATCGAGCAACCGCTCACCGCCTCGGCCATGGAGCGCGCCGCCTTCAAGCCGAGCGATCGTGCGGCTCGCCGGGGCTCACTGCCCTCGACCGCAAACAGGCGATCCCACGCGCAGAGCGCCACGCCTCCCGAGCGGTGTAAATCGCTCGCCAGCACTTGGCCGACTTCTCCGAGTCCGACGAGACCGATGCGGCGCGGGCTGGTCATGCATCGCTCCAGAGGCTTCCCGGGATGAACACCTCCCCCTGCATCAGTTTGCGCGCCGTGCGCAGCAAGGCGGAACGGTTCACCGTGACGTCGGTTCCGTCCACCGTCACATCCATTTCCACCGTGAAGAATCCCGTCGGATGCTCGATCTGCAGGCGCTGTGACCCCGAGTGGGGTGTCAGGCCCGCGACCTGTGCGGCCACGGAGCCTGAAGTGACGCACGCCGTGGCAACGCTCACTGCGCCCAGGACCCCGATCGCTTCGTGCACGCGGTGCGGGATGAAGGTTCGCGTGTGGATGGTGCCGCCGTGCCGCGCGGGCGAAACGAGGCACATCTTCGGCACCGTCTTGTTGCCGACCTCGCCGAGGTTCATCCGCGGGCCCAGCGCCAGCCGGATTTCCTCGATACGGGCTTTGAGCGCCGCATCGCCTTCGAGCGCCTCGGGTGATTCATCGCCGCGCTTGCCGAGATCGGCCGCTCGCATCAGGACGACGGGCATCCCGTTGTCGATGCAGGTCACCTCGAGACCTGCGATGCGGTCCAGGTGCGCTCCGGTCGGAAACAGCGAGCCGCACGAGGATCCGGCAACGTCCAGAAAGTCGATCGGTATCGCTGCCGCACTTCCCGGGACACCATCGATACGGGCGTCACCCTCATATTCCACCGTCCCATGGGGCGTCGGGACATGCGCAACGGCGATGCTTCCGGTGTTGAGCATGTGGATGCGCACCGGCGTGGATTCGCCCGCGATGCGCACCAGACCGTGCTCGATCGACCAGGGACCGACGCCTGCGAGGATGTTGCCGCAGTTCTGGGAGTCACTCACTTGCGCTTTGTCGACCACGACCTGGAGAAACAGATAGTCGACGTCCGCGTCCGGGCGCTTGGAGGGGCCGATGATCGCGACCTTGCTGGTGAGCGGGTGCGCACCGCCCACGCCATCGATCTGGCGGGGATCAGGCGAGCCCATGGCCGCGAGCAGAGCCCGGTCGCGGGCAGGCGCGGATTGCGGCAGGTCCTTGGCGTGAAAATAGAGTCCCTTGGACGTTCCACCACGCATCAGGGTGCCGGGAATGGCGCGCATGTCGGCTCACTCCGCCAGCGCTTGCGGGCGGTAGATCAATCCGCGCTTGGCCAGCTTGTCCCGCATGTCGTAAATATCGACGCCCAATTCCCCCTTTTGCAGCCGCTCGCGCACCGTGGCTTCCTTGGCTTCGCGGGCCTCACTGGCCTTGAGCACCGCTGCAGCCTCGAGGCGCGCAACCACGCATACACCGTCGTCGTCAGCGATCACCACGTCACCGGGATTCACCAGGCCGCTTCCGCAAACCACCGGAACATTCACCGATCCCAGGGTCTCCTTCACGGTTCCCTGCGCGTGCACGGCCCTGGACCAGACCGGGAAGCCCATGCCGGTCAGATCACGCACGTCCCGGACACCGGCATCGAGGATGAGACCGCGGACACCGCGCGTGGCGAGCGAGCTTGCAAGCAGCTCGCCGAAATAGCCGGCGTCTGAATCGGAAGTCGGCGCGACGACCAGAACGTCCCCAGCCCGGCACTGCTCGACCGCTACGTGGATCATCCAGTTGTCCGCCGGAGGGACACTCACCGTGACCGCGGAGCCGGCGATGCGAGCCCCCGGATAGATGGGGCGCAGCTTCGGACCCAGGAGCCCGGTTCGGCCCTGCGCCTCGTGGACGGTGGCAACGCCGTAGCGCGCCAACCCATTCACCACCTCGGAATCGGCGCGGCGAATACTGGTGTACACGACATTCATGGCAGCCACCTGAAAGCTCGGGAGCGGCCATTGTCCAGCCGCGCCCGCCCGGGCGGGTAATTGCAATTCACGGCCGGGTATAAGAGATTGTGGACATGGCCTCTGGCTCAGGTCCTGGCGCGACGCCCAACGTCCGGCATCTCATGCTCTTTGATCAGGTGGTCCGGCGCGGCAGCGTGAGCGCGGCCGCCCGCGCGGCGCACCTCAGTCAGCCCGCGGTCACCCAGGCCGTCGCTCGGATTGAAGCCGCCCTGGGAGCCCGTCTCCTGCACCGCAGCTATTCCGGGCTCGAGCTCACCGGCGCGGGGCGCGCGGCCGCGCAGCGCGTCGACCGGGCACTCGAGATGCTGCGGGAAGCGCTCGGGGCGGTGCGCACGCGATCGGACGATGCGGCGAGCGAAGACGTCATGAGGGGCATAACCTCCACGCAACTCACGGCGCTCATCGCCGTGGTGGAGGAGGGCGCTTTTGCCCGTGCGGCGCGCCGCACCGGGCGCGCGCGGGCGGCCGTGCACCGCGCTGCGCGACAACTGGAGAGATCTCTCGGCACCGAATTGTTCGAGGTCACGAGCTTCGGCGTGCGCCCGACCCGCGAGGCGGAGAAGCTCGCCCTGCGCACGCGCCTCGCGTTTGCAGAGATCGCCCAGGCCCAGGCAGAGGTTGCCGCCGCCCAGGGTACCGGCAGCGGCTCGACGGTCATCGGGGCCATGCCGCTCGCTCGCAGTGTGCTGGTCGCGCGGGCGGTCCTCGAATTCGCCGCGGCACGACCCGAGCACGGGATCAGTATCCTGGACGGTCCCTACGAGAGCATGCTCGGCGCTCTGCGCCGCGGTTCCGCGGACGTACTGGTCGGCGCGTTACGCGATCCTATCCCGTACGAGGACATCGTGCAGGAGCACCTGTTTGATGACCCGCTGGCGATCGTCGCGGGGGCTCAGCATTCACTGGCCGGTCGCGGCGCGCCCACCCTGGCAGCGTTGTCGCGATTTCCGTGGATTGCGCCGCGGCGCGATTCTCCCCTGCGGCGGCATTTTGACGCGCTCGTCGGGCGACTGAACCTCAAGCGGACCGTGGCGCCGATTGAGTGTAATTCTCTGGTCGCGGCACGCTCCATGCTCCTGGCGAGTGACCGCGTCATGCTCTCATCCGAGCACCAGATCCACCACGAGCTTGCAACCGGGCAGCTGGTCGCCTTGCCGCATCCGTTTGGCACGGTCACACGCTCCATCGGACTGACAGTGCGCCGCGACTGGCTACCGACGCAGGTGCAGGCGCAACTGGTTGAAGGACTGCGGCGCCACGCGCGGGCGGCTTCCTCCCGGCAGGCCAAGTCATGACGCGCTCTACCCAGGTGGCGATCGTCGGTGCCGGGCCTTCGGGGCTGCTGCTCTCGCAGCTGTTGCGCCGCAACGGGATCGACTCGGTGGTACTGGAGAGCCGCTCGCAGGATCACGTGCAAGCCCGCATCCGCGCGGGGCTGCTGGAGTGGACCACCGTGGAACTGCTTCAGGAGGCCGGGGTTGGCGCTCGGATGATGCGCGACGGACTCGTCCATGACGGCTTTGACATCGCCTTCGCCAACGGCCGTCACCGGATAGACCTCAAGGGACTGACCGGCAGAAGCGTTCTGGTCTACGGGCAGACCGAACTGCAGAAGGACCTCGTGCAGGCCAGAGCGGGCGAACCGGGGGCGGTCCTCTGGCAAGTGGTCGAGGTGGTGCTCCAGGACTGGGACACACACCAGCCGCGGGTGACCTACACCCACGCCGGCACGCCTCACGAGCTGCGGTGCGACTTCATCGCCGGCTGCGATGGCTACCACGGCGCGAGCCGCGCGGGTGTGCCGCCGGAGAAACGCTCGCAGTTCGAGCGCGTGTACCCGTTCGGATGGCTCGGGCTGCTGGCCGATGTGCCGCCGCTGCACGAGGAGCTCGTGTACGCCAATCACGAGCGGGGGTTTGCACTTTGCAGCATGCGCTCGCGGGGTCGGAGCCGCTACTACGTGCAGTGTTCGCTCGAGGACAAGGTGGAGCAGTGGCCGGATGGCCGTTTCTGGGATGAGCTGCACGCCCGCCTGCCCGAGCGGTACGCCGGTCGGCTGATCACGGGCCCGTCGCTTGAAAAGAGCATCGCGCCGCTGAGGAGTCTGGTTACCGAACCGATGCAATTCGGGCGACTGTTCCTGGTGGGCGATGCGGCGCACATCGTGCCTCCCACGGGGGCGAAGGGCCTGAATCTCGCCGCGGCCGACGTGCGGGTTCTGGCGCGGGGCCTCATCGAGTTCTATCGCACTCGAAGCTCGACGCTGCTCGATGAGTATTCCGCCAGGGCGCTGAGCCGCGTGTGGAAGGCCACGCGCTTTTCCTGGTGGTTCACCACGCTGATGCACAGGTTTTCGGCCGATCCGTTCGCGCAGCGCCTGCAGTTGGCTGAGCTCGAGTATCTTTCCCGATCCACTGCCGCATCCCGGACCGTGGCGGAGAACTATGTCGGACTGAGCCTTGACTGACCGGCCATGACGGCTTGACCGGCGGCCGCGCCAATGGTATGCAACACTTACAGAATGACGGGTCGGGCCGATGCGCAGCGTCACCTTGTATCACTGGGAACCCAACGCCAATTCCGGCAAGCCCATGCTGGCGCTGATGGAAAAAGGGGTGGCGTTCAACAGCCACTACCTCGACCTCCTCAATTTCGATCAGCATCAGCCCGATTACCTCGCCATCAATCCGCAGGGGACGATCCCGGCGATGCTGCATGGGGAGCGCGTGCTCACCGAGTCGACCGCGATCATGGAATACGTCGACGAGGAGTTCCCCGGTCCGCGCCTCATGCCTGAAGATCCTCGCGACCGCTGGCGCGTGCGCTGGTGGATGAAGCTCATGGACCAGTGGCTCGGTCCCAGTTTCTCGATGATCGGCTGGAAGGTGTTTGTTGGCCCGGCGGTCAGCTCCAGGGACCCCGGGGAACTGGAGGCGGCCATCGAGCGCATTCCGCTGCCGGAACGCCGCGTCGCCTGGCGCAAGGCGATCTACGGACAGTTCAGCGAAGAGGAGCTCAGGGAGTCCCAGCGCCGCGTGGCGCTCGGCATCACCATGCTGGAGCAGGAACTTGCGAAACGGCCCTGGCTCGCCAGCAATCAGTACAGCCTCGCCGACATCAACGGTTTCAATCTGGCGTATGCGCTGCCGCTGTCCCAGCCGGCGCTGTCCAACGACGAGCTGACACCCAACACATTGCGCTGGCTGCGCGCCATCTACGCGCGTCCCGCCACCAAGGCATGCTGGGCCATGGGTCGGACCAGCATGGTGAGGCGCGTCACGATCCTCGAGCAGCCGCACATCGGCGCGGGGCACGTCACATGAGCATGACCTTGTACCACGGGGAGCCGAACGGCCCGTCCCTGGCCGTGCTCGCGACACTGTTCGCCAAGGAGGTCCGGGCCGAGCTGGTGCGCATCGATCTCGGGAGCGGCCAGCGGCACGGCTTGCCGTGTGCGCAGGAACCGCGGGTGGCCATGAGCGTCGAGGGAGAGGGACCGGTGCTCGTGGTCGAGGGCGAAGCGATGACCGACTCGGTGTTCATCGCCTGTTATCTCGATGATGTGGGGCAGGGAGCCGCCCTGCGTCCCGCCGACCCGTACGGCCGCTGGGAGACGATGCGCTGGTGCCGGCAGGTGACTGAGCGGACCGCGCCCGCTGCCGCGTATCTGGGCTGTCGCGCGCACCCGCCGAGGGCCGACGCGGCACTCCTTGAGAGGATCGGAAGCGTCGATCTGCGCGCGCGCTGGGAGCAGGTCACTGCCGGACGGCTTTCCGAGGATCGCCTCGCCGACAGCAGGAGCAAGATCCGCCAGGCGGTGGAGAAGATCGAGGCGAGACTCGAGGCGCGGCAGTGGCTGATGGGCGCGTTCTCGATCGCCGACATCGAGAGCTTTGCGTGGCTCACCGGTATGGTGGCGCTGGTGCCCGCGGCATTTGTCGGCAAGCCGCGCACGAGGCAGTGGCTCGAGCGCGTGAGGGCGCAGCCTGCCGTCGCGCAGGCGCTGTCGCTCGCGCGCAGCGCCGACCCGGCCGCGAGCTGGAGCGTGGGTCCGGAAATCAACCGCTGGGGATGAGGGATGACCATCAAACTCTATACGGCCGCGACGCCAAACGGCTGGAAGATCTCGATCGCGCTCGAGGAGATGGGCCTGCCCTACGAGGTCCGGGTGATCGATTTTGCGGCCCAGGAGCAGAAGGCGGACTGGTACGTCAGGCTCAATCCCAACGGCCGCATTCCGACGCTGGACGACGGCGGTTTCATCCTGTTCGAGTCGGGCGCCATACTGATTTATCTGGCAGAAAAGACCGGCAAGTTCCTGCCGCAAGACGTGCACGGCCGCAGCCGCGTGATCCAGTGGCTGATGTTCCAGATGTCGGGGGTCGGTCCGATGATGGGTCAGGCGAACGTGTTCCTGCGCTACTTCCCCGAGAAGATCCCGGCGGCGATCGAGCGCTACCAGCGCGAGGTGACACGCCTGTTCGGGGTGCTCGACCGGCAGCTCGCGAGTCACGAGTACATCGCGGGGGAGTACTCGATTGCGGACATGGCGCTGTGGCCCTGGGTATCGGGCTATGAGTGGTCCGGTGTCAGCGTTGCCGAGTTCGCGAGCCTGCAGCGCTGGCTCTCGCTCGTCGGCGCGCGCCCCGCAGTACAGGCGGGGCGGGATGTGCCGATCAAGCGCGATCGGGCCGCGGAGATCGAGGCGGCGATCAAGACAGCCCCCAGGATGTTGGCCTGAGAGTGCCGCATGATTGATCTGTCCAAGGTTCGCGCGATCGACGTGCACGTGCATGCGGATGTCTCCTGCCATGACCCGGAGGATCCGGTCATGGGGCGGTTCTTCGATGCGGCGTCCGCTTATTTCAAGGCGCCGCGCGAGCGGCCCAGGATTCCCGAGATCATCGACCTGTATCGCGGGCAGCAGATCGCGTTCTGCCTGTTCACCGTCGACTGCGAGAGCAGCCTGGGCGCGAAGCGCGTCAGCAACTACGAAATCGCAGATTACGCCGCCAGGAACGACGACATCGTCATTCCTTTCGCTTCGATCGATCCGCGCAAGGGCAGGATGGGTGCGCGCGAGGCGCGCGACCTCATCGAGAATCACGGCGTACGGGGCTTCAAGTTCCACGGCATCATGCAGGACATCCATCCTGCCGATCGCATCGCCTACCCGATCTACGAGGTAATCGCCGCGCACAAGCTGCCGGCGATCTTTCACACCGGCCATTCGGGGATGGGCACGGGGCTGCCCGGCGGCGGGGGCGCGCGCCTCAAGTGGGGCCAGCCGATGCTGATTGACGACGTCGCGGTCGACTTTCCTGACATGAAGATCGTGCTCGCCCACCCGAGCTGGCCCTGGGTCGACGAGAGCCTGTCGATGGCGTTGCACAAGGACAACGTGTACATCGACCTGTCCGGCTGGAGCCCGAAGTATTTTCAACCGCAGATCATCCAGTACGCCAACGGCCCATTGAAGAAGAAGATGATGTTCGGCTCGGACTTCCCGCTGATTCGCCCCGACAAATGGCTGGAGGCGGCACAGCAGGTCGGCTTCAAGGCCGAGGTGCTGGCGGGCATCATGAAGGACAACGCGGCCCGGCTCCTGGGGCTGGCGTGAGCGTTTCGCGGACCGCCACCATGGTAGGACTGACATGACACTCAAGTATTACCACGCGGAGCCGGCGGCGAACTCGCTGAAATCCATGATTCCGCTCATCGAGAAACGCCTGCCGTTTCAGAGCGTCTACATCGACCTGCACAAGTTCGAGCAGCACGCGGACTGGTTCGTGGCGATGAATCCCGAAGGACAGGTGCCGGTGCTCGATCACGACGGCGTGATCATCACTCACACGACCGTCATCAACGAGTACCTGGAAGACGTCTTCCCCGACATTCCTCTGCGGCCGCGCGACCCGGTCGGCGCCGCGCGCATGCGCTACTGGAACAAGTTCTGTGACGAGCAGGTGATGAACCATGTCTCGATACACGGCTGGCACCGCATGGTCAGCATCATCGCCCGCAGTATCGAGAGCGACGAGTTCGACCAGCTGATGGAGCACATTCCGCTGCCCGACCAGCGCAGGAAATGGCGCGCGGCACGCTCCGGTTTCAGCGAGGCGGATCTCGCCCAGGCGACGGAGAAGATCCTCTACGCGGTGGACAAGGTGGAAAGACAGCTCGCGCAGACCACCTGGATTGCAGGCGATGGCTACACCCTCGCGGACATCAATTTCTATTCCTATTGCGGTATGTCGGTGGAGCGCATGTTTCCGGAATTGGCCATAGGCGAGCGCTGCCCGCGCCTCATCGAGTGGCGGGAAAAGATGCGCGCGCGCCCGGCAGTGGCGCGCGCGCTCGCGGGCGAGGACCGCACCGCGCCGGGCCTGAGGACCTGGACGGGTGAGGCGCGATGAGCGCGGGGCGGAAAATGCGCGCGTGGCGGCTGCCCGCGGGCTGCACCTCTGTTGAGCAGCTCGAGCTCGTGGAACTGCCCAGACCCGATCCGGCGCCGGGGGAGGTGCTGGTGCGTGTGCACGCCACTTCCCTGAATTACCGCGATCAGGCCATCGCCCAGGGACGCTATTTCGGCGCCGCCATCAAGGTGGCCGGGACTCCGCTCTCCGATGGTGTCGGGGTCGTGGAGGCGGTCGGTGCAGGGGTGAAGGCCCTGGCCCCCGGAGATCGGGTGGCCGGCACCTTCTTCACGGCCTGGTTTCACGGGCCGCCGCCCCCGGCCAAGGGCGAGGCGCTCGGCTGTCCGCCCGCCAGAGGAATGCTCGCCGACTACGTGGCGCTTCCCGAGACGGCTGTCGTGAAGCTCGCTCACTCGCTGACGTTCGAAGAGGCGGCGACGCTCCCCTGCGCCGGGGTGACCGCGTGGAATGCGCTGCTGACGGGCGTACGTCCGCTCGAGCGCGGCCAGTGGGTGCTGTTGATCGGCACCGGTGGCGTGTCACTCCTCGCGCTGCGGATCGCCAAGGCCGCCGGTGCGCGGGTCGTGGCGACTTCCTCGAGCGACGCGAAGCTCGCGCGCGCGAAGCAGCTCGGCGCCGACGCCACGCTCAACTCCAGGTCCGAGCGGGAGTGGGGTGCCAGGGCGGCCGAGCTCGCCGGAGGCACCATCCACCACGTGGTCGAGGTCGGCGGGCTCGGTACGCTCGCGCAGTCCATCCAGGCCGTCGGTTTCGGCGGGGAAATTGCGCTCATCGGCGTGCTGTCGATGCAGGGCGATGCCAACCCGATGCCCCTCATGGTCAAGGGCGCGAGTCTGCGGGGAATATTCGTCGGCTCCGCCGCCATGGCGCGCGATCTGAACGCCTTTGTGGACGCGCATCAGCTGAAGCCCGTCGTCGACCGCGTGTTCGCTTTCGCCGAGGCGAAGGCGGCGTACGCGTATCAATCCTCGGGCGAACTGTTCGGGAAAGTCGTGATCGCAAATCCAGGGGGATGAATGATGGGCGCGCGCAATCTGGAAGAAATCCTGGCGGCAACCGCAGACACCGTGAAGATGCTGCGCAACTCGCAGCTCGGCGCCTACGTCTACCCGGTGGTCGCCTCCGAATTCAGCAACTGGCGCAGCGAGCAGTGGGCCTGGCAGCACAGCGCCGTGCTCTCTGACCAGTCGCACCACATGGTGAACCTGTACCTGCGCGGCAAGGATGCGCTGAAGCTCCTCAGCGATACCGCGATCAACTCGATGCAGGGCTTCGCCGTCAACAAGGCAAAGCAATACGTACCGACCACGCCCTACGGCCACGTGATCGGCGACGGCATCGTCTTTTATCTCGCCGAGGAGGAGTTCGTGTACGTCGGCCGGGCGCCGGCTTCCAACTGGCTGCGCTTTCACGCGGCCACCGGCGGTTACGACGTCGAGGCCGAGCTCGATGACCGCTCACCGATGCGCCCGATGGGCAAGCCCGTGACCCGCTCGGTCTGGCGCTTTCAGATCCAGGGGCCGAAGGCCTGGGCCATCATCGAAAAGCTCAACGGCGGCCCGCTCGAGCAGCTGAAGTTCTTCAACATGTCCACCATGCGGATCGCCGGCAAGACCGTGCGCACGCTGCGGCACGGCATGTCGGGTGCGCCGGGGCTCGAGATCTGGGGTCCGTATGCGCAGCAGGAGGAGATCCGCGCGGCCATTCTCGAGGCCGGCAAGGAGTTTGGCATGCTGCCCTGCGGGGGCCGCGCTTACCCCTCGAACACCCTGGAATCGGGCTGGATTCCGTCGCCCCTTCCGGCCATCTATACGGGCGAGAAGCTCAAGCCCTATCGCCAGTGGCTCGGTCCCGACAGCTACGAGGCCACCGGCTCAATCGGCGGCAGCTTCGTGTCCGACAACATCGAAGACTACTACCTGAATCCCTATGAGATGGGCTACGGCTCGTTCGCCCGGTTCGATCACCCGTTCCACGGCCGCGAAGCGCTCGAGCGGCTCGAGCCCGAGGCGCAGCGCAAGAAGGTGACGCTTGCCTGGAATCCGCAGGACATGACGAAGATCCTGGCTTCGCTCTTTAATCCGGACGGTGAGCAGTACAAGTTCTTCGATGTCCCGCTCGCCAACTACGCCTCGTCCAACTACGACCGCGTGATCGATGCCGACGGCAAGACCGTGGGCCTGTCGATGTTCACCGGCTACAGCTACAACGAGAAGCAGGCTCTCAGCCTTGCCACGGTACGCCCGGAGATTGCGCTCGGCACCGAGCTGCGGGTCGTGTGGGGAGAGGAGAACGGCGGCACGCACAAGACCACGGTCGAGCCCCACCGGCAGATCGAGGTGCGTGCCATCGTGAGCCCGGTTCCCTACACCCGCATGGTGCGTGAAACCTACCAGCAAGGCTGGCGTACGCGCGGCAGCGCCTGAAGGGCTGGGCTACAGGAACCGCCCGTCCACCTCCGGTCGGGCAGATTTATCGGCTATTTCAACCCATATCGGCCAACGCTAAGCGCGCACGCTCAACTCGCCTTCAGGCCCCGGCGCTGTTTGCGGTAGCTCTCACGGCGCGTCTTCTCGAAATCGGTCCGTTGGCCGTGACCGGGATCGACGGGATAATCGCGAAAGTCCTGCATGATCTCGCCGAACACCTCGCCTAGCTCGTCCTTGAACTCGGGGTGCGTGAAGATGTGGAAACGATCCTCAGCGATAGCCTCGAGTACGCGCGTGGCGATCACGTCCGGCTCCATGCCGAACTCGTGCACCTGCGCGAGGCGCTTCGCATTCTCCGTGTTCACCGGCTTGGCGCCCGCCCTAAGGGCCGCCGGCCGCACCTCCTCGCTCGCGTAGATGTAGGACTTGACGAGCCCGGGGCACAGCACCGACACACCGATGCCGTGGGGCGCCAAGCTCGCGCGCAGCGATTCGGACAGTCCGCGCACGGCGAACTTGCTGGTGTTGTAGATACCGCACACGCCGGCCGCGAGGAAACCGGCCATCGAGGCCGTATTGACGACGTACCCGCCCTGGCCCGCGCGGATCATGCGCGGCACGAAGGTCATGACGCCGTTGATCGGGCCGTGGAGATTGACCCCCATGAGCCAGTCCCAGTCGTCGTAGCTCGACTCCTCGATGGTCTGAAACAGATTGACGCCGGCGTTGTTGAATAACAGGCTGACGACGCCGAACTTCGCCTCCACCGCCTCCGCGGCGCGTGCCAGATCCCTTCTCGAGGACACATCCGCCTCCACGCCCATGGCTCTCGGGTTGTCGAGCGCTCGCAGCGCGGCCTCGATGGAGGCGGGGCGGATGTCGGCCATGGCGACGTTGCAACCCTGCGCGAGGAGTGCCCGAACGAGTCCGATGCCGACGCCGTTCGCGCCGCCGGTGACGAACGCGGTTCGGCCTGCGAAATCCTTCATGTCTTGCCCTTCCTCTGGCGGGCCGTCTCGGCCGCGTGGATAGGATTGCGGAACAGGAGGCTGAAGGTGCGCTTGTACTCCTCGTTCTCGGGCAGATCGGGCACGGCCGCGCATAAGGCCTGCGCGCGATCCTCGACCCCCTGGCGGAACTCGCTATGGGTCATGATGTAGAGCTCGTCGTTGAGGATCCCCTGCAGCACCCGCTGGCCGACCTCTTCCTTCGTGCGGAAGAGGTGAAAGAAATTACCGCCCTGCTGGCGGCGCTTGTCGCTCTCGGCATAGCCGGTATCGGCGAGTGCCGCCGGTCGGGTCTTGCCGGCTTCGGCGATGTTCGACTGCACCGCCCCGGGGCAGAAGGCCGAGCAGACGATGCCGTGCGGCTCGAGCTCGGCACGCATGCATTCGATCATGCTCACCACGGCGCCCTTGGAAGTCCCGTAGAGCGTGGCACCCGGATGCGGCACGAGCCCCGACATCGAGGCCGTGTTGACGATGTGCCCGCCCTCGCCGTGCCGCATGATGCGCGGCAGGAGGATGACGATGCCGTTGACGGTGCCGCCAAGATTGACCCCCAGCACCCAGTCCCAGTCGGCGAAGGTCGCGAGCTCGGTGGGACCTACGACCCCGACGCCGGCGTTGTTACACAGGACGTGAATCTTGCGGAAGCGCGCCTCGGCGGCGTCCGCGGCGCGTGCGTAGGCGGCGCGGTCGGTGACGTCGAGTTTCAGTGCCAGGACGCGCTCGGCCGCACCGAGCTCGGCGGTCGCGGCCGCCAGATGGTCCTCGCGGATGTCCGCGATGACGACATTCATCCCTGCGCCGAGCAAAGCCTTGGCAATGCCAAGCCCGATGCCGCTTGCGCCCCCGGTCACGAATGCGGTCTTGCCTGGCAGGTTCTGCATGCGCGATTCCCCTTGAGTACAAACCGCCGCAAGTCATATTGTATCGAACACATACAGTCTGGGGGGACGGCTATGGTCGCGGAGGTACCCGGGGCGATCGGTCGGGTGGCGGAGGTGGCACCGGGCGTGCAGGGGTGGCCCGCACGCAGCGCCGCCTACTACGGCCTGTTCGTGATCATTCTCGCCACGGCGCTGAATTTTCTGGACGCGCAGATCTTCAGCATGATGGCCCAGCACATCAAGGCCGATTTTCACCTTACCGACGAGCAGCTTGGCTTCCTTCTGGGGCCCGCCAACATCATCTTCTACGTGCTGGTCGGGATCCCGATGGCGCGCCTGGTGGACCTCTACCCGCGCAAGTACGTGCTCGCCGGGGGCATCACCCTCATCGGCGGCATCACCGCGCTCGGCGGGCTCGCGCAGAACTTCGTGCAGCTGTTCATGAGCCGCATGCTGGTCGGCGCGGGCGGCTCGGCGCACGCCCCGGGCTCCTACTCGATGCTCGCGGACTATTTCCCGCCGGCGCGACTGCCGCGCGCCATCGGCTTCCTGCAGCTCGGCTTCATCAGCGGCAACGTGCTCGGCTTCTACCTCGGCGGATTGCTGCTCACGATCGTGGCGGCGTGGCCGGTCACCCACTGGATGGGCCTGACGATTCATGGCTGGCAGTGGGTGCTCATGATGGTCGGTGCGCCGGGCTTGGTGATCGCCGCGCTCCTGCTGCTCGCCAAGGAGCCGCCACGGCGCGGACTCGCGGGGGACGCGCAGGACGTGCCGTTCAGCGCCGTGCTGCGCGAGATCTGGACGCGGCGAGCCGTCTACCTGCCGCTCTTCATCGGCCTCGCCTTCAGCGCCACCGAGTTTCTCGGTCTCAGCGTCTGGCGCCCTACGTTCCTCGCCCGCACCTATGGCTGGAGCCCGCAGCACATCGGCAACTGGATGAGCGTCGTCACCTTGGTGTCGTGGGTCGCGGGCGCCTTCGTCGGCACCGTGTTCACCGAGTGGCTGACCAAGCGCTACAAGGACGCTAACGTGCGCGCCGCCACGATACTCTTCGCCCTCATCATACCGTTCGAGATCGCGGCTCCCCTCATGCCCTCGGGTGAGCTTGCGCTCTTGTGCGTGGCTGCGGGCGGGGTATGCGGGCTCGCCTCGGCGGTGCCGCAGAATGCCGCCATTCAGCGCATCACGCCGAACCACATGCGCGGCCGGGTGACCGCCATCTACCTCTTCATGTTCATTTTCTTCGGAGCGTTCGGCGGGCAGCTGATCGGCAGCGTCACGCAACGCGTCTTCGGCGCAGATAGTGCTCTCTGGAAGAGCATTTTGCTGACGGCTTCGATCCTGCTACCGCTCGCAGCGTTCACGATCTCGCGCGGCGTCCGGCCCTACGGCCGCGAGGTCGTGCGGATCGAGCAGCTCGAGGCGCAGAATGCGTGAGACCGTGACATCCGGCGTCGGCTACCCCGAGCTCCACCTGATCATCGATGGGGAGAAGATCCCCGTCGGCCACCGGCGCGTGCACTCGGTCGTGAACCCCGCGAGCGGGGCCACGCTCGGCGCACTGCCGCTCGCGGACGCGGCCGATCTCGACCGCGCGCTCGCCGCCGCGCAACGGGGATTTCGCCTGTGGCGCGATGCCGCCCCTCAGCAGCGCGCGGCGGTGCTGGCGGGCGCCGCGCGGCTGCTAAGGGAGCGACAGGAGGAGATCGCGCGCATTGCAACGCTCGAGGAGGGCAAGGCGCTCGCCGAGTCGCGCATCGAAGTCATGATGAACGTCACGCTGTTCGAGTTTTATGCCGGCGAGTGTCACCGTCTCTACGGACGCCAGCTCGTGCGCCCCACCGGCATGCGCTCGACGGTCGTCTGGGAACCGGTCGGGCCGGTCGCGGCCTTTGCACCTTGGAACTTCCCCATCGGCAATCCCGGCCGCAAGCTCGGCGCGCCCATCGCCGCCGGCTGCTCGGTGATTCTCAAGGCCGCCGAGGAAGCGCCGGCCTCGGCGCTGGCGGTACTGCAATGCCTGCTCGATGCCGGCTTGCCGAAGGAAGTCGGACAGGCCGTGTTCGGCGTGCCCGACGAGGTGTCGCGCCATCTGCTGCGCTCGCCGATCATTCGCAAGCTGAGCTTCACCGGCTCGACGGCCGTGGGGAAGCACCTGATGAAGCTCGCCGCCGAGGATTGCAAGCGCACGACCATGGAACTCGGCGGACACGGCGCGGTGCTGGTGTTCGACGACGTGGACGTGGAGCAGGTGTTGAATGCGATGGTGCCCTCGAAGTTCCGCAACGCGGGGCAGGTTTGCATCTCCCCGACGCGCTTCATCGTGCAGCAGGACGTATATGAGGATTTCCTCAGCGGTTTCGTGCAACGCGCCGGCCAGTGGCGTGTGGGTAACGGACTCGAGGAGGGCGTGCAGATGGGCCCGATGGCCAACCCGCGCCGCCCCGAGGCGATGGAGCGGCTGATCGGGGGCGCCGTGAGTGCAGGCGCGCGGCTGCACAGCGGCGGCGCCCGCATCGGCACGCGGGGCTACTACTACGCCCCGACCGTGCTGTCCGAGATCCCGCTCAGCGCCCCCATCATGAACGAGGAGCCGTTCGGACCGGTCGCACTCATCAATCCGTTCCGCACCGAGGAGGAGATGATCGGGGAGGCCAACCGTCTGCCTTACGGCCTGGCTTCCTACAGCTGGACGAATGACGTCGGGCGGCAGAAGCGGCTGGCGCGCGAGGTGGAGAGCGGCATGTTCTGCATCAACACCACCGTGCTGGGGGGCCCCGACTCACCATTCGGCGGCGTCAAGTGGTCCGGCCACGGGTCCGAGAACGGGCCGGAAGGGGTGATGTCGTGCATGGTTGTCAAGGCCATCCACGAAGGGTGAGCCATCAGCCACGAGCTGAAGACCGGCGGTGATCGCGGTTACCTGCGCATCGCGACCGAGGAGGCCTTCGCGACGCGCGAGCAGATCGACTGCTACCTGCGCATGGTGAAGGACGGCACCGCGGACAAGGGCATGGTTTCGCTGTGGGGGTTTTATGCGCGCAGCCCCTCCGAGCGCGCCACGCAGATCATCGAGCGACTGCTCGACCTCGGCGAGCAGCGCATCCGTCACATGGACGAAACCGGCATCGACAAGGCGATCCTCGCACTCACCTCGCCCGGTGCACAGCCGCTGCCCGACGTCGAGGAAGCCCGGGGTCTTGCCCGGCGTGCCAACGATTACCTGGCCGAGCAGGTCGCGGCCCGCAGCGACCGCTACGTCGGAATGACCACCGTCGCGCCGCAGGACCCGCAATGGTCGGCGCGTGAGATCGTCCGCGGCGCGCGTGAGCTTCACTTCAAGGGCGTACAGATCAACAGCCACACCCAGGGCGAGTATCTCGATCATCCCAGGTTCGATCCGATCTTCCGCGCGCTCGCCGACACCGGCCACCCCCTCTACATCCACCCGGCCACCCCGCCCGACTCGATGATCGGACCGATGCTCGAGGCCGGACTCGACGGCGCCATCTTCGGCTTCGGCGTCGAGACGGGGCTGCACCTCCTGCGCCTCATCACCAGCGGCATCTTCGACCGTTACCCGAACCTTCAGATCATGGTCGGTCATATGGGCGAGGCGCTGCCTTTCTGGGTGTACCGGCTCGATTACATGCACCAGGCGAGCGTGCGCGCGCAGCGCTATGCGCGCCTCAAGCCGCTCAAGAAGACCATCCTCGAGTACCTGCGCACGAACGTGCTGATCAGCACCAGCGGCATGGCGTGGGCGCCCGCGATTGTGTTCACGCAGCAGGTCGTGGGCGAGGACCGCGTCATGTATGCGATGGATTACCCGTATCAGTTCCATGCGGACGAGGTGCGCACCCACGACAACCTCGACATCCCGCTCGCGACCAAGAAGAAACTGATGCAGACCAACGCCGAGCGCTGGTTCGCCCTGTGAGCCGCGCGCGCCTCGCGCACACGGCCGGCTACGCGCTCGCGCTGGTCGCGCTCACCAACGCCATCAGCCTCCTCGACCGCAACATCCTCGCGATCCTCAGCCCCCGCATTAAGCACGACCTCGCCATCGGCGATGCCGAGATGGGACTGCTGTACGGCACGGTGTTCGCGCTCTTTTACGCTCTGTTCTCGCTCCCCCTCGGGCGGCTCGCCGACGGCTCGGTGAGAACGCGCTTGCTCGCGATCACGCTGGCGTTCTGGTCGCTCGCGACGGCGCTCGCGGGCGCCGCGCAGGGCTTTGCGCTCCTCGCCCTGTCGCGCCTCGGCGTCGGCATCGGTGAGGGCGCGGCGCAACCCGCGGGCTTCTCCCTGGTATTCGACCACTATGCGAAACCGCACCGCGGTTTCGCCACCGCGATGATCGCTGCCGCGATCGCGCTCGGCCTCGGCGGTTCCTCGGTGCTCGGCGGCGTGGCCGCGGACTGGTGGGACCACCTGTACGGCGGCGGCGCGGCGCCGTTCGGGCTCAAGGGCTGGCAGTTCGCCTTTCTCGTGGCCGCGCTTCCCGGCTTCATCCTCGCAGCGCTCCTGTGGCG
>DATGVL010000043.1:0-7044 GCA_035300445.1 Steroidobacteraceae bacterium
CTTTCACCGAACACGGCGCCATTCAGGCGCCAACGTGCTCACTCCCGGCGCGCGATCGCGATGGGCGTCTATGCCGTGCGCGCCTTCGTGCAACTGCGCGAGATCTTCGCCTCCAACAAGGATCTCGCCCGCAAGCTCGTAGCGCTCGAGCGCTCGCTCCTGGCCCTGGACCTTATGACCCAGCGGCAGTTCAAGGAAGTCTACGAGGCGATTCGCGCCCTGATGGACACGCCGGCGCCCAAGCGCCGCGGCATCGGCTTCACCGCTGATATCGAGCAGAAGGCATAGCGTCCCGGCGGGACCGGGCCGCGCCGGGAATGTGCCATGGTGGTCGGCGCTCCCTAACGCCCCGGGGCTCGCGCGCCCTGCGCAGGCGTCACCAGCGCGATCACGCCGAACGCCGGATGGTCGAAGTAGTTGCGCTCGTAGAAGTGCACGCGGCGGCTCTGGTTGAGGGTGAACGGCGTGTCGGGCGCGGCGGTGAGGCCAGGCGGCGCAGAGGGCATGGCGTAGGTCAGCGACATGCCCAGGTGCAGGAACTGCCCGCGCTCCAGGAACACCGTGCCGCTGAGACCCTGGACATTGATCCCGAGGCGCTGCAGGGCGAAGCCGGCGCGCGTGCCCCAGGAGCTCGCCGTCTGCGACCAGGCCGCATGCGCCACCGGCACGTAACTGCCGCTCGCGCGCAGGCGGTTCTCCAGTTCCGTCAGCTGCCACACGGAAGCTGGCAGCATGGCGACGAAATGCCCCACCTGCGCTGAGCCGGTCGTGGATTCATCGCCGGCGACGATGCTGTGGGTGCCGGCGCCGGCCTCCGCGCTCCAGTTCTCGGCCCCACCGAGCGTGGCGGTGTCCTGAAATACGATGATCTCGATGTTGTACACCGGGCCGGCGGTGCCCACGGTCGCCGGCGGCTCCTGTGCCGCCGCCGGCACGCCGGCGAGCAGCGCCCACGCGGTGAGGCCGAGCGTAAGCTGCAACGGCGGGAGGCGGGCGTCCATGCGCGGCATTCTAATGGACCCGGGGCGGTTCGCCGAGGCGCCGCAGCAGATCCGCGGCAAACTCGAAGCGGGCGCTCTCGGTGGGAAGTTGGCGCGACACACGCAGCTTCAGTGGTCCTTCGAGGCGGTACTCGCGTGCGCCGCTCTGAATCATGCGCACCACGGTGGCCGGGTCGATGCGTGAGCGCTCCTCGAACAGCACCGAGCCGCCCTGCAGGCCCAGGTCGAGCCGGCGCACCCCCAGGGCGCGCGCCGTGAGTTTGAGTTTGGCGATGCGCAGCAGGCTCTGCGCCGCACTGGGCAGCGGGCCAAAACGATCGTGGATTTCCGCGCTGAGCTCATCGAGTGCCGCCTCGCTGTCGGCGGCGGCGATGCGCTTGTAGAGCGACAGGCGCATGTGCACGTCGCCGACGTAGACCTCCGGCAGGAACGCCGGCAGGCGCAGCTCGACTTCGGTGGCGGCGGCCAGCGGCTGGTCGAGCACCGGCTCGCGGCCTTCCTTGAGCGCCCGCACCGCGTGCTCGAGCATGTCCAGATACAGGGACAGCCCGATCTCGGTCACCTGGCCGCTTTGCTCCTCACCGAGCAACTCACCGGCACCGCGGATCTCGAGGTCATGGGTCGCGAGCACAAATCCCGCTCCCAGCTCCTCCATCGACTCGATCGCCTCGAGCCGCTTGACGGCATCGCGCGCCAGCGCCTGGCGCGGCGGCGCGATCAGATACGCGTAGGCGCGGTGGTGCGAGCGTCCGACGCGGCCGCGCAGCTGGTGCAGCTGCGCCAGCCCGAGTGTGTCGGCGCGATTGATCATGATGGTGTTGGCGGTGGGCACGTCGATACCGCTCTCGATGATGGTGGTGCACACCAGCACGCTGAAGCGGCGGTGATAGAAATCGACCATCAACTGCTCGAGCTCGCGCTCGCGCATCTGCCCGTGGCCGATGCGCAGGCTCGCCTCCGGCACCAGTGCCTGTACCTCGGCGGCGATTTTCTCGATGGTGCGTACTTCGTTGTGCACGAAATAGATCTGTCCGCCGCGGCGCAGCTCGCGCAATGCCGCCTCGCGCAGCGTCGGCGCGTGCCACTCGATGAGGAAGGTCTTGATCGCCAGCCGCCCCGCCGGAGCGGTGGTGATCAGCGACAGGTCGCGCAGGCCGCCGAGCGCCATGTTGAGGGTGCGCGGAATGGGGGTTGCGGTGAGGGTGAGCACGTGCACGTTGGCGCGCAACGCCTGCAGGCGCTGCTTGTCGCGCACCCCGAAGCGGTGCTCCTCATCGATGATGAGCAGGCCCAGGTCGCGGAAGCGCGCGTGCGCATGCAGCAGGCGGTGGGTGGCGATGACGATGTCGACCTTGCCCTGCTCGAGCCCCGCGAGCACCGCCTGGGTCTCCGTCGAGCCCCCGAAACGCGACAGCCCCTCGATGCGCACCGGCCAGTCGGCGAAGCGGTCGCGAAAGTTGGTCAGGTGCTGCTGCACCAGCAGTGTGGTCGGAGCGAGTACCGCGACCTGCTTGCCCGCCTGTGCGGCCACGAACGCCGCGCGCATAGCGACTTCGGTCTTGCCGAAGCCGACATCGCCGCACACGATGCGGTCCATGGGGCGCTCGCTGCCGAGGTCGGCGAGCACCTGCTCGATCGCCTGCGCCTGATCCTCGGTCTCCTCGAACGGGAAGGCGTTGGCGAAGGACTGGTAGTCGAGCTCGCTTGCCGCCAAGGCAAGTCCCTGCTGGGCCTTGCGCCGCGCGTACAGATCGAGGAGTTCCGCGGCCACGTCGCGGATCTGTTCGGCGGCGCGCCTGCGGGCCCTGGCCCATTGATCGGTGCCGAGCTTGTGCAGCGGGGCACTCTCGGGCGCGGCGCCGGTGTAGCGGCTCACCAGGTGCAGCGCGTGCACCGGCACGTAGATGCGGTCGCCGTCCTGATATTCGAGCACCAGGAACTCTCCGGGCTGCCCGCCGATGTCCATCGGTCTGAGGCCCGCGTAGCGGCCGACCCCGTACTCCTCGTGCACCACCGGCGCGCCGGGATTGAGGTCCTGGAGGTCGCGCAGGATCGCCTCTGGATCCGCGGCGCGCTTGCGCCGCCGCTCCTGGCGGGCGCGTGCCCCAAACAGCTGCCCTTCCGCGATCACCGCGATCGGCGGCGCGATGAGCGTGAGGCCTTCGAGGTCGGGCGCCACCGTCAGTGCGAGCCGCGCCGTGCCGGCGACGAACGCATCCCAGCCGGGAACGACGGTCACCTCGTGGCGATGCGCGCGCAGCATCTCCTGCAGCACCTCACGCCGTCCGGCCGAGTCAGCCGCCAGCAGCACGCGGCCCTCGAAGTCACTCAGGAACGCATCGAGGGCTGCGAACGGCCGCTCGGCGCGCCCGTCGACGCGCAGCTCGCGCGGCGCGCTGGTGGGGAAATTGCGCACCTCGGCCGCGGCACCGTGCAGCTCGGTCTCCGCTTTGAAGGCATCGAGGGTGATCGATGCGAATCCGGCGAGCGCCGCTTCCAGCGCGGCCGGCTCGAGAAACAACTCCGCGGGCCTGAGCACCGGGCGCTCGATGTCGTGGCGGCGATCCTCGTAACGCGCCTCGATGTCCTGCCACGCCTTGCTGAGAGTCTGTGGCAGCGCGGTCTCGTGCACGATCACCGCATCCACGGGCAGGTAGTCGAACAATGTCGCCATCGAATCGAAGAACAGCGGCTGATAGAACTCCACCCCCGCGGGCGCGAGTCCCTCGCTCACGCCGCGATAAACGCCGCTGCGGGTCGGGTCGCCCTCGAAGCGCGTGCGGTAGCGGCGGCGGAAATCCTTCACCGCGTCCGTATCCAGCGGCACCTCGCGTGCCGGCAGCAACCGCACCCCGGGGAGCGTATCGAGCGAGCGCTGCGTTTCCGGATCGAAGCGGCGGATCGCCTCGATCTGCTCATCGAACAGGTCGATGCGCAGCGGCGCCGCGGCGCCCATGGGGAACACGTCCAGGAGCGAGCCGCGCACCGCGAACTCTCCGGGACTCACCACCTGGCTGACACTCGCATAGCCTGCCTCGACGAGTCGTTGCCGGAACGGCTCGATGGCGAGCGCCTGCCCCCTGCTGAGCTCGAACGCCCGGCCCTGCACGTAGCTGCGCGGCGCCAGCCGCTGCATCAGCGTGTCGGCCGAGACGATCAGGCAGCCGTGCCGCAGCTGCGGCAGCTCGAACAGACTCTTCAGCCGTTCGGAGGTGATGTCTGGATGGGGAGAGAACAGCTCGTACGGCAGCACTTCCCAGTCCGGCAGCCGCAGCAGGGGCAGCTCCTCCCCGGCGAAGAAGCGCAGCTCGGCCGTCAGCCGCTCGAGCTCGCGCGCCGCGTCCACGATGACCACGTACAGCCGCCGGTCGGCGCGCGTGGCTTCGGCCAGCGCCAGTGCCGCGGCGCTGCCGTACAGCTGATGCCAGCGCAGACGCCGGTGGGCCCCGGCCGGCAGCGGCGGATTGAGCAATGAGGGCATAGAGCGTGCTGGCGCGAAAGCCCGGCAGCTTACCTAAGCCTCAAGGCCGCGAGCAGGGGAGCGTCGGGGACAGGGGGGGCGCGCGGGTGCGTGCCGTCGCGGTGCTCAGGCGTTGACCGGCCTTGCACTCACGTGCATGCGCGTTCCGAGCGGCACGCAGAAGATGTCGATGGGGTGGGAGCGCCCGCGCAGCCGCAGGGGCGGGAGCGGGGTCGCGCCGACGTCCATGCCGTGCGCGTCGAGCGACTGCTTGAGGGCGCCGGAGAACAGCATTTCCCCGGCACGCGCCCTCTGGCACAGACGCGCGGCGATGTTCACCGTGTCGCCGATGATGGTGTAGTTCATATAGGAGGAGGAGCCGATGTTCCCGGCCACCACGTCCCCCTCATTGATACCGATGCCGAGCCCGGCGTCGACCTGGTAGCGCTCCTTCCAGGACCAGGCGAGCGCGCCGAAGCGGACGAGCATCTCGCGGGCGGCGCGCACGGCGCGCTCCGCACTGTCGGGCTGCTCCAGCGGCACGCCGAAGCCGAGCATCAGGCAGTCACCCGCCATGTGAAACACGGTGCCCTCGTGGCGGAAGGTGATCTCCGTCAGCAGCGAGAAGAACTCATTGAGCAGGGGCACGACACAGTGCGCTTCGAGCTGCTCGGAAATGCTGGTGAAGCCGCGCAGGTCGGCGAACAGCACCACCGCGTGGGCGCGCACGTCGGCCGTGGAGAGCAGCGTGTCGCGCAGTTGCGGGTCCTCGAGGATCTTGTCGGCGACCCGCGGTGAGACGTAGCGGCGGAATGTCTGCCGCAGCACTTCCTCGCGGCGCCGGATTTCAGCTTCCAGCTGAACCGCGGCCGTTTTCCTGCGCACCGTTCCGGCGCGCACGAGGGCCTCGAATTGGGCCCTGAGAGGCTCGTCCGCCGACACAGACTCCCCCAAGGGAATTATTCTGTTAAAGGAAAGACTAGCACATCTGCGTTAATGTCGGCGTCTGGCGACACCAGGCCCGGGCTGTCATACCCGAAAGCGTTCGGCGCGTGCGCGATCGCCGGGGCGGGAGGTGTTAGGGAGCGAGCGGCTGCGGCGACCGAGGCTTCAGCCGCCGGTGACCACCGCATGAATGACCCGGTCGTGCTCGAAGAACACCGAGAAGGCGCTGTAGTCCCAGCGCGTGATCGGCGGCTGGTGCGGAGCGCCGCCCACCGTGGGATGTCGGGAGACCGGCGCGCCGAAGTGCTTCTCGACTTCGCTCATGGTGCTGCCGCGTTTGGGGCGATCGAGCTGCGTCTCACGCACCTGCACCTGATCGTTCACGACGACGGTATCCGCGAGTGCGCCACCGGCGCCAGCGCAACCGCACAGGAGCGCTGCGAGAATTCGGGTCTGCATGCCACTGTCCTCCAACTGCCGCACGACTATAGCACCGCGAAGAATCTGTCAAAGCGGGCAAGGTGGGGCACAGGCTCTGATTTTGTGACGCACGTCTGAAAAAGCCTGTAACTGTGGTTAAATCGCGACGATGTTTCACCCCCTGTCGATCTACGTGGGCCTGCGCTACGTGCGTGCCCGCTCGCACACTTTCTTCGTTTCCTTCATCACCTGGGCGTCGCTCGTCGGGGTGTGCGTGGGTGTCGCGGCTCTCATCGTGATTCTGTCGGTGATGAACGGATTCGAGGGCGAGTTGCGCGACCGGCTGCTGTCACTCAGCGCCCAGGTGCGCGTGACCGCGGCCGCCACGGCGCCGGCAGGCGCGCCGGCCGCACCCGGGGTCGCGGACTGGCAGAGCGCCGCGCGCACGGTGCTGGGCGTCGCGGGGGTTGCCGGCGTGGCGCCCTATGCGGAGCTGCAGGCACTCGCCGTGCGCCGCCCCGAGATGCTGCCGGTGCTGCTGCGCGGCATCGACCCACGGGCCGCCGGCAGCGCGACCGAGCTGGCGCACGCCATCACCCAGGGACAGCTCGCGGATCTGACTGCCGGCTCCGGGCGCATCATCGTGGGCGAGGTGATCGCCGAGCGGCTGGGATTGGCGCCCGGTGACTCGCTGACCGTGCTGGTACCGACGGTGGACGCCGGTGGTGCGCCGGCGCCGAAGCTGCGCGAATTCACGGTGGCCGGCACGTTCGAGGTCGGGCTGCCGGATCACGACGCCACCCTGATATTTGCGCACCTGGACGACGTGCGGGCACTCGCCCCGCAAGACACCGCCAGTGAGGGGCTGCGGGTGCGCGTGCACGATGTGCTCGCGGCGCCCTCGGTTGCGGCGCGGCTGCGGGCGCTGTTGCCGCGCAGCTTCGAGGTCAGCGACTGGACCCAGGACAACGCCAACTACTTCCGCGCGATCCGCATCGAGAAGACCATGATGTCGCTCATCCTGCTGCTGATCGTCGCGGTCGCCGCCTTCAACATCGTCGCGATGCTGGTGATGGTGGTCACCGACAAACGCACCGACATCGCCATCGTGCGCACCCTGGGCGCATCGCCACGGCGCGTGATGGGCATATTCATCACCCAGGGACTGGTGATCGGCTGGCTGGGCGTGGCGCTCGGGGTGCTGCTCGGGCTCGCGCT
>DATGVL010000044.1:0-5015 GCA_035300445.1 Steroidobacteraceae bacterium
CGGTTGAAGCGCTCGATCCTCGCCAACCCCACCACGGTAACCGACTCGCCCGGCGGTGCATCGAGTCCCGCGAGGGCGAGGTAGATGTTGTCCTCGGGCGCGTAGGGGTTGGGTGGCGGGACGCGAAGCGCCTGCGACTCGGGTGTCAGCGGCTCGTCACGGAGGTTCACGGTCCAGGCCACGGCGAACAGCAGCAGCGCGATGAGGACCAGGCCTCCAATAACGAGGCCACTCCACTTGAGAAGAAACCTGATCGTCGACCCGATCTCAGTCAAACCATCGCCTCCGCCTCGAGCGGACGAGCACCGAGGATTCGATCCGCACTGACATTCTAGCCCTCGCGCGACAGTCGCAGCGGAAGGCTCTAACATTGCCCGCCATGCCTGAGCACCGCGAACTCCTCCCGGATCCCCTGCCCGCCGAGCCGCTCGCGGTCGTGGCCGCCTGGCTCGCCGAGGCCTGGGCGGCACGAGCGCAACCCAACGCGAACTCCATGGTGCTCGCCACCAGCACCCCTGACGGCAAACCTTCCGCGCGGGTGGTGCTGTGCAAGGACATCGTGCCGCAGCCGGGCTACATCGTGTTCTACACCAACTACCTCTCGAGCAAGGGCCGGCAGCTGAAGGACAACCCGCGCGCGGCGGCGGTCATGCACTGGGACGCCCTGCATCGCCAGGTGCGCATCGAAGGGCCGATCGTGCAGACACCCGCGGCGGACAGCGACAGCTACTTCGCCACGCGCGCCTGGCAGAGCCGTGTGAGCGCCTGGGCGAGTGCGCAGAGTGAGCCGATCGAGTCGCGCTCGGCGCTGCTCGGCGCGGTCACCGCCGTGGCGAGACGATACGGTGCGCCCACTCCCGGCAGTCCCGGCGCCGACGATACCGTGAAGGTCACCATCCCGCGCCCGCCTCACTGGGGTGGCTATCGGCTGTGGGCCGATAGGCTGGAGCTGTGGGTGGAAGGCGAGGCGCGCATCCACGACCGTGCCTTGTGGACGCGCAACCTGACGGCCACGCGCGGCGGCTCCTTCAGGACCGGCCCCTGGTCGGCCACCCGGCTGCAGCCCTGACATGGCCCGCTAGCCAGCCGGCGGTGGCCGCCTCGCATGTGGAAGAACGTTCGCATCGCGCTTCTGCTGCTCGTGCTCGCGGCCGTGGCGATCAACGCCCTGCTCGATCGCATCGCGACTTCCGGCTGGAAGGACACGCTGTGGGTGGGCATCTTCCCGCTCAACGGCGACGGGACGCCCATGGCACAGCACTACGTCGAGGGCCTCACCGCGGAGGACTTCTCGGGGATCGACGAGTTCTTCGCGCGCGAAGCACACCGCTACGGGGTAGCGATCGAGCAGCCGGTCCATGCGGAGCTGTATCCGCAGGGGTCCGAGCTCCCGCCGGCGCTGGCGCACGACGCGGGGCCGCTGGGGGTCGCCTGGTGGAGCCTGAAAATGCGCTGGTTCGCCGCGCACGCCACCGAGGTGCCGGGCCGCGCGCCGCCGCGCATACGCATGTTCGTGCTGTATCACGACCCGGCGACGCTCGATCGCGTCCCGGACTCGCACGGTCTGCAGAAGGGACTGATCGGCGTGGTGCACGCGTTTGCGCTGAGCGCCATGGCGGGCAGCAACAACATCGTCATCGCCCACGAGCTGATGCACACCCTGGGTGCCAGCGACAAGTACGACCTTAGCTCGGGTGCGCCGCTGTATCCGCTCGGCTTTGCCGAGCCGGACCGTGAGCCGCTGTACCCACAGGTGCGGGCGGAGATCATGGCGGGCCGCCGCGCGCTGTCGAGGCAGGATTTCGAGATGCCGCAGGGTCTGCCCGATGTCGTCGTGGGTCCCGCGACGGCCCTGGAGATCCGCTGGACGCGCCCGTGAACCAGCAGCTCGCCCCTCAACAGGGACTCGCCGCGGTGAGCCTCAGGGTGCGCGCCGGCGCGCGCGAGCTGGTGAGCGACCTGTCGGTGCAATTCGCTCCCGGGGAAGTCGTGGCGATTCTCGGCCGCAACGGCTCGGGCAAGACCCTCACCCTGCACACGCTTGCCGGACTGCGCAGCGCCGGGGGCGGCGAGGTGCTGCTCGATGGCACACCGCTCCTGCGGTTCAAGCGCCGCTCCGTGGCGCTGCGGCTGGGACTGCTGCCGCAGGATATGGAGGAGGCGTTCGTCGCCACCGCGATGGAGACGGTGCTGATCGGCCGGCACCCACACCTGGCACTGTGGCAGTGGGAAACGGCCGAGGACGAGCGTCTGGCGCGCGAAGCGCTCGCGGCGGTGGACATGCGGGATTTCGCCGCGCGCCGTACCGACACCCTCTCCGGCGGGGAGCAGCGCCGGGTGGCGGTGGCCGCATTGCTCGCCCAGCAGCCGGGCATTTTTCTGCTCGATGAGCCGACCAATCATCTCGATCCGCATCACCAGCTGGCGGTGCTCGGCCTGTTCCGCGCGCTCGCCGATCAGGGCCGCACCGTGCTCACCACACTGCACGATCCCACGCTCGCGGCGCGCTTCGCCGACCGCGCGCTGCTGCTCTTTGGCGATGGGCGCTGGTCGCTCGGTCCGGTCGCATCGGCCCTCACCGCGGCCAGCTTGAGCGAGCTGTACCTGGCGCCGATGATCGAGCTCGGGCGCGAGGGCCGGCGCGTGTTCGTCAGCGCGTAAGGGCTTCCAGCACCGGCGCGTGCAGCGCACCGTTGCTGGCGAGCACGCTCCTCGTGCCGAGGTCCACCGCGGCGCCCTCCAGGTCGGTGAACGTGCCTCCGGCCTCGCGCACGATCACGGTGAGCGCGGCGATGTCCAGGATGTTGACGTCGGATTCGATGACCACATCGAGCGCGCCGCGCGCCAACAGGTGATAGTGCACGAAGTCGCCGTAACCGCGGACGCGGCTGACCCGGCCGATCAGCCCCGCGAGACGCTGCCAGCGCGGCGAGCGCGCCAGGGTCTTGAGATTCCCGGTGGACACGAAGGCGCCGGCGAGGTCTGCGACCTCACTCACCCGCACCGGCTGCTCGTTGAGCCAGGCCCCCGCTCCCTCCTCGGCCCACGCGAGCTCCCCGTAGGCGGGCGCGTTCGAGACACCCAGCACCAGCTTTCCGGCGCGCAGCAGCGCAATCTGTGTGGAAAAGAACGGTGTGTCGCGCACGAAGGACTTGGTGCCGTCGATCGGATCGACCAGCCAGAGGCTCTCGGCCTGCATCGCATGCTGTCCGGTCTCTTCCCCATAGAAACCGTAGCCGGGGAAATGCCGGTTGAGCGTGGCGCGGATCACTTCCTCGGCCCGTACGTCCGCCTCGGTGACCGGCGAGTCGTCCGGCTTGGTGCGCACGGCGGGGTTCTTGCGGTAGTACGTGCCAATGACTTCCGCCGCGGCCCGCGCCGCCGCCAGTGCCGCGGTGAGTTCTTTCGATGGCATATTCGCTATAGGATAAGGCCATGGGGAACCGGCTGAGCAAGATCTACACGCGCACCGGCGATGACGGCACGACGGGCCTCGGCGACGGCAGCCGGGTTCCCAAAGACAGCGTGCGCGTCGAAGCCTACGGTACGGTGGATGAGCTCAACAGCGCCCTCGGCGTGCTGCTCGCCGTGCCCGGCGTGCCACCGGCGGTCGGTGCCTGTCTCACCCAGGTGCAGCACGAGCTGTTCGACCTGGGCGGGGAGCTGTGTATCCCGGGTCACCGCCTCATCAGCGGCGAGCAGGTCACGCGGCTGGAGCAGTCGCTCGACGGGTTCAACGAGGCGCTGCCACCGCTCAAGGAGTTCATTCTCCCCGGGGGCGGGCCCGCCGCCGCCGCCTGTCACCTCAGCCGCACCATCGCGCGGCGCGCCGAGCGGCGCGTGTGGGCGCTCGCGCGGGTGGAGGCGGTGCGCCCCGAGGTCACGCAGTATCTGAATCGCCTGTCGGATCTGCTGTTCGTGCTGGCGCGGGTGCTGGCGCGGCACGAGCTCGGCACCGAAGTGCCGTGGCATCACGAGCGCGGCAAGGGGACGTAACCACCCGCACGGTGCAGCAGGCGGCATGACCCGGCCTGTCGCGGGCGCTGCGCCCGATCAACTCCGCGAGGACCCCTGCCCCGCCGCGAGGCGCTCCTGCAAAAGCGTCCGGAAGCGGGGCCAGTCGAACACCTGCCAGGGGTCGGTCTTGCGTCCGGGTGCGATGTCGCTGTGGCCGGCGATGGCCGCGGAAGACAGCGAGGGATAGGCCGCGAGGAGGGTCGCAACGAGCACGACGAGCGCACCGTACTGCGGCTCGGTGTACGGGGTGCCGTCGGCCCCTTCGAGCTCGATCCCGATCGAGAAATCATTGCACCCCGAGCGGCCCTGGTACTCGGACTTGCCGGCGTGCCAGGCGCGCTCCCCGAACGGCACGTACTGCACGATCTGCCCGCCGCGCCGGATGAGGGCATGGGCGGAGGCGCGCAGGCCTTCGATCTCTGCGAAGTAGGGGTGTGCCTCGGGCGCCAGGGTGCCGGTGAAGAGGCGATCGATCCACGGCCCCCCGAATTCCCCGGGCGGCAGGCTGATGCCGTGCACCACGAGGAGCGTTGGCGGCGTCCCCGCCGGGCGCGCGTCGAAGTTGGGTGACAACACCTGGCGAGCGCCAGCCAGCAGTCCCGTGGCGGCGTCGATCCTCAGAGGCGCGGTTGCCGGCGCACTGTGCATCGCGGGGATTCTGCCACAGCAAACCGTAATCCGTTGTTACGATCGAAATACTCCTCGCCCGTGGTGTAACGCGTCGTTTACGGACTCCGGTCAGAGTTCGCACAAGGGCCGATGTCGGTCGATCTCCGCGGAGACACTCATGAGAATGTATCGATGGCTCCCGGGCGCCGCCGCGACGCTGATCGGCATTCTGGAAGTGCTCGTCCTCACCGCCACCGGCAGCGCCGCTCACGCGGCGACGCCTGCGTGCCTCGCAGGCCGCGGTTACGCAGTGAGATAGCCCCACGGCGACTCCTGAAGTGATCGCGATCGGATCGCTCATGGGTGGAGCGAGTCGCTGATTTTCCGTC
>DATGVL010000045.1:0-22281 GCA_035300445.1 Steroidobacteraceae bacterium
GGAAATCCTCGAGCAGAGCGACGGCGAGGTCGCGGGCATCAAGAATGCGACCCTGAAGATCACCGGCGAGTATGCCTACGGGCACCTGCGCACCGAGAACGGCGTGCACCGCCTGGTGCGCAAGTCGCCGTTCGACGCCAACGCGCGCCGTCATACCTCGTTCGCCAACGTCTTCGTCTACCCCGAGGTCGACGACTCGATCGAGGTCGAGATCAACCCGGCCGACCTGCGCGTCGACGTCTATCGCGCCTCCGGCGCCGGCGGGCAGCACGTGAACAAGACCGAGTCGGCAGTGCGCATCACCCACATCCCGAGCGGCATCGTGGTGCAGAGCCAGAACGACCGCTCGCAGCACCGCAATCGTGCGGAATGCATGGCCATGCTCAAATCGCGCCTGTATGAGTTCGAGCTGCGAAAGCGCACGGCGGAGCACAACAAGCTCGAGGAATCGAAGACCGACATCGCCTGGGGCCACCAGATCCGCTCGTACGTGCTCGACCAGTCGCGCATCAAGGATCTGCGTACCGGAGTGGAGGTGGGCAACACCGCCGCGGTGCTCGATGGCGATCTGGATCAGTTCCTGGAAGCCTCGCTCAAGGCAGGCGTGTAAAGACATGCAACAGGGGAAAGACGCTGCGGCGGCCGCGGCCAACGGTAACGGCGGCGAGGATGGCGGCGATGAGAACAAGCTGATCGCCGAGCGGCGCGCGAAGCTCGCCGCGCTGCGCGCACAGGGACCTGCGTTCCCGAACGACTTTCGCCGCGACGCGCTCGCCGCGCAGCTGCAGCACGGCTTCGGCGAGCGCAGCGGCGAGTGGCTGGACGCCAATCCGACCCACGTGACGGTCGGCGGACGGCTGATGTTCAAGCGCGTCATGGGCAAGGCGAGCTTCGGAAAAATCGCCGACCGCACCGGGCAGATTCAGCTGTACCTGCAACAGGAGGCGCTCGGCGCCGCCTACGAGGCCTTCAAGGGGTGGGACGTCGGCGACCTGGTGGGGGCGAGCGGCGTGCTGTTCCGCACCAGGACCGGCGAGCTGTCGGTGCGCGTGCAGGCCCTGAGGCTGCTGGTGAAGTCGCTGCGGCCGCTGCCGGACAAGTGGCACGGACTCGTCGACACCGAGACGCGCTACCGGCAGCGCTACGTCGACCTGATCATGAGCGAAGCAAGCCGCAACGTGTTCCGCACCCGCGCCCGGCTGGTGGGCTACCTGCGCGACTTTCTCGACGCGCTCGATTTTCTCGAGGTCGAAACCCCGATGATGCAGCCGATCCCGGGCGGTGCCAGCGCGCGCCCGTTCCGCACGCATCACAACGCGCTCGATCTGGACATGTACCTGCGCATCGCCCCGGAGTTGTACCTGAAGCGCCTGATCGTCGGCGGGCTCGAGCGCGTCTACGAGATCAACCGCAACTTCCGCAATGAGGGGCTGTCGACGCAGCACAACCCGGAATTCACGATGCTCGAGCTGTACCTGGCGTACGCCGACTATCGCGACCTGATGGACTGGATCGAGAAGGCCACCCGCGGACTGGCCGAGGCGCTGCACGGCTCGCAGCAGATCACCTACCAGGGGCGCGCCTACGATCTCGCCCGGCCGTTCCGGCGCCTGACCCTCGAGCAGGCCATCATCGACCACAGCCCCGGGATCGATCCGCTGTCGATGCGCGACCTCACGTACCTGCGCAAGCGCTGCGAGCAGCACGGCATCAAGGTCGAGCGCGAAGACGGCCCCGGCAAGCTGCAGATCGCGCTGTTCGAGAAAACCGCGGAGAGCGCGCTGCTGGATCCGACCTTCGTGTACGCCTATCCGGTGGAGGTGTCACCGCTGTCGCGACCCAACGATGCCGATCCGTTCATCGCCGATCGCTTCGAGTTCTTTCTCGCCGGGCGCGAGATCGCCAACGGCTTCTCCGAGCTCACCGATCCCGAGGAGCAGGCGGCGCGCTTCCGCGCCCAGGCCGCCCGCAAGGACCAAGGCGACGAGGAAGCGATGTTCTACGACGCCGACTACGTGCGCGCGCTCGAGTACGGCATGCCGCCGGCCGCGGGACTCGGCGTCGGTATCGACCGGCTGGTCATGTTCTTCACCGATTCGCCCTCGATCCGCGACGTCATTCTCTTCCCGCACATGCGGCCGGAAACTGGCTGAGGGCCTGCCGGACCGTTCAATCCGGCAGAGCGTAGGGCAGTGCGAGTCGCTCGGCGCTGAGCGGCGCTCTTTCGGGCGGCGCCCGCGCTCCGGCCGGATCCGCATCAACATGCCCCAGCGTGGTGACGGCGAGGAACTCGCACAGGCCGTCCGAGCGCTGCGCCGCATCCACCACCTTGAACGAACGGCCGTCGGGGAACTCACCGTCATCTGCGGGTTTGAGCGGGACCGGAACCTGTGCGCGAAAGCGCTGTAACCGCCGCTTCACCTTCCCGCGATAGTGCGCGCGCGCAATGATCTCCTGTCCGGTGTAGCAACCCTTGTCGAACGCGATAGCCCCGAGGGCATCCAGATTGAGCATCTGCGCAACGAACGCCTCGGAGGTGGCCGCATAGACCTGCGGCTCGCCCGCCGCGATCGCAAGGCGCTGCCACACCTGCCCCCCGACGGGGCGGCAGCCGGACAGCGGGGCCGGGTGCGCCAGCGGGCTGACGAGCAGCCAGCGCGCCGGCTCCTCGGCCACGCGCAGCGCGAGCGACGCATCGATCCGCGTCACGCCATTCACCGGCGCGGGTAACTGTTGCGCGAACGACGGCGCGTCCCCCGCCGGGGCCTGCGATGCCGGCGCGGACGCCGCCCCCGGGCGCGGCGGCGCGCAACCCATGAGCCCGGTGACAGTCCACGCGGCCGAGTCGTCCGCCAGCTTCACCTTCGCGCGCAGTACGAATTTGCCCAGACGCTGCACCACGGGGCCGATCAGCTCGCGGGGCAGGATTGCGAGCAGATCATCCGGCGCCAGTTGCAGCAGCCGCAGCAGCGCGATCACGCGTCCCTGCGGGTTGTGATAACCGGCGAGGAGCGAGCGCCCCGGTCCCAGCAGCGCGATATCGTTCGACAGCTGTCCCTGCAGGAACGACACCACGTCCGCGCCGCGCACGCGCAGCACGCCGAGGGAGTCGAGCGAGACCGAATTCCATTCACTGGACATGGAGTTGACCGTTGTTTTCCTTAACTTTTACATGGCTGACGAGAATGAATTCTGTCAGACTTCATGGGTATGCCGACGCCGCATCGCAAGAACCCAGGCGCAGCTTTTTCCAACCCGCCCGGTGACTCTCCGGCTTCCGGCATCGCCGCGCCGCTCGCGAGCGCGGCCGGCGACCCGCCGCTCGCCCTACGGCCGCGCGAGCTCGCAGGCCCCGCGGGGCCTGAGCCCACGCGCTTCGGGGACTGGGAAAAGAACGGCCGCTGCATCGATTTTTAGTCTATGCCGCCGCGGCCGCTATCGCCTCACCTGTCGGTGTACAAGTTCAAGTACACCCTGACGACTTCGATCCTGAACCGCTTCGCCGGACTCGCACTGTCGATGGGGCTGCTGCTGCTGGTGTACTGGCTCATGGCGGTGGCTGGCGGGGCCCATGCTCAGGCGCGCGCCGCGCGGCTGCTGTCGCTGCCGCTCATGAAGCCGGTGTATGCCGCTCTCGTCGTCGCGTTCTGCTACCACCTGATCGCCGGCATCCGTCACCTGGTGTGGGACAGCGGACGGGGACTGGAGCGCGCCCAGGCGAAGCGCAGCGCGTGGCTGGTGGCCTGGGTCAGCATCGCCCTCATGCTGCTCATCGGCTACTGCGTGTGGCTCGGCGGAGCGCGCGCCCCGTGAGCCTGCGCACCCCGTTGGGCAAGGTGCTGGGCGCGGGCTCGGCGAAGTCCGGCGTGCAGCACTGGTGGATGCAGCGCCTCACCTCGGTGGCGCTGGTGCCGCTGTCGGTCTGGTTCGTGGTGTCGCTGCTCTCGCTCCCCTCGTTCGATCATGCGACCGTGGTCGCGTGGATGAGCGGCAGCTGGACGGCGCTGCTGCTCATTCTCCTGGTGCTGGTGGCCGCCTGGCACTCGCAGCTGGGCGTGCGCGTGGTGGTGGAGGACTATGTGCACGGCGCCGGGGCGAGGACCGTGACGCTGGTCGGCGCGCTGTTCGCGCATACGCTGATCGCGGCGGCGGGCGTGTTTGCCGTCCTGCGGGTTGCCTTCGGAGCGGCCCAATGAGCCCCTACGGCTTCATCGATCACAGCTACGACGTCATCGTCATCGGGGCCGGAGGCGCGGGCCTGCGCGCCACGCTGGGACTTGCCGAGAGCGGTCTGTCGACCGCCTGCATCAGCAAGCTCTTTCCGACGCGCAGCCACACCGTGGCTGCCCAGGGCGGAATCAGCGCCGCCCTGGGCAATATGGGCGAGGACGACTGGCGCTGGCACATGTACGACACCGTCAAGGGCTCGGATTGGCTCGGTGACCAGGACGCGATCGAGCTGATGTGCAAGGAGGCGCCGGCGGCGGTGATCGAGCTGGAGCACTACGGCGTGCCGTTCTCGCGCACCGAGGCCGGCCTCATCTACCAGCGTCCCTTCGGCGGCATGACCACGCACTTTGGCAAGGGTGTCGCGCAGCGCACCTGCGCCGCGGCGGACCGCACCGGGCATGCGATGCTGCACGCGCTCTATCAGCAGTCGCTGCGCCACGCCGCGACCTTCTTCATCGAGTACTTCGCGATCGATCTCATCATGGAGGATGGCGCGTGCCGCGGCGTGGTGGCGCTCGATCTTACCGAGGGCACGTTGCACCGCTTCCGCGCGCACGTGACCATCCTCGCCACCGGCGGCTACGGGCGCACCTATTTCTCATGTACCTCGGCGCACTCCTGCACCGGCGACGGCAATGCCATGGTGCTGCGAGCCGGGCTGCCGCTGCAGGACATGGAGTTCGTGCAGTTTCACCCCACGGGCATCTACGGCGCGGGCTGCCTGATCACCGAAGGAGCGCGTGGCGAGGGCGGCTATCTGACCAACTCCAAGGGCGAGCGCTTCATGGAGCGCTATGCGCCCAACGCCAAGGATCTCGCCTCGCGCGACGTGGTGAGCCGGGCGATGACGGTGGAGGTGCGCGAGGGGCGCGGGGTGGGCCCGGAGCACGATCACATTGCTCTGCACCTGGAGCACCTGGGGGCCGAGGTCATTCACGAGCGCCTGCCGGGAATCGCGGAAACGGCGCGCATATTCGCCGGCGTGGACGTCACCCGCGAGCCCATCCCGGTGCAGCCGACGGTGCACTACAACATGGGAGGCATTCCCTGCAACTACCGCGGCGAAGTGGTGCGGCCCAGGGATGGCGATCCGGACAGCGTCGTCCCCGGGCTCATGGCCGTAGGGGAAGCCGCCTGCGTGTCGGTGCACGGCGCCAATCGCTTAGGCTCCAACTCGCTGCTGGATCTGGTGATCTTCGGACGCGAGGCGGCGCGGCGCTGTGCCGAGACCGTCAAACCCGGCAGCCGCCACCGCCCCTGGGCCGCGGATGCGGGGCAGGCGGCGGTGGCGCGGCTCGATCGCCTGCGCAACGCCGACGGGGCGCGCTCAACCGCTGCCATCCGCGTAGAAATGCAAAAGACCATGCAGCTGGATGCGGCGGTATTTCGCAGCGGCGAGAGCCTCGCGCAGGGGATCGAGAGGATCGGGGCGACTTTCGCCTCCTTCGCCGACGTACGCATCAGCGACCGCTCGCTCATCTGGAACAGCGATCTGATCGAGACCCTCGAGCTCGAGAACCTGCTGCTGCAGGCCACGGCCACCATCCATTCGGCGGCGAATCGTACCGAGAGCCGCGGCGCGCACGCGCGCGAGGACTTCCCGCAGCGCGACGACCGTAACTGGCTGAAGCACACACTCGTGTGGATCGATGGACCGCGGCGTGCCCGCTTCGACTACCGCCCCGTGCATCTGAATACCCTGACGGGCGACGTCGAGTCGATCCCGCCCAAGGCGCGCACCTACTGAAGGACTGTGATGGCCGAATTCCGCCTGCCGCTCAACTCGCGCCCCGTCAAGGGCCTCACGCACGCCGCGCCCCCGGGTGCGCGCGCGCTGCGCACCCTGCGCATCTATCGCTTCAATCCGGACAGCAGCGCAAATCCGCGCCTGGATACCTTCCAGCTCGACGCCGGCAGCTGCGGTCCGATGGTGCTCGATGCGCTGATCCTGATCAAAGCCACGGTGGATTCCTCGCTCACGTTCCGCCGCTCGTGTCGCGAAGGCATCTGCGGCTCGTGCGCCATGAACATCAATGGCGTCAACTGCCTCGCCTGCACCACTGCCACGCGGGACCTGCCGGCCGAGATCCGCATCTACCCGCTGCCACATCTGCCGGTGGTGAAGGACCTGGTTCCGGACCTCACCAACTTCTACGCGCAGTATGCGTCCGTGAAGCCCTGGCTGCAGACGCGCACGCCCGTGCCTGCGGATCGGGAGCGGCTGCAATCCAAAGAGGAGCAGGAGCGGATCGACCGCCCGGCGGCGTGCATCCTGTGCGCGTGCTGCTCGACCGCCTGTCCGAGTTACTGGTGGAACAGCGAGCGCTTCCTGGGTCCGGCGGCGCTGCTCGCCGCCTATCGCTGGATCATCGACAGCCGCGACGAGGCGACCGGAGAGCGGCTGGATGAGCTCGAAGACCCCTTCCGGCTGTACCGCTGCCACACCATCATGAACTGCACCGACGTGTGCCCGAAGGACCTGAACCCCGCCCGGGCGATCGCCGAGATCAAGAAGATGCTGGTCGAGCGGCACAGCTGATGCGTGTAGCCCCGAGCCACCACCCGAAGCCAGTCCGGGCCGCGGCGCTGGACGCGCAGGCACGGCGCCTGCTGTGGCGCTGCCGCCGGGGAATGAAGGAGCTCGATGTGATGCTCGAGCGTTTCGCGCCTGAGGCTCTGGCGCACGCTTCCCCGCAGGAGCTGGGGGTACTCGAAGAGCTGCTGGCGCTCCCAGACCCCCTGCTGGCGGGGTACCTGCTGGGTGAAAAGACCCCGCCGGAGCCCCGACTGGCGCGCCTGGCGGGGAAGATTCGGACTTATGTCGCCATGCAAGGCGGGTCGGCGCTATTCTCGAGGCATGCTGAACTTTCAGGTGAGGTCACAGTCTACTCAGCGCACGGCACCGCGGCCCTCTGAGCGGGAATAGAGGGGGGCGCGATGAGCGCCGATGCAAGTGATCTGAGCCTGGTACGCCGCGTGCAACGCGGGGACAAGGGGGCATTCGATGCGCTGGTGCTCAAGTACCAGCACAAACTCGTCAAGCTGGTCATGCGCTACGTGCGTAACCCGGCGGAAGCAGAGGATATTGCCCAGGAAGCCTTCATCAAGGCTTATCGAGCCCTGCCGCAGTTTCGCGGCGACAGCGCCTTCTACACCTGGCTGTATCGCATAGCTATCAACACCGCCAAGAACGCCGTGGTCTCCCGTGACCGTAGCCCCATCGAATATGACCTCGACCGCAGCAACGAAGAGTCTTATGACATGCAAGGCCGGATGAAAGATTCCGAGACCCCCGAGGGTCTCGTGCTGACCGAGGAGATCCGCTCCACCGTCAACGCAGCGATTGACGCCCTGCCCGAGGACCTGCGCACCGCCATCGTGCTGCGCGAGCTCGAAGGGCTTTCTTACGAGGAGATCGCCGCGGCCATGGCCTGCCCCGTGGGGACCGTGCGCTCGCGCATCTTCAGAGCGCGCGAGGCCATCGACCGCCGCCTGCGGGAGGTGTTCGAGGGTGGCCTGGGACGCGCGGAGGAACTCGGATGAACGAGGAACTGGACAGCCAGTTATCGGCCATGTTCGACGACGAGCTGGCGCCGGAGCAATGCGAGCTGCTCGCCCGGCGCCTGTCGCGCGATGAGCAACTGAAGGCCCGCTGGGGTCGTTATGCAGTGATCGGGGCGGCGATCCGCTCCGAGCGTGGCGTGCGGCTCAACGCCCCGCTGGCAGGCCGCGTGAGTGCCGTCCTGCTGGCCGAGCCGGCGCTCGCCACGACGCCCGGCGCACGCCCCACCGCTGTGCGCTGGTGGCAGCCACTCGCCGGGGCCGCGGTCGCCGCGGGGGTCGCCGTGGGCTGCGTTCTATGGTTGCGCGCCCAGGACCCGCTTGCCGGAGCGCCCCTGAGCGCGCACCTGACTGCCGCGACGGTGAGCGTGCCGAGCGCACCGGTGGTCCCGGCCGCTGCCGCGGGCGCTGCCGAGAGCTATGTCGTGCCGCGTACGCCTGCGGTGCGCGCCATGGTGCCGAGCACCGAGCTCGCCAACTACGTCGTGGCGCACAGCGTGTTTTCCTCGCCCGTCGCGCGCCGCAATCTGCTGTCAGCCTTCATGACCAGCGAATCGGGCACCGCCGCAGAGGAACCGCCGGACGAGCCTGCAGTCCATGTCCAGTAGCGAGCGCTTCGTCGCCCTGACGCTCGCCTGGGCGGTCGCCGGGGCCGCACTGGCGCAGGAGACCCCGCCTGATCGTGCACCGGCGCACAAGACATCACTCGACCAGGCCCCTGCGCATAAAACATCACTCGACTCAGCCCCGGCGCAGTGGCTCGAGCGCATGAACCAGGCGCTCACGACGCGCAACTACGACGGTACCTTCTCGCACTGGCACGGCGGTCGCGTGGAGATGCTGCGCATCATCCACCGCGTGCAGGATGGCACGGTTTCGGAGCGGCTGGCGTCGCTCGATGGCTCGGGGCGCGAGTTCATCCGCGCCGGCGCGAGCCTGACCTGCTACCTGCCGGACAAACGCACGGTGCTGGTCGAACAGCGCCCGCCGGAGGAGTCGCTGGTGGGCTTTCCCGCCGTCAATGATCAGAGCGCGAGCTTCTACGACATCCGCGAGGGCACCCGCACGCGCCTGAACCGCCGCGACACTCACGTCATCACGGTATCGCCCAAGGATGAGTATCGCTACGGCTACCGGCTGTGGATCGACGATTCCACCGCCATGCCGCTCAAGACCCAGCTGTGCGACAGGCGTGGGCACGTCATCGAGCAGATCGTGTTCGCGAGCCTCACGCTCCCCGCGCATATCCCCGACTCCGCGTTCAAGCCCGAAGTCTCGACCGCCGGCTTCCGGTGGCTGCGCAACGAATCGCCGCCACCGGCGCCCACGGCGGCGACGCTGGCCTGGAATGCGATGCGCCTGCCGCCGGGCTTCCGCATGACGGCACGCTCGGCCCAGACTCTGCCCGGCTCGGCCGACCCGGTGGACCATCTGGTGTTTACCGACGGGCTTGCTTCGGTCTCGGTGTTCGTCGAAGCACAGCGGCGCGAGCACGCCGATCAGCCCGCGGTGCCCGAATCCGCCGCGGTGGGCTCATCGTCCGCCTTCTCGACCGTGATCGACGGCCACAAGATCACGGCAGTGGGCGAGGTTCCGCCGGACACGGTACGATTCATCGCCAGCCAGCTCAAGGCCGAAGAACTGCCCGCGGTCAGCTCACGGCGGCACTGACGCCATGGCGGCGCCGCGCCTGACGCTCGTGCAGCGCCATGACTGCGCACTGTGCGACGAGATGTTGGCGCAGCTGCAAGCCCTCGGCAGGACTGTCGCGCTTCCCCCGCTGGAGCTGCTCGACGTCGATTCGGACCCGCAGCTTCGCCGCCGCCACGGGCTCGAAGTCCCGGTACTGTTACTCGATGGTACAGTGGTCTGTCGTCACCGCCTCGATCGGGGCGAGCTCGAGCGGCTGCTGCGTCCGGGCCGAGACGCGCGCCCCTGAGCGCAGCGAGCTACTCAAGGGGCCAAACTTCCCTATAATCCGCCGGCCGCAAGGCTTAAGGCGCGGCAGCACGCGGCGGCATCTTGCGGATTCATGCGGCACATACGTAACTTCTCCATCATCGCGCACGTTGACCACGGCAAATCGACCCTCGCTGACCGGTTCATCCAGTTGTGCGGCGGCCTGGCCGACCGCGAAATGCAGGCGCAGGTGCTCGACTCCATGGCGCTGGAGCGCGAACGCGGGATCACGATCAAGGCGCAGAGCGTCACGCTCTACTACACCGCGCGTGACGGGGAGCGCTATCAACTGAACATGATCGACACGCCGGGGCACGTGGATTTTTCCTACGAGGTGTCGCGCTCGCTGGCCGCCTGCGACGGGGCGCTGCTGGTGGTGGACGCGTCCCAGGGTGTCGAGGCGCAGAGTGTCGCCAACTGCTACACCGCCACCGAGCAGGGGCTGGAAGTGCTGCCGGTCATCAACAAGATCGACCTGCCCTCGGCCGATGCCGACCGTGTGGCCCGCGAGATCGAGGAGATCATCGGCATCCAGGCCACCGACGCCGCGCGGGTGAGCGCCAAGACCGGCGAGGGGGTGCCGGAGCTGCTGGAGACTCTCATCCGACGCATTCCCGCGCCGCGCGGCTCGGAGGATGCGCCGCTGCAGGCGTTGATCATCGACTCGTGGTTCGACAACTACGTCGGCGTCGTGTCACTGGTGCGGGTGATGAATGGCAGCCTGAGGAGCGGCGACCGGATCCGCGTGGTGTCCACCGGCCGCAGCCACCTCGTCGACCGGCTCGGGCGCTTTACGCCCAAGCCGGTGGTGGAGCACGAGCTGGCCGCCGGGGATGTGGGCTTCGTGGTCGCGGGCATCAAGGAGATCGACGGCGCGCCCGTCGGCGACACCATCACGCTGGAGCACCGGCCGGCGGCGGCACCGCTCCCCGGATTCAAGCAGATCAAGCCGCGGGTGTTTGCCGGGCTTTTTCCGATCAACTCGGAGGATTACGAGAAATTCCGCGACGCGCTCGCCAAACTGCGTCTCAACGATTCGGCCCTGCACTACGAGCCGGAGGTGTCGGGGGCCCTCGGTTTCGGCTTTCGCTGCGGATTTCTGGGACTGTTGCACATGGACATCGTGCAGGAGCGTCTGGAGCGCGAGTACGAGCTGACGCTCGTGACCAGCGCGCCCACGGTGATCTACGAAGTCGCGCGCCGCGACTCAAGTGTCGTGTACGTCGACAATCCGGCGAAGCTCCCCCCGGTCAACGAGGTCGAGGAGATCCGTGAGCCGATCATCGTGGCTAACATCCTGGTGCCGCCGGATCACGTGGGCGCGGTGCTGAAGCTGTGCAACGACAAGCGCGGCACGCAGAACAAGATGCAGTACCTCGGGACCCAGGTGTCGCTGCAGTACCAGCTGCCGCTCGGGGAGGTGGTGCTGGATTTCTTCGATCGCCTGAAGTCGGCGAGCCGCGGCTATGCCTCCTTCGACTACGAGTTCAGCCATTTCGAACCCGCGCCGCTGGTGAAACTCGACATCCTCATCAACGGCGAGAAGGTGGATGCGCTGTCGATCATCGTGCACCGCGACAGCGCCTACCAGCGCGGCCGCGAACTGGTGGACAAGATGCACGAGCTCATCCCGCGGCAGATGTTCGAGGTCGCGGTGCAGGCGGCCATCGGCAGCGCGGTCATCGCCCGTGCCACCGTCAAGGCATTGCGCAAGAACGTGCTGGCGAAATGCTATGGCGGTGACGTGACCCGCAAACGCAAGCTGCTCGAGAAACAGAAGGAAGGCAAGAAGCGCATGAAGCAGCTCGGACATGTCGAGATTCCCCAGGAAGCGTTCCTGGCGGTTCTGCAGGTAGGCCGCAAGCACTAGCGCACTCGAACGAAGGGTTCCCATGTTACAGACGCTGATGCCGCTCATCGTTCTTCTGTCCTGGCTGGCGCTGCCGGTGACGCTGGTATGTATCGTCGATGACTGGCTGCTGCGCCCACGGCGCGTGATCGCCTCCGGCCTGCAGACCGTGCGCGATGGGGCGCTGATGAGAGTGCTGTACGGCGCGTTGCCGGTGCTGATCGCCTGTGCGGTGCTGCGGCTGCTGCTCGCCGAGCGGCTGGACTTCAGCGCGGTGCTGCTGGCGATCACGGTGCTCACGGGCCTGGTGTGGGGCCTGGACGCCGCCCTGCTGGCTCCGCGGCGCACGGCCGCCGCGCGTGCCGCCGGCCGGGACCCGATGTTGACGCCCGAGCCGGGGACAGTCGACTACGCGCGCAGCTTCTTTCCGGTCGCGCTGGTGGTGCTGCTGCTGCGCTCGTTCGTGTTCGAGCCGTTCCGCATTCCCTCCGATTCCATGATGCCGACGCTCCTCGACGGCGACTTCATCATCGTCAACAAGTACGCCTACGGGCTGCGCCTGCCGGTGATCAATCGCAAGATCCTCGAGGTCGGCGAGCCGCGGCGCGGCGACGTGGTGGTGTTCCGCTGGCCGGTGGACCCTTCGACCAACTTCATCAAGCGCCTGGTCGGGCTGCCGGGCGATCACGTCGAAGTGCGCGACAACCGCATCAGCATCAACGGCAAGCCGGTGGACTTCACGATGGAGAAGGACCGCTATAGCGACGGCTGTTATATGAACCTGGCGCGCGCCACGGAACGTCTCGGCAGCCATGAGCACCAGAGCATATTCTGTCCGGTGGCGCTGGATCGTCAGCCGGTGCTGCCGGGGTGCAACCGCCACGGCGTGCGCGGCTACGTCTGCGGGGACGAGGACGCGCCCGGAGGCAGCCGCATGGATCCGTTTGTCGGCGACGTGCCGCCGGGGCATTATCTGATGATGGGCGACAACCGCGACAACAGCGACGACGGGCGCCGCTGGGGCTATGTGCCCGAGGAGAACCTGGTCGGCAGGGCGACCCGGATCTGGTTCAACTGGGATCTGCGCCGCTCCGGCGGTCCCATGTGGAGCCGCATCGGTTCCGCCATTCCGTGACCGGCGCGGGCGTACGCTGCGCTCCGCAGGCAGCAGTTGGGGGTTAGCGATGCGTAACAGGCAGCAGGGTATCACCGCAATCGGCTGGCTGGTTCTGCTCACGCCGTTTGCGATTGTCCTCTACGCCGGCATCCGCCTGGCGCCGCTCTATCTGAACTACCTGAAGGTGGTGCGGGCGCTTGAGGTGGCGGCGAGCAGCGCCAAGAGCGGTGCCGGCGATCAGGTGGCGATCCGTACCGCGATCGACAGGCATTTCGAGATCGACATGGTCGACTATCCCACCACCAAGGACATCCAGATCAGGCGCGAGGGAACGAAGTGGGTGATCGAGGCCAAGTACGACGATGAGGCGCCGATGCTCGGAAACGTATCGCTGCACGTGACTTTCGACAAGGTCGTGCGCACCAGTGGCGGCGGCGGCGACTAGCGGCGCCACCCCATCTTTTCAGGGCATGCCGATCGGCGGGAAATGAGCAGTGTTGACTGGCCGGGGCGCTGGCTGCAGGACCGCCTGGGTTACGAGCCGCACGACCTGGCGCTGTTTCGCGCGGCCCTGACCCACCGCAGCGCCTCAGGACCCAACAACGAGCGGCTCGAGTTTCTCGGCGACGCCGTCCTCAATCTGGTCATCGCACAGCATCTGTATGCGGCCTTCCCGCAGGCTGCGGAAGGGGACCTGAGCCGCCTGCGCGCCAAGCTGGTGAGCCGCGAGCCGCTCGCCGAGGTGGCAGTCACGCTGGGCCTGGGTGAGACCCTGCAGCTCGGCTCCGGTGAGCTCAAGAGCGGGGGCTTTCGCCGCCAGTCGATCCTCGCCGATGCACTGGAAGCGGTCTGCGGCGCGCTGTTTCTCGATGGCGGACTCGCCGCCGTGGAGCCGGTGATCGCGCGGCTGTTCGGGCCGCGCATCGCAGCGCTGCCTGAGCCGGAGGCGCTCAAGGACGCCAAGACACGCTTGCAGGAGTACCTGCAGTCGCGCAATCTTGCGCTGCCGCTCTACGCTGTCCTCAACATCGAAGGCGAGGACCACGCGCAGACTTTCGAGGTGAGCTGCGAGGTACCCGACCTCGGGCAGCGCGCGCAGGGGCGCGGCTCGAGCCGCCGCCGCGCGGAGCAGGAGGCGGCCGAGCGCATGCTCACCCGGATCGAGACCGCACCGGACAGGCACCCTTGACCGCCGACCCATCGTTGCAATTCCGCTGCGGATACGCTGCGCTGGTGGGACGGCCGAACGTCGGCAAGTCGACGCTTCTCAATGCGCTCGTCGGGCACAAGCTGAGCATCGTCACGCCGCGTCCGCAGACCACGCGCCACCGCATTGTGGGCGTGCTCACTCTGCCCCAGGCGCAGATCGCGTTCGTGGACACGCCCGGCCTGCATGCCCACGCGAGCCGCGCACTCAACAAGGCGATGAACCGCACCGCGAGCGCCGCACTCGAGGCCGCGGATGTCGCGGTGCTGGTGGTGGAAGCGCCGAAGTGGCTGCCGGACGATGAGCTGACGCTCAAGCGCATCGTCCAGGCGCGCCACCCGGTGATTGTGGCCGTCAACAAGATCGATCGCGTGCGTCCGCGCGAACGGCTGCTGCCGTATCTGGGCGAGCTCGCCGCGCGGCACTCGTTTCTCGCCCTCGTGCCGGTCTCGGCGCTCAAGGCCGACAACATCGGGGCTCTGCGGGATGCCATTGTGGCGCACCTGCCGTTGTCCCCGGCACTGTTCCCGGATGGCGAGCTGACGGACCGCGGTCTGCCTTTCCGGATTGCGGAAATGATCCGCGAGAAGCTGACGCTCGAACTGAATCAGGAGGTGCCTTATGGCATCGCCGTGGAGGTTGAGCGTCTGGCGGTAGAAGAGCATCAGCTTACGGTTGACGCAGCGATATGGGTGGATCGCGAGGGCCAGAAGCCGATCGTCATCGGCGCCCGCGGTGAGCGGCTGAAGCGCGTGGGTCGCTCGGCGCGGCTGGCGCTGAACGAGATCCTCAAGCAGCGCCTGCACCTGAACCTGTGGGTCAAGGTGCGGGAGAACTGGGCGGACAACGCCCGCGCGCTGCGCGAGCTGGGACTGGAATGACCCGCAGCACCCGCCGCATCGATCTCACTCCCGGGTACCTGCTGCACCACCGGCCGTGGCGTGATACCAGCCGCATCCTCGAGGTGCTCACGCGCGAGCACGGGCGCCTGACGCTGTTCGCGCGCGGTGTGCGCGGGCCGGGCGCGAAACTCGCTCCCGTGCTGCAGCCCTTCCAGCTGCTGCTGTTGTCATGGAGCGGGCGGGGCGAGGCGCCGCAGCTCACCGGCGCGGAGCGCGCCCAGCACGATCCGGCTCTGCCGCGCGAGTGTCTGCTCGCCGCGTTCTACCTGAACGAGCTGCTGATCAGGCTCACGACGCGCCACGATCCGCTCCCGCAATTATTCGATCACTATCACGGCACGCTGGCGCACCTGCGCGCCGGGGCGCCACTCGAGCCGGCGCTGCGCATTTTCGAGAAGCGGCTGCTGGAAGTGCTCGGCTACGGCCTGGATCTGGCCGCCGAGGCGCACTCCGGCAAGCGCATCGAGCCGCAGGGGTACTATCATTTCCGTGCCGGGCAGGGGCTGGTTCCGGCGGCTGCGGACCGCGCCGGCGCGCTTGCCGGGCGCTCGCTCCTGAGCCTGGCGCGTGAGAGCCTGAGCAGCGCGCGGGCGCTCGGGGATGCGCGGCGGGTGTTGCAGGCGGCGCTCGGGGAGTGCCTCGAGGGCCGCCCGCTCGCCACCCGCGCCGTGGCAAAGTCGATAGCGCGAAAGGCGGCACGATGACGGTCGGCGGTATTTCACTGGGGGTCAACATCGATCACGTGGCGACGCTGCGCCAGGCGCGTCGTGGCCGCCATCCGGACCCGGTGCACGCGGCGCTCACCGCCGAGATCGCCGGCGCCGACAGCATCACGCTGCACTTGCGCGAGGACCGCCGCCACATCCAGGATCACGACGTGCGAGCGCTGCGCGGGCTGCTGCACACGCGCATGAATCTCGAGCTGGCTGTCACCGACGAGATGCTCACCATCGCCGCCGAGGTGCGCCCGGCGGACTGTTGCTTCGTGCCCGAACGGCGCCAGGAGATCACCACCGAGGGGGGGCTGGACGTCACCGCCCAGGCCGCACGCGTGCGCGATGCCACCACCCGCCTGCGCCAGGCGGGGGTGCGCGTGGCACTGTTCATCGATCCCGACGCGAGGCAGGTCGAAGCGGCCGCGCACGCCGGCGCCCCGGTCATCGAGCTGCACACCGGCGCGTACGCAGAGGCTGCCGGCGCGAGTGCGGCGACCGAGCTCGAGCGCTTGCGCGCCGCCGCGCACCTGGGGTCGAGCCTCGGGCTCGAGGTCCATGCCGGCCACGGCCTGAACTACCGCAACGTGCACCCCGTAGCCGCGCTGCGCGAGATCGTCGAGCTCAACATCGGCCACGCGCTGATAGCGCACGCGCTGTTCGTGGGGCTGCCCGCGGCGGTGCGTGAAATGAAGGCGCTGATGGCGGCGGCGCGCGCATGATCTTCGGCATCGGGGTCGATGTGCTGGAGAGCGCGCGCATCGTGCTCACGCTCGAGCGCTTCGGCACGCGCTTCATCGAGCATCTGCTCATGCCCGAGGAGCACGCGCAGCTCGGCCGCACCCAGCGCCGCGAGCGCTTTCTCGCCATGCGATTCGCCGCCAAGGAGGCCATCGTCAAGGCCATGGGGACCGGCTTTGCGCACGGCATGTGGATCCGCGACGTGGGCGTGGTGCAGAACGCGTGGGGCAAGCCCGAGGTGATCTTCTCGGCGCGCGGCGAGCGCGTGCGCCGCGGCTTGGGTGTCGGGGAAGCGCACGTGACGCTCACCGACGAGGCGGGCCTGGTGGTGGCGGTGGCGGTGCTCATGAGAGCCTCGTAAATAGCCCGCGACTCATGAACACCCTGGTGTTCGATATCGAGACCGTGCCGGACGTCGCCCTCGGACGGCGGCTGTACGGCCTGGAGGGTCTCCCGGACGCTCAGGTGGCGAAGGCAATGTTTGCACTGCGCCGCCAGGACACGGGCGGGGATTTTCTGTCCCTGGAGCAGCACCGCGTGGTGGCGATCTCGTGTGCGCTGCGCACGCCGGAGGGGCTGCGGCTGTGGAGTCTCGGTGACTGTGCGACCCCCGAGGGCGAACTGGTGCAGCGCTTCTTCGACGGCGTCGAGAAGTTCTCGCCCGATCTGGTGTCCTGGAACGGCTCGGGGTTCGATCTGCCGGTGCTGACCTACCGCGCGCTGCTCGCCGGGGCTCAGGCGCCGCGCTTCTGGGAGACCGGAGCGGAGGACCCCGCGTTCCGCTACAACAACTACCTCAGCCGCTACCACTGGCGGCACACTGATCTCATGGACGTGCTGTCGGGCTTCCAGAGCCGCGGCCGGGTGTCGCTCGCCACCATGGCGTGCCTGCTGGGGCTGCCGGGCAAGCTCGGCTTCGAGGGCAGCCAGGTGTGGGAGGCCTGGCAGAGCGGCGACCTCGCGGGCATCCGCCGCTACTGCGAGACCGATGTGCTCAACACCTGGCTCATTTACCTGCGCTTCGCGCAGCTGCGCGGGCAGCTCTCGCGCGAGCAGCACGCCGAGGAGCTCGAGCGCGTGAAGACGCTGTTGCGGGACGCGCAGGAACCGCACCTGACCGAGTTCCTGCGCGCCTGGGAGGCGGCCTGAGCGCCGCCGCCATCGAGACCGCGCTCGTCAGCGCGCTCACCCACGAGGGCGAGGGCGTGGTGCGCGGCGGCAAGACCGTGTTCGTCGCGGGCGCGCTGCCGGGGGAGCGCATCCGCCTGCGCCGTACGCGGCGCCACCGCCAGCACGATGACGGCGAGCTGCTCGAGGTGCTGGAACCGTCCGGGGCGCGGGTCGCGCCGCGCTGCGCGCACTTCGGCGTGTGCGGCGGCTGCGCCCTGCAGCACCTGGCGCCCGCGGCGCAGCGGGAGGCGAAACAGACCGAGCTCGCCGAGACCCTCGCGCGGGTGGCGCGCGTGCAGCCCGCCAGATGGCTCGCGCCGCTTGCCGGACCGGAGTGGGCTTACCGCCGCCGGGCGCGCCTGGGCGTGAAGTTCGTGCGCAAGAAAGGCTGCGTGGTGGTTGGATTTCGCGAGCGCGCCGCGCCCTACGTGGCACAGCTGACGCGCTGCGAGGTGCTGGCAGCGCCCGTGGGGGAGCTGATCGCGCCGCTCGCGGCCATGCTGACCGAGCTCAGCATCCGCGAGCGGGTGCCACAGATCGAAGTGGCGGTCGCGGATCAGGCCAGCGCGCTCGTGCTGCGGGTGCTGAGCGCGCCCTCGCAAGCAGATACGGTGCGGTTGCGGCAGTTCGGCGCCGCCTACGGGGTACGGCTGTACCTGCAGCCTGCGGGACTGGATTCCGTGGTGCCGCTGGATCCGCCGCTCGAGCCGCTGCGCTACACCCTGGCGCGCTCCGCAGTGGAGTTGGAATTCGCGCCGGTCGAGTTCATCCAGGTGAACGGCGCGGTCAACGAGGCCCTGGTGGAGCGCGCGGCAGAGCTGCTGCAGCTCGATTCCACCTCGACGCTGCTCGATCTGTACTGCGGCCTGGGAAACTTCACCCTGGCACTGGCGCGCTCGGCCGGGCGCGCAGTGGGAGTGGAGGGCGACGGGGCGCTCATCGAGCGTGCCCGCGGCAATGCCCGTCGCAACGGCATCGCCAACGCCGAATTTCACCTCGCCAACCTCGCGACACCACCCGACGCGGCGCTTGCGTGGATGCGCCACAGCTTCACCCACGTGCTGCTCGACCCGCCGCGCAGCGGAGCGCCGGCGGTGTTGGCGGCGCTGGCGGCGCTGGCGCCGCAGCGGCTGGTGTATATTTCCTGTCACCCGGGCAGTCTCGCGCGCGATCTTTCGGTACTGGTGCACGAGCACGGCTTCGCGCTGCAGGCGGCGGGTATAGTCGACATGTTTCCGCACACCACGCACGTTGAGTCGCTGGCGCTGCTGACACCAGGCGGCCGGCGCCCCCGACGCACGGCGCCGGCATGAGTCTCGGCCCCCTGATGATCGACCTCGCCGGCAGCACCGTCACGGCCGAGGACCGCGAGCTGCTGGGGCATCCGCTGGTGGGCGGCGTCATCCTCTTCACGCGCAACTACACCGACCCCGAGCAGCTGAGCGCACTGGTCGGCGCGATTCATGCCGAGCGCACGCCGCCGCTCATCGTGGCCGTGGATCACGAGGGCGGGCGGGTGCAGCGCTTCCGCGAGGGATTCTCGCTGCTGCCGGCCGCGCGGCGTATCGGTCACGAATTTGACCTGAACGCCCGCGCCGGCGTGACGCTCGCGCGCGCCATGGGCTGGCTGATGGCGGCGGAGCTGCGCGCGCACGGGGTCGACATCTCCTTTGCGCCCTGCGTGGACCTCGATCACGGCGTGAGCTTCATCGGGGACCGCGCCTTCCATGCGCTGCCGGATGCCGTGGGCCAGCTGGCCGTCGCCTGGATGCACGGGATGCGCGATGCGGGCATGGCGGCCACCGCCAAGCACTTTCCGGGACACGGGGCGGTGGTGGCCGACTCCCACCTCACCCTGCCGGTCGACCGCCGCCCCCTCCCGGATCTCGCGCCCGACCTGGCCCCCTACCGGCGGCTGATGGCCAACGGGCTGGCGGCGGTCATGGTGGCCCACGTGCTGTTTCCGGCGGTGGATTCGGCCCCGGCGAGCCTCTCCAGCCGCTGGATTCGCGACGTGCTGCGCGGAGAGCTCAGGTTTCAGGGGGTAGTGTTTGCGGATGATCTGTCCATGGGAGGGGCCGCCGCAGCCTACGGAGACGTCGTGACCCGGGCGCGACGGGCACTGTCTGCAGGTTGCGACATGCTACCAGTGTGCAATAACCGTGCGAGCGTCATGGAGCTGCTGGAGCACCTGGATGCCGAGCCGCAGCCGGCATCGAGCCTGCGCCTGGTGCGCCTGCACGGGCGCGCAGGCACCGTGCGTTCCGGGCTCGAGGCTTCGGCTGAATGGGGGCGCGCGCGCGAGTTGCTGGCCCGCGCCGCAGCCGCTCCGGCCCTGACGCTGGACGCCGGACGCGACACATGAACAACTGGTCGGCGGAGGCCTGGCGCCGCGTGGTTGAGAGCGCACCCGAAGGCATCGTGATCTGCGATGCCGCGGCCCGCGACTGCCCGGTGTTGTTCGTCAACTCCTCGTTCGTGGACATGTGCGGCTATCCGGCGTCGGCGCTGCTGGGCACCAACCTGCGCATGCTGCAGGGCACGGACCGCGATCAGGAGGCGCGCACGCGCCTGCGCGAGGCACTGGACAAGGGCGAGCCGGCACGCGTGCTGGTGCGCAACTATCGGCCCGACGGGTCGCTGTTCTGGAACGAGATGGTGGTGCAGCCGGTGCGCAGCCCGGCCGGCCAGCTCACCCATTTCATCGGCTACCACCGCGACGCCAGCGAGCGCCTCAAGGCCGCGGAGCGCACCCCCGACGGGCTGCCAACCTGGCTGCGGGAAGACCGCCTCACCGGCCTGCACTCACGCGCCTACTTCGAGGAGCTACTGCAGCGTGACTGGGTACTCGCGCAGCGCGACTCGCACGAGATCGGCCTCACCCTGTTCGACGTCGACGACCTCGGCGCCTACAACGACAAGTTCGACCGCTCGGCGGGCGATGCCTGCATCCGGCGCGTCGCGCGCGTAGTTGGCGCCGCCTACCGGCGGCGCGGGGATCTCGTCGGCCGCTGGGAGGGCGGAACCTTCGCCGTGTTGACCCAGGGCGAGGCCGCGGACAAGGCCACCCATTACGCCCAGGTGGTGTCGCGGCGCGTGCGCGAGCTGCTCATGCATCACCCCACCGCCGGCGCCGGGCGCTACGTCACCGTGAGCGCCGGGATCGCGAGTCTCGTGCCGCCGCGCGCACTGCCGCTCGAGGGACTGCTCAAGGCCTGCCGGGCCGCCCTGAAGCGAGCCAAAGTGAACGGCAAGGACGGGATCGTGACTGCGGAGGCGGGGGATTTTCACTGACCCCTTGAGCCCTCGGGCGCCGCGCGACCGCAGGCAGCCCCGGGGCGGGAAGGGCCCCGATCCGGCTGGCAGAAGCTTGTTTGCTGTGGAAATCAAGACGTGATAATATTTCCACAGAAAATGACCACCCAGGCCGTCAAGACCCGCCAGGCACCGCTCCCCGGCGTCATCCTGTCGCGCGCCACGGTGCGCGCGGCGCGCTTCCTGGACGTGGCGCAGGCGGACCTGGCGCAGGTCATCGGCGTGAGCGGGGCGACGTTATCGCGCATCGCCCATGGCCGGAAGGCACTCGAGCCCGGCTCCAAGCCCTGGCAGCTCGCGGCGCTGTTCGTGCGGCTGTTCCGCTCCCTCGACGCCATCGTCGGCTCGGATGATGCCGCCGCGCGTGCCTGGCTGTGCAGCGACAACCATGCCTTGGGCGGGGTGCCCCTGGCGCTCATGCGCGAACCCGCCGGCCTGGTGCGCACGGTTGACTACCTGGACGCCGCCCGCGCTCGCATCTGAGGCGCGCCGTTACAGCCACGAGCTGTGGCGCGTGGTCGAGGCGCAGCACACGGCCTCGACCATGCGGCTGGTCGACTCGCTCGAGGAGCAGGCGAGCCTCGAGCTGGTGCTGGAGGAGAGCAAGCCGCCGCTGCCGCCGGAGGCGCGCAGGCTCCACTATCTTCTCGCCACACCGTTTCGCTACCGCCCGCACGTCAGCTCCCGCTTCCGTGCGGCGCTGGAGGCCGGAGTCTGGTACGGCGCCGAGGTATTGCGCACGGCGTTGGCGGAGAAGAGCTACTGGCGGCTGCGCTTTCTGCTCGACTCTCCCGCAACGCCCGATCTGAAGCCCGTGCCGCACACGGCGTTTCGCGCCGCGGTGCGCACGGCGGCGGCCGTGGATCTGACGGTTGAGCCGTTGGTGCGCGACCGCCCCGTGTGGACGCACCGCGTGAGCTACCAGGGCACGCAGGCGTTCGCCGCCCTGGCGAGCCAGGCGGGCATTCAGCTGATCCGCTACGAATCCGTGCGCGATCCCGAACACGCCGCGTGCGCAGCGGTGCTCGCCCCCGCGGTGTTCGGCCGCGCCAAGCCCCATTCCCAGCACACCTGGTTCATCGCCGCCTCGCGCGCGCGGGTGCGCTGCGCGCGGGATGAGAGGGGAGGGACGAGCTGGGAATTCACCCCCGAGCAGCTGCTGTAGAGGGTCGGCGCCGTCACTTGCGCCGCCCGCTAACGCCCCGGGGCTCGCGCGCCCTGCGACTGAACGCGAAATCAGTTCTTATCGAGCGACGATAGCGGGAGGCCTATGCGGCGGACCAAGTCGCGGAAACGAGGTGAGGAACGCAGGGAATCCATTGCGGGGTCGACCTGCACATTCAGCAGCCAGGGATTGCGCTCGTCGTAGGCGCGTTCGAGGCAGGACATGGTATGAGCTTCGTCGTTGAGCACGGCATACATGTGTGCGAGGAATAGGACGGGGAACACGTCGGATTTTGGTGCTTGTTGCAGGGACTGAATCATCTTCCCCAGATAGCCTCTATACCCGGAACGCT
>DATGVL010000046.1:0-3642 GCA_035300445.1 Steroidobacteraceae bacterium
GGGCTGCTGGTGTGCGAGGACATCTGGCGGCCCGAAGCCGCGCAGCTGGCGCGCGCCGACGGGGCGCAGCTGCTGCTGGTCATCAACGCATCACCTTACGAGATCCACAAGCAGCGTGAGCGCGAGGACATGGCGCGCGAGCGCGCCCGCGACGTCGGGTTACCGCTGGCTTACGTGAACCTCGTGGGCGGACAGGACGAGCTGGTGTTCGACGGCAACTCCTTCGTCATGGACGCGCACGGGCCAGTGCTGATGCGGGCGCCGCCGTTCGAAGAGGGCACCTACGTCACGGAATTCGTGCGCGACGCGCACGGCGAGGTGGTGCCGCAGGCGGGGGAGATCGCGCCCGAGCTCTCCGACGAAGCCAGCGTCTACGGCGCACTCGTCCTTGGGGTGCGTGACTATGTGGGTAAGCACGGCTTCCCGGGAGTGGTGGTGGGTCTGTCGGGGGGCATCGATTCCGCCCTGACGCTCGCGATCGCTGTGGACGCTTTGGGCCGGGACAGCGTGCAGGCGGTGATGATGCCCTCGCGCTATACCTCGGACATGAGCCTCGCCGACGCCCGCGAGCAGGCCGGGCTCCTGGGCGTGAAATACAGCGTGTTATCCATCGAGGGCATGTTCGAGAGCACGCTCGCGACACTGAAGGACGAGTTCGCCGGTCGGCCTCAGGACGCCACCGAGGAGAACATCCAGTCCCGCTGCCGCATGCTGCTGCTGATGGGGCTCTCCAACAAGACCGGGCGCATGCTGCTGACCACCGGCAACAAGAGCGAGATGGCGGTGGGCTACGCGACGCTGTACGGGGATATGGCCGGCGGCTTCGCGCCGATCAAGGACTGCAGCAAGCTGCTGGTGTACCGCCTGGCGAACTACCGCAACTCACGCGGTCGCGTGATTCCGCAGCGGGTGATCGAGCGTGCGCCGTCCGCGGAGCTGCGGCCCGGGCAGAAGGACTCCGATTCGCTGCCCCCGTATGAGGTGCTCGACCCGATCCTGGAGGCGTTCATCGAAGAGGACCTGTCGGTGGATGAGATCGAAGCGCGCGGCTTCGACCGCGCCACCACGGCCAAGGTGCTCGACCTGGTGAAGCGCAACGAATACAAGCGCCGTCAGGCGCCGCCGGGCGTACGCGTCAGCCGCCGCGCCTTCGGGCGCGACTGGCGCTATCCGATCACCAGCGGCTACCGCCGCTAATGAAGGGTGCGGCGGCGCGCCGCTACCAGATCCTCCACCACGCCTTCTTGATCTCGGCCTGCGACTGACGCACGTCGCCCCCGTAGTTGGCCTCGTACACCTGGCGGGTCTGTGCGGCGAGTGGCTGCAGGTTCAGCCGATCGTAGGATTGGATCATGATCTGCAGCGCCTCACGCACCGCGGGCGCCCCGTCGTACTGCTCGATGGTCCCCTTGGCGCGCTGGGCGGCGGCGATGTACGCGCCGCGCTTGAAGTAGTAGCGCGCGACGTGCACCTCGTAGCTCGCGAGGCGGTTGCGCAGATAGATCATGCGCTGCAGCGAGTCGTGCGCGTACTCGCTCTTGGGGTACTGCTCGACCACGGTCTTGAAGGCGGTGAACGCCTTGCGCGCCGTGCTGGGCGGGCGTTGCGTGAGGTCGGCGCGGAACAGATGCTCGATCATGTTCGGCGTGCGCTCGAAGTCCACCAGTCCCTTCACGTACCAGGCGTAGTCCACGCGCGGATGGGTGGGATTCTCGCGGATGAAGGTCTCGGCCGCGTCGGTCGCGGACTCGCCTTCCCCGGCGCGGTAATATGCGTAGATGAGATCGAGCCGCGACTGGCGCGTCTCGTCGGCGAACGGAAAGCGCGCCGTCAGCTGCTCGTAGGCCTTGATGGCGGCGTTGAAGTCGTTCGAATCGAGGCTGTGCCGGGCGCGCTTGTAGAGCACGTCGGGGGTCTGCTTCTTCTCATCGCGCTCGCGGTGCGTGCGGCAGCCGGCGACGGCGAGTACGACGATACACAAGGCGATCACGCTGCCGCGTACCGGACCGGGCAAGAACATCTGGAAGGGGCCTTTCTGTGGCTTCGCGCCGCTTGAGTGCGCCGAGTATAGCGAATCCCGCACTTCCGACCGTGCAGCCGCCGGCGGAGTTCCGCTCGCATGCGCTGCGCCTGCCGGCGCAAGCCGCCGGCCTGCGCTTCGATCGGGCGCTGGCCCGCGCGCTGCCGCAGTATTCGCGCGCCCTTCTGCAGGCCTGGATCGAGTCCGGGGCGGTGCAGGTCGAGGGCCGGCCACTGCGCGCCAAGGACAAGGTACTCGGCGGCGAGCAGGTGCGCATCGAGGCGCGGCTTGCCACCCAGACCGCGGCGGCCCCCGAGGCGATTCCGCTCGCCGTCACCTTCCAGGATCGCGCGCTCCTCATCATCAACAAGCCCCCGGGACTGGTAGTGCATCCCGGGGCGGGCAATGCGCGCCATACTCTGCAGAACGCGCTCCTGGCGCTCGATCCGCAACTCGCCTTGCTGCCGCGCGCCGGCCTGGTGCACCGGCTCGACAAGGATACGAGCGGCCTCTTGGTCGTGGCGCGCACGCCCGAAGCGCACACCGCCCTCATCGCCGCGATGGCGGCGCGCAGGATCGGGCGCGAGTATCTGGCGCTGTCTACCGGGGTGATGACCGGTGGGGGCACGATCGCCGAGCCCATCGGCCGGCACCGCACCCAGCGCACGCGCATGGCGGTGCGCGCGGACGGCCGCCCCGCGGTCACCCGCTATCGCATCGCCAAGCGCTTTCGGGCACACACGCTGGTGCGCGTCGAGCTGGAGACCGGCCGCACCCACCAGATCCGGGTGCACCTGGCTCACATTGGCTTCCCGGTCGTGGGTGATCCGCTGTATGCCGGGCGCCGCCGCGTTCCCGCAGGCTGCACGCCGGCGCTCGCCGCCGAGCTTCATGCATTCCGGCGCCAGGCGCTGCACGCCGCGCGCCTGAGGCTTGAGCATCCGCTGACCGGGCGCGAGCTCGCATGGGAAGCGCCGTTGCCCGAGGACATGCAGCGCCTGCTCGCGGCGCTCGAGGCGGATGGCTCGTGAGCACGGCACCAGGCGATGCGCCCGTGGAGAGCATCTCGCCGGACTGGCCGGCGCCGCCGGCAGTGCGCGCCGCGTTTACTCTGCGCATGGGAGGCGTGAGCGCGGCGCCCTTTGACTCGCTGAACCTCGGCGCGCACGTGGGGGATACGGACGCGGCGGTCACGCAGAACCGGCGGCGCGTGCGTACGCAGCTGCGCTTGCCGGCCGAGCCACTGTGGCTCGAGCAGGCGCACGGCATCGAGGTTGCCGATCTCGATATGGGGTCGGGGCAGGTGTCCGCCACGCCCCCGACGGCGGATGCCGCCATCGCGCGGCGCGCCGGGAACGTGTGCGTCATGCAGGTGGCGGACTGCATGCCGGTGCTGTTCGCCGCGCGCGACGGTCGCGCGGTGGCGGCGGCGCACGCCGGCTGGCGCGGGCTGGCCGCCGGGGTGTTGGAAGCGACGGTGGCGAGGCTCGCCGTCGCGCCGGCGGGGCTCATCGCCTGGCTGGGCCCTGCGATCGGTCCGGCACACTTCGAGGTGGGGGGCGAGGTGCGTGCCGCCTTCCTGGCGCACGACCCCGCCGCCGCCGCCGCTTTCAGCGCCAACA
>DATGVL010000047.1:0-2788 GCA_035300445.1 Steroidobacteraceae bacterium
GGCGGCAAATTCCCCATAGATCGACACCAGCGTCGGTGCGAACTCCCCCCGCGGTTTCCTCCCTCGAGGCTTTTCGGACGCCTGCCTCCGTGCATCCCCCACGCCAGTGACCGGCAGGCGTCCGAAAACCCTTAACGATACCCTTAACGATAGCGGCCGGTGGCCATATCGCCACCATGGGGACAGCCTGACCCAAAGCGGCCCTCATGAAGCGGCGCCGACCTGAGGGCGCTGACCGTCGCAAGCTGCCGGTGATATGGCGGAGGACACCTGCTCTGGAGGACCTGGGGGCTTGCCCGCGCCGACGAGGTCATCGAATGAGGCGGCGTGTTTGATCGGGATTGTGACCGCGCTGGCTGTTGGTCCCGAAGGGGCATTGGCGCAGCGTCCGCCGGACAAGATAAGGGCATCGCATCTTTCTCACGGACTTGCACTGCGAAAGTCAGACTGGCAAAAGGTCCCTATGCGGAAGGCGCGCCAAGTCGTCTTGGAGCTCGGTGGCCGAGAGGTCGTGATCACGAATCCCGACAAGCCATTCTTTCCGCAAGCCGGCCACACCAAGCTTCACCTGGTGAGATACTATGCGGCGGTCGCGGAGGGCGCACTGCGTGGCATCGCGGGGCGGCCGATCGTGCTCAAACGCTATGTCGATGGCGCCGGGGGTGAGCCGTTCTTCCAGAAGCGGGCCCCCGAGCAGCGCCCCGAGTGGATCGAGACGGTGGAGCTGCGCTTTCCGTCGGGGCGGACGGCGCGAGAGATTGTCGTGCGCGACGCGGCGCAGCTTCTGTGGATGGTGAACCTCGGGTGCATCGACTTGAATCCGCACCCGGTGCGCGCCGACGACCTCGAGCATCCCGACGAGTTGCGCGTCGATCTCGACCCCGGCCCGGGCGTGAGCTGGGACTTTGTGCGGCGGGTGACGCTGCTCGTGCACGACGTTCTCGACGAGCAGGGGCTGCGCGGCTGGCCCAAGACCTCGGGCTCGCGCGGTATGCACGTCAACGTGCGTATCCAGCGGCGCTGGAGTTTCGAGCAGGTGCGACGCGCGGCGCTGGCCCTCGCGCGTGAGGTGGAACGGCGCGCGCCCGACCTCGCGAGCAGCAAATGGTGGAAGGAGGAACGCCGTGGGGTCTTCCTCGACTACAACCAGAACGCCAAGGACCGGACCGTAGCCTCGGCCTGGTCGGTGCGGCCCACGCCCGACGCGCGCGTGTCGATGCCTCTAGAGTGGGACGAGGTGGCCGACTGCGATCCTGCGGCATTCACGCTGGTCACCGCGCCGGCGCGGTTTGCGGAACGCGGCGACGCGTCGGCCGGCATCGACAGCGCGGCGGAATCCCTCGACGCACTCCTCGAGCTGTCTGCATCGCAAGAGGCTGCAGGCCTCGGAGACGCGCCGTGGCCGCCGCACTATAAGAAGCAACGTGACGAGCCGCCGCGCGTCGCGCCATCACGACGGAAGGCCTCGGGCCCCAGCACTGAACGCCGCGGCCACCGTAGGTCCACCCAGCCACTCATCACCATCGCCAAGGCGGCGCGTAAGGCGGACGCGCTCGCCGGCCTCGAACGGTGGAAGGTCCGGTATCCGGAAGCGGCGGCGCGGCTGCACGTGGACGATGTCCTCGTCGACTCGATGCGCGGCCGATCAACCAACTGGACTCGCATCCGGATCAATCTGCGCAACGTTCCCGAGGGCGAGCGCCCGCCAGAAGATCCACCCGAACCTGACTATGATCCCTGGCCCGCGGCGCCGCACGGCTGACTACCGTCGCGCGCGCCGAAAACGCGGTCCAGCTCGTAGGCGGGGGTGACTTCCAGCTGATCGTAGCGGCAGTCCTGCGGGCGCTTGTCTGGACGCCAGCGCAGGAACTTCGCGGCATGTCGGAACCGAGCCCCCTGCATGTGGTCGTACGCGACCTCACAGACGCGCTCCGGTCGAAGCGGCTCCCAGCTCAGATCTTTCCCGCGGGTCCACCGGCTGGTCGCACCGGGCCGCCGCTGTCCCTTCGCGCTGGCTTCCTCCCGTGCCACGGCCCAATCCCGCCATGGATGGTCTTCGAGCGCGTCCGCGCGCAGCGGTGTCAGCTCGACGACGAGCTGCTTGCGCACCGTGGCCGTGAACGCCGCGGCGACCCCGACATGGTGGAGCGTGTGATCGTCGTCGTACAGGCCGAGCAGGAGCGAGCCGATCATCGCGCCGGCGCCCTTCTTGTACCAGCGGAAGCCGGCGACCACGCAATCAGCCGTGCGCTCGTGCTTCACCTTGATCATCGTGCGCTCCCCGGCGCGATAGGGCGCGTCGAGACGCTTTGCCATGACACCATCGAGCCCGGCGCCCTCGAAGCGGCGGAACCAGTCCGCCGCAAGCGCTCGATCGCGCGTAGCCGGTGAGAGGTGTACCGGCGGCGCCGCGCCGGCCAGCACGTGCTCGAGCCGTTCGCGCCGCACGGCGAGCGGCGCGTTGCGCAGGTCATCGTCGCCCAGCGCGAGCAGATCCCAGGCCACGAACGAGGCCGGCGCCTGCGCGGAGAGCAACTTCACCCGCGACGCGGCGGGATGGATGCGCAAGAGCAGGGCCTCGAAGTCGAGCCCGCCGCCCCCGACGATCACGATCTCGCCGTCGATGACGCAGCGTTCGGATAGCGTGGCGGCCAGTGGGGCGATGAGCTCCGGGAAGTATCGGTTCATGGTCTTCTCGTCGCGGCTCTGCAGTAGGATCTCGTCGCCGTCGCGAAACACCAGCGTTCGAAAGCCGTCCCACTTGGGCTCGAACTGCCATCCCTCGCCG
>DATGVL010000048.1:0-95541 GCA_035300445.1 Steroidobacteraceae bacterium
TTCTGAATGGTGGGCGGTACTGGGATCGAACCAGTGGCCCCTGCCGTGTGAAAGCAGTGCTCTACCGCTGAGCTAACCGCCCATTTTGAGGGACGGGAAGTCTATAGGCGGCCCGGGGCCAAGGCAAATCATGAACGTGCACCCGCGTGAACCGGGCGGGCACACGGGCGAGGCGTAGCGCTGCGGCCCTTGGTAACATGCGCGCCCTCACGAGTACGGACAGGTCGGCACGTCCCCATGACAGTCGTCACGCGCTTTGCGCCCAGTCCCACCGGGCTGTTGCACGTCGGCGGCGCACGCACGGCGCTGTTCAGCTGGCTGTACGCGCGGCGCACGGGTGGCAAGTTCATTTTGCGCGTCGAGGACACCGACCGGGAGCGCTCCACCGAGGAGGCGGTGCGGGTGATTCTCGAGGGCATGGCCTGGCTCGGGCTCGATGCGGACGAGGGTCCGTACTATCAGAGCCAGCGCTTCGACCGCTACCGCGAGGTGATCGCCGGTATGCTGCGGGCGGGCACGGCGTATCACTGCTACTGCACCAAGCAGGAGCTGGATGCGCTGCGCGAGCAGCAGATCGCCCGCAAGGAGAAGCCGCGTTACACCGGGATCTGCCGCGATCACAGCGCGCCGCGCCCGGGCGTCGATCCGGTGGTGCGCTTTCGTAACCCGCTCGCCGGCGCGGTCGTGGTGCAGGACCTGGTGCACGGGCCGGTGACGTTCCAGAACACCGAGCTCGATGACCTGATCATCGCGCGCTCGGACGGCACGCCGACCTACAACTTCTGCGTGGTGGTCGATGACATGGACATGGGAGTCACGCATGTCATACGCGGCGATGATCACCTGAACAACACTCCGCGGCAGATGAACATGTTGGAGGCGCTCGGCGCGAGCGTACCGCAGTACGCGCACGTGCCCATGATCCTGGGACCAGACGGTGCCAAGCTCTCCAAGCGTCACGGCGCGGTAAGCGTGTTGCAGTACCAGGAGGACGGCTTTCTGCCGGACGCACTCCTCAATTATCTGGTGCGCCTGGGCTGGTCGCACGGCGACCAGGAGGTGTTCACACGCGCCGAGATGATCGCCGCGTTCGACATCCATGACGTCAACAAGGCGGCATCGGCCTTCAACCCTGAGAAGCTGTTGTGGCTGAATCAGCAGCACATGGTGCGCGCGGAACCCGCGACGCTCGTGCCGCACCTGCGTGCGCAGCTGCGCCGCCTGGGGTTGGACAGCAGCGATCAGCGCCTGCTCGAGGGCGTGATCCTCGCGCAGCGCGAGCGCACCAAGACCCTGAAGGAGATGGCCCAGAACAGCCGCTTCTTCTTTGTCGATAGCATTGAGGTGGATCCGAAAGCAGCCGCCAAGCATCTCGGCAGCGATGCACTGCACGCGGTGGCGAAGGTCCGCGAGCGGCTCGCCGGCCTGCCTGAGTGGAGCGCCGCGACGATTCACGCCGCGCTGAATGAGCTGGCGACCCAGCTGAACAGCGGGCTCGGCAAGATCGCGCAACCGGTGCGCGTCGCGGTGACCGGCACAGCGGTGTCGCCGCCGATCGATGCGACGCTGGCGTTACTCGGGCGCGAGCGCGCGCTCGCACGCCTGGACGCGGTGCTGGCCAGATCACCGCGCGCTCCCGCTTGAATGACGCCGCCCGCTCGCTCTCCCGACCAGGTCGGAAAACGACCCTGACCGCCGCGACGGCTAGTCCGAGCGCTCGTACGAGCGAGGTTTACCCGAGGGACCCCGCCGTCCCGTGGTAGTAGCTGCCCACGGTTTCGATCGCGGCGCGCACCAGCTCGCGCTCGTCTTCGCTCAGGTAAGGGTTCCAGATATCGAAGATCAGCAGCGCACGCGGCGTGTCGGAGCCGTTCCAGGCTTCGTGCTCGAAGGTGTCGTCGAACACCCACGCCTTACCGGGGATCCACTCGCGCGTCTCGCTGCCCACGCGAAAGCCGCAGTCTGGAGGCACGATCAGAGGCAGGTGCACCGTCACTCGTGCGTTCGTGACACCGGTGTGCGCCGGTATGCGCGTGCGCGCCTCGAGAATCGAAAAGAACGCGTTCGGGCCGTGCCCGGCCACGTCGCATTGAGGTGCGCTTTGCAGCATTTGCGCGGTGCGTGGACAGCGCGCCAGATGCTCCGGTTGCGCCACGCCTTCGTTCCACAGGAAGTACGCGCTCCAGCGGCGCGACTTGTTGAGCTCCCGCCATTGCTGCAGAGGCACGCCTTCGGGATAGGCCACGTAGGGCTCAAGCCCGGCCTGGTCAGCGCTCAGCACCGTGGTGAGTTCGCCGCGGATTTCATCCGTTGCGGCCTCGATCGCACCCAGCCAGGGGAATTCCACACCCTCGATGTACTCCGGCGTCGGCAGGTCTGGAAAGTACAGGAACGTCGGCTGCGGTGCGTAACGGCTGCGCTTGCCGGTCAAGAGATCAATGCACTTGTCGACGCGCCGGTACGGGCCGCGACCGCGCTGCGCGCGGATGGCGGCGAGCCGCTCCTCGAGCGCGCCGGCCAGCGCGGCATCATCGCGGCGCACCGCGGCGCGTGCGCGCTCCAGCGCTGCCCTCACCATTTCCGGCGGCGTCACCTCAGGTGGCACGATCGCCAGGGCGTGGCGATAGATCCGCGCCGCGTTGCGCGCATCGCCTTGATCCTCGACCAGGGTACCCTTCTGCAGGATCGCCGTGAGATGCTGGGGCTCGAGCGCGAGCGCCCGCCCGATCGCCTCCATCTCCTCCTGCGGCAGGCGCAGCGCGTGCAGGCTCGAGGCCAGGTTGGACCACAGCGCCGGGTGGTTCGGGTCGGCCAGGGTCGCACGCTGGAACAATTCCCGCGCCTTGATGGGCTCGCCACGCTGCATCATGCGCAGGCCCAGCTCGTTCAACACCGCCGGGTGCTCAGGCGCGAGCTGCGCCACGCGCGCGAGCAGCTCATCGGCCTCCCGGCCGCGGCCGGCGGCGAGCGCAGCCTTGGACGCCTGGATCGTCCGCAGGATAGTGGCGTGGTCCGGGGCCACGGTACTGGCGTTGCTCAGAGAACCCCGCAATGTTCAGGCTTGTGCGTTGCGATTCTAGCCCGGGAGGCCGCTCTGCAAAGCAAGCGCGCGCCGCTGCACTGCGACGGGACTCGTGCCCCCGGACCCGTGACGCTTGACAATGCCCAGGGCCGTGCGTAGGTTGCCGCCGCTTCGCGTGGGGCCATAGCTCAGCTGGGAGAGCGCTTGCATGGCATGCAAGAGGTCGGCGGTTCGATCCCGCCTGGCTCCACCACCCCCTGTTTTTCGCCATTCAAAAGCCCACAACCCGGCAGGCTCACGCTGAGGCTTGCGCCGAGCCGCATGCTCGGTGCGGCGACTCGCACGACTTACTGTTGACGATTTACAACAAATGGGCTGGCTGCTGCGGCCAAAGGCGGCTCGCTCTGCGGCGTAATTGATACAGCATTTGCCTGCCGTGTTCCCCTGGTGCTACGCTGACTTTAAGTAAAGCTAACCAAGCTTGGCGCATTGTTCCCGAGGACAGCACCGCGAAGCGCCACGGCCAATGAGTCGTCGCGCTGCGGGTTAGCGCCGAGAAGACAAATCTAAGGGGAGATCATCCATGCGATCAGGTTCATCGGGCCGTTCGAATCAGATCAGGCTGGCGGTTCAGGGAGCACTCGCGGCGTGCTGTGCGGCGGCGCCGGTGCTCGCGCAACAGGCGCCCGCGGCGGGGCCGCCGACAGTCCAGGAGGTCGTCGTCACCGGTTCGCGCATCCTCCAGAGTGTCGCGCAATCCACGCAGCCCCTTTCGGTCATCAGCGCGGATCAGATCGAGAAGACGGGACTGGCAAGCGTCGGCGATCTGCTGCAGCAGCTGACCACCGGTGGCTCGGCGCTGAATGCGAAATTCAACTCTTCCGGCAACTTCGGTTATCCGCCGGATGGCGGCGGCATCGGCGCGGGCTCCTCTCAGGTCGATCTGCGCAACCTCGACTCCAAGCGCACTCTGGTGATGGTGGACGGGCTGCGCTGGGTGAATGAATCATCGGCGTCCGGTATCAGCGGCAGCGCCGATCTCAACACCATTCCGCTGTCCATTATCGATCACATCGAGGTGCTCGAGGACGGCGCTTCGTCGATTTACGGCTCCGATGCCATTGCCGGCGTGGTGAACATCATCACCCGCAAGAAGCTCGACGGCGTCGAGGTCAGCGGCTACACCGGCGAGTTCAGCAAGGGCGGCCGCACGACTGAGGCGAGCCTCACCGCCGGTGGCTCGAGCGGCAAGTTCGCAGGGCTCTTTGTAGCGAGCTTTTACAACCAGGAAACCATCAGCTCGTCCAAGTGGTGGCAGTCGGCCTTCCCTGAGCCGCTCGCGGGGTTGGACGCGGGCAGCTCCGGGACGCCGCAGGGGCGTTTCAGATTCTGCGATCCCTCCGTGGCGGCTCCGAACACCGGATCGTGCCCGGACAATTTCTACAGTGTGACGCTGAACAATGGCACCACGACTCCGGCGTGGGATCCCAACAATCCGAATGGCGGTACCTACCATCATTTCACCAACGCGGACCGCTTCAACTTCGCCCCTTTGAACCTGCTGCTGACGCCGTCGCAGCGCAAGGCGCTCTTTACGAGCCTGAGCTACGACGCCACCGACGACATCCAGCTGTATGCGAAGGGCCTGTTCAACACTCGCACTTCCACCAACCAGGCAGCTCCGGAACCGATTTTCGTCGGCCCTGTCGCCGGCACCGGCGGCATCGCAGACAGCATCAGTGTCTCCCATCTCAACCCCTTCAACCCGTTCGGTATCGATCTGTGCGCGGTGGCATCGCCTACATGCGGTAGCGGCGTCGCCAACTTCCTCGGTATCACACGCCGTCCCCTCGAGGGCGGGCCGCGCATCTTTGACCAGGATGTCGACACCTGGTACTTCAGCGCCGGTGTGAAGGGCACGCTGCACCTCCTCGATGGGCTCACGTGGGACATCAGCTTCGTCGACACGGAGAACAAGGCGAGCCAGAAGTTCATCGGCGGCTATAACGTCGCGAAGATCGGCATTGCACTCGGCGATCCCGCCGTCTGCGCCGCGGTGCCGGGATGCACGCCGCTCGATCTCTTCGGTGGTCAGGGACGGCCACTGACCCAGGCGATGCTGAATTACATTCTGGCGCCGCAGCTCGACTCCAGTGACCAGAAGCTCAAACTCGTGTCGGCCAACATCACCGGCACGATCTTCCACATCCAGGATCGTGCCGCCGGCCTCGCACTCGGTGCCGAGCACCGCCTGTACGACGGCGTGTTCAACCCCGATCCTCTGCGCGAGATCGGCGAGTCCCAGGACTCACTGGCGTTTCCTGTCTCGGCGAGCTATCACGTAAACGAGGTGTATACCGAGCTGAGTCTGCCGCTGCTCAAGAGCCTGGGTGCGAGCGCGGCGGTGCGTTATTCGGATTATTCGACCTTCGGCAACACGACCACCTACAAGGGCGGGTTGCGGTGGCAGCCGCTCGAAGACCTTGCCGTGCGCGGCACTTATTCGACCGGCTTCCGGGCCCCGAATCTGGGCGAGCTGTACGGACTCACGCAATTCGGGGCCACGCTGGTGGATCCCTGCGGTCCGACCGGAGGGGTGAACCCACTACCGGCGGGCTGTGTGGCACAGGGTGTCAAGCCCGGGTTCCAGCAGGCCAACACCCAGATCACCACCTTTACGGGCGGTAACCCCAACCTGCAACCTGAAAAATCCGACAGCTACACGGTTGGCATCGTGTACCGCGCGGGCTGGATGGCGGGTCATGCCGCGACCGATCACATGAATTTCGAGGTCACCTATTACAATCACAAGGTCAAGGGCGCAATCCAATCGGAGGATATCCAGGCGCTGCTGAACGCGTGTATCGCGGCGGGCGGCACGGATCCCACGTTGTGCGCTCCATTTTCGCGCATAGCGAGCGGCGACCTCAGACCGCCGAAGAACTTTCTGCAAAATCTTGCTCAGATCACCACCAACGGCGTGGACCTGAAGGCAACCTGGCTGTCCGAGCCGCTGAGCTTCGGCCACCTGTCGGCCGCATTGCAGGCGACGCGTGTCAACGACTACAAGGCGGAGGATAAGCTCGGCCTCATCGACCAGCGCCAGGTCGGCATCGAAGTCCGGAACAGCGCGATCCCGCGTTGGCGCGCCAACGCGCAGCTCGGCTGGGGAGCCGCTGGCGTTGATGTGAACTGGAACCTGCGCTTCTTGTCTGCCGTGAGCGAGGCGTGCAGCAATGCCGCCATAACCCCGGTGCCGGGTTGTGGTGCCGGGGCGACTGATATGCACAGCCTGCACTCGATTGTCTATCACGATGTGCAGGTTTCATGGGCGGACGCGTTTCGCCTGACCGGACTCAAGGTCGAGGCCGGCGTGAACAATCTCTTCGGCACCAACCCGCCGATCTGCTTCACCTGCACGCTGAACGGCTACGACGCCGGCACCTACGATCTGCCGGGTGCGTTCTGGAACGCCAGGGCGACATATAAGTTCTGATAAATCCTGAGAGTCGAGCTGCCTGCCGCGGGATCGTCAGGACCGCGGCGGGCGGCTGCCGCAGGCTCGCCCCACACGTTGTTCATCAGGCGCGAGCCGTGTAATCTTCCGCGCCCCGCTCGGCAGGTCCAATCTGCGTCCCCATCGTCTAGAGGCCCAGGACATCGCCCTTTCACGGCGGTAACAGGGGTTCGAATCCCCTTGGGGACGCCAATATAATCAACGATTTGCATGAGAAACCGGCTGCGCGCCTGCGAGAACGTGCGTGATCTGGTGCGCCCACCGGCTTAGTTGGCAGTGCTGGGCGCTGTTGGCCGCAACGCTGGCATTTTCCCCTGTAAGCCAGGCGCAGACCGAAGAGCGGGCTGTGATTGCCGGCCATGTGGCTCACTTCGACGCCGCTGGTCATCTACTGCCATGGATCTCGTGGATGACCGCGCTGGAGCGCGAAATGCTCTTCTACCAACAGTGCCCGTCCGACCATGGCTACCCCCGTTTCGTCACTGAAACCTTTCTGGAGGCTGACTGGTCGCTCGTGCCCGATCGCCGCGACACGATCCCGGCGATGCAGAATGGCATGGGCATCCTCTCGTATTTGAAACTCTACGGGCTGCGCGACCGACGCGATGCCATCTACCTCGACACGGCGCGCGCGATGGGTGACTACCTGGTGCGGGAGGCACTCACACCCGCGTTGGGCAGGTATCCGCGCTTCACTCGTTCCACCGGCACCCGTGGACAGTTTCCGCTGGCTGCCGATGCCGGCTCACAGGGCGATCATCCCTACGAGATCGAGCCGGACAAGGGTGGCATTGCCGGTTATGCGCTGGTGCTGCTGTTCGAGGCCAGCGGCGAGCGCAAGTATCTGGAGCAGGGACTGCAGAACGCCCGCGTTCTGGCCGCCAATCAGCAGCCGGGCGACGGCTCCCATTCTCCCTGGCCGTTTCGCGCCGACTATCGCACCGCTGCGGGTCGCGGGCCGGTGTCCGGCAACATGACCTATATCCTGCGTTTGTACGACGCGCTGCAGGCGCACGGCTATGCAGAATTCACGGTACCGCGGCGGGCCCTGTGGAGGTGGATCAAGCACTATCAGATTCCCAGCGCGGCAGCCGATGGCGCGCTGTTCGCGCAGTTCTTCGAAGACCACGATGTGACCTCTAATCGCACCGCTTGGGCGCCATTGAATCTGGCGCGCTACCTGTTGGAAAGGCGAGCGGTGCTCGAGCCGCACTGGCGCACCGATGCCGGTACGCTGATGCACTTCGTTCGCAGAACCTTCACGCACCTGGAATTCGGCGTGCGGGTGTGTCATGAGCAGGATGAGGATCGCGAGGCCTGGGGTGGCGTGAACTCTACCTACGGCGCCGTCCTTGCTTTGTACGCGAAAGTCGTCGGCTCCGCGGAGTTGGCTGGCGAGGCACGCCAGGCGCTCAATTTCACGCTCTACTCCATCGACGATGCGGGCCGTCCGCGCGATTTGTTCAAGCGAGCGCTCCCTGGCGGCTGGCAGCAGGACGCGCATACTGACGTCATCCACAACTATGTGGACGCACTGCGCGCCTTTCCGGCATGGGCCGAGACACACTGACCGATCCCGATCAGGAGCGATGAGCCATGGCAGAAGAGACGCCAACCGCGACCTGGGAGGAGTTCCAGCGGGTCGGGCTGCGAGCTGGAACCATCCGCAAGGTGGAGCGGTTTCCGGAAGCTCGCAAGGCTGCCTACAAAGTCTGGGTTGATTTCGGGCCTTTTGGCATCAGACAGTCGAGCGCACAGATCACGGCGCTCTACAGCCCGGAGGAGCTCATCGGACGGCAGGTGCTCTGCGCCACCGGACTTGGGTCGAAACGGGTTGCCGGATTCAAGTCCGAGATCCTGATCACCGGATTTGCGCGCGAGGATGGTGCCATCGTGCTGTCGAGGCCTGACCGCACGGTGCCGGACGGCAGCGCACTGTGCTGAAGCGTGCAGGGTGACGCGCAGCGCTGCAGAGGGGGCCCTACCATTTGGAGCTGAGCATGATGGCCGCAGCGAGCAGCGCAAAAATCCCCGCAACCGTAATGGGAAGACCGATCGGCCCCCACAGCTGCATGGCGCCGCCGGCCAACGGGGTGCCCACGAGGCCCCCCAGACCCCACATCGCGGCGAACGCAGCGTTTCCGGTTGCCAGAGCCGATCCCTTGAAGCGCTCGCCCAGACGCACGAGACTCAAGGTGTAGATGGCAAAGTAGCCGCCACCCCAAAGGAAGACCAGCAGCCATAAATAGAGTGGCGCGCGCACCGCAACGGGCAGGAGCGCGGCGGTCACTGCGGTCCAGACAGCACAGGTGAGGTACAAGGCTCGTCCGGGCATGTGGTCCGCCAGCCAACCGACGGGTAGCTGGAATCCTACGGTGCCGGCGATCATGACGATGAGAGTGAAGTTGCTGGCATTCACGTCGAGTCCGTGACGCAGGGTGAAAATCGGCAGCAGCGACATCGTCACCTGATCCGCCAATGCCGCCGCCGCTATACCGGCCAACAGGATCGGCGCTGCCGACACGAAGGCCAGGGTCGACACGCCAGAGTCGCCTTCGACTGCCTTTCGCGGTACCTCACCGCGGACGCTGAGGAGAGGTACCAATGACAGCAGTCCGCAGGCGGCGCCGGCCAGGAACGGCGCCCACCCCTGGGTGCCCACCAGCAGTAGCAATGCCGGCCCGACAGCGAATCCCACCGATTGCAGCATCGAGTACAAGCCGAGGACCCGGCCGCGGGCGTGCTCGGTTGCAAGTTCAATCATCCACGTGTCGCTGACGACAAACAAACAGGCGAGCCAGAAGCCGAGCAGCAGGCGCAGGGGCATCCACGCCCAGGGATTGGAGGTCGCGCCGATCAGCATGAGACCCGCAACTGCGCCCGAAATGCTGATTGCAGCCAGCGCCCGTGCGCCGAGCCGCTGCATGAGTGGGGCTGCGAACGGAGCCGCCAGGATCATACCCAGCGGCATCATCGCCGTGTTCAGGCCGATGAAGGCCGCCGCTGCTCCGCGGCGGTCCAGAACCACGGCCAGCAGTGGATAACTCAATCCCTGCATCGCGGTGAAAAGCGTGGCGATGGCAGCCACCGCCGCGATCGGCCGCCACCGGATTCGTGCGCGAGCGATCCCCAACGGTGTGCTCAATCCGAGTCACTGACTGCGCCGGGTCTTGCTGCGATCGCGCGCCGGCCTTCCACGGCCTGCCAGATCAGTAATATCGGCACTCCGACCGCGATGTCGCGCGCCCTTTTCAACAGCGACACGGCAAGCCCGAATTCCGCGCCGACACCGAACAGCGGCGCGAGAATCGTGTAAGCGGCTTCCTGCACCCCCAGCGCATTGGGGATGAAAGCTGCGGCACTGCGTGTCGCGTAGACGAGACTTTCGACTGCCATCACCGCTGCGAGGTCGACTTGCGCCCCGATCAGGCGAAAGGCGATCCATGCCCCGACCGCACTTGCGATCCATCCGGCAAGATGCAGCGCAGCGGAAAGGCCGACGCGTGCCGGGGCACGATAGATCGCATCGAGCCTGGCGGCCACCGCCGCGGTGGGCGCGACAGCGCCAGGCATCAGACGCGCCACGAGTTTTCCGGTAACCCTGTGGCCGTAGCGCTGCAAAACGATGAACAGTCCGGCGGCAAGCGCGGCAAGTACCAGGCCGATCACGAAGACCGTCGTGAGCGACACTGCCACGGAGGATCGCGGGGCGCGTGCGCTCAAGAGCAGGACGCCGAGCACGATATAGGCGATCTGCGCCATCATCTCGGTGGTGACATCGACGATCGTCGAGGCAAAGGCGAGAGGTGCCGCAACGCCGTGCAGGATCGCCGCGCGCGCGCCCAGCACGATTCCGCCCAGCTGGGAAAACGGCAGCACTTCCGCGGCCGCATCCCGAACCATTCGCGCCCAGACGAACACCCACAGTCCCGTCGCAGACGGGTCCGGCGGCAGGACGTACCAGGCGGTTCCGAGGATGAGGAACAGTCCCAGGGCATAGAGGCACAGGATCGCGAAACCGCTCCATCCGACCGTGACGGCCGCCGAGAGTACCGCCCCCATGCCGACATGCGTTACGAGGTAGAGGGCGAGAGCGAGTCCCAAGGCAGCGATGATGAGGATGCGCAATTTCATGCGACGGAAGCGATACGCGCGCGACGCTGTGCCCTAGGTTCGCATGAAACGGCGTATCAATCTCGCCAGGGCCGGAACGGCGAAGGGTCGCAGCAAGCGGCGATCGTAGGGGCTCATGCGCCGGCTGTTTTCGGCCAGGCAGATGTCGATCAGCTGGGCGACGTCGATGTCATCGCCGAGCGACTTCGCCCCGGTCATGGTGAAATTGTTGTCCTGTGCACCGCTTCCTACATCGCGGGCGATGCCGATGCGTTCCCAGATGAGAAAGAGCCAGACGGCCAACACTTTCAGCTCGAAGAACGGTCGCCGCCATAGCGGCATGGTACGGCGATGCCACGCAGCCCAGTTGACGAAGAAAAGGATGTGACGGGCTTCCTCCTGGATGACGGGCTCGAACGTGTCGACGAGCGCGTGCGGAAAGAATCCGGAGCGCTTGGCCGATTCGAACAGGCCGAAGGCGAAGAAGCTGTCGATGCACTCGCTATAGCCGGTCACCATGAAGGCCCATTCCGGGTCGCCCTGTACGACGTATTGCGGCTCGGGCGCAAGCGCGATGCCGTAGGCCGCGACCAGATTGGAGAGCACGTGTTTGTGGCGGCCCTCCTCGAAGGCGTTGAGCTCGATCGCTTTGCGCAACAGGGGATCAGAGGTGACCACGGCATAGGAGGCGACATTGAGCCGGGCTCGTCCCTCGGTCTGCACGGCGATGTCCCAGATGGGCAGGCTCACGAGACGATCGCGGGCCTGCGTATCGAGCGTGGGCCAATCGATGACCGCCGGTTTGTAGGGATTGAACGTGTCCAGGAGCGTCCGGCAGAAGAGGGTCTTGTGCGCGTCGCTGCCGAAGCGAATGGGCCCCTCGGGGAAGGCCTCGCGCGCACCGGCGGAATCGGAGATCGCCGAGACGGGCGGATTCACGGCAGCGGGCTCCGGTTGGGCATCGCGCCCTGAGACGCGCGCACCGTCGCGGAGGGGAGGAAATCGCCGAATCCGCCCAGCCGTAGTGAGGCATCGCGGCTCGCCGCGATGACCTCAGGAGCCCTGAGCGCCTCGAGCTCTTCGCGATAGTGATAATCAGCGGCGGCCCCGGCGAACGGGCCAGTGGCGGGATGAAGATAGATCTCGCTGAGGCCGTGCGGCAGGTTACGGATCAGACCTGCCAGACGGTCCCGGGTCATGCGTCCGGACCATTGAAGTCCGAAGACGCGGTCGGGGGTGAGCAGGCCGGCGGCGCGCAGGCGCTTGCGTAACAGCAGCGCAAAGGGCGCCGTGAGCAGCGCCGGCACCCAGGGGGTCCGTGGCTCGATCTTTCGCAGCACCTGCACGGACTCGAGGGGTACGCGGGCCGCGCGCAGGCCGAAGCGAGCGCCGATCGCGGCGATCAACCCTCCGACCACCGGATGCAGATGGAAATGCTTGTGCGCGTTGCAATGATCGAGGGTGAGGCCGGTGTCGCGAAAAGCCTCGAACTGTGCGGTGATTTCGGCGGCGAGTTGGCGGCGCGCCTGCCGGCTGAAGCACAGGACGGCGCCGAGGGCCGCCATATCGGAACGAAACACGCCGTTGCCATCCACCAGATGAGTTACGGCAAAGGCAGGAAGCACCGGCCGGCCTTCCACCAGCACCACGTGCAGGCCGATACGCAATGACGGCATGCGCCGCGCGCGGCCAATCGCATCCGCCGCCGCGGGCCCCGAGACCATCAGGCTCGCGGCGCTGAGAATGCCGCCGCGGTGCGCCGCCTCGACGGCGTCGTTGACTTCGCGAGCGGCGCCGAAATCATCCGCCGTGACGATCAGCCGCTTCAAGCACTGTCCCGCCGCGTGCGCAGGAAGCGGAAGAATTCCACACCCTCGCGCAAACGGCGCTTCATCATTTCGGGGCTGGCGATCATCTCGGCCACGATGGACGCGATCTTGGCGGGGCGGAAATAGAATTTCTTGTAGAAATCCTCGACGGAATCGAAGATCTCGCCGTGGCTGAGATGCGGGTAATTCAGCGGCGCAATCTGCGTGCCTTCCTGAGTGAGAAGATCGATTTCCTCGTTGTAGAGCCAACCGTTCTCCTTGGCCTGGCGGTACAGGAAGGTGCCCGGATAGGGGGCGGCGAGCGAGACCTGAATCGTGTGGGGATTGATCTCCTTGGCGAAATCGAGCGTCTCCTGGATCGTCTCCCGGGTCTCCCCGGGCAGACCCAGAATGAACGTGCCATGGATGACGATGCCGAGCTCGTGACAGTCCTTGGTGAAGCGGCGGGCGAACTCCACCCGCATGCCCTTCTTGATGTTGAACAGGATCTGCTGATTGCCGGATTCATAGCCGACGAGCAGCAGACGCAGGCCGTTGTCCTTCATGACTTCCAGCGTCCGGCGTGGAACATTGGCCTTGGCGTTGCACGACCAGGTGACTCCGAGCTTGCCCAGCTGCTTCGCCAGCGCCTCCACACGCGGCAGATTGTCGGTGAGGGTGTCATCGTCGAAGAAGAATTCCTTCACCTGCGGGAACGCGTCTTTCGCCCATTTCATCTCTGCGATGACATCTTCGACCGAGCGCACGCGATAACGATGCCCTCCCACCGTCTGCGGCCACAGGCAGAAAGTGCAGCGCGATTTGCAGCCCCGTCCCGTGTAGAACGAGATGTAGGGATGCAGCAAATAGCCGCCGTAATAGTTCTCGATGGTGAGATCGCGCTTGTAGACCGGCGTCACCCAGGGAAGGGCATCCATGTTCTCGAGAACTTCACGGTTTTCGTTGTGAACGATGACGCCCTCGCGGTTGCGGTAGGAAAGCCCTTTGATGTCGCTCCAGGGCCGGCCATCGGCGACTTCCTTGATGGTGAAGTCGAATTCGTTGCGGGCGACGAAGTCCACTGCCGGTGCGGCGATGAGGCTCTTCTCGGGCTCGACTGCGACCTTGGCTCCGATGAACCCGATTCTGATATCCGGATTGACCGCCTTGATCATCTCGGCCGTCTTCAGGTCCGATTTGAAGGACGGGGTGGAGGTGTGCATCACCACGAGCTCACGGCCGCTCAGCTCGGGGGCGATGTCCTCGAATTTCAGGCGGTGCGGCGGTGCATCGATCAGCTTCGAGCCCTCCACCAGAGCCGCCGGCTGCGCGAGCCAGGTCGGGTACCAGAAGGAGCGCACCTCGCGCTTCATCTGGTAGCGGGCGCCGGCCCCCCCGTCGAAGCCGTCGTAGGAAGGAGGATGCAGAAACAGCGTTCTCATCATGAACCTCGCCAGGAGACCCGCGAATCCAGTCGCGGGCGCAAATACGCCGTGATGCTCAACTCGATCGCTCGGCCCGGCCGAAGCAGGGTGGCACGCGACCAGAGATCTTCTCAAGGGATCGGATGCGCCGAGCCATCACGAGCGATTCGGTAGCGGGCGCGCCGCCATTGTACGCGACGCGAGAGGAAGCCCCAGCACCACAGCGCAAAGCCCAGCAGGTCAGTGAGCGGCAGCACCCACAGCTCCCGCACGGCCGAGCGGGCATCGCGAACGCCGAAATGTAACATGAGTCGTGCCAGTGCGGTGATGGCGAGCAGGGCTGGCGCTGCCCCCGCGCCCGCCGCAACCAGGCACCCCAGGGCTGCCGTCGCCAAGCCGAAGGTCACGAAGCAGAGGGCGTAACCCAGCGGCCGAACGGCCCGAATGGTGCGCAGCCAACGCAGCTCATGCCGAACGAGGTCACCGAGGCTGCGCTCATCGACCAAGGTCTCGACCACGACCTCAGACAACACGGTGTGCAAGCCCATACGGCGCGTCAGCTCGCCCAGCCGGTAGTCATCCGCCAGCTGATCGGCTATGGCCATGAACCCGCCTATTCTGGCCAGTACCTCCCGGCGCATGGCGATGGTTGCACCGAAGGCGAAGGCACGCGAGCCCAGCAGGGCCGCGATATACACCGAGGGCATGAACCAGTCGTTGATGAACGCAGATCCCAGCGCGGACCACGGTCCGCGCTGCGGGGAGCCGCGGTAGGGACACGTGACGATGCCGACGGCGGGATCGAGAAGCGGCGGGACGACGTTGGCCAGATAATCTGGAGCAACCCGCACATCGCTGTCCGCGACGACCAGATTGTCGTGGCGGGCAAACGGCATCATGTTGATCAGGTTGCTGACTTTGCCGCTGCTGCCGTGCTGCGCCGGATTGATGGCGATTTGCAGGTCGAGCCCCGGAAACTCGCGTTGCAGTCTGAGTACGACAGTGACTGCATCATCGTCCGCGTCGCGCACTCCGCACACGATCTGGAAGCCTGGATAGGCCTGATCGCAGAACGAGCGCAGACAGTCGTAGAGGTCGGGCTCCGCGCCGCACAAGGGCTTCAGGACGGTCACCGGGGGCAGCGTCGCAGGGCCGGGTCGTGAGCTGTGGCGCCGCGACCGCACTGCCAGCCATGCCGTGACGGTATAGGCCATGGCGAGTGCGGCCACAGCGGTGCCACCCCAGTTGAGCCACGGCTGAACGGTCGCGCTCACTCAAAGGCCCGACAGGTTAGCGGGGGGGCGCAGCGGACGCCGCCAGGGCCGCCCTCGCCCGGAAGAAAGATTGCTGTAACGTGGCAGGCAGCTATTATGCACGGGGTGCCGGCGCCACAGCCTGATTGTTGCGGTGCGAACGCGGGTCGTCCGGCCTGCGGGCGTGAGTGACTGGAGCGGTGTTTGCCGCGACGGAGTGCCTCGTACATGGATCAGGTTCGTAGCTTCCAGATCGGTGCCGACGATATCGCGCCAGATTCCGAGCCGCTGATTCTGGTGGATGAAGCCGACCGCGAGGTCGGCCACATGAGCAAGGCTCAGTGCCACCAGGGGGGCGGAGTTCTGCATCGCGCCTTTTCTCTGTTGATCTTCAATGACGCCGGTGAGCTGCTGTTGCAGCAGCGAGCGGCGTCGAAACAGCTCTGGCCGCGATTCTGGTCGAACAGCTGCTGCAGTCATCCCCGACGCGCCGAGACCATGGAGGCGGCTATCCACCGGCGCCTCTACGAGGAGCTGGGCTTGAGCTGTCCATTGCATTTTCTGTTCAAGTTCAAGTACCAAGCGCAATTCGATACGGCTGGCGCCGAGCACGAGCTGTGCTCGGTCTTCATAGGGCGCTGCACCGAGCGGTTGCGGATCGATCCGAATGAGATCCTCGCCTGGCGCTGGGTCAGCCCCCCGGCCCTGCAGGCCGAGATGTCCGGCAGCGGCGCCGGTAGCTTTACCCCATGGTTCATACTGGAGTGGGGGCGCATCTGGCGGGACTACCGGGCAGCCGTGCTCACCATGCTAGGAGTCAAGAGTTGGGCATTCCTCTGATCCAGACGTATCGTGTCGCCCGCTACCTCGCCGGCCGCAAGCTGCGCGGTGAGAAGCGCTATCCGCTGGTGCTCATGCTGGAACCGCTGTTCCAGTGCAATCTCGCCTGCTCCGGCTGCGGCAAGATCGACTATCCGAAGGAGATCCTGCAGAAGCGCATGAGCGTCGAGGACGCGGTGCGCGCCGTCGACGAATGCGGCGCTCCGGTGGTGTCCATTCCGGGCGGCGAGCCGCTGATTCACCGCGAGATGCCGCAGATCGTCGCCGCAATCGTCGCGCGCAAGAAATTCGTGTACCTGTGCACGAACGCCATTCTGCTATCCAAGCATATCGATGAATATCTCCCCTCGCGCTACCTCACGTTCTCGATCCATCTGGACGGCAATCGGCAACGTCACGATGAGTCGGTGTGCCAGGAGGGAGTATTCGACAAGGCGGTCGCGGCAATCCGCCTCGCGCGCAGCAGGGGTTTTCGCGTGACCGTCAACTGCACGCTCTTCAGCGGCGCGGACCCGGACGAAGTCGCCGGCTTCTTCGATACCGCGATGGGACTCGGCATCGAAGGAATCACGGTCTCGCCAGGCTACAGCTATCAGCACGCACCGCGGCAGGATGTCTTCCTGGGGCGCAGCGCGAGCAAGCGGCTGTTCCGCGAGATCTTCAAACGCCGTCGCGGCCGCGCTTCGCGCTGGTCCTTCAATCATTCCGGGCTGTTCCTGGACTTTCTCGCGGGCAACCAGACATACCAGTGCACGCCGTGGAGCAATCCGACCTATAACATCTTCGGTTGGCAGCGACCCTGCTATCTGCTCTCCGATGAAGGCTACGCGCCCAGCTACCGATCCCTGCTGGAGGATACGCGCTGGGATCAGTACGGTGTCGGACGCAACCCCAAGTGCAACAACTGCATGGCGCACTGCGGATTCGAGGGCACGGCGGTGGATGACGCGTTCGCTCATCCGATCAAGGCGCTGAAAGCCGCTCTGCGGGGTCCGCGGGTTACGGGTCCAATGGCTCCCGAGCTGCCGATTCTGTATGGCGAGGGGCTGCCGGACTTCGCCGTCGCAGTTCCGGTTACACAGGTGAGACGGGCGAGCGGGTCTGACGGGCGGCGTTCAGCGAGGCTGCCGTAGTGAACCGGGCGGTGGATATTCGACTTGCCCCGCAGGCGGAGCCGGCCGAGCGCGATGCATTCGCTGCACAGCTCGAATCCTGGCGCGCCCGCATGGAATCGGCGTTGGCGGCGCGGCTTCCGGACTGCGACGCGGTGCCGACGCGTTTGCACCAGGCCATGCGCTATAGCGTGCTGGGCGGGGGCAAACGGGTGCGTCCGATGTTGTTGTTTGCCAGCGCGCGGACCCTGGGCCTCGCGGAAGCAGAGGTCGAGGCGGCAGCCTGCGCCATCGAGCTGGTGCACGTGTACTCGCTGGTCCACGATGATCTGCCGGCTATGGACGATGACGATCTGCGCCGGGGTAGACCGACCTGTCACAAAGCCTACGACGAGGCGACGGCCGTCCTGGTGGGCGATGCACTGCAGCCCCTCGCGTTTCAGCTACTCGCCCGCGACCCCGCCCTGCCCGCCGCGCCAACAATACGTCTGCGACTGATCGAATTGCTGGCGCAGGCCAGTGGCACCTTCGGCATGGCCGGAGGTCAGGCGATCGATCTCGCCGTGCAGGGCAAGCAGCTCGGTATTGCGCAGGTGGAGGAAATGCATGCCCGCAAGACCGGCGCGCTGATCCGCGCCAGCGTGCTGATGGCGGCGGCCTGCGTACCCTCGCTCGATGCTCGTCTGTACGAGGCACTGAGCGGTTTTGCGACTCCAGTCGGCCTGGCATTCCAGATTCAGGACGACTTGTTGGACGTGCTCGGAGATTCCTCGACCCTGGGCAAGGCGACCGGCGCAGACCGCGAGCGAGCAAAGCCCACCCATCCGGCGGTCATCGGCATCGCGGCGTCGCAGGAGCGGGTGCGGCTGCTGCACGCGCAGGCGCTCGAGGCCCTGGCGCCTTTTGGGCGGCGCGCGGCGCCCCTGCGCTCGGTGGCTGCCTGGTTGCTCACGCGGCGTTTCTGACTTCATCATGCGTTTCGATTCCGGCATGACCGACGAGGTCTACCAGGAGCAGATACTCCCCCACGTGTCGCGCACCTTTGCGCTCACGATTCCCCAGTTGCCGCCGGGCCTGCGGACCGCGGTGACCAGCGCTTATCTGTTGTGCCGGATCGCCGACACGATCGAGGACGAGCCGGCGCTGTCGGCTGCCGAAACCTTCGCTTTCCTCCAGCGCTTCACCGCAGTGGTGTACGGCCGGGAGGAAGGGGCGTTGCTGGCGCGCGAGCTCGAGCCGCGGCTCTCGGACCGGACCCTGCCGGCCGAGCGCGATCTGGTGCGCAACATGGAGCGGGTCGTGCGCATGACCGCGCGTCTTCATGAGCAGCAGCGTGCCGCAATCCACCGTTGCATCGAGGTGATGTGCTACGGCATGCATCGCTTCCAGTCCACCGCCAGCCTGCGCGGTCTGCCTCTGTCAAGTGACCTGGACAGCTACTGCTACTATGTCGCCGGTGTCGTGGGTGAAATGCTCACCGAGCTGTTTTGCGGCCACTCGCCGCGCATCTCGCAGCGGCGCGCGGCACTGCATGGTCTCGCCGTATCCTTCGCACAAGGGTTGCAGATGACGAACATCCTGAAGGACGTCTGGGAGGACCGCCGCCGCGGGGCCTGCTGGTTGCCGCAGGAGCTCTTCACCGGGCACGGCATCGACCTCGCGCAGCTGTCCCCGGAGCGCTACGACGCCCGATTCCATGCCGGCGTGCGCGAGCTGATCGGCGTGGCTCATGCCCATCTGCGCAACGCCCTGTCCTTCACCTTACTGATTCCCGGCGAGGAGCCGGGCATCCGGCGTTTCTGTCTGTGGGCCATCGGTCTTGCCGTGCTCACACTGCGCAACATCGAGCGCACTCCGCAATTCACGGCCGGCTCGCAGGTGAAGGTGTCACGCGCGGCGGTCGGCATGACGCGCGTACTCACGAGTCTGGCGGTGCGTAGCGACCGGATACTGCTGCGCCTCTTCGAGCGCGCCGCCAGGGGTCTACCGCTGGCGGCGCCATCGGCCGTCAGACAGCCTGCCCGCCCGGCCATGCTCGCCGCCGCTCACACACCGGATCCGGCGGCGGCGGACTACAGCCGGCGGGGTCTGCGCTCGCAGCTGGAAGGCTCGAGTGGCCGCTCCGACGGGAGCCCGGTACCGTGAATCGCGGCTCGCCCACGCGGGATTCATTGGCGGCGGCGCCGAATGCGGCGCGCTCCGAGGCGCCCGCGCACAAGGTTCACCGGCTCACGGAATTCTCGCCGCTGGATCGCACGATCGCCGCCGCGCGCGACGCGCTGATCAGTCTGCAGAGTTCACAGGGTTACTGGCTGTTCGAGCTGGAGGCGGACTGTACCATTCCCGCCGAGTACCTCCTGATGATGCACTTCCTGGAGGAAATCGATGCTCCTCTGGAGGCGAAACTCGCAGCTTATCTGCGCGCTCGTCAGGCCGAGCACGGCGGTTGGCCTCTGTACTACGGTGGCGAGTTCGACATGAGCTGCAGCGTCAAGGCGTACTTCGCCCTGAAGCTCGCGGGCGACAGCCCCCTGGCGCCCCACATGGTGCGGGCGCGCGCGGCAATTCTGCAGCGCGGCGGCGCGGCCCGGTCCAACGTGTTCACGCGCATCACACTCGCGCTGTTCGGGCAGATTCCGTGGCGCGGCGTACCCTATATTCCCGTGGAGATCGTGCTCCTGCCGCGCTGGTTTCCCTTCCATCTGAACAAGGTCTCCTACTGGTCGCGCACGGTGATGGTGCCGCTTCTCATTCTGTGCACGCGCAAGCCCCTCGCAGCAAACCCACGCAAGGTGCAGATTCGCGAGTTGTTTACGACGCCGCCCGAGCAGGAGCGCCACTATTTTCGACGCCCCGGCGGGCGCGCCGACATTCTGAGCCTGGTCTTTCTGGCGCTCGACCGGCTGGGCCGCATGATCGATCCGCTGGTTCCCAACGCTATGCGCGCGTACGCCACGCGCCGCGCGGAGGCCTGGGTGCTCGAACGGTTGAACGGCGAGGACGGCCTCGGTGCCATCTTTCCCGCCATGGTCAACGCGCTCGAAGCGCTGGCGGTCCTTGGCTATGCCAGCAGCGACCCGCGCCGGCTCGCCGCCAAGCGTGCCCTCGAGAAGCTTCTGGTGGTCAATGCGTCCAGCGCCTATTGCCAGCCGTGTGTGTCACCGGTTTGGGATAGCGCCCTGGCGAGCCTCGCGCTGCAGGAGACCGGCGGTGCTGCCGCACTCGCCGCTTCGGTGCGCGCGCTTGATTGGCTGCAGCCGCTGCAGCTCCCGGACGACCCCGGAGACTGGCGCGTGCGCCGACCGCGTCTGGCTGGGGGCGGTTGGGCCTTTCAGTTCTCGAACAGTCATTATCCCGATCTTGACGACACGGCTGTCGTCGCCTGGTCGATGCACCAGGCGAGCAATTCGGCACACTACTCACATAACGTGCAGTGCGCCCTGGATTGGCTCGTCGGTATGCAGAGCCGCAACGGCGGATTCGCTTCGTTCGACGTCGACAACACTCATTACTACCTCAACGAGATTCCATTCGCGGATCATGGCGCGCTCCTGGATCCGCCTACGAGCGATGTCACCGCCCGAGTGGTGACGGTGCTGGCGCGGGTCGGCCGTCCCCAGGACCAGGCGGCGCTCGGGCGGGCAATCGCTTTCTTGCGCGCGGAGCAGGAGGCGGACGGCTCGTGGTTCGGCCGCTGGGGCACGAACTACATTTACGGTACCTGGTCGGTACTGACTGCGTTCGCGCAGGCGGGCATCAGCCCGGATGATCCCGCCACGCGCCGCGCCGTGAGTTGGCTGGTAGCCCGGCAGCATGCAGACGGCGGCTGGGGCGAGACCAATGACAGCTACGCGGACCGGCATCTGGCAGGGGGAAAATCGGCGAGCACTCCCCACCAGAGCGCCTGGGCCCTGCTGGGGCTGCTTGCGGCCGGGGAAGCCGGCTCCAATGCGGTGCGGCGCGGTATTGAATACCTCTTGCGAACCCAGCAGGACGACGGTCTATGGAGTGATCCGAGCTTCACCGCACCGGGATTTCCGCGAGTGTTCTACCTCAGATATCACGGCTATTGCGGCTACTTTCCTCTTTGGGCGCTGGCGGTGTACCGCACCCTGACACGGCTCGGAACCACGCATTGAATGTCGTCGGCATCGTCTCGGCTCTCGCGGTCGAGGCGCGCCATCTTGGTCCCGCGACGCAGCGGCACGGGGCGCTCGCATCCCTCGCAGACGGAACACTACTGGCGGTGTGCGGGATCGGCGGCAGCGCTGCGGCGCGTGGCGCGCGCGCTCTCATCGACGCTGGCGCAACGGCACTCATCAGCTGGGGTATGGCCGGGGGACTCGATCCGGCGCTCGCCGCCGGGACAATATTCTTGCCGGGCGAGGTGATCTCGCGCGATGGCACGGCTCTCATGACGGCGCCCTACTGGCGAGAGCGCTTAAGCGCTGCGCTGGCTGCGCACCGCCCAGTGGCGTGCGGCAAGCTGCTGACGAGCCCACGAGCGCTCGGATCCATCGCTGACAAGGCCGCGGCCTTTCGCGACACCGGTGCCGCAGCGGTGGACATGGAAAGTCTCGCGGTCGCGGAGGTTGCCCGCTCCCATGGGCTGCCATTCATTGCCGTGCGAGTGATCGTGGATACCGCCGAAGATATTCTGCCTCGGGCCGTGCTGGCCGCCGCCTGCAGCTCGGGACGTCTGCCGATCGGGCGCCTGCTCGCCTCATTCGCGCTGGCGCCCGGTGATCTTGCGGCGCTCATCCGCCTTCTGCCGCGGTATCGTGCCGCACGGCGCTCTCTGGGGGCCGTTGCGCACGCCGGCACTCCGGCGCGGCATGCGTTCCCGATCGTGCCAGACGCCGCCAACTCATGAGGGCGCTGGTCACAGGCGCGACTGGCTTCGTCGGCTCGGCGGTCGCCAGGGCCCTGGTGGCGGCGGGCTGGCAGGTCCGTGCGCTGGTGCGCGCCGGCTCCGATCACCGCAATCTGCAAAACCTTCCCGTAGACATGGTCGCGGGAGATCTGGCGGACGGCGCATCGCTCGATCGCGCCCTCGCGGATTGCCAGGCGCTGTTTCATCTCGCTGCGGACTACCGCCTCGGGGCGCTCGAGCCGCAGCAGCTGTATCGGACCAACGTGGATGGAACCCGCAGTATCCTCGATGCCGCCCGCCGGGCCGCAGTCTCGCGCGTCGTCTATACGAGCAGTGTCGCCACGATCGGCTTGCCTGAGGACGGCTCACCCGGCACGGAGGAGACACCGGTAGCGCTCGCGGACATGATTGGCCACTACAAGCGCTCGAAGTACCTGGCCGAGCAGCTCGCATGCAGTGCGCCGCAGACCGGCACTTCCGTGGTCATCGTCAATCCGTCGACACCGATCGGACCGGGCGACGTAAAGCCCACGCCGACAGGCCGGATCGTCCTGGACGCCGCGTGCGGGCGGATGCCCGCATACCTCGACACGGGACTCAACATCGTGCACGTCGATGACGTCGCTGCCGGGCACCTGCTGGCGTTTCATCGCGGGCGAGCCGGTGAGCGCTACATTCTGGGTGGGCAGGACATGATGCTGCGCGATATTCTCGCGGCGATCGCGCTCCTGGTCGGTCGCAAGGCGCCGCGCATTCGTTTGCCGCATGCAGCGGTACTGCCGCTCGCCTATGCGGCCGAGGCCTTTGCCAGAATCACCGGGCGCACCACTCGAATTACGCTCGAGGGCGTGCGCATGGCGCGCAAGCGCATGTTCTTCTCGAGCGACAAGGCGGTCCGCGAGCTCGACTACCGGTGGCGAGCGCCGAGCCAGGCATTCGAGGATGCCGTGCAGTGGTTTCGCGAGCATGGGTATCTGCGTTGACTCAGATTCGAATCGTGAGCGCCGCGGCAGCCGCGCTGGCGAAGGCGAGCGCCGCCGCAGTCGACATCACCAGCCGCGCCGTCGCAACCGCCGAATCGGCGACCAGAGTGCCGAGCACCGCAATCACCAGCAGGCTGGCCACCGCGGCCACTACGTTGTTGATGCCGGAAGCGACGCCCGTTTCCTGCTCCTTTACGGAGTTGATGACGGTCGTCGTGAGCGGCGCCACGGTGATGGCCATTCCGAAGCCCAACAGGATCATTGGCCCGAGGTAGACCCAGTAGCGCTGCTCGGCGCTGACGAGGGCGAGCAGCGCGAAGCCGACGGCTGCGATGAGCGGCCCGATGATGAGCGGCCGCCGTGCACCAAAGCGGTCGACCAGTCCTCCGGACCAGCGCGACAGCACTGCCAGAACGAGCGTGAACGGCAAATAGACGGCGCCGGCCGCGGTCGCTGAAAACCCATGCGCCTGGATCAGAAGAAACGGCAGGAAAAAGAACGCGCCACCGAGTGCGCCGTACAGAAATAGTGTGAGTAGGTTGACGCCGCTGAAGCTGCGCGAATCAAACAGTCTGAGCGGCATCATCGGCGCACGGCTGCGGCGCTCTTCCAGCACCAGCCACAACAATAGCAGCGCACCTGCCGTCAGCGATCCGACAACAGTCGCATCCCGCCAGCCGAGAGTGGCAGCGGCGATCAGTCCGTATACCAGACTGCCCAGCCCGCCGAACGCCAACACGGCGCCGCGCCAATCCAGGCCGGCGTGCGCAGCAGGGTCGCCGCTTTCCGGCAGATGGCGCACCGCAATCCACAAAGTTGGAATGGCGATCAGCGGATTAATCAGAAATATTGCGCGCCAGGAAAGATGATCGATGAGCCAGCCCCCGAGCAGTGGGCCGGCACCGGCGGCGAGCGCAGAGGCGCCCGACCAGATTCCGATCGCCGCACCGCGTTCCTGCTCGTCGAACGCTGCGCCGATGATCGCCAACGAGCAGGGGATGAGCAGCGCCGCCGCTACGCCCTGGATGGCGCGCGCGGCGATCAGCGCTGCAATGTCCGGCGCGAAACCGCAGGCGATCGAGGCCAGCGTGAAGCTGACAATGCCGATCAGAAAGATCACGCGGCGCCCGAAGCGGTCCGCGGCGGCGCCGCCAATCAGCAGCAGAGCGGACATGCACAGCGTGTAGGCATTGATGACCCATTGCATCGCCGCAAGGGTGGTATGGAGATCGGCCTCGATCGTCGGCAGCGCAACGTTGACGACGGACTCGTCGACGAACGCCATGGTCGATCCCAACACCGCCGCGGCCAGCACCCAGGTCTTGTCCCGCTTGGGGCAGGCGGAGGTGCCGCGGGTGGAGCGAATGACTTCCGCGGCGCAGGGCTGGGCCTTCGAATTGATCACGGGTTGCCGCTCTATCCGGGCATGCCGGGGAGCCATGGTACACCGGCCGCGCGCCGCGATGGCGAGCGCTTCTCTGTAGGCTCGGCCGGTGCCATAGTTCCGCACCAGACGCCGGAGCAAAGCTCATGATCATCCGTAGCGCGATCGCGTGGCTGTCATCGTTCGCGTGCTCGGCCGCGTTGGCGCAGCCCCCGACTGCCGGCGCTGGGGCGGGACCCTACGATTTGCTCATCAGCGGCGGGACCGTCTATGACGGCTCGGGAGGCGCCCCCTTCGTCGGCGATGTGGCCGTCAAGGGCGATCGCCTGGCTTACGTCGGACCGCACGCGCCCGCAGCGGCGCGCGAACGGATTGATGCGCACGGCAAGGCGGTGGCGCCGGGCTTCATCAACATGCTGGCGCATCCGGAGGAGTCGCTGCTCGCGGACGGGCGTGCGCTGAGTGACCTGCGCCAGGGGGTGACCCTCGAAGTGCTGGGCGAAGACTCGATGGGGCCGCTGACCGCGGCAATGAAACGCCTGGCAACCGGGCGGCAGGCGGACATTCGCTACACCATCGACTGGACGACGCTCGGGGAGTATCTGCGCAGGCTCGAGCGGCGTGGCATCGCACCGAACGTCGCCTCCTTCGTCGGGGCCGGCACGGTGCGCACCAACGTACTCGGCGAGCGTGACGTGCAGCCGACGCCGGCGCAGCTGGCGCAGATGCGCGCGCTGGTGCGTCAGGCCATGGAGGAGGGGGCGCTCGGCGTGACCACCGCGCTCATCTACAGCCCCAATGACTATGCCAAAACGCCCGAGCTGATGGCGCTGGCGAGCGAGTCCGCCCGCTGCGGTGGCATCTACAGCGTACACATGCGCAGTGAAGGGGATCGGCTGATCGAGGCGGTGCAGGAGACGATTGACATCGCCAGGACTTCCGGAGCACCGGCGGAGATCTATCACCTGAAGGTCGCCGGCAAACGCAACTGGAACAAGCTGGATGCGCTCATCCACGAGGTGGAGGCGGCGCGCGCAGCGGGGACCCGCATCACCGCGGACATGTACGTGTATACGGCGGGCGCGACGGGTTTCGATGCCGCCATGCCTCCCTGGGTGCAGGACGGAGGCCTGGAAGCATGGATCACACGGCTCAAGGACCCGGCGATTCGTACCCGCGTGTTGGCCGAGATGCGCGATCCGGCGCCCGCCTGGGAGAACCTCTATGGGGCGGCCGGCGCGGCCGGCACGCTGCTGCTCGGCTTCAAGAACCCGGCGCTCAAGCCCCTCACGGGCAAGACGCTGGCGGAAGTGGCGCAGCAGCGCGGCGTGAGCCCCGAAGGCGCCGTGATCGACCTGGTGGTGCAGGACGGTTCGCGCGTCGCGGTAGCCTATTTCCTCATGTCGGAAGAGAACGTGCGCCGCGAGGTCGCGCTGCCGTGGGTGAGTTTCGATTCGGATGCCGACGCCCCGGCGCCCGAAGGGGTTTTCCTGAAATCCAGTCGGCACCCGCGCACCTACGGCAACTTCGCCCGGGTGCTCGCGAAGTATGTGCGCGAGGAGCGGGTGCTCACGCTCCAGGAAGCGATTCGCAAGCTCGCGGCGCTGCCGGCGACGACGCTGTCGCTCACGGATCGCGGCATGCTGAAGGCGGGCGACTTCGCCGACATCGTGGTGTTTGATCCGCAGACCATTCAGGATCACTCGACCTACGAGCGTCCGCAGCAACTGGCGACCGGTGTGGATGATGTGTGGGTGAACGGGGTGCGGGCCCTGCGCCATGGCGAGGCCACCGGCGCCGCCAGCGGTCGGGCGGTGCGCGGACGCGCCTGGACAGGCGCGGCTGGCGGCGGCTGTCGCGCCGGCGCGCGCGAGTGGACCTGGAGCCAGTGAAGGTTTCGCCGCTCCAGCCGCCGCGCCCGATGATCGACACCGGGCGCGGACCGGCGGCCGCTGCGCCGCGCGACCGCTGGTACGTGCTGGCGGTCCTGACAGTGGTGTACGCGCTCAATATCGCGGACCGCTTCTCGATCTCCACGCTCCTCGAACCCATCCGGCAGGAGTTCCGGCTCACCGACACCGGCATCGGCCTGCTCACCGGCTGGGCGCTGGCCATGTTCTACGTGACGGTCGGAATCCCGGTCGCCGCGCTCGCCGATCGCGCCAACCGCCGCAACATTCTCGCACTCGCACTCGCCGTCTGGTCCGGGATGACGGCCGTGTGCGGTCTCGCTCAGAACTACTGGCAGCTGCTGCTGGCGCGCTTCGGAGTCGGCATAGGCGAGGCCGGCGGCACACCGCCCTCCACCTCGATGCTCGCTGACAAGTTTCCCCCGGCGAGCCGTCCCATGGCCAACACCATCTACGCGCTCGGTACCTGCCTGGGGGCGGCGCTCGGCTCGCTGGTGGCCGGGGCGGTCGCCGAGCGCAGCGGCTGGCGGGCGGCGTTTCTGGTGCTTGGGATTCCGGGGCTGCTGGTCGCGCTGCTGGTGTGGTCGACGGTGCGTGAGCCGCGCCGCGGCCAGCTCGATTCCAGCGCCGCTGGAGGGCAGCCCGTTGCGCTGCTGACGACGCTGCGTTTCATCGCCCGGCAGCGCTCGGCAGTTCACCTGATCCTGGGAGGCTCGGTGGCGACCTTGTGGAGCTGGGGGCTCATGTGGTGGACGCCCGCGTTCCTGCAACGCTCGCATCACATGACGGTGGGGCAGGCCGGCCAGCTCCTCGGGCCCATGCACTTGATCGCGGGCACGGCGGGTACCTTGCTCGCCGCGTGGCTCGTGGGCCGGCGCTCGGCGGCGGATCCGCGCTACGTGACACGCCTGCTCGGCTGGGTCACGGCACTGACCACCGTTCCCTCCATCATTCTCTATTGGGTGCTGTCGGACAGGGCGGCGACCGCGTTGCTGTGGATCTTCGTGCCGTCGGTGTACTTCTATATCGGGCCGATACTGGGACTGCTGCAGAACGTGATGCCGGCCAACATGCGCGCCACCGCCTGCGCGATTCTGCTGTTCACCGCCAACGCAGCGAATCTCATTCTGGCGCCGGGTATCATCGGCTGGCTGAGCGACTGGTTTGCGGCCTCGTTCGGCGCCGGATCGGAGTCGTTGCGCTGGGCGCTGCTGCTGCTCGCGCCTACCGGCTTCTGGGCCGCGTGGCACCTGTGGACCAGCGGCGCCACCATCCGCGAGGACGAGGCGCGCGCAAGCTGAGCGCGGGGCCCGTTGAGCACGCGACCAATGAGTGCGGCTGCCGATCAGCCGCCGCAGCCGACTGTCACGCACGGAGCAATGTGCGGCTGGTTCAGGGTGTCCCTGTAGTGCTGCACGGCGGCGCCCTGGTCCCTGATCTGGCTTTCAGTCTTGCAGACCGTGCTCAAGAACGCCGTGCCGGTCACCGACTGTGAGCGGCAATACAGCAGCTGATCTCCGCGCTTCACGACCCGGTACCCTTGGCTGACCAGGCTCGCATTGACCAAAGCGGGCGCGCGGCGCGTCGCTGCAGCTCCCTCGTCCGTCGTTGCCGTGCTCCCTGCACGCGCGATCGGCGCCGCAGATGCTGCCGGACCTCTCATCGGCACACCGGAGCACGACACGCCGAGTACCGCACAGAGCAGCACACCCGCCAATCTGTTGTTACGCTGCATTTGCACAGACCCGTCCTGGCCACGTCACGCGTGTCATGGTGGCATCATCCATCACAACGCCATGCCATGCGCGCGACAGCCTGCGATTGGCCGCCGGCACCGGCGCCGCTTGCGCCGTGGCGAGTCCCGCTCGCGCCAGTCCGCTGACCTTCTGGGACCCTTCCCTCCTAGACTCCTCAGGCATGGAGTTCCTTCAGCGTGAGGGAGGCGGCGGCGCACCGCTGACCCTTTCCGAGCCCGGCCCGTGGGGCGTGATCTGGGGCGTGGGGGGGCTGTGCTGGCTGGTCGTCACGGGCACGGCGCTGCTGTGGATGCTGCCGACGAGCGGCACGACCATGAATGGAATGTACATCATCACCAGCCGCGCCCGTAGCGTGCAACACCTGCTGGTGTTCGTCGCGGCCGCGTTCGTTTATCGTCTCGCGATCGCGCTGGGGTGGCCCGGGACGGTGTGGGCCCGCGCGCGGGTCGCAGTGGCCAACACACTGCTTGCACTGGGCGTCGTGGCATGGGCACCGCTGGCGACGGCGCTGGCGGCCGGTTACGTCGACGGGCACACACGCGACATGTACGACACACTCGATGCCTGGTTGCCGCCGCCGCTACATGCGGAGTCCTGGGCAACGCCGTTGCGATTCTTCTTGCCGCCTTACGTATTGGGGCTGTGTGCGATCGCGCTCGTGCTGATGGCCCGCCGCCACCACCGCGAAGTGGTGCGCGCGGCGGATCTGGCGAGCGCCTATGCCGCGGCACGCATGGCCATGCTGTCGGCCCAGCTGCAACCGCACTTTTTGTTCAACTCGCTGCATGCGATCAGCGTGCTGATCGAGGACAGTCCGCGGCAGGCGATGACCATGCTCGCCCGGCTCAGCGATTTTCTGCGCCACGCGCTCGAGAGCAGCCACTGGCCCTGGGTCGACGTGGCCACCGAGCTCAGTGGCCTCGAGGCGTACCTCGCCGTGCAGCAGACGCGCTTTTCCGATCGCCTGAGCATCTCCATCGACGCGAGTCCCGAATCCCTCGGCGTGTACGTGCCATCACTGTTGCTGCAGCCGCTCGCCGAGAACGCGATCGAGCATGGACGCAAGCAAGGCGGGGCCACCTTGCACGTGCGGGTGGCAGTCTCGGTGGTCGCAGAGCGCCTGTGCATTGTAGTGAACAACAGCAGCCCGCAGCTGCAGTCCGATCTCTCGGCGGCCGACTATGGACATGGTCTGTCGAACGTGGATCTGCGATTGCGTGCGGCCTACGGCAACGACGCGCGCCTCACTGTCGGGCCCGACCACCAGGGCGGTACCAGCGCCTTCCTTGACCTGCCGCCGCGCAGCTTCGCCGGCCCGCGTTTGCCGGAAACGGCTCGATCATGAGCGGCGCCATCCCGACCGTAGTGGTGGACGATGAACCTCTGGCGCGCAAGCGCGTGGTGCGTCTGCTGCGCGCAGACCCCGGCATCAACATCGTGGGCTCATTCAGCTCCGCGACCGAGGCCGCCGCTCAGGCGCGCGAGCTTGCGCCGCAACTGATGCTGCTCGACATCCGCATGCCGGAGCTGGATGGCTTCGAATTGGTGGCGACGCTCGCCGAGCAGGGCCTGAACCCCTACGTCATCTTCGTGACCGCCTACTCGGATCGCTCGATGGATGCATTCGCGGTCGGTGCGGTCGACTATCTGCTGAAGCCGTTCGACGACGGGCGCTTTGCCCGCGCGGTGGCACGCGCCAAGTCGCTGATTGCTTCGACCAAAGCTCCCGGCGCCGCACCCGCCGCGCCGCCGCCGTCCCTGGTCGCCGGCCGCACGCGCCTGCTGCTCTCTGAGCGCGGCAAGGTCGTGGTACTGGCGATGCGTGACATCGAGTTCGTCCAGGCGGCGGCCAAACACGTGAAAATCTACGCCGGCGGACGTTGCTTTTCGTTCCGTCAGTCTCTTGGGCAGCTCGAGAGCCGCCTCGATCCGGCGTCGTTCGTGCGGGTGCACCGCTCGACGCTCGTCAACGTCGAGCATATCGCCGAAATGCACCCGCTGTTTCACGGCGATTACGAGTTGATACTGAAGCGCGGCACGCGCCTGACGCTCAGCCGCCGCTACCGGGATCGCATGGCGCCGTTTCTTCTGCAGTAGCGCTCAGTGCGGCAGCCGCAGCTCGACGGTGCGGCTGCGGACGCTGCCGAGCCGCACGTGTCCGCGCCAGTGCGGCCCGCGCCAGTAGATCGTGTTGCGGCGCCGGACGATGTGACCACGTACGTGATGGAACCGCGGTCCGCGGCGGGCTACGCCGGGGCCCTGCGTGTGGCGCAGCGCTGCGCTCGCGAACACCGGGGAAGACACCTCGATATGCTCGAGCAGTGGGCGCCTGCCGAGCCGCGCGCGCTTGGCGTTCAGGCGCACCGGACTGACGGGCGTATGCACCAGGTCGGCGCGCACGGCCATCAGCAGAAACAGCGCCAGCAGCATCGGGATGTCGCCGGCGACCGCCGCCAGCGAGCGGTGGATCACCTGCTGGCGTGTCGCCGCCGTGCACGCCACCTCCCGGTAGTAGCGTTGCCAGGAGGGGTCGAGCCGGAACCCGGCGCATTGCAGCAGCTCGTCCACCTGTGGGTTCAGGGGCTCACGGACCGCGACCGTCGGCCCATCGAGCAGCGCTTCGCTGGGAACCGCCACGATGCCTCCATCCAGATCGATGATGGTTTCGACGGCTGCCAGCAGCGGCTCCTGCGGCTCGGCACGTGTCAGCCAGAAGGTACGCAGACTCCCTGCGCGGCCACGCGGATGCGCGGAGATGAGCGCTCCGGCACGCAGGATGTCGGCAGCGGCCACCGGCGTACACTCCGGCAACACGCGCGCCAACTCATCGCGCCGCGCCGCTTCGTCCCACTCGATCCACATCTGCTCCGCGGGGATGTGCAGCAGATCGAGGCAGCCTGACAGCTCGTCGCCGTCGGAATAGGCGAGCGCGGTGCAGGTGCGCACCAAGTCGTCGGCGAGCACGTAACGCAGCGGACACCGCACCAGGGATGGCGCGAAATCGGCAGCGCCGCTGAGGCGCCAGATGTCGCCGCGATCCTGGCGGACCAGGAAGGGGGCGGTGCACTGCGCGATATGATCCAACAGTCGCAAGACGCACACCTCCGGCATCTGCGCGACTTCAGCGTAGAAAACTGGGCGCAGCGGGCGCAAGCGTCGTGGCGCCAGCGGCTGCCCCCCACGGCCCGAGCGGCGCAGGCGCTGCACGAACGGAACTCGTGCGCCGGCTCCCGGGCGCGAGCGGCACGCGTTGTAAAGAACCCACGCCCGCCGCCGCCGCGCGCGCCGCACGCTGTCTGTGCGGCTGCCACTCCGCTCACGCCGTGAGGCGCTCCGCTCGCGCCTGTTGGGTTGCGGGCACGACCTGACTGTCGCTACGGTTCCGGCGCGCAGCCACAGGCCCGGCGCCGTGCTGAAACGAATCAAACGAGGGAGATCATTCCAATGAAAGCAGTTGTTGCACGCGCGCTGGGGCTCGTCGGCGTCCTGTGTCTCGCTAGCACGGCGCTGGCGCAAACGCCGCCGGCCACGCAGAACGCGGCGCCGGTGATCGAGGAGGTGGTGATCACGGGATCGCGCATCGCGGGGCCGAACCTGACCGCGACCAGTCCGATCCAGGTCGTGAGCTCAAAGGACATTCAGACCAGCGGCAAGACCGACATCAACGACATCATCCTGCAGTTGCCGCAGAACTACGATAACGGTCTCGGTCAGGACTTGGGCAACCGCACCAGCGGTCTGACGACCGCCGGCGGTGTGGCTACCGCGGACCTGCGCGGCCTCGGGCCGAACCGCACCTTGGTGCTGGTGGACGGCATCAGGCTCGGCATCGGTTCGCCGTACACGTTCATCCAGTCACCTGCACCCGACCTAGATCAGATTCCGACCTTCCTCCTCGATCGTGTTGAGGTGGTCACGGGCGGCGCCTCGGCGACTTACGGGTCGGACGCCATCGCAGGCGTCATCAACTTCATCATGAAGAAGAATTTCCAGGGTGTTCAGGTTGACGGCCAGTTGGGCGAAAACTGGCACGACAATCACAATAACTACTGGCAGCAGCAGGACATCGCCTTCCACGGCACCCCGGCCACCGGTACCTCGAAGGACGGCCGCAACCGCAACGTCGACGCCATCTTCGGCTCGAACTTCGCGGACGGCAAGGGCAATGTAACTGCCTACTTCAGCTTCTTCCACACGGACCCGGTCTCGGGTGCCGACCGCGACTGGAGCAGCTGCCAGGCGAGTGAGGTGTTCGATGCCGCCGGCAACGTGACCAACCAGGTCTGTGGCGGCTCATCCAACTCGAACTATTTCAGAGTGAACAATGGGCCCCTTAAAGCGGGCACGGTCTACAGCGTGTTTGGCACCAGTTTCGTGCCCCAAGGATCGGTCCTCACGACGCCCCCGGCCGCCTTCAACTCGCAGCCTTTCATCTACATGACCCGCGAGGACACGCGTTACGCCGCAGGCTTCATGGCGCATGAAGAGGTCAACGAATATTTCAAACCCTACGGACAGTTCTTCTTCACGGACGACCAGACGCACCAGGCCATCGCGCCGGCGGCATTGTTCAGGGATGCGAATCCCAACGATTCCATCAGTGGCAACTACAACGTGAACTGCAGCAATCCGCTCCTGAGCGCGCAGCAGGCGGGTATCTTGTGTACGCCTGCCATGATCGCGGCGGATGCAGCCAATCCGGGATCGACGACCGTCAACGTACGAATCGGGCGCCGCAATGTCGAGGGTGGTGCACGCTTCTCAGACTTCGAGCACAGCAGCTACCGCGCGGTGCTCGGCAGCAAGGGCGACTTCCTCGACGCCTGGAACTACGACGTATACGGGCAGTACTACTTCGTGAGTTTCTTCAACTCGAACAGCAAGTATCTCAACTTCGCCAATGTCGACCAGGCACTGCTGGTCACCGGCACGAAGGCTAACCCGGTGTGTATTAACGCCAACGCCAGGGGTTGCGTGCCGTACAACATCTGGTCAGATGGTGGCGTGACGCAGGACCAGCTGAACTACCTGTACCTCACCGGCACGGGTTCGGGCAACTACACCCTGCGTACAACGCACGGTGAAATCACCGGCGAACTCGGCAAGTACGGCGTGCGTCTGCCGACCGCGAATGACGGTATCGCCATCAACCTCGGTGCCGAGCATCGCAACGAGAAGCAGGTGTTCAATCCCGATTCCGCTGAGCTTAGCGGCCAGCTGTCGGGCTTCGGCAGCGCCGCGGTGGCCATTGACAACGGTGACTCGGTGACTGAGGAGTGGGCGGAGCTGCGTGCGCCGCTCGTGCAGGACAAGCCCTTCGCCAGGGACCTGGTGTTCGATACCGCGTTGCGTCATTCGGATTACTCGATCGCGGGGCAGGTCAACACCTATAAGTACGAGTTGCAGTGGGCGCCGATCTCCGACCTCCGCTTCCGCGGCACGTTCCAGCGGGCCATTCGTGCCCCGACCCTGATTGAGCTCTTCAACCCGCAGCTAGTCGGCCTGATCCAGTTCGGCAACGACCCGTGCGCGCCGACGTTAAATGCAGCCAACCAAGTGGTGCATGCCACCGCCTCCGCCGCCCAGTGTGCGGTGCAGGGTGTGACGGCGGCCGAATACGGTAACGGCGGCACGACCGACACGGTACCCCAAGGGTCGAACGGCCAGCTCTCGCAGCTGACGGGCGGCAGCCAGAGACTGCAGCCGGAGACGAGCAAGTCCTGGACTCTCGGCTTCACCTTCACGCCGGAATTCGCGCCGGGACTCACGGGCAGCCTCGACTACTTCCACATCGCGGTGGATAAGGAAGTGGGCGTCATTCCTGCCGCAGTAATCATGAGCACCTGTCTGGCGAGCAGCACTCCCCTTTACTGCAACCAGATCGTGCGTAGCCCCAACACCGGCGGATTGGTCGGAAACAACATCCCGGGTGGGGGCTATTTCATCCAGACGAATGTGAACGTGGGTGCGGCACTGGTCAGCGGTGCCGACGCGCAATTGAACTACAAGTGGACCCTGCCGGGCCAGCACCTCGGCGCCTTGGGGTTTGCGCTGAATGGCTCGTACCTGCAGCACGACGAAGCCACGCCGCTGCCCGGCCAGCACACTTACGACTGCGCGGGGCTCTTTGGCTTCACCTGCCAGACCGTCAACCCGCGCTGGCGTCATATCTTCCGGGCTTCCTGGCTGAGCCCCTGGAACGTGGACCTCGCCGCCACCTGGCGCTATCTGGGCAAAGTGGCTAACGACAACAACGATAATGATCCGTCATTGCATTTCGCGGTGTACGGTGCGTACACGGGGCAACCGGCGGTTATTGGCTCGTTCAGCTATCTGGATCTGGCGTTGAGCTGGCACGCGCTCAACAACCTTGAGGTTCGCGGTGGCGTCAACAACCTCACCGACAAGGATCCTCCGGTGGTGCCGTTCTTCATCCAGCCGGGCGGTGCGAACGCGTACTCGGCTTACGACCAGCTCGGTCGCCAACTGTTTGTCGCGTTCACCGCCAAGTTCTGATAGGGCCGCGGGGAGCAAGGAGAGAGTGTGCTGGGCGAGCGCTTCGTCGTCCCCGCTCAGCGTCCGTATCTTCACGAATGACCACCTCCGATGGTGCGCCACCCGCAGCGTCGTGGAAGGGAATCGACACCGTGGCGGCGACGCCGCCGCCGCCAGCCGCTCGCACTTCGAGCGACTGCTCTTCGCCGTACAGCTCACGCAGCCGCCGCCGCGCGTTGGCAAGACCCATGCCCGAGCGGTGCCCGGGCTGCATGCCGGCGCCGTCATCCACGACCTGCAACTCGAGCCTTCCGCCACGGCGGTCCGCACGGATTTCAATTGTGCCGCCCCGGGCGAGCGGCGCGATGCCGTGGATCACGGCGTTCTCGACCAGTGACTGCAAGACCAGGGACGGCAGCGCGGCTGGCAGCACCTGGGGCGCGATCCGATAGTTGACACGCAGCCGATCGCTGAAGCGGCGCTGCTGAATGCGCAGGTAACAGGCCACCAGATCGAGCTCCCGCTGCACGGTCGTCTCCTGCAGCGTGGAGTCCGCGAAAGCCGCACGCAGGATCTCGCCCAGGTCCGCGATCATGTCCTCGGCGGCGCCGGCGTCAATGCGCACCAGCGCCGACACGGCGTGCAGGGTGTTGAAGAGGAAATGCGGCTGAATCTGCGCTCGCAACAGCGCCAGACGGGAGGTGGCCAGCAGCGTCTCCAACTCCGCCGCGCGCTCCTCACGCTCGCGGGCGCGCGCGTGTGAGTCGATCAAAGCCTGGATGCATACCAGCGGCCAGTACATCCAGATGTCGCCGTAGATCTCCTCCAGGAAGCGCAGCTTGAGGAGCGAGCCCGGGTAGTGCGCCGGGACAGCCAACAGCGGCCCCCCGACCGCGCCGGCCACCACGCAATGCAACAGCGACAGGAGCAGGAACGCCGCGACGTGTACGACGATCGCCCTCGCCAGGGCCGGCCGTGCCAAGGGGAAGCGGTGCGCAACGAACAGGACCAGCGGAGTAAGCGCGGCCCAGATCCACTGTTCCGTCAGTGGCCGCTGGAACACCGCCCAGAAGGCCGGATGCCTTCCCAGCAGCTCGGCGAGCAGGTAGTCCGCGAGACCGCCACAAATGGCGGCGATCGTCCACAGAGCGAAGACGAGCGCGAAACGCTTGGCGAACGCTTTCATCGGGAGCTTGGCTCGCAGGGTCAGTTTGGCAGACGTGGCCGGGCGTCGCAACGGCGCGCCGGGGTTTTCGCGTCACAGCGGATAAAGGCCGCGCACCCGACCGAACAGGCGCGCGAGCCCGAACAAGGCGTCGCAATTGGGCGTTGCGACCCCGACACGCTGACCGATTTCACGTACCGCGCCGATGAGTGCGTCGAGCTCGATCGGGCGCAGTGCTTCGACATCCTGCAGCATGGAGGTCTTGAACGCGCCGAGTCTGCGGGTCACGGCGTAGCGGTCCTGCGGGGATTCGCGCACCTCGCAGCCGATGCGGGCACCGATGGCGGCGGCCTCGGTCATGGCGCGCGAGCAGAAGCCACGCACCAGCTCGTCGTCGAGCACCTGGTCCGTGGTCGCGCCCGTGAGCGCCGAGACCGGATTCATGGTCATGTTGCCCCACAGCTTGTACCAGATGTCGTAACGGATTCGCTGCGAGCAGGTCACCTCGAAACCGCTACGCGTGAGCAGCTCGCCGAGCGCGCGCACGCGCGCGGACTCTCCGCCGGCGGGTTCGCCGATGATCAGACCCCGTCCCATGCGGTGCAGCGTGATGCCCGGTGCGGCGGTCGCGGCGCTCGCGTGCACCACGCAGCCGATGACCTGCCGCCCGGGTATCGCTGCGGCGATGCCGCCGCCCGGATCGACGCTCTCGAGCGGGCGTGCCCCGAGAGCCGCGATGCCGTCGCTGAACCACCACGGCACGCCGTTCATCGCCGGCAGCACCAGGGTGTCCGCCGCGATGAGGGGCACAAGGGCGGGCGCGAGGGCCGGCAGTGCCTGGCCCTTCACCGTGATGATGACAAGATCCTGGGGTCCGAGGGCACGAGGGTCGTCGCTCGCCGTGGCCGCGGGCGCCTGCAGCAGTGTGCCGCCTTCGCGCAGCCTCCAGCCGTGATCGCGCAGCGCCACCAGCGTCGCGCCGCGCGCCAGCGCCGCAACGCTCGCCTCGCCGCCCGCCGCGAGGCGCGTGCCGAGGAAGCCGCCGATGGCGCCCGCGCCGACTACACAGATTTTCAACACTTAGGCTTGCGGCGCTGGCAATTTGGGCGCGGGGCCGTCAGCCCATGTGCAGACCGCCATTCAACGAGAAATCCGCGCCGGTGGCGAATGCGGACTCGTTGCTCACCAGCCAGGCGACGATCGAGGCGATCTCTTCCGGCTCTCCCAGCCGCTTGACCGGGATGCCGCTGACGATTCTCTCGAGCCGGTCGGGCTTGATGGCGCGCACCATGTCGGTGCCGATATACCCGGGCGACACGGTGTTGACCGTGACGCCGCGCGCGGCGACCTCCTGGGCCAGTGCCATGGTGAACCCATGGATGCCCGCCTTGGCGGTCGAGTAATTGGTTTGACCGAACTGGCCGCGCTGGCCGTTCACCGATGAGATGTTGACGATCCGGCCCCAGCTGCGCGCCAGCATGCCGTCGATCACCTGCTTGGTGACGTGGAACAGCGAGTTGAGATTGGTCTCGATGACCGCATGCCAGGCCTCGTTGGTCATCTTCTGGAACATGCCATCGCGGGCGATGCCGGCGTTGTTGACCAGGATGTCGATCTCGCCCACTTCGGCGCGCGCGGTATCGAAGGCGCGCTTGGTCGAGTCCCAATCCGAGACGTTGCCCTCGGAGGCGTGGATGTTGCAGCCCTCGGCGCGCATCTCGGCCAGCCAGCGATCCTTGCGCGGCGAGCCCGGGCCGCAGCCGGCGATGACCGTATGACCCTCCTTGCACAGGCGCCGGCAGATGGCCGTGCCGATGCCCCCCATACCGCCGGTGACGTAAGCGATCCGTGTCGGCTGTGATGCCATGGCTGCCCTCGTAGTTCTTTGCAGATCAGTGCGCTGATTTTTAGTCGCGTTCCGAGAACCACGCAAGTACGCGAAAACACCCGCCTTCATGGCGCGCATCGTGTAAGGCGCGTCGCGCCGCACACCCCATCAGGGCCGATCCGGGCACCGCCCCCGGCAATCTCCCAGCCAGATCAGCCAGTTGCGCCCCGGCCAGCTTGGCCTCAAGGCCGTCGCAGCACCGCAGCGCGCGGCACGTCAGCCACCGGCTGGCCTGCGGTTCGGCTTGGATCATAATGCGAGCCCATGGAAACGGCGGCCGAACAATGCGACGTGGCCGTGATCGGCGGCGGCCCGGCCGGCAGCACTGCCGCGGCTTTTCTGGCCCGCCGCGCCTATCGCGTGATTGCGCTGGAGAAGGCGCACCATCCGCGCTTCCATATCGGGGAGTCCCTGCTGCCGATGAATCTGCCTGTATTCGAGCGGCTCGGCGTGCTGGAGAAGGTGCGCGCGCTCGGGGTGTACAAGCGCGGCGCGGATTTCGAGGCCGACAACGAGTGGGGCTACAACACCTTCGCCTTCGATCGCGCAATCGGCAACAGTCCGCCGCACGCCTATCAGGTGTGGCGGCAGGACTTTGACAAGATGCTGTTCGAGCACGCGCGCGAGTGTGGTGCGACCGCGCGCGAGGGCCATGAGGCGGTCAGCATCGAGCAGCGTGGTCCGCGTGAAACTCGACTGGAGGTACGCACCGATGAGGGCCGCAGTTATCGGATTCAGGCGCGCTACCTGGTCGATGCCAGCGGCCGCGATACCTTCCTGTCGGCGAAAAAAAAACTGCGGCGCAAGAACGACCAGCATCAGAGCGCGGCGATCTTCGGGCACTTCCGCGGCGCGGATGCGCGCCAGGGCGCGGACGCGGGCAACATCAGCATGTACCGGTTCGAGCATGGCTGGATGTGGATGATTCCGCTGCCCGAGGGTGTGATGAGCGTGGGCGCGGTGTGCTGGCCGGATTATCTGAAGCAGCGCAAGGGCCGCACGCTGGAGTTCCTGCTCGACACGCTGAAACGCAACCCCGCCCTGTGGCAGCGTGTCAAGGGAGCCGAGCTGATCGGCAACGAGGTGCGCGTCACCGGCAACTATTCCTATGACTCGACGCAGATGGGTGGACCGGGCTGGGTCCTGGTCGGCGATGCGTTCGCCTTCATCGATCCGGTGTTTTCCTCCGGCGTTTATCTGGCGATGAGCGGTGCGGAGCAGGCGGCGCAGGTCGTGGACGCGGCGTTGTGCGAGCCCGCCACCGAGATGAGGTTGTTGCGCAAGCTGGAAAAGCGCCAGCGCAGCGGCATGGATCGATTCTCGTTTTTTATCTACCGCTTCAATGGCCCAATAATGCGCCAGATGTTCAGCCATCCGAAGAATATCTGGCAGTTGGAGCAGAGCGTGATCTCGATGCTCGCCGGTGACCTGTTCGATACGCCGAAGGTGCTGAGGCGCCTGCAACTATTCAAGCTGGTCTATGCGATCAACGGCCTGCGGGACTGGCGGCGCTGGCGCGCCGGGCATCAGTATCGGCTGGCACAGGCGCGTGCGCAGTTCACCGGCGGCAACACCCCGTTGGACAAGTCCTAAGGCGGTTCATTTCGCCGCAGAACTCAGCGTCGACCTGAACACCACGCCATCCTTCATCACGAATCCCACGTTCTTCAGTACATTGACATCCTCGAGCGGATCGCTCGCCACTGCGATCAGGTCCGCGTACGCTCCGGGGGCAACCACCCCCAGCTCGGTGCGCTTGCCGAGCAGCTCTGCGGCCCGCGACGTGGCGGACTGAATCGCCTGCATCGGCGTCATCCCGAACTCAACCTCGCGGGCAAATTCCTGGGCCATCGGATCGGTCCACACGAAGCCGCCGACGTCGGTTCCGAAAGCTATCCTGACGCCGGCGCGCAACGCCTTCTGAAACGAGACGCCATGGACGGCGACGCGCTTGCGGTCGCGCTGTCCGGTCGGTGTGTCCGCCGGATCGTGATCGTAATAATAGACTGACAGCGTGGGGACTAACCACGTGCCTTGTTTGATCATCTGCGCGATCTGCGCGTCGTTTAGCTCGAGACCATGCTCGATGGAGTCACAACCGCCATCCAGGGCTCGCTGCAGGCCCGGCCCGTTGTAGGCGTGGCAGGCGACCTTGCGGCGCCAGCCGTGCGCCTCGTCCACGATGGCCTTGAGCTCCTCGACCGTCAGGGTGGGTTGCGAGACGAGCGCCCCCTGCTCATCGACCCAGGAGCGGTGCGTCATGTACACCTTGATCCAGTCCGCGCCGTGCTCCAGCTGCTCGCGTGCAGCCTTGCGCGCCTCGACGGGGCCATCGACCAGCTGCGCTCCTTTCGGCACCACGATTTCGGGCGCATATCCTTCCAGGTTGTAGCCGCCGGTCGTCGAGATTGAGCGCGTCGAGACGAACATTCGCGGGCCGGGAATGCGACCCTCGTTGATCGCCTGTTTGATTCCGACGTCGCCATATCCCGCGCCCTCGGTCTCGACATCGCGAATCGTCGTGAACCCCTGTTCCAGCGCACGCCGCGCCGCCACGATCGCGCGCGCCACGCGGTAGGACGCGGGGAACTTCAGCAATTGCACATCGTAGCCGCCGGCTTCAGGCACCTCGCCCTGCAGAAAGATATGAGTGTGACAATCGATGAGGCCGGGAAGAACGGTAGCGGCGCCCAGATCGATCAGTTGCGCCCCCGCAGGCGGTGGATGCATCCCCGCCGTGTAGACAGCGACGATACGGTTGCCGCGGATCACTATCTCCGGATTTGCCAGCGGCCGTGCGCTCGTACCATCGATGAGCGATCGGGCGCGGACGATCACTGCGGGTGTCGATATGTTGGCGGCTGGCGTCGCGGTTGAATCCTGCGCGATGCTTAGGCGCGCGAGGCATAAGGCGATGGCGCCGAGGCAACCCATGGAACGCATGCAGACACTCCCCGCCATAGAGTGGCCCTGCTAGCTGCGGGCCGTCTTGAAGCGGCCCATATGATGCCCGCCCGCGAGCTATTCGCAAAGCATCGCTGGATGCTCTTGCGCCTACCTGCCGGGCGCGCGTCTAATTGCGGCGGCAACCGGGGAGACATCGATGAGCAAGGCGCTACCTGTCGCCGCCGCGACTCTGCTCTTCATCGCAGGCGCGCCCGCACGCCCGCAGACGCCCTCCGCCGAGCAGCGCTTCCGCGAGCTGTACAAGGAGTTGGTCGAGACGAACACCAGTCTGTCCGCCGGCAGCTGCACGCTGGCCGCCGAGCGCATGGCGGCGCGCCTCAAGGCTGCCGGGTTCACCGACGAGGAGCTGCATTTGTTTACCCCGCCCGGACATCCGCGGGAGGGCGGATTGGTGGCGGTTTATCCGGGGCGCAACGCGAAGCTCAAGGCGGTTCTGCTGCTGGCGCACCTTGATGTGGTCGAGGCGAAGCGCGAAGACTGGACGCGCGATCCGTTCACGCTCGTGGAAGAGAACGGCAATTTCTACGCGCGCGGGGCCGTGGACGACAAGGCCGAAGGTGCGATGTGGGTCGACACGCTGGTGCGCTTGCGCGAACAGAATTACCGGCCGCTGCGCACGCTGAAACTCGCGCTCACCTGCGGTGAAGAGACCACTGGCGCCCTGAACGGCGCCCAATGGCTCACCCAAAACCGGCGCGACCTCATCGACGCGGCGTTTGCGATCAATGAGGGGGCGCGTGGCGAGCTCGACGCCGAGGGGCACCGCGTTGCCCTGGAAGTCCAGGCGGGCGAGAAGACCTCGCAGAACTACCGCCTCGAGGTCACTAATTCCGGAGGACACAGCTCGCTGCCCGTGAAAGACAACGCCATCTATCGACTCGCGGGCGCCCTGAAGAGGATCGAGGCCTACACCTTCCCGCCGCAGTTCACCGACGGCAACCGCGCGTACTTCACTGGCATGGCAAAGATACAAGCGGCCAGGGGCGAACCGGCCATCGCCAACGCCATGCAGGCCTTGGTGCGCGATCCGGCCGATGAGCAGGCGATCGCGCTGGTGTCCGCGAAAGATCCGGGTTGGAACGCGACATTGCGCACGACGTGCGTTGCAACCATGCTGGACGCCGGACACGCGACCAACGCCTTGCCGCAGCGGGCGAGGGCGAACATCAACTGCCGCATCTTTCCTGGCGTCACGCAAGAGGCTGTGCGTGCGCAGCTCGAAGAGCTGGTGGCCGACCCGGCGGTCAAGGTAACGACGCTCGAGACGCGAGGGCCGAGTTCCCCACCCCCGCCACTGACGCGCGAAATCCTGGCACCGGTGGAGAAGCTCGCGGCACAGTTCTGGCCGGGTGTGCCGGTGCTGCCGATTCTGCAGCCAGGCGCGACCGATGGCCAATTCCTGAACGCGACTGGCATCCCGACCTACGGCATCGAGCCGCTATTCCTGGGCCCGGATTTCGGCCACATCCATGGCCTCAACGAGTACGTCAGCGTGAAGTCGCTGGTGGAGTGTCGCGACTTCCTTTACCGCCTGGTGAAGATCTACGCGGACCAGAGATGAGGCCGGCGCGGTGCGCTCATCCGCGCACGTAACTTCCGGGCGCATCCTCGAGCGCACGGTGCGCCGCGCCGGCAGCGGCGGCCAGGGTGCGGGCGAGTTGTCGTTTCGCGGTGGAATGCTCGATCAGCCAGTTCTGCCAGGCCGGCCACCACGAGCCCTCCAGCGGCGGCGCGCTGTTCAACCACTCATCCGCTGACGGCCTGTCGGTGGCGTTGGACCAGGTGAGCATGCGGTGCCGGCGCCGCGGGTGCACCGGGCCGCTGACGATGCCGGCGTTGTGGCCGCCGCTCGTCAGGAGAAAGGTGTAATCGGCGCTGCGCGTCAGGTCGCGCACCTTGTACACCGAACGCCATGGAGCCACGTGGTCGGTCTCGGTTCCGACCACGAACATGGGCGCGCGCAGCGAGGACAGATCGACCCGCTCGCCCCTGACGGTGAACTCACCGCGCGCCAGCTCGTTCCTGAGGTACAGCCGCTCCAGATACTCGCTGTGCATGCGCCGGGGCATGCGCGTGCCGTCGGCGTTCCAGGCCATGAGATCGTTGAGCTTGGGGCGTTCGCCACGCATGTACTGATCGACCGCCGGCTTCCACAGCAGGTCGCGCGAGCGCAGCAGGGCGAATGCCGCGCCCATGCGCTCGCTCTCGAGCACCCCTGACTTCTCCATCATCGCCTCGAGCATGGCGATCTGGCTCGGCGTGATGAACACCGACAGCTCTCCGGGTTCGCTGAAGTCAGTCTGGGCTGCGAGCAGAGTCAAGGACGCGAACGGTTTGTCGCCCGCCCGGGCGAGCGCCGCCGCGGCGATCGCCAGCAGCGTGCCGCCGATGCAATAGCCGACCGCGTGCACCTTGCGCTGCGGAATGAGGCGCCGCACCTGGGCCAGCGCATCCAGGAACCCGAGCTGCAGGTAGTCGTCCATACCCAGCTCGCGGTCCGCCGCGCCCGGGTTCTTCCAGGAGATCATGAATACCGTATGACCTTTCTCGACCAGGTAGCGCACCAGGGAATTGCGCGGCGACAGGTCGAGAACGTAGTACTTCATGATCCACGCCGGGGTGATCAGGATAGGCTCGGCGTACACCTCGGGCGTCTGCGGCGTGTACTGCAGCAGCTCGATGAGCCGGTTGCGGAACACCACCTTGCCGGGTGTCACCGCCACCTCCTTGCCCACTTCGAACTGCTCGGTTCCGGCCGCGCGCGCCCCGCTCACCGCACGTTGCGCGTCCTCGAGCCAGTTCTTCAGTCCACGGATGAGATTCTGGCCCGATTCCGCCGCGGTCTTGTTGAGCAGCTCGGGATTGGTTTGCAGGAAATTCGCCGGCGAGGCGGCCTCGAGCAGCAGCCGCCCGGCGAAATTCAGGCGCGACAGCTCCGGGTCGGCTGCTGCTGCCGGCGGCTGCAGGGCCTGTTGCCACCACGAGGCCCAGTTGGCGTACGTGCGTGCGTAGGCGTTGAAAGGCCACACGTTCCACGAGGTATCGCTGAACCCCAGCTCTTCGTGCCCCGGGGCGAGCGGCGTGCCGCCGGCGGCGCGCGCCATGAACTGCCAGCTGTCGAGGATCTTCTGGTAGGCGCTGCGCGCCAGCTGCGCCTGACGCGGCGGTTGCGTGGCGAGCTTCAGGTACCACTCCCACCAGGCGTTGAGGTAATCATCCGGAGCGAGCCCTCCGGTGAGTGCGGCGAGCTGAGCACGCAAGTGGCGCTCGATCTCCGCCTTCAGCGGCGCTCTGGCCGCCTCGGCAGCCGGGGGAGCCTCGCGTGCGCCGGCGCTGGTGCGCGCCCTGGGCGCTGCCCGGCGTGTGCGCGCCCGGGCCTTGGCTCTCTTCTTCGCGTGGACGGTCAAGGCGGTCTCCTCAAGACTCACACCCGGGAGCGTCTGCCCCCGGGTGTGGGATACCGCCAAGATATCAGGCCGCTTTGCGCGCAGGCACTGCCTTCGCGGCGATTTCGCTTCCCAGCTCGGTGAAGCGGCTCTGGATCTCGGAGGTCACCGTCGCGAACTCCTCGGCGCGCGTACGCAGCTTGTCCACCAACTGAGTGGTGAGCTCGGCGTGCTTGTTGACCAGCTCGGTGGCGTTGGTGGCGCTGAACGCAACGTTCACGCGCGCCAGGCCGCTCTCGAGCACGTCGCCGGCGACGGCGTACTGCAGCCGCGCCAGGCGCTCGAGGGTCTTGAAGCCTTCCTGCTGCGCCTTGAGAACCGGGGCGAACGCCTCACGGGCGGCGGCAATCATCGTGGTGGGGTCGAAAGTGCGGTCGATCATGGTCGTTTTCTCCGGTGCGTCTGTGTCTCCAATGCGCAGCATTGTACAGCAGTTTGTATGCACTGCAAGAGAAACATCAAGTCCCGGATCGAGTTGAGATTTTTATATATAAGCTACTAATATATAAACAATTACTACGGTGTTTTGACATGATAAAGGTCAGATTCGTGGGCAGAGTTTTTGCGATGCACCTCAAGAATGTCTCACATGCGCAGGCCGGCATCGACTTCGAGGCAGCGTCCCGTGAACAGCTCGCTCTCGAATATGAAGCCGACCGCGTGCGCGATCTCCTCCGGCTCGCCCAGGCGCCCGAGCGGTATGGGTGAGGTCATCTTCGCCAGCGCCTCGGGCTTCATGCTCTCCACCATGGGGGTGCGAATGAACCCCGGTGCGACTGCGCCCACGCGGATGCCGTAGCGCGCCAGCTCCTTCGCCCACACCACGGTCATCGCCGCCACGCCCGCCTTGGAGGCGGTGTAATTGGTCTGCCCGACATTACCGGCGCGCGAGATGCTCGAGACATTGACGATCACGCCGCCGACGGCGCGGTTGATCATGCGCAGCGCCGCTTCGCGCGCGCACAGGAACACCCCGGTGAGATTCACGTCGATGACCGCCTGCCACTGCGCGAGCGTCATCTTGCCGACCACCTGACCGTCCTTCACCTTGACGAGCAGGCCATCGCGCACGATGCCGGCATTGTTGATGAGGCCATCGAGGCGCCCGAAATGCGCCGTCACCTGATCGAGCGCACCCACCACGCTGTCCTCGTTGGCAACATCGGCGACGTAACTGCGTGCCACGACGCCCACCGCGGTACAGCGCGTGCAGCTCTCGGCCAGGTCTTCGCTGTTGGTGTCCAGCAGGGCAAGATTGGCGCCCTTGCGGGCGAAGTGCACGGCGAGCGAGCGGCCGATGCCGCGCCCGGCTCCGGTCACGAGAATGGTTTTGCCGCGAACATCCACGGGCGGATCACTCCTGCGGTGGTGCGCGAGGCGCGCTTCAGCCGCGACGCTTGTCGGACTCGGCTTTGGGTGGCGCGGCGCCGCCGGCGGGCGCCGCGGTCGGGGTGAAGGCCGACAGCATCGATGCCTGCATCTTGGCCCACATTTCCATGTTCTGGCGCGCCATCTCCGCGATCGGCGCCATGGGTGTTTCGAGCGCCTTGGCCATCTCGGCCTGCATGAGATTCTGCTGGCGCAGCAGCCCGCCGATGCTCTGCTCCAGGTAGGAGGTCAGCATCTGCTGTATCGGATTACCGTAGAAGCGGATGATGGCCTCGAGCAGCTGCAGACTCAGCACCGGGGTTCCGAACTGCTCCTGGCTGGCGATGATCTGCAGCAGGATGCTGCGCGTGATGTCGTCGCCGCTCTTGTCGTCCACCACCTTGATCCGCTGGCCGCCGGCGATCAGCTTGCGCAGGTCATCGAGGGTGACGTGGCGGCTGTCGTGCGCGTCGTACAGGCGCCGGTTGGCGTATTTGCGTATCAGGCGCTCTTCGGCCATGTTTGCGGTCTTTCAGCCGGCCACACGGGCGCGAGCCCGAGGACGCAGGCGGCACTTGAAACGGGGTCGGATGGTAGCCCCTATGTATGCAGCGCACAATGATGGTTTTCACGATCCTGGTATCGGACCACCCGGGTAAAAAGATGGGTTTCCACCGCTCGGTCCCGCCCCCCGCCTGAGGGCGTCGTCGTCCTTGCGACCTGGTTTTCGGCAGCGCATACAACATGGAAACGCCCTTCACCCGTCCCGCCTTCAAGCCCGACGCGGCTTTTGCCAGCGCCGCGGAGCGCTTCTTCGAGCTGCTGAAGACCTTTGGCATGCCCGGCGCGGCTGCGGCGGGCGACGCTCAGGACTGGTCCTCACTGGCGGGCACGCTGGCCGGGCAGTTCGAAGCTTGGCTCAGGAGCTCCCAGTCGGCCGGTCCCTGGTTCGCCGCCGCGAATGCCGCATCGCCGGGTCCGGGCGGGGGATTCGGTGCCGCCCAACCCGGGTCCTTCGGTCCGTTGCCGCTCGGCGCGGGGGCCGCCCCCCAACAGGACGCACAACGCACCTGGGATCTGTTCGCGCGACTCGCGCAGCTGCAGGGACAACTCGCCTCGCACTGGAGCGAGATCGCCAACAGCGCCGCGCGGCGCTTCGTCACGCGCCTGGGAGCTGCGGCGGGCGGCGCGCCGACGCTCGACAACGCTCTGAAGCTCTACGAGCTGTGGGTGAATTGCGCCGAGGAAAGCTACGCCGCGACGGTGCGCAAGGATGACTTCTGCCGCCTGCAGGCGGAACTCGCGAACACCTCGGCCGCACTGCTGGTGGAGCAGCGCCGGCACGCCGAGACGCTGGTGCGCGCCTTCGGACTGCCGAGCCGCAACGAGGTGGACGCGCTGTACGCGCAGCTGAAGGATCTGCGCCGCCAGCTCGCCGAGCTCACCGATGCGGTGCCCGCCAGGGGGGCGGGCGCGAAGCGCCGCGCGGCGCGCGCAGGGGGCACGCGGCGTCGCAACCGTGCGCGGAAGCCACGCGCTTGAGGCCGTTCGCCCCCGGCGCCGAGGCGCTGTTTCCGGAACTCACTGTGCGGATCGCCGCCACCCTGGCACGGCTGCGCGAGGTGCAGGGCGTCACGGTCGGCTGCTCGGCGAAGCGCGCCGTGTGGAGCTGCGGCAAGACGACTCTGCATCAGTATCTGCCGCTCGCACCGGCGCCGCCGCGCGCCCGCGGCAGGCCCGTGCTCATCTGCTTTGCGCTCGTCAACCGCCCGTACGTGCTCGACCTGCAGCCGGATCGTTCGCTGGTGCGCCGGCTGCTGGCGGCGGGCCTGTCGGTGTATCTGATCGACTGGGGCGATCCGGACGATGCCGAGCGCTGTCTCGATCTGGAGGACTACATCGAGGGCCATCTCGGCGGCTGCGTGCGCCACATCCTCGACAGCCGCGCAGGCGAGGCGCTGGATCTGCTCGGAGTCTGCCAGGGCGGCGTGCTGAGCCTGTGCTACACGGCGCTGCACCGCAAACAGGTGGCGAATCTCGTGACGCTGACCACCCCGGTAGATTTTCACACGCCCGACAACCTGCTCTCGAAGTGGGTGCAAGGGCTCGACACCGAGCTCCTCATGCGCAGCGCCAACGTGCCGGGCGAGGTACTCAACGGACTGTTCCTGTCGCTCATGCCGTTCCGCCTGACGCAGCACAAGTACGTGCGGCTGCTCACCGGCAACTGCGATCGGCGCACGCTGGAGGACTTCGTGCGCATGGAGAGGTGGATCTTCGACTGCCCGCCGCAGGCGGCGGTCGCGCTGGCGCAGTTCGTCAGGTGGTTCTATCAGGAGAACCGCCTGGCCCGCGGGACGCTGCGCATCGGTGGCCGCAGGGTGGACCTGGGAGAGATCCGCCAGCCGGTGCTGAATCTCTACGCGCTCGAGGATCACATTGTGCCGCCGGCCGCCTCGTCCGCCATGCAGCGCTACCTCGGCAGCGCCGATTACACCGGCTGCGGCATCGACACCGGACACATCGGCATGTACGTCAGCCGCAAAGCCGCACACTCGGTCCCGCAGCGCATCGTCGCCTGGCTGAAGGAACACAGTTCCTGATGCCCCACGGCGGCGCAGCGGCCCGCCGAGCCAGGTCAGTATCCGCGCTCGACGTCCACCACCGACAGCAGCGGCTCGCCCGCGACATAGCGGCGCAGATTCTCGCGCAGCACCGCGACGCGCTGCTCATCGGCCAGCGGCGTATCGGCCGACACGTGCGGGGTGATGATGAGGTTCGGCAGACGCCACAGGGGGCTGTCGGAGGGCAGGGGCTCGGGATCGAAGACGTCGAGGCCCGCGCCGGCGAGCTTGCCGCTGTTGAGTGCGGCGATCAGGTCCGCGGTCACCGTGCTGCGCCCGCGCCCCACGCTGATGAAGTAAGCGCCGGGCTTGAGGCTGGCGAAGAACTCGCGGTTGAAGATACCGGTCGTCTGGGGCGTGAGCGGCGCGCAATTGACCACGAAGTCGGCATCCTTCGCCAGCTTCAGCAGCTCATCGGGTAGTCCGACGTAGCTCACGTAGTCAGGTCCGGTGCGGCCGCTGGCGCGGGTCGCGGTCACGCGCATGCCGAAAGCGTGCGCGCGCCGGGCGACTTCGGTGCCGATACCCCCCAGGCCCACTACCAGCACGGTCTTGCCCTCCAGGTCGGCCAGGGGCGGCGCGTTGTCCTGCGTCCAACGGCCCTGTTGCTGCTCCTTCAGGAAGTAGTCCAGGTGGCGACTCAACATCAGCATCATCCCCAGCACATGCTCGGCCATGCTGGGGCCCATGGTGCGCTGCAGGTTGGTCAGCAGCAGATGACGCTCGCGCATCAGGGGCTGCTGCACGCAACGCTCGACGCCGGCGGCCGGCCATTGGATCCACTGCAGCTGCTTCGCCTGCGCCAGCACCTCGGCCGAGCACACCCCGAAGGTGACGTCCGCGGCGGCAATCTCGCGCGGGGTCGCCGCGGCGATGTTGATGAGCTTGGCGTGTGGGGCCGCCTGCTGCAGCAGCGGCAGCTCGTCATGCAGCTGCTCGCTCACCAGCACGATGCGCGGCGGCCGCCAGCCGGGGCGCTCGCGCGCCGGCTGCGCCGCGACGTGCAGGCCGAGCTTCTCGATCAACTGGGCGGTGGATGCCTCGCCCACGGCAGGGTTCGCGGCGAGCGCGCGCGTGGGGACGCTGAGCGCATACAGGCTCAAGGTGACTGCCACCGTGAGGAGGCGGGGCCTGATCAGCATGACGAGCTCTCCCTGCGGGGGACGTGCAGTCTACGCCATGCCTCCGCTGACCGAGATGATCTGTGCGGTCACGTAGGAAGCATCCTCCGACACCAGAAACGACACGACGCCGGCAATCTCCTCGGGGGCCCCCAAGCGGTTCATGGGTACCAGCCGCTCGATGGCCCGGGCGTCGAACAGTCCGGCCGTCATCGGGGTCTCGACGATGCCGGGGGCCACGGCGTTCACCGTGACGCCGCGGGTCGCTACTTCGAGCGCGAGCGCCTTGGTGGCGGAGTTGAGGGCCCCCTTGGCGGCGGCATAGTTGACCTGGCCCTTGTTGCCGATCAGCGCGGCGATGGATGACACGTTGACGATCCGGCCCCAGCGGGTGCGGATCATCGGCAGCAGCAGCGGCTGGGTGGCGTTGAAGAAGCCGTTGACCGACACGTCGATCACCCGGTGCCATGCTTGCGGGCTCATGCCCGGCAACACCGCGTCATCGTGCACCCCTGCGTTGTTGACCAGGATCTGGATGGGACCTGCCTCGAGCACCGCCTCGAGGGCGGCGCGTGTGGCGGCGCTATCGGTGATGTCGAAGTTGATGGCGCTGGCGTGCCCCCCCCCCGCGACGATGTCCCGCACCAGCGCTTCGGCCACCGCCACGCCCCGATGCGAGTGCACGTACACGTGGTGGCCATCACGCGCCAGGCGGCGGCACAGCGCACCACCGATGCCACCGCTGCCGCCCGTCACCAGGGCGCGCCGGGGAGCGGCGCTCATGCGTGGGTACCGGCGTCGAACACGATGCTGGCGCGCCCGCTCACGAGCGGCTGCTGCGCGCTCCACACCGAGAACTCATACAGCACCGTGCGTGCGTCGCCGGTGACCCGCTCGGCGGCGGCGATGAGATCCGCCTGCAGATCGTCCAGGCGCACGACGTGCAGCGAGACGTTGCGCACGCTCGCCAGGTAGCCGACGCTCGCGCCGATGCTGCCGCGTACGCTGGTGGAAACGGTGCTGGCGAGCGGCGCGCTGGCGGCCACCAGTGCGCCATGCACCGCCATGGCCTGCGCGGCGTACTCGATGCCGCAGGCGGCGCCCAGGCGCCCGTGCTGGCGCAGCGGATTATCGGGGCTGCGATGTGTCGCGCTGCGGCAGCGAATGCGCGTGGCGTCCCAGGACAACACCTCATCGAGCAGGCACATGCGGCCCTTGTGGGGGATGTGCTGCTCGATCCATTGTCGGTCTAACGGCATGCGCTCACCTCCACGGCCAGGCGCTTGCCGGCGAGGTATTCGAGCAGCACGCGGCCCGTGCTGCGCCGCGCCAGGTGTGCGAGCAGCGGCAGGCTGCGGGCGGCAGGAATCGAGCGGCGTAAGCCGTCGAGCGCGCACTCAGCCATGCCATCCGCCGGGGCGTCACTCAGTGCGGCGGTGAGGTGCGCCTGCGAGGCCGCCCCTGGCGCCGGCGCCAGCACCAGCGCCACACCGAACGCATCCGGGATGGGACGGTGCTGATGCAGGGGCTCGGGGTAACCCGCGTCGTAGGCGACGAGCAGTACGGTGGTTCGCTCAACAGCCACCTGAAGTAAGGCCTCCAGCAGTCCCGCTGCAAAGCTCGCATCATAGGCGCACAGCGCATTGGAAGCGGGGGTGGCCTGGGTCGCAATGCTCCAGTAGCCGGCGGCGGCGTTGTGCACGGAGTTATGAAAGCGGGTGGGCGAGAGGTGTCGCTCAGCCGAGGCCAGCACCTGGCAGATCTCGTGACAGTTCTGACCGTCGCCACCGGAGGAAGCGAACACCGCCGCCAGAGCCGCCGGATCCGCGCCGGCGCGCGCGGTCGCTTCCAGCCCCACCGCCAGCGCCAGCCGCACGACGGTGCCGGTGCGCCGCCGCTCGGCGCTCGGCAGACACTCGGGCGCGGGCAGCACCGTCGGCGCGCGCGCCCAGGGTGTCTCCCGGGTGAGCAGGCGTGCCCCGGCCGGCCAGTCACCGATGCCCGGTCCGAGGAGCCCGATGCCGTTCACGTACGCCGCGAGGGCCGCCATCGCGCTCACCCGGCCCGGCCGAAGATCAGGCTGCAGTTGGAGCCGCCGAAGCCGAAGGAGTTGCTCATGACGCGCGCGAGGGGCGTGGCACGGTTATCGCGCAGGTAGTGCACGGACAGCGCCGGGTCGACCTCGGTGGTGTTGACGCCCGCCGGCATCACTGCGTGCTGCAACGCGAGCGCGCAGATCACCGCCTCGAGCGCGCCGGCGGCGCCGAGCGTGTGACCGGTCGCGCCCTTGGTCGAGCTGCCGGGGATCGAATTGCCGAGCACACCGGTCACGGCGCGCGCCTCGGCGTCATCGTTGCTCGGCGTGCCGGTACCGTGAAAGTTGATGTATTCGATGTCCTGCGGGGCGAGTGCGGCGGAGTGCAGCGCCTGCAGCATGGCGGTGCGTGCGCCGCGGCCTTGCGGATGCGGAGCGGACATGTGGTGCGCGTCGCTCGATTCGCCCACCCCGAGCAGCAGCACCGCATTCGCGTCCAGGCTCTCTGCGGGACGCTCGAGCAGCGCGAAGGCCGCGGCTTCGCCGATGGAAATGCCGTCGCGCGCGACGTCGAAGGGCCGGCACGGCGTGCGCGACACCAGCTGCAGGGAGTGAAAGCCATAGAGCGTGGTGAGGCACAGCGAGTCCACCCCGCCGACGAGGGCGGCGTCGATCAGCCCCGCCTCGATGGCGCGCCGCGCCGAGGCGAACACCTTGGCGCTGGAGGAGCACGCGCACGAGATCACCACGGCCGGACCCGACAGCTCCAGGGCCTGCTGCGCGAACGCCGCGAGCGAGAACGTGTTGTGCGCGCCGCGGTAGCGAAAGTGCGCCGGCAGCGCACCGCTCACCGGGTCGCGCTCGCGGTAGGCGAGCTCGGTCTCGAGGATGCCCGAGGTGCTGGTGCCGAGAAACACCCCGACGCGCTCGCGCCCGTAGCGGGCGGCGGCGCGCTTCACCGCCTCGGCAAGACCGTCCTGCGCGAGGCCGAGGTGGGCAAGGCGATTGTTGCGACACTCGAACTCGTGCAGCGTCGCAGGGAGCGGGGCGTCATCGACGCCCGCCACCTCGCCGACCCAGGTGTCGAGCGTCGCCGTCTCGAAGGCGCACGGGACAAGCCCGGTGCGCCGCTCGCGCAGCGTGGCGAGCGTGGCGGCGACACCGCGACCGATGCAGCTCGTGGCCGTGAAGCTCGTGAGCGCGAGCGGATTCATGCGCCGCTAGTCTACGTCAGACGCCCGGCACGATCTGCGGCCGCGCGCAGCGTGATGGGGGTGAGCCGCGCGGCGGTGACCGCCGCCAGCAGGAGCGGCAGCACCTCCAGGATCACCGCGCCGCCGGCGGCGGTGCGCGCGGCGTGTCCATCGTGCAGCAGCAGGATGTCACCGCTCTGGAGGTGGCGAGTGAGTCTGCCGAGCACGCGAGCAGGACTGCCGCTCAGGGTGTCAAAGCCGCGCCGGGTCCAGCTCACCAGGCGCAGATTGGCGCGCGCCAGCACCGGCTCGAGGAAGGGGTTGCGCAAGCCCGCGGGCGCACGAAAGAACCGCGCGACTTCCCCGGTCGCCGCCGCGATGCTCTGCTGCGCGCGCCCGATCTCCTGCGCCAGCGCGCGGGGCCCGAGGAGCGAGAAGCGATGCAGATGGCGCTGGCTGTGATTCTCGATGGCGTGGCCGCAGCGCACGATCTCGCGGGCCAGGCCCGGGTGTCGGGCCACCCGCTCGCCGATGCAGAAGAAGGTGGCCCTGGCGCCGTGCGCCTCGAGGAGCGCCAGCACGCGCGGGGTGACCTCCGGATCGGGGCCATCGTCGATGGTGATGGCGATGGCCGGGCCGCCGGCACCGGCCGGCAGCCGGGTCCAGTTCGGGCCCAGCAGGCGACTGCGCGGCCACAGGCCTGCGGCGGTGAGCAGCAGATGATCGGCCACCACCGCCGACAGTGCCCACGGCCACCACCGCGGGCGTGCGAGCAGCGCGCCCACGGCGCCGAGGTGCAGCGCCACCGAGCCACGCAGCAGCACGGACGGCCGCCGCGGTTGCGGCGCGGACCGCTCAGGCATGAGCAGCACTCACGAACCGGGCATCGAGAAAATTCTCCCAGAGCCGATACCAGGTGGGCCAGTCGTGGCCGCCCGGCACGATGTCCACGCTCCCGGGGGCGAGCGCGGCGGCCATCAGCCGATGCCGCGGTGCGAAGCGATCCTCGCGCCCGAGCCCCAGATGGATCGGCAGCGCGCGCGCGCCGAGCGTCTGGATGAAACGCCAGATGCGCCGCTCTTGGTCATCCGCGGCGATCTCACCCGGGCGCCAGGCGTGCACGCCGTCGGCGCGGGCAATCTCATCGGTCATGATGTGACTGCCCAGGTAGGGGGCGAACAGGCACAGCCCGTCGATCTCCTGCGGGTAGCGCTCCGCGCAGCACAGCGCAACGTAACCCCCGAGCGAGATCCCGCCCAGCCAGATCGAGCAACCCTGCGCCCGCGCCGGCAGCAGCAGCTCCTGCCGCACCCGCGCGAGCAAGGTGCGGTCGGTGAGGTGCTGCAGCTCGAGCCGCGCGAACAGCAGGTCGACTTCCAGGTGCCGTTGGCGCACCGCCCGGGCAAATCCTGCGCGCACGAAATCCTCGGGCCCGCTGTAGGCGGCGGGCAACATGAGCACTCGCATGGGCGCGCTGTGCCCGGCGTGCGCGGCGTCCGCGATGGTGTGCATCATGAGCCAGCCGCCGGCGCCGCATCCGCTGCCGGGCGCGCCAGCAGCGCTGCGAACAACAACGCCAGCAGCGTCCCGGGCGCCACGGTGGACCCCAGGTCCGCGAGCACCGGGACGCTGGAGGAGGCGAGCACGCCGAAGGTCAGCACGGTGGCGATGTTGGCGACCAGGAGCGATGCGAGCGTCAGCGGCACGGAACCGGAACGCGCACTCGCGCTGCTGCGATCGAAGAACAGCGCGTAGTTCGAGCCCACGGCAACGATCAGCAACATGCCGACGACGTGCAGGATGGTCAGCCGCTCACCGAGGGCCACCAGCAGCCCCGCGACTGCCAGCACCGACAGCGCGAGCGGCGCCACCACCCGCGCGACCCGCGCAATCGAGCGCAGGGCGGCCCACAGCAACAGCACGATGGCCCCGAAGCCGGCGAGCGCCAGCCGCACGGCTTCCGACAGATAACCGGCATACAACCGATCGGCTTCGCCCTTCAGATCAAGCAGCACGGCGTGCACGCCGCGCGCCTGCGCCAGTGCGGCGCGCACGCGCTCGACGGCGCTCGCGGGCAGATCCGCGGACGCCACCGCGGACAGCGGCAGCAGCGCCGACCAGCCCCCGCCGCTCTTGACCAGCAGGCCTTGCGCGGCGGCGGCGAGTGAGGTGCCCTGGAGGTCGGCGCTGGTCAGCGGCGGCGCGGTGCGCGAGCGCTCGACGTCAATGAGAAACGGCTGCAACCGCGCCGCGCTCACCGGCAGACCCGCGAGGCCCTGCTGCAGCCGCGCGCTCAATTCCGCGGGCGCCGGAAGACTCGCGCGGCGCGCGCGCTGCGTGGCCAGTGGCGGCAGGAAGCGGGCCGGGGACTCGAAGCCCCCGATCACGCCCTGATCGATGAGCGGCGTGAGAAGCGCTCCCAGTGTGTGGGCGGCGGTGAGGGCGGATTCGCGGTCCGGCGCGGATGCGACGATCGCGTAGCGCACATCCGGGGCGCCGGCCTGCGCACGCAGCTGTTCATCGAGCGCCTGGTCCGCCGCGGGAGTCGGGTTCAGCGCCGACAATTCGCGATTCCAGAGCGTGCCGCGATGCGCATACAGGACGGCGCCGGCCAGCAGCGGCACCAGCACGAGCGTGCCGCGGAATTGCCTCAGCTTCTGCACCGCGCGCGCCAGACGTTCGCCCGGCGCGCTCAGGTCGCGCACGGTGAAGCTGCGCGGCAACCACCCCGGGAGCACGAAGCGCGTGACCAGCGCCGCCGCCACGAGTCCCGTGACCGAATACAGCCCCAGCTGCGCCAGGCCAGGAAACGCGGACGGCAGGAGCGCGGCGAACCCGCAGATCGAAGTGAGCACGCCCAAGCGGATCGTCGGCCACACCGCGTGCCGCCAGTGCACGGCGCCCTGGATGAAGAGATAAATGGAGTAGTCCACCGCCTCACCGATCAGCGTGACGCCGAAGCCGAGCGTGATGCCGTGCACGGCATCGAACCCCAGCGCAACGGCGGCCACCCCGGCGAGGGCGCCGCAGGCGACCGGTACGAGCGTGAGCAGCAGCGCCGGCAGCGAGCGATACACGCACAGCAGCAGCACCGCGACGAGTGCGGCGCTCACGCCAGAGAGGCGCATCACCTCGCTCTTGATCGTGGCGCGCGAGGCCACCGCGAACACCGGCGGTCCGCTCATCAACAATCCGACCCCCCGCCGGTCGGCCGGCGGGATCGTCGCCAGGCTCGAGGCGAATGCCCCCCGGATGGCCTGGCACGCCGCCTGTTGCGCGTCGGTGTCGGAGCCGGCGGCGCGGACCTGCACCATGAGCAGCGCGCGCGCGCCATCGCGCGAGCTCCACACCCCGAGGGTGGTGTGCGGACCGCGCTCCGGTCCGAGAGCCGCGAGAATCGTGAGCATCTCGCCGGTCGGATCGCGCGTGAACAGCGGTTTGATCAGAGCGCCCTCGGGCGAGGCCAGCAGGTCGAGCGAGTCGGTGATCGCCGCACGCAGCCCCTCCACCGTGAAGCGCTGTGCGGTGACTGTCTCACTCAGCAGGTAGCGGTGGCGAAACAGAAACTCCCGCTCGCGCTCGAGGCTCGCCGCGTCACCATTGTTGACGGCGATGAAGCGCGGGTCGGGTCTGAGCTCGCGGGCGAGCTGCGCCGACAGATGCGCGCGCGTGAGCGCATCCGCGCCCTCGAGCGCCACGAGGATGAGGCGCCCGGCGGGGCCGCTGCGCAACTGCTCGATCAGGAGGGTCTGGGTCGCGCTCGGGTTGCGGGGCAGAAACGCCGACAGGTCGGCGGTGTAGGTGGCGCGTGCGACGAGGGCGACGGCGATGACCACCAGCAGCCCCCAGATCAGGTCCGCGGCAGCCGGCCGGGTCATGGGGGAATTTCGGGACCGAGGGTGAGGAGCGAGGTATCGCCGTCGCTCTGGCGGATCTGCACGGTGCGTATCACATCGCGCTCGCCTTCGATGCGGACGTCCTGCACGGCGCCCGCGAGGCTCGCGTCCACGGGCACCAGGAGCAGCGTCCAGTGCGCGAGCGTGCCGTCGAACTGAACGCGGAAACTGCGCTCCAGCGCCGCGCGATCTCCGGCGAGCGTGGCGCGGATACTCTCGACGAACGGCGCCACCTGCGGATGCTCGCGCAGCTCCATGACGTAGGTGCGCTGTCCACGGCGCGCCGTCAGCACGCCGTGCTCCAGCACCAGGGTCTGCGCCTTGGGTTTCAGCGTGCGCTTCTCCAGGCGATCGGGTGCGTCGTACAGCAGCTCACCGGATGATTGCAGCGGGCGCTCGAGCATCGCCAGCTGCTGCACCTCGGTGAAGGCGACGTGGCCATGCCGGCGCGCCGCGAGGAGCCGCAGAAGCTCATCGAACGCCGGCGCCGCGGCGGCCTGAGCGGCCGCGGCGCAGGCAGCGGCGAGTGCCAGCGTGCTCGCAACGCCGACGGCGCGGCGCTGCCGTCTCACACCGGTGCTCGCGGCGCAGGTAGGGCCGGGGCATCGGCGCCGTGCCAGAAGTCGTAGAAGTTGAACCAGTTGTAGGGATCGCTGCGGCAGTACGCCTCCAGCAGCGCGACGTAGCGCGCGATCGCGGCGCGCACCGCCGCCTCGCGACCGGCGGGATCGGGCCGCGAGAAATCCGCGATCTGCCGGAACACTACGTGGTAGTGATTGCCGCCGCGGTACAGGCCCGTCATGAAAATCACCGGGCGCCTCAAGGCGGCGGCGGCGCGCATCGGACCGGAGGGAAACAGCGCCGCACGCCCGAGGAAGCTCACGACCTGCGCCGGGGCATCCGCGAGGGTGCGGTCGGCGAGCATCCCGACGAACTTGCCCTCATCCAGACAGTCGCGGATCCGCAGCATCGCCTCGAGCTGCCCGAGCGCAATGATCTCCGGCGCGCTCACGCGGTTGGCGGCTCGGAAAAATGCGGCGACCCGACTGGCGTTGCGCTCGTACATCGCCATGGCCACGCGCAGACCCGGGCGGCGCCGGCCCACCGCGCTCATGATCTCGAAGCTCCCCAGGTGCGCGCCGAGCAGAAACGCCCCGCTGCCGCGCGCGACCGTGTCGTGCATCAGTTCCTCACCCTCGATCGAGATCGCGAACAGGTCGTAGCGCTCGTGCATCAGATAGAGGCGATCGAGAATGGTCGAGGCAAAGGCATACACCTGTCGGTAGCGATCGGTGGCGCTGGGCTCGCGTCCGAGCGCCCGGTGCAGGTACGCGCGCGCGCCGCGGCGCGCGCCGGGCGCGAACGCGAAGAAGTAGGCCGCGATGAGATGCAGGAGGCCGCGCGCCACCGGGCGCCCGAGCCGCAGTGACAGGAAGATCATTATCCTCAGGAGGGTCGCGCTGCCTCGCTCGGGTGCGTCGGCCCATTGCGCGCCGCTCGCCCGCGGGCCGGCGGGGACGGCAGCGGCCTGCGCGTCATGCGGCTCAGCGGGGACGATCGCGGGCACGAGCACCCCGTGCGCCACCGGATGTCCGGCGCTCGCGATATGGAAGCGGATCGACCCATTCGGCCGGGGTTCGTGCTCAAGGGTCAGTGTTTCACCTGGACGTACGGGTTTCACGAACTTCGCCGCGCCGATGCGCCAGCGTGTGCCCCCGCACGCCTGCGCCTGCTCCACCGCGCGCAGCATCTCATCGAGCAGCAGCACGCCGGGCAGAATCGGCGCGCCGGGAAAGTGTCCGGCGAGCGCCGGGTGCTCCGCGCCGATGGTGACGGTGACGGCGCCCACGGCGGCGTCTCACGCTGACTTCAGGTGCGTCGCCGCCAGAGACCTCAGGGCCTCCTGCGGGAGCTTGCCGGTGCTGTTGCGCGGCAGGTGCGCCACGAACAGCAGCGGGCGCGGCAGGAAAACCGGATCGATCCGCCGGCGCAGCTCCTGCACCACCCCCGCCGCATCCAGCTCCGGGGCGACCACGCAGGCGGCGACGCGCGCGACGCCGGCGTGTGAGGCACGCGGGTCATCGAAGTGGAAGAAGGCGCCATCGAGGACGCCGGGGATGGAATTGAGCTGGTGGTTGAGGTACGCGAGCGAGCTGCGCTTGCCGCCTATGTTGACCAGATCGGCCACCCGCCCGTGCAGCAGGAAGCTCCCGGGGCCGGTGACTTCCAGCACGTCGCACATGCGCGTCGGCTGCTCGATGTGACCGCCCTGCGCCCAGGTCTCCCCGTCCCGCGCCGACAGCGTGACACCCGGCCACAGCCGCCACTCGGGGGTGTGCGTCGGACGGCGCACGCTGATCTGGCCCGTTTCGGTCGAGCCGTAGATCTCCAGCAGCCGGGTGTTGAAACGCTGCTCGACCTCGGCGGCGAGCTGCTGCGCCAGAGCCGCGGTGGAGGATACGATCAGCTCCGCCGGCGGCAGCGCAATCCCGGACTCCAGCAGTGCGCGCAGGTGAATCGGGGTCGAGATGAGAATCCGCGGGCGCGGCACCGCGGCCAGCACCGCAGCGATATCGGCGGGGTAGAAGGGACGCTCCGCGCACAGGGCGTGCCCGCACCCGAGCGCGAGCAGCACGCTGGATTCGAAGCCGTACATGTGCTGCGGCGGCACCGTGGCGACGATGGCGCACGAGGTGCCGGCGGACAGTCCCAGCCGCTTGGCCTCCTCACGCACGCAGGCGATGAGCCGGCCCCAGGTCTTGCGGTACGGGAGCGGCGTGCCGGTGGAACCGGAGGTGAACACGCAGGCGGCGAGCTGCGCGGTGTCGATCGCGGGCACGAGCGCCGGGTTCGCCGTGAGCGCGGCGCCGCCGGGGAACGGCACGCGCGGCAGGTCGATGTCGCAATCGGCCTGGTCGGTGAGGCAGATCACGTCCGGGGCGAAGGCAGTGAGCTGGCGGATGACTTCGGGGGTGTGCGTCGAGGGCAACAGGCTCACCTTGCCGGACACGAGGCTGGCGGCCAGACCCACCGTGAAGTGATAGCGGTCCGCGCACGCGTTGAGCACGTGGGCGCCGGCGCCCAGGACCTGCGCCACCCGGGTGAGGTCGGCGAGAAACTGCCTGGCGAGAATCGGCACCCCGCCGCGGTAGGCGATGACCGCGTCGGCGGAGGTGTGCGCTATCAGCGGCAGCGTAGCCAGAGGTCTACTTAGTCCTGTGCGCGGTGATGTAGTCGGCGAGCTGGCGCAGCGAGCCGAAGATGTGCTCGTTCTCCTGGCTGTCGGCGCGCAGCTGCACGCCGTACTGCTTGGATACGACCAGTGCGATTTCCAGGATGTCGATCGAGTCCAGGCCCAGGCCCTCGCCGTACAAGGGCGCGTCCGGATCGATGTCGGCGGGCGCCACGTCCAGGTTCAGGGCCGCGATGATGAGGCCGGCGACCTCGCGCACGAGTGCGGCGGCGCTGGCCGGGGCGGTGGGCTGCCGCAGGGGCGACACTTTCTCTGACATGAGACCTTAACGGAGCTTGGGCGTTGGCAGCCGCCATTATACAAGGCGCCGCGCGATGAGGAGCGGCAGGCGGATCAGGAAGCCGGGAAGGAGCCGCAGGTACATGGATGTCAGCAGCACGTTGTCGCGCCAGTAATTAAAGTGTGAGACGCCACCCTCCGCGGCGCTGAAGTAGCGCACCGGGGCCGGCAGGTTGACGGCGGGAACGCCGCGCCAGCTCAGGCGCACCACCGCCTCGGGGTCGAAATCAAAGCGCCGCATCCAGCGGCTCCTGCGCATCGAGGCGAGGAGCGGCGCGATGGGATAGACACGAAAGCCGAACAGCGTGTCGTGGATTCCGGCCCACAGCGTCTCGAGATTGGTGGACCAGTTGGCGACCCTGCGTCCGCGCCGGCGGATACGCGGCACGCTGGCATCGAATACCGGCTCGCCGAGAATCATGGCCTGCGGTGCGGCCATGGAGGCGGCCATGAAGGCAGCGATGCACTGCGCCGGGTGCTGGCCGTCGGAATCCATGGCGAGCGCATGGGTGAAGCCGGCGCGCTGTGCCTCGATGAGGCCATCCAGCAGCGCCGCCCCCTTGCCGCCGTTTCTGGCGCGTACCAACACGCGCAGCCGTGGGTCGCTGCGCGCGAGAGCGCCGAACGCCTCGCCCGAGCCGTCGGTGCTGCCATCCACGATCACCCACACCGGAGCCCACTGTGCCAGTGCGGCGCGCACCGTCTCGACACCCTTGCAGCCCGGGTTGTAGCTCGGGATCAATACGACGTGAGTGGGGGAGGCAGTCAATCTTCGCTGTCCACGAGCCGTGAAGAGCGCCGGATGATCCAGGCAACACCGAAGCCGCCCGACCAGTAGCTGTCGCGCCTGACCAGCGGGCTGTCGGCAAAGCTCGCGCCGGCGAGTGTGTCGTGGCGCAGGTACGCGCCCAGCCAGCAGGAGGGGTAGCGCCGCGTCAGCGCGGCGATGAACTGGGTGCCCGCGTAGCCGCCGTGCGCCTGGAACGCCGGCCGATCGGCCGTCGCGTATTGGGGCGCGACGCTGTAGAAGTAGTCGTCATAGCGGCGATTGGCGAACAGCGGGCCGGCGAGCAGTCCCAGCTTCCAGCCGTCCGCTCCGCGCCTCTGGGCGATGTCGAGATTGACGTGCGGTGCGAGGAACAGGCCGACCATCCGCGCAGAGGCCTCGACCGTGAACGCGGCGCGCGCCGGCAGGCGCACGTCGAGCGTGACAAGCGCAGAGGCGCTCTTCCATAGGTGCACATCCAGGGACGGCCCGACCTCGAGCGTCGGGCGCAGGTCCGGCATGCCATGCCGCGCCGAGTCGCTGCGCACCGGGGTGGTGCCGTTGACACTCAGGTTGAGCGCGATCCGCTCCTGGTCGAGGAGCCTGCCCCGCAGGCCGCGGTGATCGGATCTGAGAAACTTTCCGCGGTACACGAGATACGGCACCGGCACCGGGTACGCGTGCACCGTATCCGCGCCGCGGTAATCGTTGAATACCAGCGCGCCGGCCCCGAGGCCAAATTCCCACAGCGGCTTGGGCTCGGCGCGCGCGGCAGCGCAGGCCGCCGCGGCCAGCGCCGCAGCCGTCAGCAGCGGCGCGACTTTCCGGGTGCGCATGTCAAACGCGGCGCGCGTGCAGCTTCAGGCATCGGTGTGCAGCGGGCACATTCCGGTCGCTTCGATCTCGACCAGCAGATCCTGGCGGCAAATGTCCGCCTGCAGGTAGATGACCCTGGCGCCGGCGCCGAGTGCGGCCGCCAGCTCCGCCTTGATGACCGGCAGGTCCGCGGGCCGGCGCACGTACACCTTGCAGGCGAGCGCACCGAGCTCGAAGCGCGCGCTGCGCGCCACGCGGTTGGCTTCCGCGAGCAGCGCCTCGATGTTGGCCAGGGTCTCGCGCGTCTGGGCGGCGGTGTCGCCGACGTGGAGGGATCTGTGACCGACGATACTCGCGGTGCCGGAGATGAACAGAGCGAGTCCCCCGCTCTGGCGCAGCAGCGTTGCGCGCGAGAACATCGGGCTGTGACTGCCGTACTGCCGCGGGTAATGGTAGGCGCTCACCTGGCGGGGATTCTCGAGGAAGGTGGGCGCGGTGCGAGCGGCCAGGAAGTACACCACCAGGGGACTGTCGCTGGCGGCGCCGAGCGCGGAGGCCGCCGGCACGTTGCCGCTCAGCGCGCGGCCGCACTCGCGCAGCACCTGCTGGCGCGCGGTGTTGAACTGCCGGTAGCGCTCGGTGCCGTTGGAATCGCGATTGATGTCCGGCAGGTAGTTCCACACGCGCAGCAGGTGCGGGTAGTTCTCCGCATCCAGGGTCGCGCAGATCTCCCGATAGGCCTGGGTCGTGGCCTCGTGCAGGGCGCTGTGCGGCGGGCCGCGGCCCGCCGGCGGGTGGCATTCGGGCGCTTCGGTCAGGGCGATGCAGCCAAACAGCATGTCGGCGGTGCTGCGGAAGCGCACCCGCTGGCGCTGGCCGGAGGTGGCCGGCGTGTCGCAGCGCCACACCTCGTAGACCTGCCCGCTGCCGGGCAGCACCGGAGTGCTCACCTGCGCGACCGGGATTTCCGCCGCCGCGCTCGGCGAATCCCGGGCGCCGTTGAAGGTGGCGACACCCAGCACGTCGCCCCACCGTGCCGCCTGGTACTCGGCAAGTGAGACGTAGTCCAGATGCAGGCCCGCTAACGCGCGCATCGGCCGCACGATCGAAGCCCTTAGTTCTTCGGCTGCGGCTCGTCGGACTTGCGCGTCACGGTCGTCTTGACCTTCTCGGCGCCGTCCTTGACCGTCTTGCCGACGGTCTTGGCGCTGTGCGCGACCGCGTGACCTGCCTTCTTCGAGTCATCGCGGATCGCGTCCCGGGCCTTGCCGGTCTTCTCGGCGACCGCGTGTCCGGCCTCCTTGGACTTGGCTTTCACCTCGTGTCCGACGGTGCGGGCGCTGTGCGCCACCGCGTGCCCGACCGTCTTGGCGTCCTCCTTGATGACCGTCTTGGTGTCGGAGGCTGGCGTGCTCTGGGCGTGCGTCCCCGCTCCCCAGGCCAGTGCGAGTGTGGCGGCCATGGCCGCCCGGAGGAAGTTTGCTTTCATGACAAAGTATCGTACGACAGTCGCGCGGTGTTTTGCACGGCGTGGCTCCCCACGAGCGTGCGGCACCCGCCGGCGGGTGGGCAAAACGGTGCCAATCGTCACCTCCTTCGGGCACACTTCGGCGGATGCGCCTCGAGCGGCTGCCGATCTCGGTTCTGCGAACCCGTTACGTGCCGGGCGGCTGGGACCTGCTCGCCTTCGTCTTGGTGTGTGCCTTCTTCGTGTATTTCGCCCAGGCGGCGCACGGACTGGCCGGCTCGCTCACGCGACTTGAGGCGACGCCGATCTCGCTGGCCCCTGCGGCGCTGGTCGGCTACGCCGCGCGCACTGCGCTGCGCATGCTGATCGCGATGCTGGCGTCGCTCCTGTTCACCTTTACTTACGCGACGCTCGCCGCCAAGAGCCGGCGGGCCGAACTGATCCTGGTGCCGCTGCTGGACTTCCTGCAGTCGGTGCCGATTCTGGGCTTCTCGATCACCATCCTGTTCTTCCTGCAGCTCACGCCCGGGCGCGTGGCGGGCGCGGAAATGGCCGCCATCTTCCTGATCTTCACCAGCCAGGCGTGGAATATGGCGTTCAGCTTCTATCACTCGCTGCGCAGCATTCCGGACGAGCTGGTGGAGGTGGCGCGCAACTTCCAGTTGAGCCCCTGGCTGCGTTTCTGGCGCCTGGAAGTGCCCTTCGGCATGCCGGCGCTCATCTGGAACATGATGATGTCCATGTCCGGCGGCTGGTTCTTCGTCGTGGCCTCCGAGGCCATCAGCGTCGGCAACACCACGGTCACCCTGCCGGGCGTCGGCTCCTACATCGCGCTCGCCATCGAGCAGAAGAACCTCGCGGCGATCGGCTGGGCGATCACCGCGATGTTCGTGGTCATTCTGATATTCGACCAGCTGCTGTTCCGTCCGCTGACTGCGAGTGCCGACTGGTTCCGCCTCGAGCAGGAGACCGGGCTCACGCCCAGCCACTCATGGGCGCTCACGATGATGCGCCGCTCGCGCGTTCTCGGCCTCCTCGCCCCCGCGTTCGCCGCCATGCTGCGCGCCGGCGTGAAGCCGCGCGCGCCGGCGGCGGCGGGTGCGGCGCGTCAGCCCAGCCCCTGGAACGCGCGTTGGGTCGACTACGCCTGGTACGCGCTGCTCGGGCTCCTGGGGCTCACGGCGCTGTGGAAGACCGCGCGCTTCGTTCTTGCGGAAGTGCACCCGGCGGAGATCGGCCAGGTCATCGTGCTCGGCTTGCTCACGCTGCTGCGCGTGGCAGTGCTGATCGCGCTCGCCAGCCTCATCTGGGTGCCCGTCGGGGTGTGGGTCGGCTTGCGCCCGCGTGTCGCCAGCATCGTGCAGCCGATCGCGCAGTTCCTGGCCGCCTTTCCGGCGAACCTGCTGTTTCCCATCGTGGTGTCCGGCATCGTGCTGCACAAGCTGAACCCGAACATCTGGCTGAGCCCGCTCATGATCCTGGGCACTCAGTGGTACATTCTTTTCAACGTGATCGTGGGCGCCTCGGCACTCTCGCCGGACCTACGCTACGCCGGGGAGAACCTCGGGGTGCGCGGCTGGCTGTGGTGGCGCCGGGTCGGCCTGCCGGCGGTGTTCCCGTTCTACATCACCGGCGCCATCACCGCCTCGGGCGGCTCCTGGAATGCGAGCATCGTCGCGGAAGTGGTCAGCTGGGGTAAGGAGAAGCTCACGGCCCACGGGCTCGGCGCCTATATCGCGGAGGCCACCAGCGCGGCGGACTTCCAGCGCACCGTGCTCGGCATCGTGGTATTGAGCCTGTTCGTCGTCACGCTGAACCGGCTGTTCTGGCGGCCGCTGTATGCGCGCGCCGAGCGCAAGTTCCGCATCAGCTGAAGGACCCTCAGGTGAGGAGAATACCGTGAACGTCACCGCCCCGGCGCTGAATCTCGCGCCACTGCTCGACGTGCAGGGCTGCTGCAAGTCCTTCCGCAAGCCCGACGGGGACGAGCTCGTCGTGCTCGAGAACGTCAATCTCACACTGCGGCCGGGGGAGATCGTGGGTCTCCTGGGGCGCTCCGGTTCCGGCAAATCGACGCTGCTGCGCGCGATCGCCGGGCTCGAGGAGCCCTCCGCGGGCGCCGTGAATTATCTCGGCCACCCGGTGAGCGGCCCGGCCGCCGGTATCGCCATGGTGTTCCAGAGCTTCGCGCTGTTCCCGTGGCTGACGGTGCTGGAGAACGTGCAGCTCGGCCTCGAAGCCCTCGGCATGGCGGAGCCGGAGATGCGCCGGCGCTCGCTGCAGGCGATCGACCTCATCGGCCTCGACGGCTTCGAGTCCGCCTATCCGCGCGAGCTCTCCGGCGGCATGCGCCAGCGCGTGGGGTTCGCGCGCGCGCTGGTGGTTCATCCCAACATCCTGCTCATGGACGAACCGTTTTCCGCTCTCGATGTGCTGACGGCCGAAACGCTGCGCAACGACTTCCTCAACCTGTGGGGCGAGGGGCAGTTGCCGATCAAGTCGGTGCTGCTGGTGACGCACAACATCGAAGAGGCAGTAGAGATGTGCGACCGCCTGCTGATTTTCTCCACTCAACCGGGGCGCGTGGTGGGCGAGATCCTCGTCGATCTGCCACAGCCGCGCAGTGCGCTCGATCCGCGCTTTCGCGCGCTCGTGGACCGCGTGTACGTGGAGATGACCGCCAAGCCCCGCGGCGAGGCGCGCGTCGGCCCCAAGGCCGAACGCTTTCCGGGGACGGGCATCGGCACGACGCTTACGCACGTCTCATCCAACGTGCTGCAGGGGCTTCTCGAGGCCGTGGGCGAGCCGCCCTACAACGGCAAGGCCGACCTGCCGGTGATCGCGGAAGAAGGGCGCCTGGAGGTGGACGACCTGTTCCGGGCGGCGGAGGCGCTGCAGCTGCTGCGCTTTGCCGAGATCGAGGGCGGCGACATCCGGCTCACGGAAGCCGGACTGCAGTTCACCCACGCAGACAGCGACGATCGCAAGAAGCTGTTCGCCCGTCACCTCATCACCTACGTGCCGCTCGCGGCGCACATCCGTCGGGTGCTGGATGAACGAGCGAGCCACAGCGCGCCCAAGAGCCGCTTCTTCGATGAGCTCGAGGACTACATGGCGGAGGAGGCGGCCGAGCAGACCCTGCGCACCATCATCAGCTGGGGCCGCTACGGGGAGGTGTTCGCCTACGATGACCATCGCCAGGCATTCAGCCTGGAGAATCCCGCCTGACCCGGTCCGTTCGCTCAGGGCGTCGGTGGCGCCACCGGTGCGGCGGCAGCGGGTGCCGCGGCCGCCGCGGCCGTCGACGGATTGCCGCTGCGCGAGCCGAGTGCTTCCGCACTCCAGCCACCGCCCAAGGCCTGGATCAGCGCGACGCTCGCGGTGAGGCGGTTCTGGCGGATGGTGAGCAGCTGCTCGGCGTCGCCGAGCGCGATCGTCTGGGCGGTCACTACGGAGGTGTAGGCTACGGTGCCGGCGCGGTACTGGTTCAGGGTGAGCTGCAGCGACAGGTTGGCCGACTGCACGGTCTTCTGCTGGATGTCGAACTGCTGCTCGAGAATGCGCAGCGTCGCGAGCTCGTCTTCCACCTGCTCAAAGGCCGTGAGCACCACCTGGCGGTAACTCGCGACTGCGCCGTCGTAGGCGGCGCGCGCCCCGCGCACCTGCGCCCAGCGCGCACCGAAGTCGATCAACGCATCGCTCGTGTTCGCCCCGACCGACCAGAGACCGTTCGGCGCCTTGACCAGGCCCGCCGCGACGGTGCTGGCAAAGCCGTAGGAGCCGCTCAGCGTCAGATCCGGGAAGAACCCGGCCACCGCCACGCCGATCTGGGCGTTCGCCGCCGCCATCTTGCGCTCGGCCTCCGCGACGTCGGGGCGGCGCTCGAGGAGCGTGGAGGGCAAACCGATCGGCACCACCGGCACGGTGGCGCCCAGCGTCGCCGGGGCGAGCGAGAAGTCTCCCGGTGCCTTGCCGATGAGCATCGCGATGGCGTGCTCGAGCACGGCGCGTGTGACGCCGATTCCGGTCTGCTGCGACTGGGCGGAATCGAGCTGCGTCTCGGCGGTGATCACGTCCGCCTTGGCGACCACCCCGACCTTGTACTGGTTCTGCGCGATCTCGAGCGAGCGAGTGTAGGCCTCGACCGTCTGATCCAGCAGCTGCTTCTGCTCGTCGGCGATGCGCAGCTGGATGTAGTCGCTGGCGAGCGTGGCCTGCGCGGACAGCCGAACGGCGGCCAGGTCCGCTTCGCTCGCCTGAGCGCTCGCGACGCTGCTCTCGAGGGTGCGGCGGATTTTGCCCCAGATGTCCAGATCCCAGGCGCCGTTGGCGTTCACGTCAAACTGATTGGTGGCGTGCGTCGAGGGGGTCACGGTGGTGCCCGTGCCCGTGGTGCCCGTCGCAGAGCGCCCCCCCGGACCGCCCGAGCGCGTCGCGCTCGCGGCCACGCCGATCGTCGGGAAGAACTGCGCGCGCGACAGACTCACCAGCGCCACTGCCTGCCGCCAGGCGGCCTCCGAGGCCTTGAGCGTCTGATTGGAGATGTCGATCTGTTTCTCCAGCTCATCGAGGGTCGTATCGTTGTACACCGACCACCAGGCGCTGCCGCTCGCCGCTTCGCGCGGCTCCGCTGGCTTCCAGCCCTCGGCCTCCTTGAAGCGCTGCGGCACGGGCGCGGCGGGGCGGTGGTAGTTTGGGCCGACGGCGCAGCCGCCAGCCACGGCGAGGGCGAGGACGAGCGCGGCCACGGTGCAGCGGCTGCGCGGGGCGGGGGAGTGCGTGCGGGGTGTCATAGGCTCTGCGCCGGCGCGGCCGGGTCCGGATGCGCATAAGGCAGCAGTCGCGACCACGCGCGGCTCGCCCAGCGACCGAAGCGATCCAGATACAGGTACATCACCGGGGTGGTGTAGAGCGTGAGCACCTGACTCACGATCAGCCCGCCGACGATCGAGATACCGAGGGGCTGGCGCATCTCGGCGCCGTCGCCGCTGCCGAAGGCGAGCGGCAGCGCCCCCAGCATCGCCGCCATGGTGGTCATCATGATGGGGCGGAAACGCAGGAGCGAGGCGGTGTAGATCGCATCCTCGGGCTGACGATGCTCGCGCCGCTGCGCGTCCAGCGCGAAGTCGATCATCATGATGGCGTTCTTCTTGACGATGCCGATGAGCAGGATCACGCCGATGAGGGCGATGATGCCGAACTCGGTGTTGAACAGGCGCAGCGCCAGCACCGCGCCGGCGCCCGCGGAGGGGAGCGTGGAGAGGATCGTGATCGGGTGAATATAGCTCTCGTAGAGCACCCCGAGCACGATATAGACCGCGGCGAGCGCGGACAGGATCAGCATCGGCTCATTGCTCATGGATTGCTGGGCGGCCTGCGCGGTGCCCTGGTAGCCGCCGTGAATGGTGGCCGGCATGCCGATGTCGTTGATGGCTTTGTTGATCGCCGCGTGGGCGTCACTGATCGAGGCGGTCGGCGCGACGTTGTAGGAAATGGTTGTCGCCACGAAGCTCCCCTGGTGATTGACGGCGAGCGGGGTGTTGCCCGGTGCGTAATGGGTAAAGGCCGCGAGGGGCACCATCTGCTCGGCGGCGGTGCTGTCGGCCGCGCCGGTCGAGACCGCCCCGCGCCCGGAATTGGCGAGCCTGTTAACGGCCTGATTTCGCGCGGTGTCCGCCGCCACGGTCGCCGCCGAGCTGCTGGCGGCGGTTTTGGTCGAGATCACCGTGCCGGCGACCGCATTCGTCCCCTGGGTGCCGCTCACCGTGCCGCCGGCGGTACTGACCCACAGGCTCCGCAGGGCATCCGGACTCTGCCAGTACTGCGGCGCGACCTCCATGACCACGTGATACTGGTTGAGCGCGTTGTAGATGGTCGACACGTCGCGCTGCCCGAAGGCGTCGTAGAGCGTGTTATCGATGGCGGCTGGGTTGAGCTTGAGCCGCGAGGCGGTGTCGCGATCGATGACCAGCTGGATGTCCTGGCCGTTCTGCTGCTGGTCGGAGTTGACGTCGGTGAGCACGGGGGCGTGCTGCAGGGCCTCGGCAAGCTTCGGCGCCCACTTGTAGAGGTCCGCCACGTTGTCGGCCTGGAGCGTGTACTGGTACTGGGCGTTGCTCTGGCGCCCGCCGGTGCGGATGTCCTGCGCCGCCTGCAGGAACAGGCGCGCCCCGGCCACCTGGTTGAGTCTCGGGCGCAGCCGTCCGATCACTTCATCGGCGGACAGCGAGCGTTGCGCCTTCGCCTTGAGGGAGACGAAGATGAAGCCGCTGTTGGTCTGCCCGCCCCCGCCCGAGCCCCCGCCGGTGAAGCCGACGACCGAGTCGACGGCCGGGTCCGCCTGCACGATGCTGATGAACTGCCGGAGCTTCCCCGACATGGACTGGAACGAGATCGCCTGGTCGGCCTGGATGCCGCCGATGAGGCGTCCGGTGTCCTGCTGCGGGAAGAATCCCTTGGGGATCACGATATAGAGATAGATGTTGAACACCACGGTGGCGGCGAGCAGCACCATCATCAGGCCGCGGTTGCGCAGTGCCCAGCGCAGCGTACGAGCGTAGAAGTGCAGCACGGCCTCGAACGCGTGCTCGGTGACGCGGAACAGCCGTCCCTGCCTGGCCGGATCACTCTGGCGGATCAGGCGCGAGCACATCATGGGAGTGGTGGTGAGCGACACCAGCAGTGAGATCAGTACCGCCACCGAGAGCGTGATGGAGAATTCGCGGAACAGTCGGCCGACGATCCCGCCCATCATCAGGATCGGAATGAACACCGCCACCAGCGACAGGCTCATCGACAGCACCGTGAAGCCGACCTCGCGGGCCCCCTGGATCGCGGCCTCAAACCGCGGCGTGCCCGCTTCCATGTGGCGCGTGATGTTCTCGAGCACCACGATGGCGTCATCGACCACGAAGCCGGTGGCGATGATGAGGGCCATGAGCGACAGGTTGTCGAGGCTGTAGCCGAGGAGGTACATGGCGCCGAAGGTGCCCAGGAGCGAGATCGGTACCGCCACCGCCGGCACCGCAGTGGCCCGGCCGTTGCGCAGGAACAGGAACACCACCAGGATCACCAGTGCGATCGCCATCAGGAGCGTGGTCTCGACGGCACGGAGCGAAGCGCGGATGGTCACGGTGCGGTCCATCGCGACGCGCATGTCGATGTCGGCCGGGATCGAGGCCTTGAGCGAGGGGATCAGCGCCTTCACCCGATCGACCGTGTCGATGATGTTGGCGCCGGGCTGGCGGTAGAGGATGACCAGCACCGCCGGCTGACCGTTCGCGAGCCCGAGGTTGCGTACGTTCTCGACCGAGTCGAGCACCTCGCCCACGTCCGCGACGCGCACGGCCGCGCCGTTGCGATAGGCGATGATCAGGTTGCGGTACTCCGCCGCCTTGGTCGCCTGGTCATTGGTGTAGATCTGGTAGCGCCGGCCGCCGACGTCCATCGAGCCCTTGGGCGTGTTGGCATTTGCTGCGGCGAGCGCGGCGCGCACGTCCTCGAGCCCGATGCCGTACTTGAAGAGGGCATTGGGGTTGAGTTCCACGCGCACCGCGGGGAGCGAGCTGCCGCCGATCTGCACCTGGCCGATGCCGCTCACCTGCGAGAGCTTCTGCTGCAGGATGGTGTCGGCGGCGTCGTACAGCTGCCCAGGCGTCAGGGTCTTCGAGGTGAGCGCGAGGATCAGCATGGGCGCATCGGCGGTGTTGACCTTGTGGTAGGTCGGGTTGCTGCGCAGCGCAGTCGGCAGATCCGCGCGCGCCGCGTTGATCGCCGCCTCGACGTCGCGGGCGGCGCCGTCGATGTCGCGATTGAGTCCGAATTGCAGCGTGACGTGCGCCGCCCCGGTCGAGCTGGACGAGGTCATCTCGGTCACGTCGGCGATCTGACCCAGGTGCCGCTCGAGCGGCGTCGCCACCGTGGCCGCCATGACGTCGGGGCTGGCGCCGGCCATCTGGGCATTCACCGAGATGGTCGGAGTGTCTAACTGCGGGAGCGGGGCCACCGGCAGCTTGAAGTAGGCGATGCCGCCGGCGAGGGCCAGCCCGACGGTGAGGAGCGTGGTCGCAACCGGGCGGCGGATGAAGGGTTCGGAGATGTTCATTCGGCCGCCGTCTGCCCCGGGGCCGGTACGCCACGCCAGGCGGCGACGCGCTGCTCGAGGCGATCGAAGTAGAGGTAGATCACCGGAGTGGTGAAGAGCGTCAGCAGCTGCGAAAGGATGAGGCCGCCGACGATGGTGATGCCGAGTGGGTGACGCAGCTCCGAGCCCGTACCCGTGCCGATCATGAGGGGCAGCGCGCCCAACAGCGCCGCCATGGTGGTCATCAGGATCGGCCGGAAGCGCAGGAGGGAGGCGCGATAGATGGCATCGCGCGGCTTCATGCCGTGCTCGCGCTCGGCGACCAGCGCGAAGTCGATCATCATGATGGCGTTCTTCTTCACGATGCCGATCAGCAGAACGATGCCGATGATGCCGATGACGCCGAGGTCGGTGCGCGCGATCAAAAGCGCCAGCAGCGCGCCCACACCGGCCGAGGGGAGCGTGGAGAGGATCGTGATCGGGTGGATGAAGCTCTCGTACAGCACCCCCAGCACGATGTACACGGTGACGATCGCTGCGATGATCAGGAACAGCTCGTTGGCGAGGGTCGCCTGGAAGGCGAGCGCGGTGCCCTGGAAGGCGGTCATGACACTCGCCGGCATGCCGATTTCGGCTTCCGCCTTGCGGATGGCATTGACCGCATCGCCCAGCGCCGCGCCCGCGGCGAGGTTGAACGACACGGTGGTCGAGGGGAACTGACCCAGGTGATCGATGGAGAGCGGCGCGTTGCGGGTCGACACCTTCACCAGCGCCGAGAGCGGCACCTGGCCGCCGACCGCGGTGGCGGAGGGCAGGTAGAGGGTGCCGAGGGAATCGAGCGAGGCCATGAGTGAGCTGTCCGCCTGCAGGATCACGCGGTACTGGTTGGACTGCGTGAATATGGTCGAGATGATGCGCTGCCCGAACGCATCGTAGAGCGCGTTGTCGACGGTCGCGGGGGTAATGCCAAAGCGCCCGGCTGTATCACGGTCGATGGTCAGATACGCCGACAGTCCCAGGTTCTCCTGATCGCTCGCCACGTCCTCGATCTGCGGCACCTGCTGCAGGCGCTCGATCAGCTTCGGCACCCAGGTGTTGAACTCGGTGGGGTTGGCGTCCTCGAGTACGAACTGGTACTGCGTGCGGCTCACCGTGGTGTCGATCGACAGGTCCTGCACCGGCTGCATGTAGATGGAGACGCCGGTGACATCCGCGGTCTCTTTCTGCAGGCGGCGGATGATGGCGCTGGCGGTGGCCGAGCGGTCGCTGACGGGCTTCAGGTTGATCAGCATGCGCCCACTGTTGAGCGTGATGTTGGTGCCGTCGACCCCGATGAAGGACGACAGGCTGACCACGTCCGGGTCCTTGAGGATCGCCGCCGCCATGGCTGCCTGACGGCGCCCCATGTCCCCGTAGGAGACCTCCTGCGGCGCTTCCGTGATCGCCTGGATGATGCCCGTGTCCTGTACCGGGAAGAAGCCCTTCGGAATGAAGACATAGAGGAGCACGGTCACCACGAGCGTCCCGAGCGCCACCGCAAGGGTCATCGGCTGGCGGTCGAGCACCCAACGCAGGGCATCCCCGTAGCGGTCGATGAGCGCTTGGAACTTCGCGTTCGCCCAGCGCGCGACGCCGGTCTCCTCGCTCTTGGGCCTATGCCGCAGGAGCTTGGCACACAGCATCGGCACCAGGGTGAGGGACACCACCGCGGAGATGACGATGGTGATCGCGAGCGTAATGGCGAACTCGTGGAACAGCCGCCCCACCACATCGCCCATGAAGAGCAGGGGAATCAGCACCGCGATGAGCGACACCGTGAGGGACACGATGGTGAAGCCGATCTCGCCCGCACCCCGTAGGGCCGCCTCGAGCGGCGCCATGCCCTCCTCGATGTAGCGCGCGATGTTCTCGATCATGACGATGGCATCGTCCACCACGAAGCCGGTGGCAATGGTGAGCGCCATGAGCGAGAGGTTGTTGAGGCTGAAGCCGAGCAGATACATCGCGGCGAGTGTCCCGACCAGCGATAGGGGCACCGAGAGGCTCGGGATCACGGTGGCCGGGATGTTGCGCAGAAACAGAAAAATCACCAGCACCACCAGGATCACCGCGAGCGACAGCTCGAACTCCACGTCGTGGACGGATGCGCGGATGGTGTTGGTGCGGTCGGTGAGGATCGACACTTCCGCCGCCGCCGGGAGCGAGCCGGAGAGCGCGGGCAGGAGCGTCTTGATCCGATCCACCACCTGGATCACGTTGGCGCCCGGCTGGCGCTGAATATTGAGGATGATGCCGGGGGTGTTGTTTACCCAGCCGGCGAGATAGGCGTTCTGGGCTCCGGCGGTGACCTGGGCGACGTCCGACAGGCGCACCGGGTTGCCGTTCTTGTATGAGACGATGACGCTCTCGTAGGCCTCCGGGCTCTGGATCTGATCGTTGGCATTGAGCGTCCAGGAGCGCGCCGGACCGTCGAGGGTCCCCTTGGGCGCATTGACGTTGGCGTTCGCAATGGTGGTGCGCAGGTCGTCGATGTTGAGGCCGTAGGCGGCGAGTGCGCGCACGTTGGCGATGATGCGCACCGCCGGGCGCTGCCCGCCGCTCACGCTCACCAATCCCACGCCCTCGATCTGCGAGATCTTCTGCGCGAGGCGCGTATCGGCCAGATCCTCGAGCTGCGTCAGCGGCAGCGTCTTGGACGTGATCCCGAGCGTGAGGATCGGTGCATCCGCCGGGTTCACCTTGGCGTAGACGGGGGGCGCGGGCAGGTCCGACGGCAAGAGGTTCCCGGCCGCATTGATCGCGGCCTGCACTTCCTGCTCGGCGATGTCGAGGGAGAGAGTCAGGCTGAACTGCAGCGTGATGACGGATGCTCCGCCCGAGCTCGTCGAGGACATCTGGTTCAGGCCCGGCATCTGCCCGAACTGCACTTCAAGGGGTGCGGTGATCGAGGACGTCATCACCTCCGGGCTCGCGCCCGGATAGAAGGTCTGCACCTGGATGGTCGGATAGTCGACTTGCGGGAGCGCGGACAGCGGCAGGAAGCCGTAGGCCACAATGCCGACCAGCATGATGGCGATCATCAGGAGCGAGGTCCCGACGGGCCGCAGGATGAAAATGCGCGAGGGGTTCATGCGGCCGCCTGCCTGGCTGGCGCGAGCGTGCTCATCCGACGCCTGGGGCGTTCCTCGGCTGGCGCTTGCCGCCGCTCTGCCCCTGTCCCGGTCCGGCGTGCTGGGCGTGGCCTGCCCCCGGCGGGGCGGACGCCGTGTTCTGCCGCAGCTGGATCTTGGCGCCGTCCTTGAGCTTGTCGGCGCCGTCCACCACCACCACTTCCCCGGGGATAAGACCCTGTGTGATCGACACGTTGGTGGGGTCGCCCGGGCCCAAGGTCACCTTGCGCACGCTCACCGTCTGGTCGGCGCTGTTGACGACGTAGACATAGGTGCCCGGTTCGCCACGCTGCACGCCGGCCTGGGGGATGAGGGTCGCGCCGTGCAGCGTGTCGAGCAGCAGCACCACGTTCACGAACTGCTGCGGGAAGAGGCTCTCGTCGATGTTGGGAAAGATCGCCTTGAGCCGGATCGTGCCGGTGGTGGTGTCGATCTGGCTGTCGATGGACTGGAGCGTCCCGGTCGCGAGCTGGCGCGTGTTGCTCCGGTCGTAGGCCGTCACCGGCAGCGCGACGCCGGCATGCAGCTGCTTGAGCAGCGGCGGGATCTCATCTTCAGGCAGCGTGAATACCACCGTGATCGGCTGCAGCTGCGTAACTACGACCAGCCCGTTGGGCTCGGCGGGGGTCACGTAGTTGCCGACGGTCACCTGCTGAAGTCCCGCGCGGCCGGAGATCGGGGAGATGATGTGACAGTAGGTGAGGTTCAGCTTCGCCGAGTCGATCTGGCCCTGGTCGGTCTTCACCGATCCCTCGTACTGGGCGACCAGCGCCTTTTGCGTGGCGAGCTGCTGCTCGGCGATCGAGTCCTGTGCGAAGAGCGTCTGATAGCGCTCGAGGTCCACGTGCGCGTTGACGAGCAGCGCCGTGTCGCGGATCAGGGCCCCCTGGGCCTGCTCGAGCGCGACCTGGTAGGGCCGCGGGTCGATCTGGATGAGGGGGTCGCCCTCCTTGATCTTCTGGCCCTCCTTGAAGGCGATGTGCTGGATCTGCCCGCTGATCTGGCTCTGCACTGTCACCGTGGCGAGCGGCGTCACAGTGCCCAAGCCGATGAGCGTAATGGGCATGTCCCCTGAGCGGGCGGTGGCGGTCACCACCGGCATCGGGCCGCCCTGTCCGAAACGTCCGCCCGCAGGCGCGGTGGTGGCCTTGGGGGTCAGGAGCCACGCGAGCAGCGCGAACGCCAGCAGCACGCCGATGATGACCAGCGCTCGGCGCGAGGTCACGTATTCCCGCCAGGTGTGGTGGGCCTCCGGCTCAAAAGTTGCAGCGACTGGGCGGGGCAGATCGCGGTTTTCGTCATTCATGAGGTGAGCGGGGAGGCGTTGCGGATGCTCGGTCGGTTGTCGGGTGCTGCCAGGGAGCCCCTGCGGGGTTAGGGTACACAATCGCAAAAAAATGGGGCAGCACGGACCACCCTGCCGCCCCGAGGGGGAGTAAGCACAAGGTCTCACACTGACCGCTCAGGCAGTGTTAACGCTCAGCAAAGAAGTGCAAAGAAGTCTCCGTTTTCGGGGTGTTCGGGCCGGCCGCCTGCCGGAGCGTGTATCGTTTGCGACATGGAAGCGCGCGAGGTGGCGGGAGAGATCAATCCGACACTGCTCATCGTCGATGACGATCAGGAGCTGTGCGCGATGCTGGCGGAGTACCTCGTCCCGGAGGGGTTCCTCACGCTCAGCGCGAGCACCGGGCCCGCGGGACTGGAACAGCTCGGGCGCGCCGCGGTGGACCTCGTGGTGCTGGACGTGATGCTGCCGGAGCTCTCGGGCTTTGAAGTGCTGCGCCGCATCCGCGCCGTCAGCCGTGTGCCGGTCATCATGCTCACCGCCCGGGGCGAGGAGGTGGATCGCGTGGTGGGGCTGGAGATGGGTGCCGACGACTACCTCGCCAAACCCTTCAGCCCGCGCGAACTGGTGGCGCGCATCCGGGCGGTGTTGCGGCGCATGCCGGGGGAGGGTCAGAGCGCGAGCGGACTCATCCTGTGGGGGCCGCTGCGCCTCGACCTGCGCGCGCGTCGCGCCGACGTCGCTGATCGTGATCTGGAGCTCACGTCCGCGGAGCTGCGGATTCTGGAGCTGCTGGTGCGCGCGGACACGCGCACCGTCACGCGCGATGAGCTCATGATGCAGGCACTCGGCCGCCGGCTGCTGCCGACCGATCGCAGCCTCGACACGCACGTGAGCAACCTGCGCCGCAAGCTCACGAAGCACACCGACCGCGTCACGCTGCAGAGCGTGCGCGGCTCGGGTTACGCGCTGGCGCTCGCGTCCGCGCGCGCACCGACGTCGCAGGGCTAGGCTCATGCACTCGCTCTACTGGCGGATCTTTCTCGCCTTCTGGGTGGCGCTGGCCCTGATCCTGGTGGGCACGGTCACGGTTGCGGTGAACGCCACCGCACACCGCACCGACCGCCCGTGGGTACAGCGCGGTCAGCTGTACGCACAGGCGGCGCGCGCCTTCGAGTCCGGCGGGCCCGAAGCGCTCAAGAGCTGGCTGCAATCGTTGCCCGCGGAACCCTTTGGCCGCACCTTCGTGGTAGAGCCCGCAGGCCGCGAGCTGCTCGGGCGGCCGCTGCCGTCTTCCTTGCGAGGTTCGCGCGACACGGCCACGGCCCGCGGCGGCGGCGCGCCGGCGGGTACCTCCGCAGGCGCCATTGCACCCGTCGGCGGGGCGCTGGTGTTGATTGCAGCGGGCGGGGGCACCTATCACGTCGTCATCGGTCCGGTGCGCGACAGCCCACGGCTCTTCGGGGAGCTCGAGCTTCCGGGCGTGCCGCTTACGGTGCTGGCGATCGCCCTCGGGGTGAGCGCGGCCGTGTGTTTCTTTCTCGCCCGTTATCTCGCCGCGCCGGTGGATCGCCTGCGCCTGGCCACCCGGCAGATGGCAGAGGGCGACCTCAACGTGCGCGTGCTGCCGGCCCTCAGAGGGCGACAGGATGATCTGGGTCTGCTCGCGGCGGACCTCGACACCATGGCCGAGCGGCTGCGGCTGCAGCTCGAGGCGAAACAGCAGCTGCTGCGCGACGTCTCCCACGAGCTGCGCTCGCCGCTCGCGCGGCTGCAACTCGCCCTCTCGCTCGCCCGCCGCGAGGACGGTGCCCTGGAGCGCCACCTCGCCCGCATCGAGTGCGAGGCGCAACGCCTCGAAGCTCTCATCGCGCGCACGCTGAAGCTCGTGAGCCTGGAGCGCCCCGTGCACGCGCTCGAGCAGGCGAGCGTCGATGTCGGGGAACTGCTGCGCACCATCGTCGCAGATGTGGCCATCGAGGCGGATGCGCAAGGCTGCCTCGTGCAAGTGCAGGCGCAGGACCCGTTGCCGGTGTCGGGTGATCCGGAGCTGCTGCGCAGCGCCTTCGAGAACGTGATCCGCAATGCGGTGCGTTACAGCCCGGCGGGTGCCTTGGTCGGGATCACGGCTCATCGCCGGGCGGGCGAGGAGCATCCCGGGGGCCTGGTCGAGGTTGTCATCCGCGATCAGGGGCGCGGCGTGCCGGAGAAGGAGCTCGGGCTCATTTTCGAGCCGTTCTACCGCGTGGATGCGGCGCGCGGACACGGCAGTGCTGGCGAGGGCCTGGGGCTAGCGATCGCGGCACGCGCGGTGGCGCTGCACGGCGGTGGCATCGAAGCGCGCAACCTCGAGTCCGGGGGCCTGTCGGTGAGGATCGCGTTGCCGGCGATGAGTGGCGCACGCTCGGCGGCGCAGTCAGCGGCGGCGGCGATTGCTTAGGCGGCGATTGCTCATCTGATGACCGGTTGCGGCTCGGGCACCGGCTCGAGAGTGTAAAGCCCGCGCCGGGTTACGCGGTGAGAAGCCCCCGTAGCCGCAAGGCATCACGCATCGTGGTGAAGGCGAACTCCGTGAGCAGGCGCCGCAACCGCCCTTCGCAGCGCTCGAGATTGGTGTAGTGGCGGAAGCGTGAGAGCGCCCCCACGCGGATGCGCGGCTGCCCGGGATCCACCTCCCAGGGGTGCAGATAGAAGGTGAAGGGCTGCCCGTGCCGCTCGTTGATCTGCCTTAAGCCCGCGCGCGTCAACCAGTACGGGAGGATCCGGAAATACCCGCCGCCGGAGACCGGCACCCGAAGCCCGAGGAAACTCGCCGTGGACATCGGAAACTCGGCCAGCGTACGGCCCGAGGGGGCCTCGAGCAGGTGGGGCTCGGGAGTCGCGCCTGGGAGGCCGTAGCGATCGTGACGGATCGGGAAGATCGACGAGTCGTAACGGAAGTCGAGATCAATCAGCACATCCAGCGCCCACAACGAGGCGCGCGTCACCGAGAAGCTCGCCGCCCGGTAACCCTGCACCGCCTGCCCGATGATGTCTTCGAGACACCCCTTGGCCCGCATGGTCTCGTCGCGAAACTCCTCAGGCGACTGCCGATAGACCAGCTGGTGAGAGAAGCCGTGACAGGCGATCTCGTGACCGGCTTCCGCGATGCGTCGCACCAACCCGGGGAAACGCTCGGCCACCCAGCCGAGCACGAAGAACGTGCCCCGTACGCCGTGCTCAGCGAGCAGCGCGAGCAGCCGCTGCGTGTTGGCCTCGACCCGGGACTCGTGCTGATCCCAGCTCTCCCGTGGAATCGCAGGCGCCAGCGCGGCGACGTGGTAGTAGTCCTCGACGTCGACCGTAAAGGCGTTGATCCGCCGCTCGGCGGACGCGGTGGCATCCGTGCCGTTGCCATCAGCACTCTGATTCATCGGAGCGCCTCCGTTGCCGGGAGGCCACATACTGTAGCTGATATCAGTCGGGAAACTATCCCAGACTGCTGAAAAGCCGCGCCGGCCTTGCTCTCGGCGGCGCACCGGCCTCAGGCGCTCGTTTGCCCGACGCCATCGTAGAACCAGTAACATCCACGGCCGAGCAGTCTGCGTACATGGTTCACATACACGGCCTCCGGCTTTGAACTTAACCCTCCACGATCGCATCAACCACAGCCCGGTCGCCATGTCGAGCCGGTCGAGAGTTGGTTTGCTCCTCATCTGGGCCGGTTTGGCCCTCGCTCCGGAGGTCACGGAGGCGACGACCGTGCCTCCTCCACCCGTGAGCTCTGTGGCCGTAATGCCCTTTGCAAACACCTGCGGCGAGCCGAAACAGGACTACTTTGTCGCCGGCCTCTCGGAGGATCTGCGCGACACGCTCGCGCGCATCAATGAGCTTCAGGTTGCCGGCCGCGCCTCATCGTTATCGTTGCAAAGCAGGCACGTCGGCTATCAGGCGGTTGCCCGCAAACTGAACGTTGCGGCGCTGCTCGACGGCGGCGTTTGCAGGTTTGGCGATGCCGTGCGCATGACAATGCGGCTCATCGACGGTGCGAGCGGATTGCCCTCCTGGTCGCAGTCGTTCGCTTTTGACCTCAAAGACATCGCGACGGCCCGCACCACGATCGCCCTCGCCGTGGCGCGGGGGCTTCAAGTCAACCCGTCGGCTGAGATAGCGGCGACCATAGAGGTGGGCGGCACACACGATGCGCAGGCCTACGATGAATATCTGCACGGGATGCTCATGTATCGCAAGGCCGCCAGAGCCGCGGCGTTTCGTGGCGCGGCGGTACGGTTCGACCGCGCAATCTCCCGCGATCCGAATTTTTCGGCCGCGTATGCGCACCGAGCCAGAGCGCTCATTGGCCTCTGCGCCTGGATACCCACGCCCGGCATGCGCGCGGGTGTACGGGAGCAGGCGCGCAGTTCCGCCGAGCGGGCCGTCGCACTGGCGCCGCAGCTTGGTGAGGCGCATCTGGCGCTTGGTGTGATGTGGTCCGTCGGGTTTCTCGATTTCGCGGCGGCCGCACCAGAATACGCGCGAGCGTTGGAATTGACACCGGGCAGCGCGGAGGTGCAAAGAGACGCCGCCGCGTACTACAGCCTTGCAGCGCGCCCCGAGATTGCGATCGCCGCAGCGCGTCGCGCAGTCAGCCTGGACCCCGCGGGTTTCAGGGCACAACTCACGCTCGCAGAAGCCTACTATCACGCCAGACGCTTTAACGAGGGACTCGCGGCGATTGAGCAGGCCCGGCAAATCGACCCCGGCGCGTCCCAGACCGCGGCCTACACCGCCTTCAGCTATCTCGCCCTTGCACGGTTCGATGACGCACGGCGGACCTGCGAGTCGCGGCCCGCGAGGCTCGACGAGGACGATGAGCACTGGTGCCTGGCAGTCGCGTATAACGCGCTCGGCAAGCGCGCGCAGGCCGAAACGGAGTTGGCAAGACTCAGGGCGTTGGATGGGGAAGCCGGGGAGTTCTTCTTGGCCGAAGTGTATGCTCAGTGGGGCGACCGCGCGGCGGCGCTGCAGTCGCTCGCCACGGCGGTCAACTTGCAGAATGCGGGCCTGCGGCTTTTCAAGGTCGACTGGCCGCTCGATCCCATTCGCAGCGAGCCACAGTTCCAGCGGCTCGAGCGGCAACTGAAGTTTCCGCCCTGATTCAAGCACCTCGGCGGCGACAGGTTGGCGGAAACTTTGACAGGTTTCACATGCCGTGTTGCATTGCGCTCCTTCAGAGCAGCTGATCGACCAGGGAGCGCCAGAATGCGGTGACCGCGCCTTCGGCGGTGTCGCAGGAGTTCGAGCACTTGACGGCGACAGCGACTACTTCTGCGCGCGTCGGCACCGTCCGCGATCGTGTTCCATATACAAGTTGTGCGACCGCGTCGCCGCTTGTGACGACGCCTCCGACCTCGTAGACGAAACTCACGCCCCAGCGTTGTCCGCCTTAGCTGCGTCTCGAGCGTTATGGCTGTAGAGGCGGGAATGTGCGGCGTCACAGTCTGAGACCGCTGCAACCGACCGGCGGCGATCGCTACAGACTCTACCGCCCGCGCGCCGCGCAACGGAGCGATGGCCGCGAAGATGCTGGCGAGCGCAAGAGCCGAAACGAAGTTGCCGCTGCATTCCTCGCCGATGCGGAAGCTGCCTTCCGGAACGCGGACGACGGAGCCGTGGATCACCGACGGCACGTGAAACCACGCGAGCGCCGTCTGACACGCCGCGATCGTCATGGTCGGCAAGGCCGGCGCCACGGCGTCCCAGATCGGGACGGCGAAGCACAGATAGCCGATGGGCGCGGCGAAGCGGTGCGCCGTCTGGGTCCCGCAGCAGGACCAGATCGAAGCCCAGAGAATCAGCGGCGCCAGGGCCTGCTGACCCAGGATGACGCTCGCCTTGAAAGCCACCAGCCACACAACAGCGCGCCTGCGAGCACACAGGTGCCGGTGATGGAAGCCCGCGGGGCGATTCCCCCAAAATTCAGGCAACGGTGGACGAACCACGCCACAGTCAACCCGGTAACGAGGTATCCGTGCGAGTAGTCGGTCGTGTGCGCCCACAAATCGTGGAGGTGCGGCCACGTGGGCCAGATCGAGACGGCCGCAATCGCAACTACCACACCGATCCAGACAGCGTCGCCGGATCGGGGCCCGATGAGGGGAGGGTGCGACCCTGTCAATGCCATTTTGCGCTCAGTCAAGCGGTCGGACACCCTTGTACATGTTAGGAGTACGCCGCATCAAACTCCACAACGCCGCTGGCCTCGAAAGCGGTCGCCAGTGCGCCGTGCCGCTTGAGCGGCATCAGTGCCTCGAAGATGGCATAACCGCGGTCGGCTTTCGCGTGCGATCGCTCAAGCTTGCGACCCAGATCGGCCGCTCGCACCCGGTGAGGCTGGCCACGAGGCCCAAAGACGGCCAATCCCCATGGCAAGCAGGGGTTGGTGCCGTAGGCAGCGCGGAGCGTTACGCGGTAAGCTTTGTTAGCCTTTATCGTCAGCTATCCGTAGCTGCAAAACCCCTCATGGCGTCCCTCTCCGACAAGGCCGCGTTGCTGATCCTGGCGAATACACTGAAGTACGCAGTGGGTTTCGCGCTGCCCATGGTGCTCGTGCGGCACCTGACCCAGGGCGACTACGGCACTTACCAGCAGCTGTCGCTGATTGCGAATTTCGCCACCGGCATCATGGTGCTCGGATTGCCCACGTCGATTTACTACTTCTATCACCTCAAGTCGGCTGAGCGCTCGGGGCGGCCGACGCTGATCGCACAAACGCAGCTCCTGCTACTTGCCTCCGGGGCGCTTACGGCCGTGGCGATCGCGCTTGCCGCGCCGCTGCTCGCTCGGCGCATGAGCAACGCCCGACTTCTCGAGCTGCTGCCGCTCTACTCGGTGTATGTCGGGCTGTTCATCGCCGGCGAGCACTTCATGCACGTGATGATCAGCCAGAATCGCTACCTCGGAGCGGTGACTCTCGAGCTGGCGGAGACAGCCTTCAGAGTAGGAGGCCTGATCGTGCTGCTGGCGCTCGGCTTCGCGCTGCCGGCCATCGTGATCATGCTGGTCGTCTATGCCGCCGTGCGGCTGGTCGGCCGCAGCTACTGGCTCTGGCAGGGCGCGGATTCGGTGCGCCATGCATCCGCCGGCGGACGCTTCCTGGGAGCCCACCTTGCTTACAGCCTGCCGCTGGCCGCGACCAGTGGCATCGGGCTGATCGGCGGACTACTCGACCGCGGCATCGTCGCCATGGCGTTTACGCCGGTGGATTACGCGATATACAGCGTAGGGGCGCTCGAGATTCCGTTGGATACGATTTTTCAGGTTTCGGTGCTGAACGTGCTGCGTGCGTCGCTCCCGCCGCTGATCGCGGCGGGTCGCATCGACGAGGTCATCCGGATCTGGCGCGACTCGGTGCGGAAACTCGCGATCATCATCGTGCCGAGCTTCACGTTCCTGGTCTGCTTCGCGAATCGTTTCATCACCACTCTGTTTACCAGCTCGTACGCGGCGAGCGTGCATGTGTTCCACATCTATCTGCTGGTGCTGCCGCAGTACATGCTCGTCCTCAGCGTCGTTCCGCAGGTGTATGGCAGAACGCGGCTGAACCTTTACGTCGTCGCGATCTCAGTGGCCAGCAACGCTGTGCTCAGCCTGATTCTGTTGCGCCAAATGGGCATTCTCGGACCCGCCACCGCTTTGGTGTGCTCGACCTATCTGAGCTCACTGCTGTTCTTCATCGTGACGATGAGGCTGCTGAAGGCCACGCCGGCGCAGCTGCTGCCGCTGGCGGCCATCGGGCGGACCGCCCTGGCCGCCGTGCTAGCCGTCATACCCGCGGTCGCAGCGTCCTCGGTGATCGACTCAGGGCTCGTGGGGCTCGTCACTGGCGCGGTAGTGTTCGGAGTTGCCTACCTGTTTGCGGGTTACCTCGTTGGCGTATTCAACGCGTCCGATATCCGCATCGCACGCTCCTGGATCCGCCGCCTGGTGCCGGCGGTGTCGTAGGATCATGACTCGTCCCTTGCATGTCTGTCACATACTGCTGAGTCTCAAGCCTGGGGGGCTGGAGAATGGGGTTGTCAACGTGGTGAACGGGCTGGATCCAGCGGCATTCCGCTCCTCCGTCTGCTGCCTGCAGCAGGCCGGCGAGTTCGCGGCTCGGATACGCGGCGCCACGGAGATCGTCGCCATGGGCCTGCGGCCGGGGAACGACTGGAGGATGCCGCTGAGGTTGGCCAGGCTCCTGCGCGCATTGCGGGTGGATATCGTCCACACGCGCAATGCCGAGCCCTTCTTCTACGGGATGGTAGCGGCGCGGCTCGCTGGTGTGCCGGTGATCATTCATAGCGAGCACGGGCGCACGTTCCCCGAGAAGCCGCTGCGCGCGCGAGTTCAGCGATTCCTCCTGTCCGGTGCGAACGCCGCCTTTTCGGTCTCCGAACGGCTCAAGGAGGACCTCGTGCGCGAGCTCGGTGTCAATCCGGCACGATTCGAGGTCATCCACAACGGCGTGGACATCGAGAGATTTCGCTCCGCCCCCTCCACAGGGGAGCGTCCTGCTGACGCGGACGTGGTGATTGGCAGCGTCGGGCGGCTCGCGCCCGTCAAGAACTACGCACTCCTGCTGCAGGCGATGGCGCAGTTGCCGGCCGTGCCGCCGGTGCGGCTGCTGCTCGTCGGTGAGGGACCGGAGCGGCCGTCTCTGGAAGCTCTTGCCGCCGGGTTCGGACTTGCGGGTCGGGTGCAGTTCGCGGGTCATCGCGATGATGTGCCGCGGGCGCTTCGCGAGATGGATATCTTCGTGTTGCCGTCCACGAGCGAGGGCATGTCGAACACGCTGCTCGAGGCCATGGCGGCTGGCGTGGCCACGGTTGCAAGCGATGCAGGCGGCAACAGTGAGATCATCGTCCCCGAGGTGAGCGGCCTGCTGTTTCCGTCTGCAGATGTCGTGGCGCTGGCAGCGCAGCTCGGCAGACTGATCAGCGACCCGGCGCTGCGCAGCAGGCTCGCACGGGCCGCCGCCAGCAGGGTGAACGTCGAATTTAGCATCGAAGCGATGATACGGCGGTATGAACAGCTCTATCACCGCGTATGGAGCCAGAGGTATGGTGAGTCGATTCGCTCGACTGCCCACTAGAATTCTGTGCAAGATCGGTGCAGCTCCCGGGCTCATGCGGGTGACGCGCGGCGCGCCCGTGATTCTCATGTACCACGGCGTCACTCCCGATGCGGGCCGAGGACTGGTCAATCAGAGCGGCAAACACGTCAACATCGATCTGTTTTGCCGGCAACTGCGGATGCTGAGTCGCCACCGCACAGTGGTTCCGCTTACGGCCCTGGTGGAGGCGCTGCGGAGGGACGGGGAAGTCTCCGGAATGGTGGCGCTCACGTTTGATGACGGCTACCTGAATAACGTGGAGTGCGCCGCGCCGGTGCTTGTGGATCTGAAGTTGCCCGCCACCTTCTTTCTGACCACCGGCTTCATCGGCACCGGGCGCTGGGCGTGGGTAGACCGGCTCGAGGCGGCGCTGCACGCGGCCGCGCAAGGGAAGTTCCGCATCTCGCTGCTCGGTGAGCGGGTAGAGCTCGACGGCATGGTGCAACGGACCGAACTGCTTCGCAGCATCAAAGTCGTGCTGAAGAAGATGTCCTGGGACGCCGCGGAAGCGGGTGTGCGCGAGCTCGAGGCGGAGTTGCGCGTCGAGCCGACGCAGCCCTGGGGAGTCTACCGATTCATGAGCTGGGACCACGCGCGCCAGCTCGTCAAGGCCGGGTTCGAAGTCGGCGCCCACACAGTCAATCACGCGCTGCTGTCGCGCATGCCGCTGGCCGAAGCGGAACACGAGATCACCGCGAGTCGCGAGCGCATCGTAGCCGAGGTCGGCTCATGCAGCGCGACGTTCTGTTATCCCAACGGTAAGCGCACTGACTACACGCAGGAGGTCATGGAGATCTGCCGCCGGCATTTCACGGCCGCTCTGTCGACCGAGCTGGGAGCGGCGCGCAGCGATGAACTGTACGAGCTGCGCCGGGTGCCCGTGGATGCCGGCACGATCGAGGACCGCCTGGCGAGTCTGGTCGTGCAAGCCGCCTGAGCATCATGTCTTTCCTATACCCATTCCTAAACTTCCTCCAGCCCGGAGTGTTCTGGCCGGCCCTGGCGCCCTACAGGCCGATGCTCGTTGCGACGCTGATCGCCGTGCTGTTCGAACTGATCCGCACCCGCCCGGGGGACGCCGAGCTGCGGCGTCGGTTCTTCCTGCATCCGGCGTTCATCTGGCTGGGCGTGTTCGTGGTCGTGCAGGTCATCTCGGTCTACTACGGCGGCGTGCGCGGCATGCTGGAGGAGCTCGACTTCTGGGATGTCTATCTGCTGTTCGTGGCGGCCTCACTGCTGAGTATTCACGACGCACGCAGTTTGCGCCGTTACGTGTGGGGCATGATGTTGGGATCGGCGGTCGTGGTCGCCTTCGGGTTGTACGCCGTGGCCGTAAACCTGCCGACTCTGGCGGGCGGTCGCGCTGGCGCGTACGGCATGTACGAGAACCACAATGACTACACGTTCATCATCATCATGGTGCTGCCGTTCGCCTATCTGTTCCTGCGGCTGGCGCGCACGCGATTCGCGAAACTGCTGCTGCTGGCGCTGGTCGTAGCTTGCATGGTCGGCGTGGTGCTGTCACTGTCCCGCGGCGGAATCCTGGCGCTGGTGCTCGAGGGTGCCTTGATCCTCGGCTTGACAACGACCGGCAAGCGTCGGGTGCTGGCGATCGTCGTCCTGGCGCTGATCGGTTCCGTGGCGGTCATTCATCAGTTCACCGCCCGCGAGGAGAACCAACGCGGCCTCTATACGGAGGCGGACGCCGCAAATTCGCGCTATGAGCTGTGGAGAGCGGCGCGCAGCATGATCGTCGCCCGCCCAATCCTCGGAATCGGCAGCCGGCGTTTCAAGGAGTTCTCCCAGGACTACGGCGAGATCAGTCACGACAACCGCGGCAAGGTGGCTCACAACACCTACATGGAGGTGGCTGCCGATACCGGAATTCTCGGATTCGGGTCCTTCATGCTCATGCTGCGCGGAATATTCCGCTCGGTGCGTGGGGTGCGGCTTGGGGACGCCCGGGGTGATGGCCTGGTGGAGATCCGTCTGGCAACGTTCATAAGCCTGTGCGCCATCATGTTCCGCTCGCTGCTGGATGCGAAAGCGTACGACTGGAGCTACTACGTGCTTGCGGTGCTCGCGATAGCCACTTCGATTCTCGCTTCCCGCGCCGCTGCGCACGGAGAGGCGACCGAGCAGCAGCCTGCGGCGCCGAGCGAGCCGCCGCGGCGGCCCGTGGTTTCGGCGCGCCCCATGGTTTACAGGCAGCGCTAGTCTGCCTCCACTACCGTGCATGTCGCCCTAGTCTCCACCTTCTATCCCAACACGGCCGAGCCTGTGCGGGCGGTATTCGTGCGGAATCTCGTCGCCGCCCTCGGAGCATTCGCGGCCGTCTCAGTCGTCTCGCCCGTGCCGTATGCACCGCCATGGCCGCGCCGGGCGCGATGGACGGCGTTGCGCTCGGTGCCGCATCGAAGCAGGGATGGGGAACGAGACGTATTCCATCCGCGCTTCGTCGTGGTGCCGCGAACTGAAGCACTCAGCGGCCTGAACTACTGCGCCGGCGTCGTGCCGGTGCTTCGCAGGCTCATGCGGTCGCGCGGGGTAGATGTGCTGCACGCTCATTGCGCTTATCCGGACGCAGTCGGCGTGGCGTTGGCTGCATCGCTTTTGAATGTGCCGTTCGTCGTGACCGCGCACGGTAGCGACATCAATGTCTACGCTGACAATCCCTTGATACGGCCGCAGCTTCGTTGGGCGTTGCGTCGCGCGGGGGCGGTGATCGCGGTGAGTGCGGCGATCCAGCGCCGGATTCGCACTTTGGTGCCGGACCTCCGCGACCGCGTCATCCACGTGCCATGCGCGGGCGTGAGCCGCCAGCTGTTTGTTCCGCGAGATCAGGGCGAGGCCCGTCGCCGTCTGGGTTTGGGCGAGATTTCGCGGCTGGTCGTGTTTGCCGGCCGACTCGTGCCGATCAAGGCCATTGACGTGCTGCTGCGCGCCTGGGAGATTCTGTTGCAGTCAGGGCAGGTGACCCCGGCCGATCGACTCGCGATCATCGGGGACGGTCCTTTGCGCGCGGAGCTCGAGCATCTAGCGGGTGTCGGGCGGCTGCGAGGTACGGTCCACTTCGCCGGCGAGCTGCCTCAGGAAGACGTCACGCACTGGCTCAGTGCCGCGACCGCGTTCTGCCTGCCGAGCCGCAACGAAGGCACACCCAATGTTATCGTCGAAGCATTGGCCAGCGGGCGGCCGGTGGTGGCGAGCGACGTCGGCGGCATTCCGGAGCTCGTGTCCGACGGCGGCAATGGCCTGCTGGTGAAGCCGCAGGATCCGAGTTCGCTGGCGGCGGGGCTGGCGCGCGCCTTCGAGTCTCGCTGGGACGCTGCGCAGATAGCCGCAAGCGTTGCCGACTACACTTGGGAGAATCTGGCGAAGCGCAACTATGCCGTGCTTGAGCATGTCCTGGCGAACCGCAATCGGGTGAACAATGCGTTCGTGGAGTGAAGTCGGCAAACACATCCTGCAGGAATATCTGCTGGGCGACGCCTTTCTTTGGCGCCTGCCCAGCGGCGCGGATTGCGCGCTGACATTCGACGATGGCCCGAACGTCGAGCACACGCCGCGAGTGCTCGACCTGCTGCACGTCCACGGCGTGCAGGCGACGTTCTTCGTCATCGGGCAGGCCGCCGCGGCGGCTCCCGCACTACTGCGCCGGATCGTCGAGGAAGGGCACGCTGTCGGTTCGCATACCTATTCTCACCGCGACATCCCGACGCTCAACCGCAAGGAGTTATGGCAGGAGCTCAACAGTTGCCGTGAGCTCATCAAGGACCTGACGGGAGTCGATACCAGACTCGTCCGTCCGCCGCGCGGCCGCATCAACGCTGCGGCGCTCGTGCGGATGAAACGCTGGGGCTATCGGCTGATCCACTGGAGCAAGACATACAGCGACTACCTTCGGGATGGCCTTGAGCCGCTGCTGCGCCGGATCCATTCCCGCGGCCTCGAGCCGTGCGACATCGCTCTCTTTCACGACAATAACGAGTACACGGTCGCGGCGCTGGCGCAGATGCTGCCCGAGTGGAGTCGGCGGGGCCGAAGCTTTGCGAGGTTACAGTGGCCGTAAGCGTTCGACCCGTATGAGAATTCTCTATCACCATCGAACTCAGGGCGAGGAGCCCGAATCGGTACACATCGCGAACATCGTGGCGGCGCTGCGCCGTCGGGGTCACGAGGTCGATGTCGTCGGCCCCGTGCCGCTCGGGCTGCCGCGTGAGCCCACGAAGTCCTCCTCGATCGGGCGCGTAAAGGGCGCGATGCCTCGCGTGCTCGTGGAACTGGCACAGCTCGCATACAACGTCAGATCCCTGTGGCAGCTCATCGTGACGCTGCGGCGCCGCCGCTATGACTTCATCTACGAGCGTTATGCGCTGTACAACATCGCCGGTCTGATCGCGGCGCGGATGTTCGGCCTCGTGCTGATCCTCGAGGTGAATACGCCCTATGCCCAGGCATGGGGGAAATACTACGGCTTGCGATTTGCACGGCTGGCGCGCGCGCTCGAGCGTTATACCTTTCGCACGGTGGACGCCATCATCACGGTGACTGAGGCGCAGCGTGCGTTGCTCGAAAAGGAAGGCGTGGCGGCGGAGCGGATCACGGTGTGCCATAACGCGATCGATCCCGGGGAATTCGATCCGGTTCGCAACTCCCGCAATGACCTGCGGCGCACACTCGGTCTGCCTGCGGTCACGGTCGGGTTCGTCGGCACCATGAATCGCTGGCAGGGGGCCCAGGGCTTTGCGGACGTGATCCAACGCGTGGTCGCGCAGCGTGGCGACGTCGCCTTTCTGTTCGTTGGTGACGGGGAGGGCCGCGGCCCGCTGCATGTCGAGCTCGAGCGCCGGGGTGTGCAGAATGCCGCTATATTCGTCGGGCGGCAGCCGCACACGGCCATACCGGAGCTCGTCGCTGCGATGGACATCGGCGTGCTGCTGGACTCCAACGCCTATGGCTCGCCAATGAAGGTGTTCGAATACTGGGCGATGGGCAAAGCGGTGGTGGCGCCTACTGTGCCGCCGGTGCTGGAGATCCTGCGTGACGGCGAGACCGGATTGCTGATCGCCCCCGGCGATACCGAAGCCATGGCCCGCCAGATCCTGAGGCTCGCCGCCGATCCACAACTGCGCACGAGACTGGGCGAAGCGGGCCGCAAGTATGTGCTCGCCTCGCACACCTGGGATCAGAATGCCGCAAAGATCCTCGAGGCGTATTGCGCGCGCCGCTGTGAGGCCCGCCGACAGGAGGTTATCCCGTGATCCGCGACCGAGGTCTCAACCATTGGTTGCCGACGTATCTGGCCGAAAGCCTGCAGCGGTACAGGCTGCGCCAGCTGCGCAAGCGCCAGCTCACGCACCTGCTGTTCTTCGTGTGCGATCACTACGAACCACGGCACCACGCGAAGGAACCCGGGCAGGCGGCGGCCCGCATCCAGGCGTGGCATCACGGCTATCGGCAGATGCAAGAGGAGTGCTTCCAGCGACACGGCTTGCGCCCCGTGCACACGTGGTTCTATCCGCCTCATCACGGAGACGAGTATCTTCCAGCGCTCGCCCGCATGGCGTTCGACGGGCTGGGTGAGGTTGAGCTGCATTACCATCACCACGACGACACCGAAGAGACGTTGCGTGCCGGACTGCGAGAGACGCTGGATCGCTATCATCGGGCTGGATTGCTGCTGCAGCTGGGGGAGCCCCCGGGCACTGGCTTCGGGTTTATCCACGGTGACTGGGCGCTGGACAACTCCGCGCATGGACGCTTCTGTGGCGTGAACAGCGAGCTGTCGCTCCTGCAGGAGCTGGGCTGCTGGGCGGATCTGACCATGCCGTCGAGCAACGAGTGTCAGACTCGCAAGATCAACTCCATTTACTACGCGGTGGATGACCGGGAGCGGCCGAAGTCCCACGACTGGGGTGAGGACGCCCGCATCGGCCACACCGGGCGCGACGGACTGTTGCTCATTCAGGGACCGCTCGGAATCAATTTCCGGGGACCGAAGTATCCGCGCATCGAGAACGCGAGCCTTACCAGTGCCAATTGGGGTTCGCCGCTCCGTATCCCCAGCTGGATAGACTGCCACGTGCACGTGCGTGAGCGCCCCCAGTGGCTGTTCATCAAGCTGCACACGCATGGCGCGATCGAAGCGGATTTCGACGCGCTGTTTGGCCAGAAAGCGCGCGCGATGCACGCTGTCCTGGCGCAGCAGTACAACGACGGCAGGCGTTTCAAGCTGCACTACGTTACTGCGCGTCAGGCATTCAATGTAGTGCGTGCCGCGGAGCACGGGCGGGACGGTGACCCCGCACAGTTCTTTGACTACGAGCTGCCGCCGCCGGTGACCGCGCTTTACTGTACGAGCGCGCCGCACGACGTCAAGTGCTGCACGCCGCAACGGCTCAGACTGGATGGGCTCGAGTCGGATTCAACTTCGAGCGTCCTGCTGCGCTATCCGGGACTCAAGAGAGTGACCGGGCGAATACGCTCGCTCGTGGTCAGCGCCGAGAATTCCGTTTTGGAGCTCATGCCCTACGACGGGTCGGGAGCGGTGAGCTTACAGCTCGCTCCCGGTGCCGCCGTTCGCAGCCTGAGTGGCGCCCGGATCGTCGGCGAAGGCTCCAGCGGTGAGCTCGCACTGAGCGGCGCAGGCCCGATCCGGCTCGAATATCGGCAATCACTGCACCGTGCGGCCGTCGGGGGTTAGCCAATGGGCGGGGCGTTGGAGTGGTCCCTGCTTGCCATGATTGTGGCCGCGGCCTATCCCATCGTGGGTTATCCGCTCGTCCTCAGCGCGATCGCACTGCTGCGTCCCCGGCCGGTCAGGCGCGGGGAGTGGACCCCGAGCGTCACGATTCTGGTGCCTGCGTACAACGAAGCGGCCTGCATCGCCGGCACCATCGAGAACAAACTTGCCCTGGATTACCCGGCCGAGCGGCTGGAAATCACCGTGGTCTCGGATGCCTCTGAAGACGGTACCGATGACATCGTCAGACGCTACGCCGACCGGGGAGTGAAGTTGCTTCGTACAGCTGCTCGCCAGGGCAAGGCGGCGGCGCTCAACGAGGCGATCCGGCACGCTAACGGGGAAATCGTCGTGTTCAGCGACGCCAACTCCACATTCGCCGTGGATGCGGTGCGACGCATGGTGGAGAATTTCACCGACCCGCGCGTCGGCTATGTCACCGGCAACCTGCAGTACCTTCACGGCGAAGAGGCGAGCGGCCGTGGGAGCGGTGCGTACATGCGATACGAGAACTGGCTGCGTCGGATCGAGACGCGAGTGGACTCTGTGATAGGAGTGAACGGCGGAGTCGACGCTATGCGGCGGCGTCTGTACGCGGCCGTCCCGGCGGACCAGATCACCGACTTCGTGCTCCCCTTGAGAGTGATCGCCGCGGGCTTTCGCGTGGTGTTCGACGAGCGCGTGCATTCGAGCGAGCGTGCGAACCAGGAGCTGGGGTCCGAGTTCCGGATGCGCGTACGGGTCGCCTTGCGCGCGCTGCGTGGTCTCGTCTACATGCGCCAAGCGCTCAACGTGGTGCGCGTTCCGCTGCCCGCGTTCTGCATCTTCTCCCACAAGATCCTTCGATATCTGAGTTTCCTGTTCCTGGCGGGCGCACTCATAATCAACGCCATTCTCGCCGCTCGCAATCCCTCCTACATCCCGCTGCTGCTGCTGCAGGTCGCCTTCTACGCGCTGGCGCTCCTCGGTCTCACTCGCAACTTGCCTGGTGCGTTGCGGCGTCTGACCGCATTGCCAACGTATTTCCTGGTGAGCAACGTGGCCTTCGGCATTGCGGCCCTACGATTCGCGCGTGGCGACGTGGTCGCTACCTGGAGGCCACGCGCGGGCTAGTTGCCGAACGCGCCGATGTCGACACTCGAGCGGCCACGCGTAGCGAGCTCGTGATCGGTGGTCACGAGGTAGGTGACGCCCGCGACACCTGCGCCGATGGCGGGGCTGCCGGCGGCAAGATGGAAGTTGTGGCCGGAGGCGCTGACGAACTTGGGATCGGCGCTGATCACTGCGCTGCCGAGGGTGGGACCAGAGCCGCCGTAGAAGATGTTGTGACCGGTGGTGCCGGCGAGAGCATCGAGAGCAACCTCTCCGGCGATGTAGGCCCTGTTATTCGCCGGCCAGAAAATGTTGTTGTACAGGTTCGCCGCCCCGACGGGCAGCGTCCAGTCGTTGGTGAGGGTTCCGTAATTGGAGTTGCCGCTCAAGTTGGTGGCGTAGAAGGTGTTGTTGTAGATTTTTGCGCCGCCTAAGGTCTTGGTGTTGAAACGGATACCGGCGCGCTGGGTGTTATAGACGAGATTGTCGTAGATCACGATGCCGCTCTGGGTGTTGTCCGCCAGATTGATGCCGTGCTTGGACACATCGTGAATGAGGTTGTGGTGGAAGTTGACGTTGCTGGCGACGCTCGAGCCGTTGGTGCCGTTGACGTAGATCTGGAAGCCGTTGCCGCTTCTGATGTTCTCGATGAGGTTGTAGGCGATCTCGTAGGAGCCGTCGCCATCGATGTAGATGCCGTGACACTCCTCGGAACTGCCCTGGATGTCGTGGATGTGGTTGCCGAGCCAGACCGAGCCGGTGCCGTTGCCGGTGATGCCGGCCATGCGCGGTACTGTCGGGCCGCTCGTCGGAGCGGTGGAGGCGGCCAGGTCGTTGTTGATCACGCGCCAGTGATGGCCGTAGATCTCCTGGCTGATCGGTCCGTCATAGCCCTCGCAGTCGATGCGCAGGTTGCTGATCACCGCCCACTGACCCATGTCCGGGAAGGACTCGCCGTTGATCGCGGAAATGCAGCCCCTGGTCTGGCCGCCGGCGAGCGTACCGCGGATGTAGGCGTCCTCGGTCGGATAGCCCATCACGACGATGGCGCCGGTGCCGGAGGCGCCGGTGGGGGCGCTGCCGGACTTGTCGCGGAAGCGCATGAAGTAGTTCTGAAAGCCCACATCGGTCCAGTTGGTGCCGGTGCCGCGCAGCACGATGATGTCCCCCGGCTGTGCCTCCCCCCAGGCGCCGGCGAGATCGGAGGTTTGCACGTGGCGGAACGGATGGGTGATGTCGCCGACGATGGCCTTGCGGTCGTTGCCCTTGAGGTTGTCAACGAACAGCATGCGTCCCGGGTTGACCATGAAGGTCTGGTCGGTATTGGAGGCGACCCCGTTGACGGTGACCTGGATGGGCAGGGCGGTGCCGAGGGCCGGATTGCCCAGGGCGCCGATCTGCACGGTGAGCTGCTGGATGTCGGGGCGGCCCTTGGAGGGACCGAGGTAGCGGTAGCTGCCGGCCTCGACGCCGCCGACGAAAGCCCTGACGGTGGTGCCCATGCCGGTGGTGCCGAAGTTCTTGCCGAAGATCGACAGGTAGGCGCCCTTGTTGTTCTCGCCGCCGGAGTTGGGGCCCGAGATCAGATCGGTGTACAGCACGAGCGGGGCACCGTCGGCCGCCATCGTGGGAGTGGAGATGACCGCGATGGAGAATGCCGGCAGGGATGCTGTCGATGATCCGCGACCGACCGAGATCACAATCCCCGAGTACGTGCGGATATCAGCCGTGGAAGGGGTGCCCGTCAGAGCGCCGCTCCTGGGGCTGAACTCCGTCCACGGCGGCTGGTTCTGGATCGAGAATTTTACCGAGCGGCCGGACGTACTGACCGTCGGTCGGAAGCTGTAGGTTGCACCGACCTGCACCACAGTAACGGGCGTACCGGAAATCGTAGGCAGGGAGCTGTCTTGCGCCGCCGAGCCCCCGTCCGGCGACCTCGCGGGAGTGAGGTTGACAGCAGCGCAATCCGCCAGGAGCAGCGCCGCAGCAAGGGCACTGCTCGGAATTAAAACTCTGACGTGCATCACTGAACGAAGAATAATCTTTTGTCAAAAACGACGCCAAAATGATTTTTCGTCACTTTCTAGAACTTTCATCACGCCACCGGCAGGACAGCGTCGGCACCAGGTGTGTCCGCGCGACCTCGCCCGTATCGCAGGGGTGGTCTGAAAGCGACGGGGGGATTCGGGCAGCCGCTCAAGCTCACGTGGCGGGCACACTCGCACCGGTGTAGATCTTGCTGTTCAATTGAGTCGCATTTCTGGTCTTTCTGCCGATCGTTCTGATCGTCTATTACCAGCTGTCGCACCGCGGCCAGAACGCATTCCCGGTGCTCGCCAGCTGCTTCTTCTACGCGAGCTGGGACTGGCGTTTTCTGTTCCCGCTGTTGTTCTCCACGAGCACCGACTACTTGTGCGCGGCCCGCAGAGGATCAACGACCGATTTAAGGACTTGTTGCCAGCTGCGGGAATGACAATGTTGCGTGAGATCGCCATCGCGTGGTCTGTACGTCACGGGTGGATCGACCAATCTACGATGCGCGGTGGGGGCGGCGCGCGAGATCGGCGCTATTCCGATCCTGGTGACGCATGCGAACCGCTTTGGCCCGAAGCCGCGCCCGGACGACTATTACTGGTTGACAGGATGGCGCTTGCCAATGCTCGAGTCAGGACGGTGGCGGAGCAGGAGCACGTGAGGGTTGTGGACGCCGGCGTGGTGCTGAGCGGCGACCCTGCGAATTTTGCCGATCACGCTCAGTTCACCAACAAGGGTGCCGAAAAGATGGGCATGCTCCTCGCCGGGCAATAGCCGAAACCCTGGTCGCCGGGGAGCCTGGCGCACATCCCGGCCCGGGATCGAGCGCCCCTATATCCGCGGCGCTGCCCTGAGGCGGCGAGCGACATCGCCTGGCATGCCATCCCCCGGGATCGCCGCGTGCCGCGAGCTCCCTCTAGTGTGCAAAGGCTCCGATATCGATGGTGGCGGCGCTGCGGGCCTTGACGTCGTAGTCGGTGGTGACGAGGGAGGTGACGTCCGTGGCGCCGGCGCCGATGGCGGGACTGCCGGGGGCAAGCTGGAAGTCATCACCGGGGGCGCTGACGAACATCGGGTCGGCGGTGATCAGGCTGCCACCCACGGTGGAGCCGGAGCCGCCGTAGAAGATGTTGTTGCTGGCCGTGCCGATGAGCACCGCCAGTCCCACGACGCCGCCGGTGTAGGCCGTGTTGTTTGCCGGCCAGAAGATGTTGTTCTCC
>DATGVL010000049.1:0-16377 GCA_035300445.1 Steroidobacteraceae bacterium
TGCTCTACGTCATGGAGCGCGGCGGCCTGTCCGCGGCGCAAGTGAGCCGCGAGCTCAATGCCGAAAGTGGTCTCCTCGGTCTCTCCGGCCGCAGCGCCGACATGCGCGAGCTGCTGGCGCTCGAGCAAGCCGGCGACGCGAGCGCCGCGCTGGCGATCGAGATATTCTGCCGACGTGCCCGGCATTATGTGGCGGCGTATATGAGCGAGCTCGGCGGGGTCGACGTGATCGCTTTCGGCGGCGGTATTGGCGAGCACTCTGCGGAGATTCGTGGCCGGATTCTGCGCGGGTTCGAGTGGGCCGGCATCGGCATGGACGCGGAAGCGAACCTCGCGTGTGTTGGCATCGAGGCGAGCATTGCCGTGCGGACCAGCCGGGCCGCGATCGAAGTGATTCGCGTCGACGAGGCCAGCATCCTCGCAGGCGAGGCAGCGTGGCTCCTGGGGCACACCACTTGAGGGCACTGCTCGGCGCCACCCCACAGCCACGTGTTGCTCGTTAACTACAGCCGGGAAGGCGCGCGGATGCATCCCGTGCGAATGGGCAAGAGTAAGTTGTCAGGAGCTCGTCAAGAGTGAGTAATATTGGAACCTGACACTAGCCGCTTGAGCGCAAGCGTGCGGGTAGGGAAATTACAACGAATTCTCGGGGGGCAGCGCGATGAAGCCTAATGCGAAGATCTCGGCGGCGGTGGCGGCGATACTGAGTGCACCGGGCACCGCGATTGTCTTTGCCGCACCAGCCGATACAGCCACGGCCTCGGGGAGTGAGCTGGAGGAGGTGATCGTCACCGCCCAGCATCGCTCCGAGTCCATTCAGAACGTGCCGATCACGATCCAGGCGATCACGGGCGATCAGCTCGGCAAGCTGGCGGTGACGACGTTCGACGACGTCATCAAGTTACTGCCGAACGTGACCTTCAGCGCCAACGGCCCGGGTCAAGGCAACATCTACATGCGCGGCCTCTCGGTCGGCTTCGCTGGCAGTCAATCCTCGGCTTCGATCAACCCGTTCCCGAACGTCGCGACCTACCTCGACGAGCAGTCTCTGACCTTCCCGGGCCGCAACCTCGACGTCTACCTGATCGATATGGAGCGCATCGAGGTGCTCGAAGGCCCGCAGGGCACGTTGTTCGGCGGCGGCGCCGAAGCGGGCGCGCTTCGCTACATCACGAACAAGCCGAAGCTCGACGTCACCGAGGGCCGCGCCGAAGGCGGCTACAGCACGACGGCGCACGGCGATCCGAACTCGAGCGCGAATGCGGTGCTGAATGTGCCGCTGATCACGGGGAAACTCGCGATCCGGGGCGTCTTCTACAGCGAACGTCGGGGCGGCTACATCGACAACGTTCCGACCGCGTTCACCCGCAATCCGAACGTCGATCGCGGCCCGAGCGCCTACAGCTCGTCGTACCCCGCCCAGCTCGCCACCTACTACAACTACAATCTCGTCCAGCGCGCCCAGAACCCGACTACCTACCAGGGACTGCGCCTGGCGGGGCTTTACCAGATCAACGACGACTGGAACGTCCTGGTCCAGGAGAGCTACCAGTACCTGGATGCGGAAGGCATGCCGGTGCAGCTCCCGGTGAGCCTCGGTCTCACGCCGCTGCAGCCGCTCCAGGAAAGCTCGTTCATGCCGGCGTGGAACCGGGACAAGTTCACGAGCACCGCCTGGACCGTGAACGGCAAGATCGGCGATCTCAAGGCCATCTACGCCGGCGCGTACCTGAGCCGCCACGTCGATGCGAACATGGATTACTCGAACTACACCCGCACCGCGGGTGGGTTTTACTACTCGTGCACCGGCGGCGGCGGGTCAGGCCACGGCCCCAACGGCCCGCCGATCTGCTACTCGCCGGTCATGGGCTGGAATGACTACTTCGAGAACACGCACGTGAGCCACGAGTTACGGCTCTCGACGCCGGACGACTGGCGCATCCGCGGCCTGGTCGGGGCGTACTGGGAAAAGTTCGAGATCAAGGACGACATGAACTTCTTGCAGAAGACCATCCCGTCCTGCACGCCCGCGAATCTCGCGGCCGCGCTGGCCGGCGGTCCGCCCTGCCTCGGGAACGTGACCCCGGTCCAGGCGGCACTCGACCCGACAACCCGCAACGACAACACAAACTTCGGCGAGGATCTGCGACGCGGCTACAAGCAGACCGCGGGGTTCGCATCGGTCGACTTCGACCTGATTCCGAAAGTGCTGACGCTGACCGGCGGCACGCGCTGGTACCGGTACACCGAAGACGAGGTCGGCTCGCAGTACTCCACCCCGGTCGGCTGCACGAACATACCGAACGGCCAATGCATCGCGACGCCGATCAACTTATCCGATCACCACGCGACCTACACGGGATTCAAGAGCCGCGGCAACCTGACCTGGCACATGACGCCGGATGCGATGCTCTATTACACGTACTCGCAGGGCTATCGTCCCGGCGCGTTCAACCGTGTTACGGGCGGTCGGACGCAGATCTGGGTCGGACCGAATGGACAACCGTTGGCTAACGGTGTTGTGGCGAATCCCGCTCCGACTGGCTGCTCCCTCCCGGCCTGCGACCCTTCGATCTACGACTCCAGGAAGAGGCAGTTCAACAAACCCATCAGCTACGCTCCCGACTCGCTGCTGAACAACGAGATCGGCTTCAAGTCGGAGTTCCTGCAGCACCGCCTGCTGGTCAACGCCTCGATTTACCAGATGGATTGGAAGGACGTGCAGACGCTGATCTACAACCCGCCGGTGTACGGCAACACGACCTTCGGACTCACGGGCCCGACCTACCGGATCAAGGGCGGCGAGCTGCAGCTCGGATTCAAGGCGACCGACCGCCTGACACTGACGGGAAATCTGTCGTATAACGATGCCAAGCAGTCGACCTCGCCGTGCATTCGCTCATCGGGCGTGACTCCGACGACGCCGGGCAATCCGACGCCGCTGGGTACGTGCATCACGCAGGTGCGCGCGGCCGACCGTAACGTCGTGGTCCAGAACGCGCTGGGTGCGATCGGTTCGACCCCGGCATTCTCGCCGAAGCTGCAGTACAACCTGCGCGCTCGCTACGACTGGAGCGTGTCCGACTACAATGCGTTCCTGACGGTCGGGATGAGCCACGTCGACGACATGGCCAATGAGCCGAGCAGCTTCGACTCGGGCGAAGGTGTGGTCGTCCCGACCACGACGTGGTTGCGCTACAAGATGCCGGGCTACAACACCTATGATGCGTCGTTGGGCTTCGCGAAGGGGGCGTGGGACGTGCTGATCTTTGGCCAGAACCTCTCGAACAAGAACGCAAGCACCTTCACGACTTCGGGTCAGGACATCAAGGCCGAAGTGCCGCTGCGTCCGCGGGTGCTCGGCTTGAAGGCCGGCCTGAAGTTCTGATCGTTGACATGCACCGCGACCCGTGGCGGTTGCGGTACAATCGAAGAGCGGACAGCAATGTCCGCCCTGCGTTTTTCGGGTGCTGCCATGACCGTGATGTCGCAGCCGGTGGCGGCGCCAGCCAGCGTGGAACTCGAGGTTGAGAGGATCCGCGGCCTCCTGAAGGAGCGCCGCTTCCCGCAGGCCGTCAGCGCCGCCGCAGCGTTACGCACGCCGTATCCCGAGAACCGGGACGTCCTCTACCTGCTCGCCCTCGGACAGCGGCAGTCGCGTCAGATCAAGGATGCCCTCGACACGCTCGCCGACATGGAGCGCCACCACCCGGGTGCGAGCCAGCTCTATCAGGAGCGCGGTCACTGCTACGTCGCGATCAAGGACGCGCCGCGCGCGATTGAGGCGTACGAGCGGGCGGTTCAGATCAACCCCGCTCTGCCCGCCGCCTGGAGCATGCTCGAGGGGCTCTACAAGATGGTCGGTGACGAAGAACACCGCCGGGTGGCCGCCGCGCACGCGAAGAAGCTGAAATCGATGCCGCCAGAGGTCATCACCGCGACGGGTCTGTTCTGCGAAGGCGAGCTGGCGGCCTCCGAAAAGCTCATCCGCGCGTTCCTGCTGCGCCACGGCGATCATGTCGAGGCGATGCGCCTGCTCGCCCGCATCGGCGTGGCGCGCGACATACTCGACGATGCCGAGGTGCTGCTGGTCGCGGCGCTCGACATGGCCCCGGATTACATCGAATTGCGGCGCGACTACGCCTGCGTCTTGCTCGACCGCCACAAGCACGCCGAGGCCATCGCCCAGCTCGATGGGCTGCTGAAGCTCGACCCGAAGAACATCGACTACCGCACGCTGCGTGCGACGGCGACCGTCGGGCTCGGCGACCACGAAGGCGGCGTCCGCGGCTTCAGCGACGTGCTCGCGGACACCAGCCCGGAGTCGCGCCTCGCTGCCGACCTGCACTTGTCGATCGCGCACTCGCTGAAGACGCTCGGCCGGCGCGCCGAGTCGATCGACGAGTACAAGAAAGCGATCGAAGTTCGGCCGAACTTCGGCGACGCGTACTGGAGCCTCGCGAACCTCAAGACCTACGAGTTCTCCGCCGAGGAGATCGCGCGGCTCGAGGCGGCCGAGGCGGACCCGTCGACCGCGCTGATCGACCGATACCACCTGTGCTTCGCGCTCGGCAAGGCGTACGAGGACCGCAAGGTCTACGAGGTGTCCTTCCGCTACTACGAGCGCGGCAACGCGCTGAAGCGCGCCGAGAGCCGCTATCGGCCGGAGCTCCTGGAGCAGAACACCGCGAACCAGAGGCGGATCTGTACGCGCGAGTTTTTCCGCGAGCGCGGCGGCTACGGCGCGCCAAGCCGCGAACCGATCTTCATTTTGGGGCTGCCACGCGCGGGCTCGACGCTCCTGGAGCAGATCCTCGCCTCGCATTCCCAGGTCGAGGGCACGCAGGAACTCGCGAACGTCCCGCGCGCGGTCCTCGACCTGCAGGGCTACAACCCGGACCTGAACAACCCGCGCTATCCGGGGTGCCTGCTGACGATGTCAGCGGACGACTTCCGCGCCCTCGGCGACAAGTATCTGGCGGACACGCTGATCTACCGCGCCGGCCAGCCCTACTTCATCGACAAGATGCCGAACAACTTCCGCCACATCGGGCTGATCCACCTGATGCTGCCGAACGCGAAAATCATCGACGCACGCCGCGAGCCGATGGCCTGCTGCTTCGGCAACCTCAAGCAGCTCTTTGCCCGTGGCCAAGAGTTTTGCTACAGCGTCGACGACATCGCCAGATACTACCGGACCTACCTCGAGATCATGGCGCACTGGGAGGAAGTCCTGCCCGGGCGTATCCTGCGCGTGCACTACGAGGACGTGGTCGGGGATCTGGAGGGCAGCGTCCGCCGGATCCTCGACCACTGCGAACTGCCGTTCGAGCAGGCGTGCGTTGAGTTCCACAAGACCGAGCGCAGCGTCCGAACCGCGAGTTCCGAGCAGGTGCGCCAGCCGATCTATCGCGAGGGACTGGACCTGTGGCGGCACTACGAGCCGTGGCTCGGTCCGCTCAAAGATGCGCTGGGCGACGCACTGCTCAGTTACCGTCGCTAGCGCAGGTGCCACAACGCCGTGGTACCGTCATACGATCGAACCCTGAGTGGGCAATCCGATGACTACCGAACCGTATCTCCTGACCCCCGGACCCTTGACGACCTCGCTGCGCACCAAGCAGAGCATGCTGCGCGATTGGGGCTCCTGGGATGTCGACTTCAACAAAATAACCGCGCGTGTCTGCGAACGTCTCCTGCAAATCGTGCACGGCACTGGCACGCACGAGTGCGTCCCCATGCAGGGCAGTGGCACGTTCTCGGTCGAGGCCGCGATCGGCACGCTGGTACCACGTGCGGGACACGTGCTGGTCCCGCAAAACGGCGCGTACTGCCAGCGCATCGCCAGAATATGCCGGGTGCTCGGCCGCAAGCTGACGACCATCGATTACCCGGAGGACACGCAGGTTGCCGCCGCTGACATCGAGCGCGCGCTCACCTCCGATCCGTCGATCACGCACGTGGCGCTGGTGCACTGTGAAACCAGCACCGGCATCCTCAACCCGCTGCACGAGATTGCGCAGGTCGTCGCCCGTCATGGCAAGGGCCTGATCGTGGATGCGATGAGTTCGTTCGGCGCGCTCGAGATCGACGCGCGCGCCACGCCGTTCGATGCGGTCGTCGCCGCCTCGGGGAAATGCCTCGAGGGACCACCCGGGATGGGCTTCGCCATTCTGCGCCGCGACGCGCTCGAGCGCAGCGAGGGCAACTGCCACTCGCTGGCGATGGACCTGTATGACCAGTGGGTCTACATGCAGAAAACCACGCAATGGCGCTTCACGCCCCCGACCCATGTCGTGGCGGCGTTCGATTCGGCGATCGCGCAGTATCTCGAGGAGGGCGGGCTCGCCGCGCGCGGCGCCCGCTACGCGCACAACTGCCGCACACTCATCGACGGCATGGCAAGACTCGGGCTCAAGAGTTTCCTGCCCGCGCCGATTCAGGCGCCGATCATCGTAACGTTCTACGCGCCAGACAGTCCGCACTACACGTTCAAGACCTTCTACAACGCCGTCAAGGCGCACGGCTACATCCTGTATCCCGGCAAGCTCACGACGCTGGAGACCTTCCGTGTCGGCTGCATGGGCCAGCTTGGCGAGCGCGGCATGGCCGGCGCAGTCGCAGCAGTCGGCGAAGTGCTGGCCGAGATGCGCGCCGCGGCCTGAAGGCAGCACACGACATGCGTCGCATCGAAGTAAACGCACGGACCTATCGGCTGCCCGAGTGCCCTTCCGTGGTGGTGTGCGTGGACGGCTGTGAGCCGGACTACATCGCGCAGGCGGTGGCCGGCGGACACATGCCGTGGATGAAGCGGGTGCTGGCGCAGGGCACCGAGGTCATCGCCGACTGCGTCATGCCGAGCTTCACCAACCCGAACAACCTCTCGATTGTCACGGGCGCGCCGCCGGCGGTTCACGGTATCTGCGGAAACTACCTCTACGACACCGACAGCGGCGTGGAGGTCATGATGAATGACCCGAAGTGGCTGCGCGCCCCAACGCTGCTCGCCGCGCTCGCCGACGCGGGTTGCAAGGTGGCAGTGGTTACCGCCAAAGACAAACTGCGCAAGCTCCTGGGCCATGAGCTGCGCGGCATCTGCTTCTCCGCGGAGAAGGCCGATCAGGCCACGCTCGAAGAACACGGCATCGACGGGGTGCTGCAGCTGGTCGGCATGCCCGTGCCGAGTGTCTACAGCGCCGAATTGTCGGAATTCGTGTTCGCCGCCGGGGTCAAGCTGATGCAGACTCACCGCCCGGACATCATGTACCTGTCGACCACCGACTACGTACAGCACAAGCACGCCCCCGGCTCGGCCGATGCCAATTCGTTCTACCGCATGATGGACCGTTATCTGGGTGAGCTCGAGCACTCGGGCTGCGCCATCGCACTCACCGCCGACCACGGCATGAACTCCAAGACGCGGCTCGATGCGAGCCCCAACGTAATCTACCTGCAGGATGTGCTGGACGGCTGGCCCGGTGCTGCAGGCGCGCGAGTCATTCTGCCGATCACCGACCCGTACGTCGTGCATCACGGGGCGCTGGGCTCGTACGCGACCGTGTACCTGCCCGCCGCGGTCGATGCCCGCACCCTCGCGGCGCGGCTCGCGGCGCTGCGCGGCATCGACACGGTGCTCACGCGCGCGGAGGCAGCCAGCCGCTTCGAGTTGCCCGCCGACCGGATCGGCGATCTGGTGGTGATCTCCGGGCGCTCGGTCGCCCTCGGCGGTGCGGCCGCCAGGCACGACCTCTCGGGCCTGGATGCGCCGCTGCGCTCGCACGGCGGCCTCTCGGAGCAGGCGGTGCCGCTGGTGATGAATCGCCGCATCGAGAACCTGGACGCCAACAGGCGCTGGCGCAACTTCGATGCCTTCGACTGGGTGCTGAACCATGCCCCATGACAGCGAGCCCGTGCGGCGTGAGAGCCTGCGGATCGGCGGCGCGCGCGTGGCGACCGAGCGCAGCGGCGAGGTGTTCAATCCATACACCCGCGCGCTCGTGGGCACGGTGGCGAGCGCTTCCGTGGCCGAGGTACGCCGGGCGATCGGAATCGCCAGGACATTCCGTCCGCGCCTGACGCGCTACGAGCGCTATTCTGTCTGCTACCGGACCGCCGAGGCGCTGCGCGCGCGCACCGAGGAGATTGCCAACCTCATCACCGCCGAGAGCGGCTTATGCAAGAAGGATTCCATCCATGAGGTGGGCCGCGCGTGCGATGTGTTCATCTTCGCCGGCAACGCCGCGCTGCAGGATGATGGGCAGATCTTCTCCTGCGACCTCACCGCGCACGGCAAGCGCCGCAAGGTCTACACCCTGCGGGAGCCGCTCCTGGGGGTGATTGCCGCGATTACACCGTTCAACCATCCGCTGAACCAGGTCGTGCACAAGGTCGCTCCCAGCATCGCCAGCAACAACAGGATGGTACTCAAGCCCTCGGAGAAGACTCCGCTCAGCGCACTGCTGCTCGCCGACATTCTCTACGAGGCAGGCCTGCCGCCGGAGATGTTCAGCGTGCTCACCGGGGACCCCAGGGAGATCGCCGATGAGCTGCTGACGCACGCGGATGTGGATCTGATCACGTTCACCGGCGGCGTGGCGGTCGGCAAGTACATCGCCGCCAAGGCCGTTTACAAGCGCCAGGTGCTGGAGCTCGGCGGCAACGATCCGCTCATCGTCATGGAAGACGCGGACCTCGAGGAGGCGGCCACGCTGGCCGCCACCGGCTCGTACAGGAACTCCGGCCAGCGTTGCACCGCCATCAAGCGCATGCTGGTTCAGGACTCGGTGGCCGAGGGATTCATCGAGCTGCTGCTCGAGAAGACCCGCGCCATCAGGTATGGCGACCCGATGGATCCAGCGACCGACATGGGCACCGTCATCGATGAGGCGGCGGCGCGCGCGTTCGAGGACAAAGTGCACGACGCAGTCGCGCACGGCGCACGGCTCCTGTACGGCAACATCCGCGCCGGCGCACTCTACTCCCCCACGGTGCTCGATCGTGTGGACCCGGAGATGCCTCTGGTCAAGCAGGAGACCTTCGGGCCGGTGTCACCCGTCATGCGCTTCCAGACGATTGATGATGCGATCCGCATAGCGAACTCCACCGCCTACGGACTGTCCTCGGCGGTGTGCACCAACCGGCTGGACTACATCACGCGCTTCGTGTCGGAGCTGAACGTCGGCAGCGTGAACGTGCGCGAGGTCCCCGGCTACCGCCTGGAGCTCACGCCGTTCGGTGGGATCAAGGACTCGGGCCTCGGGTACAAGGAAGGCGTGCAGGAAGCCATCAGGAGCTTCACCAACGTCAAGACCTACTCGCTGCCGTGGCTACCGTAATCGCGGCGGCCGCGGCCGGGACCGCCGCGCCCAGCACGCGCGCGCTGCGCTTCGCGCAGTGCCGCATACTGCTGCTCCTGTTTCTGGGCTACGCATCCTGTTACTTCTGCCGCTCGAACCTGTCGGTCGCGACGCCGCTGCTGCTCGATGAGCTCGCGCGACGCGGCATCAGTCACGCCGACGCCATGGTCAGCATCGGCTCGATGGCCTCCTGGGGCGTGCTCGCCTATGCGTTGGGCAAATGGTTTCTCACCGGCCTCGGGGACTATTGGGGCGGCAAACGCAACTTGCTGATCGCCACCGGCGGCGCCGCGGCTTTTACGCTGCTGTTCGCCTCCGGCTCCACGCTGCCGCTGTTCACCCTCGCCTGGGTCGGTAACCGACTGACCCAATCGATCGGTTGGTCGGCACTGATCAAGGTCTCCTCCAGGTGGTTCCACTATTCGCGCTACGGCACAGTGGCCGCGATCCTCACCTGCAGCTACCTCCTCGGTGACGCCGCCGCGCGCCAGAGCATGGGGCTGCTGCTGCAGCACGGGGTCGGCTGGCGCGCGCTGTTCGTGTTCGGCGCGAGCGTGGCGGGCCTCATGTTTCTCGCCAACCTGCTGTTCCTGCGGGAGTCGCGCACCGACGAGGGCCACCCGGAGGCGGTGGCGAACCCGCGCAACGTGTTCTGCGCAGAGCAATCGCGCCCGAAGAATTTTGTGGCGCTGGTGCGGCCGCTGCTGCGCAGCCGCGCGTTTCTGATGGTGTGCCTCCTGGGTTTCGCCACCACCATGGTGCGCGAGACCTTCAACACCTGGAACGCGCTGTACCTGCGCGACTTCCTCGGCTACAGCATCAGCCACTCGGCCGCGCTGTCGGCGATCTTCCCGGGGGTTGGAGCCGTCTCGGTCCTGCTCGCCGGCTGGGCGAGCGACCGACTGGGGCCGAATGCCCGCTCGCTGCTGTTGGTGCTGGGTCTCGCCGCAACCGCCGTGGCGCTCCTGATCCTCACCTCGCTGCGGCCGGCTGCCGCCGGGGTGGTGTTGCCGGTGGCGATGACCGGCATCGTGGCCTTCTGTCTGCTCGGGCCCTACTCCTTCCTGCCCGGCGCATTCGCGCTGGATTTCGGCGGCAAGCAGGCGGGCGCCGTCGCCTCGGGCCTGGTCGACGGCACCGGGTATCTTGGCGGGGTGCTCGCGGGCTACGTCATGGCGAGAATCGCGGTGGCCTTTGGCTGGGGGGGCGTGTTCATCACTCTCGCCGGTGTCAGTGCGCTCGCCGCCCTCGGCGCCTGTTACCTGTATGTGCTGAATGCGCGGCACGTGGCGGCCCCGCTCCGGTAGCGTTGCACTCGCCACCACGGCCACAATGCAAGAGCGGCTGACCCGCTCAAGGAGTTTGCCTCCATGCAACCAGAAGAGGTGCGCACCAGTGACCGCAAGCTCCCCGCCAAGCGGCAGCTGCCGCGCACACTCAGTGAAGCGGCTGAGCGCCTCGCCCACTCCAAAGCCGCCCAGGAGCTGTTCGGGGCGCCGTTCGTGAGCCACTTCGCCGCGAGCCGGGAGTGGGAGGAAGGCGAATTCCGCCGCGCGGTCACTGACTGGAAGCTGGCGCGGTATTTCGAGATCATCTGATGAGCATGAGGACCATTTCCCCCGTCGACGGCAGCGTGTATGCGGAGCGCACGGCCGCCACGGTGGCGCAGATCGAGCAGACCCTGCAGCGCGCGCGTGCGGGGCAGCCGCAGTGGCGCGCAGTGCCGATTGCCGAGCGGGCGGCCATCATCGGGCGCTTCTGCGGCGAATTCGAGCGGCGCGGCGCAGCGATCGCCACCGGGCTCAGCTGGCAGATGGGACGGCCGATACGTTTCGCCCCGAGTGAGGTGCGCGGCACGCTCGAGCGCGCCCGCTACATGACGGGCATCGCCCCCACGGCGCTCGCCGACATGGATCCGGGACCGAAGTCGGGCTTTCGGCGCTTCGTGCGGCGCGAGCCGCTCGGCGTCGTGTTTACCGTGGCCGCCTGGAACTATCCGTACCTGATCGCCGTGAACAGCGTGGTGCCGGCGCTGATGGCCGGCAACGCCGTGGTGCTGAAGCACTCGGCACAGACGCCGCTGTGCGCGGAAGCATTCGCCGAGTGCTTCGCCGCGGCGGGGCTGCCGTCCGGCCTCTTCCAGGTGCTGCACCTTGGCCACGCCGACACTGAGCGAGTCATCCGCGATCCGCGCATCGACTTCGTGGCCTTCACCGGTTCAGTGGCCGGGGGCCGGGCCGTGCAACGCGTCGCCGCCGAGCGTTTCATCGGCGTGGGGCTGGAGCTCGGCGGTTGCGACCCCGTCTATGTGCGTCACGATGCCGATCTGCCACACGCCATGGAGAACATCGTGGACGGCGCCTACTTCAACTCCGGTCAGTCCTGCTGTGGGCTGCAGCGTATCTACGTTCACGAGAGCGTCTATGATCGCTTCACGCGCGGCTGCATCGAGCTGATTCAACAGTACCGGCTCGGCGATCCGCTGGACCGGGAGACCACGCTCGGCCCGCTGGTGCGCACCGCGGCGGCAGACGCGGTACGCGCGCAGGTGCGCGCGGCGATCGCGGCCGGCGCACGGCCGGTGATCGAGGAGCGCGACTTCCCCCACAGCAAAGCCGGTACGCCCTATCTGGCACCGCAGTTGCTCCTGGACGCCCCGGCCGGTTCCTCGGTCATGCGTGAGGAGATCTTCGGACCGGTCGCCGGCGTCATGAAAGTGCGCTCGGACGCCGAAGCCGTGGCGCAGATGAATGACAGCCCCTTCGGACTCACCGGGGCGGTCTGGACGCGCGATGAGCTCGCAGCGGTCACGCTCGGCGAGCAGGTGCAGACCGGCACCTGGTTCATGAATCGCTGCGACTATCTGGACCCGGCCCTCGCCTGGGTCGGCGTCAAGGATTCTGGCCGTGGCTGTACGCTCTCGGTAGTCGGATACGAGCACCTGACGCGGCCAAAATCATTCCACTTGCGGGTGAGCACGTGAGCGCAATTCTCAAGGCGAATTGGAACTACCCGACAATCGTGTGGGCGGGGCCGGGTCGCATCGCCGAGCTGCCGGCGGCCTGCGCGCGGCTCGGTATCAAGCGGGCACTCCTGGTCACGGACGAGGGCCTGCGTGATGCGCCGATGGTGCGGCGCGCCCGCGAGCTCGTGCCCGGAAGCGGCCTGTTTGCGCGCGTGCGCGGCAATCCGGTCGCCGCCAACATCGAGGATGGGCTCGCCGCCTACCGCGATGGCGGCCACGACGGCGTGATCGCCTTCGGCGGCGGCTCGGCGCTGGATGCCGGCAAGGTGATCGCCTTCATGTCCGGGCAGACGCGGCCGCTGTGGGATTTCGAGGACGTGGGCGACTGGTGGACACGCGCCGACCCGCGCGGCATCGCACCGATCGTCGCCGTTCCAACCACCGCCGGCACCGGCTCGGAGGTGGGCCGCGCAGGCGTGGTCGTCAATGAGGCCACCCACCAGAAGAAAATCATCTTCCACCCGCAGATGATGCCGGGAGTGGTGATCAGCGACCCGGAGCTCACGGTCGGCCTGCCGCCCGCGATCACGGCAGCCACGGGCATGGACGCCTTCGTGCACTGCTTCGAAGCGTTCTGTTCGCCGGGGTTCCACCCGCTGGCCGACGGCATAGCGCTCGAGGGTATGAGGCTGATCCAGGTGTATCTGCCGCGTGCCTGCGAAAACGGCCAGGACCTCGAGGCCCGCTCGCGCATGCTGGCCGCGGCCAGCATGGGTGCGACCGCATTTCAGAAGGGACTCGGGGGCGTGCACGCCATCGCGCACCCCGTCGGAGCGCATTTCAACACGCATCACGGCCTGACCAATGCGGTCGTTCTGCCTTACGTCATCGTGCACAACCGCCGGGCGATCGAGTCGCACCTGCCCGTGATCGCCCGGACGCTGAACTTGCCCGGCGAGCCCTTTGCCGCCGTGTTCGACTGGGTGCTCGGCTTTCGCAAGCGCCTGAAAATCCCGCACTCGCTCGCGGAGATCGGCGTGCCACTGAGCAACCCCGACACCATCGGGCACGAGGCTTCGCTCGATCCGTCGGCGGGGGGCAATCCGCTCCCCACGGACGCGGCGGGCTACGCCCGTATCTTCCGCTCGGCGGTCAAGGGCGATCTCAACCTCGCTGGCTGAGCACGGTCAGAGGCTCAACTCGCTCAGCGCCTGCCTCCACAGCGCCTCGGTGGCCGCTGCCACCACGCGGCCGTCGGAAGCGATGCCCAGTGGCGCTCCGCGCCAATCGCTGATCCTGCCGCCGGCGCCCTCCACGATGGGGATCGCCGCCATGAAATCGTGGGGTTTCAGTTGTACCTCGATGACCAGGTCACAGTGGCCGCCGGCGAGCATGCCGTAGAGGTAACAGTCCCCGCCAAAGCGACGCAGCGCCGCGCGCGCGCTCAAGGCTTCGAAGCGGCGCCGCTCCCCGGGGTCGAAGGTCTCCGCCGTGGTCGTGTAGACGACGGCCTGCTCGGTCTCGCGGCAGTCACGGGTCCTCACCTGCCTGCCGTTGAAGAGCGTGGCGCGACCCTCACAACCCACCCAGCGCTCCTCGAGCGCCGGTGCCTCGATCACGCCGAGCACCGCGCGGCCGCCCTGCAACAGCGCAATCAACGATCCGAACAGCGGATACCCGGTGACGAAACTCTTCGTGCCGTCGATCGGGTCGAGCACCCAGGTGAACTCGCCGCTCCCCTCGGAGGCAAACTCCTCGCCCCGGATGGCGTGCCCCGGAAAGGCCGCGCGAATCATGCGGCGCATCTCAGTCTCGATTTCGCGATCCGCGATCGTGACCGGACTGCCGTCGCCCTTGCGTTCCACCGCGAGCGGCGTGCGGAAGTAGCGTCGGGCAATCTCGCGCGCGGCATCGGCCAGTTCCTCGGCCAATGCCAGGGCCGCGGGAAAATCCGGGTGCTCAGTGAAGCTCATGGGACGTCGAAGCCTCGCGGCGCGGCAGCGCCTTCAGTGCCGCTGCCGCGCGTACGGCAACACCTGCAGCTCCAGCCAATTGCGCAGCTCCGCAAGCCTGCATGAGTCCTGCTGCAGGCCCTCGCCCAGACCGTGTTTCCAGGTGAGGCGCGGGTCGCGAGGATCGCACATGAGCGCGCGCAGATCGTTGACAAACACTTCCAGTTCCGCACGATCGGCGAACAGACCCTCTTCGATCAGTGCGGCACCGTAGCGCAGCGCGGTTGCCGCGATCTCGGCGAAGCTGTATTCGGGGTGGTACTGCACGCCCCAGAAGGTGCCGGCGCCGTGCCGCAACTCGATGGCCTGCAGCCCCATGTCGTTACTCGCCAGAACCACCGCGCCCGCGGGAAGCTGCTCGATATCATCGCGGTGCACGGTGATCGCCTCGAACACCGCCGGCTTGCCCCTGAACATCCCGTGGCGACGCCCCGCGTCCTGGAGCTCGATGCGGCGTGCGAATCCGAACTCGCGGCCGAGCGGATTGCGGCGTACGCGACCGCCCGCCGCGCTCACTGCCACCTGCAGGCCCCAGCAGCTGCCGAAGAACGGCACACCGGCGGCAAACGTCTCCCGCGCCAGCTCGATCTGCCGCTCGATGGCTGCGCCGCCCGCGTAGACGTTCAGCGCCGAACCGGTGATCGCCACGCCGTCGTAGCTCGCGAGGCCGCTGCCGGCGGCGAACCGCACCTCGCCGTCCGCCGGGCGCACGATGTCGCAGCTGACGCCCGCCAGACTCTTCAACACCACCGCGTAGCCTTCACCGGAGGGCTGGCCACCGGCGGCGACCTGTTGCTCGCGTGTCGCCGCCCGGTTCCCGTCAATCACCAGGATGCTCGGTTGACCCATCAGTGCTCCCGGGGCACCCGCGGCGCAAGCGCCATGCCCCTCTTCTCGAGGAGCGCGCGCAGCACATCCGGCCGGTCGGTGATCATGCCGTCCACATTAAACGCCAGCAGCCGCTCCATGTCTGCCGGGTCGTTGACAGTCCACGGAACGACCCGCAGTCCCTGAGCATGCGCCTGCTCCACGCGTGGCGCATCGAGATCCAGGTGGTCCGGCCCCCAGGTGCCGGCGCCGGTGGCTTTGACGAGGCGCACGATCGAGCCGCCGAAGTCCTCAGGATCAAGTCCGCCCAGCCACGGCGACGGCTGTGGGGAGCCGATGCGCACGGTGTCTTCGCCGGGCTGTTGCTCGGTCAGGGCCGCCCTCGCGACCTGCGGCATCTGTCGCTGCGCGGCGCTCAACACTCGCCAGTCAAAGGCCAGGATCGCGACCAGCGACGCGGTGCCGGTGCGCTCCACATCCAGCCGCACCGCCTGCACGAACGGCTCCGGGGCTGGCGTCAGCTCCGGTTGCTCCGGGAACGTCTTCACCTCGATGGCGACGCGCACCCGACCGCGGCCGCGTGTGCGTACCAGAGTCAGCACATCCGCCAGACGCGGTATGCGCTCGCCGTCCACGGGCTGCTGCTGCGGGAACCGCGCCGCGTAGGCAGTCCCCGGCCGCAGCCGGCCCACATCATAGGACTGCAGCTGCGCATAGGTCAGCGCGAAGATCGGCGGACCCGCAGTCGCCAGAAAGCGTCCACGCGCGTCGCGCGTGCAGTCGGGGTTGAGTTCCGGGTCGTGACTGACGACCACCACGGCATCACGGGTAACCGCGCAATCGAGCTCCAGGCCGGACACGCCGAGCTCCATCGCACGGGCAAACCCCACGAGGGTGTTTTCGGGCCACAGACCCCGTGCGCCGCGATGCCCTTGCAGGTCAAACATGACAGCAGCGGATCACGCATCGACGACAAGCGGGTGGGGCGATGTTATATTTCCAACTGCCTTAGCTTGATCACACGCGCCGATTGAGACTACCCCGCCAAAAACTGGCTTGTCAACGCGCCAGCAATCGGTGCCGAGGTGCGCAGCGCACGCGCTGCATTGTGTCTGCAGCCCTGCTGCTGGCGCTGCTGCCGGGAGTCCAGGCTCGCGCTGATAATGCCCAGGTACTACATCGCCGCGATTGCAACGCTCACCATCAGTGCACGGTTG
>DATGVL010000050.1:0-88515 GCA_035300445.1 Steroidobacteraceae bacterium
CTCGACGATGCGCAACTGTTGCTCGAGGCAGTGCTCGATCTGGCGCCCGAGTATCACGCCGCCCGGCTCGACTATGCGCAGGTCCTGATCGACCGCCACCTGTACCGACAGGCTCAGGAGCAGGCCGAGAAGCTGCTCGCCGTGGATCGCGCCAATCGTAGCTACCGCACGCTCTATGCGCTGGCGTGTGTGGGTCTTGGCCTGCACGAACGTGCCATCGAGCTGTACCGGGAGCTATTGGCCGGCGCCACGCAGCCGGCTGATCTGCATCTGTCGATCGCTCACTCGCTCAAGACGCTCGGGCGGCGCGCGGAGGCCATCGCCGAGTATCACACGGCGGCGGCCGCTCGCAGCGGTTACGGCGACGCCTGGTGGAGCCTCGCGAACCTGAAGACCTACCGGTTCGAAGACGGGGAGTTGGAACGGATGCGTGCCGCGGAGTCCGCGGCGACGACCTCTGTGGTTGACCGCTATCATCTGTGCTTTGCGCTCGGCAAGGCGCTCGAGGACCGGCAGCAATATGCACAGTCCTTCGAGTACTACGCACGCGGCAACGCACTCAAACGCTCCGAAAGCCGCTACCGACCGGAAGTCTTCGAACTCAACACACGCCTGCAGATCGAAGTCTGTACCCGTGATGCTTTCGCTCGCCATAAGGGCTGCGGCGCGCGCGCCGCTGACCCGATATTCATCGTGGGTCTGCCGCGCTCCGGCTCGACCCTGATCGAGCAGATCCTCGCGTCACACTCCGCGGTCGAAGGCACTCACGAGCTCGCCGACATCCCCCGCATCGTAGCGGAGCTGAAGGGCCGAGACCCGGACCCCGACAACCCGCGCTATCCGGCGGTGCTCGGCGGGATGAGTGCCGTGGATTTTCGCCGCCTCGGCGAGAAGTATCTGAGCGACACACGTATCTACCGGAGCGGCAAGGCGCGTTTCATCGACAAGATGCCGAACAACTTCCGGCACGTCGGACTCATCCACCTGATGTTACCCAACGCCACGATCATCGACGCGCGGCGCGAGCCGATGGCCTGTTCCTTCGGTAACCTCAAGCAGCTGTTCGCGCACGGCCAGGAATTTACCTACAGCATCGAAGACATCGCGCGCTACTACCGTACCTACCTGGAGCTCATGCGACACTGGGATGCCGTGCTGCCTGGGCGCGTGCTGCGTGTGCAGCACGAGGAGGTGGTGGATGACCTGGAGGGCAATGTTCGCCGCTTACTCGAGCATTGCGAGCTCGAGTTCGAACCCGCCTGCGTGGAGTTCCACAAGACCGAGCGCAGCGTGCGTACCGCGAGTTCAGAGCAGGTCCGCCAGCCGATCTATCGCGAGGGATTGGATCAATGGCGTCACTACGAACCCTGGCTGGGACGCCTACGCGAGGTCCTCGGCGATGCGCTCACGCGCTATCGCGACTAGCGCACCGCTGCCGACCCAGCCGCAAAGCGGCCTGCGCTGTGCGCCTGGTGGCCGAGGGTGAGCGCGCTGAAGCAGATCGTCAGCAGGCAGCACGCGACCATGGTCGTGAATACGCCACCCCATCCCCAACGGTCGGCGATCCAGCCGACGCCGGTCCCGGAGATGGCCGAGCCGAACACGTAGCCGAAGAAACCGGTGAAGCCCGCCGCCGTGCCGGCGGCTTTCTTCGGCACCAGATCCAGCGAATGCAGGCCGATGATCATGATCGGGCCGTAGATGAGGAAGCCGATCGCAATGAGCGCGGCATAATCGATCCATAGCGGACCCTTGCCGTTGAGCCAGTAGACGACGACGGCGCCCAGCGTCAGCGCCATGAACAGCATGGTCGCCGGCGCACGCTTGCCCTTGAACCACTTGTCCGAGATCCAGCCGCAGGCGATGGTTCCGGGAATCGCCGCCCACTCGTACAGCGACCAGCCGATGCTCGACTCCTTGAACGAGAAGCCCTTGGCGGTCTCGAGATAGGTCGGAATCCAGTTCTCCACGCCGTAGCGCACGAAGTAGCAGAAGGCGTTGGCCACCGCGATCGCCCACAGGTAGCGGTTGCGCAGCACACAGCCGAACAGGATCTCGCGGAAACCGAGCGTGCGCTCATCCGCTTCGCTGTAGCCGCTCGGGTAGTCGTTGCGGTACTGCTCCACCGGCGGCAACCCGCGCGACTGCGGCGTGTCCTGCAGCAGGAAGTACACGCCCACCGCCACCGCCGCGGCGATGAATGCGTTGAAGTAAAACTTGGCGTGCCAATCGTGGAACAGCAGCACGCCGAGGAACGCCAGACTCGCCACCAGCGCCCCGCCGATGTTGTGCGCGGTATTCCATACCGACACCGTGAGCCCGCGCTCTTTGGTGCTGAACCAGTGCACCATGGTCTTGCCGCACGGCGGCCATCCCATGCCCTGCACCCAGCCGTTCAGCACCTGGGTGGCGGCGATGACCCACAACGAGGCGTACAGCGCCGGGATGAGGCCGAACGCCGCCATGATCGCACTCGACAGCAGCAGGCCGAGGGGCATGAAGTAGCGCGGGTTGCTGCGGTCGGAGACCGACCCCATCAGGAACTTCGACACACCGTAGGCAATGGACAGCCCGGTGAGCGCACTGCCGAGCGCCGCCTTGGAATACTGCGGGTGCTCGCGCAGGATGTCGGGCATGGCGAGGGCGAGGTTGTTGCGCACCAGGTAGTAGCCCGCGTAGCCGATGAAGATCCCGGCGAACACCCGCCGGCGCAGCCGCCGATAGGCCGGATCCACCTCTTCGAGGGGCAGCGGAGCGGCAAACGGCGCCGGCTTCAGCCACCCGATCATCGCTGGACACTCTGCCAGCGCGGCGCGGTGTAGTACGGAACCGCCGCCCTGGGCAGCAGCGCTGCGCCGCGAATGTGATCGGCGGCCTTTTCCGCCAGCATGATGGTGGGCGCGTTGAGATTTCCGGTGGTGATGGACGGCATGATCGAAGAGTCGACCACCCGCAGCGCCTCGACGCCGATGACGCGCGCCTGCGGGTCGACCACCGCTTTGGGGTCGGTGAGGCTACCCATCTTGCAGGTGCACGAGGGGTGGAAGGCGGTCTCGGCCTTCTCGCGGATGAAGGCGTCGATCTGCTCGTCGGTCTCAACCCCCGCTCCCGGCTGGATCTCGCGGCCGCGAAAGCGATCGAAAGCCGGCTGCGCGAAGATCTCGCGCGTGAGCCGCACGCAGGCGCGCATCTCCTCCCAGTCCTCGGATCGGGACATGTAGTTGAAGCAGATCCGGGGCTGCTCGAGCGGCATGGCGGACCGCAGGCGCACCCACCCCTGGCTGCGCGAGCGCATGGGCCCGACGTGCGCCTGAAAGCCGTGCTCGCGCGCCAGCGCTGAACCGTCGTAGTTCACCGCCAGCGGCAGGAAATGAAACTGGATGTCCGGGTAGCGCACGCCGGCGCGGCTGCGGATGAAGCCGCCGCTCTCGAAATGATTGCTGGCGCCGAGACCATCCTTGGTGAGGAGCCAGCGCGCGCCGATGAGCGCGCGGCGCACGAGCGATATCTGCGAATACAGGGTGATGGGCTCGCGGCAGGCGACCTGAAAGTAGAACTCCAGGTGATCCTGCAGGTTCTCGCCCACGCCCGGCAACGCGCGCACCACGTCGATGCCGTGGGCGGCGAGCTCGTGCTGCGGGCCGATGCCCGACAGCATCAGCAGCTGGGGCGAGTTGATCGGGCCCGCGCACAGGATCACCTCGCGCCGCGCGCGCACCTCGTGAAAGACACCGCCGCGCCGATAACGCACACCGACCGCCCGCCGCCCCTCGAGCAGTACGCGGGTGGCGAGCGCGTGCGTGCGCACCGTCAGGTTGGCCCGGCGCATCGCCGGGCGCAGGTAGGCATTCGCGGCGCTGCAGCGCCGGCCACCCGCCACGGTCATGTCCAGGTGCCCGAAGCCTTCCTGCTGAAAGCCGTTCATGTCGGCGGTCAGCACGTAGCCGGCCTGCCGCCCCGCTTCCAGCCAGGACGCGTGCAGCGGGTTGGTGAGAAGCCCGCGGCGTGTCGCGAGCGGACCGTCGCCGCCGCGGTAGTCATCGCCCCCCTCGGCACGGCGTTCCGCGCGCTTGAAGTACGGCAACACATCCTGATAGCCCCAGCCGGTGGCGCCTTCGGCCTCCCAGCGATCGAAGTCGAACGGATTGCCGCGCATGTACACCAGCCCGTTGATCGAGGAAGAACCGCCGAGCACCTTGCCGCGCGGGGTATGCAGCCGGCGGCCATTCAGGTGCGGCTCCGGCTCGGTGTAGTAGCGCCAGTCGTAGCGCGCCATGTTCATGGGGATCGACAGCGCGCTGGGCATCTGGATCCACGGCGAGCGGTCCGAGCCACCGTACTCGAGCAGCAGTACGCTGTCCTTGCCGTCCTCGGTGAGATGATCCGCCAGCACGCAGCCCGCGGAGCCGGCCCCGACGATCACGTAGTCGGCGGTCTCCACGTCTAGTAAGGCGCGTCGACGTCGCCCATGGCGACATAAACGCTCTTCAGCTGCGTGTAATGCTCGATGGCGGCGCGGCCGTTCTCGCGCCCGAGACCCGACATCTTGACGCCGCCGAACGGCAGCTCGACCGGGGTGATGTTGTAGTGATTGATCCAGCAGGTGCCGGCCTGCAGCTGCGCGATCACGCGGTGCGCGCGCGTCAGATCGTTGGTGAAAACGCCCGCTGCCAGGCCGAACTCGGTGGCGTTGGCGCGCGCTATCACCTCGTCCTCGTCGGCGAACTCCAGTACCGACATCACCGGGCCGAAGATCTCCTGGCGCACGATGTCCATGTCGTCATGGCAGCCGTCGAATACCGTGGGCGCGACGAAGCAGCCGTTCGCCAGATCCCCGCTCGTCACGCGCGCACCGCCGGTGAGCAGCCGCGCACCCTGCGCCCGGCCGCGGGCGATGAACCCCAGCACCTTCTCCATGTGCTCCGCCGAAATCAGCGCTCCCACCTGGGTAGCCGGATCCATGGGATCCCCGACACGCATCGCGGCGGCGCGCGTGCGCAGACGCTCCACGAAGGCCGCGTGCACACTGTGGTGCACGAACACGCGCGTGCCGTTCGAGCACACCTCCCCCGCCGAGTAGAAATTTCCGAGCAGCGCGCCCGCCACGGCGTTATCCAGTTTCGCATCCTCGAACACGATGAGCGGGGACTTGCCGCCGAGCTCGAGGGTCACCTGCTTCAGCGACGCGGCGGCATCGGCCATGACGGCCTTGCCGGTACCGACCTCGCCGGTGAGGGAGATCTTGCGGATGTCGGGGTGACGCGTGAGGAGCCGCCCGGTCTCCGCCCGGCCCTGCACGACCTGGAACACCCCCTCGGGCAGCCCGGCCGCCGCAAACACCTCCTGAAGCTTCACGGCCGTGAGCGGGGTGAGTTCGGCGGGCTTGAAGATCATGGCGTTGCCGCACGCGAGCGCCGGGGCGGACTTCCAGCAGGCGATCTGCAGCGGGTAGTTCCAGGCGCCGATGCCGGCGACCACCCCGAGGGGCTCGCGGCGCGTGTAGCCGAAGGCCCGTGGTCCCAGATCGATGTGCTCGCCGGCGAGTCCGGCGGCCAGCCCGGCGTAATATTCCAGGCACTCCGCACCCGAGAGCACATCGACCGCGCGCGTCTCCTGGATCGGCTTGCCGGTGTTGCGGGTCTCGAGCACGGCAAGCTCCTCGTTGCGCTCGCGCAGCAGGTGCGCCGCACGCTGCAGCACGCGCCCGCGCTCCGCACCACTCAGGGCGGCCCACTTCTTTTGCGCCGCCTGCGCCTTGAGGACCGCGGCATCGACCTGCGCCGCACCGTCGGCGCTCAACTCCGCGAGCACCGCGCCGTTGGCAGGGTTGATGACCCGCAAGCGGCCGCCGCCAGCGCTCAGCGCGCGCGGCGCCGACTCACCCGTCACGCGCGGCGCCGCCGCCTGCGACAGCTCCTTGAGCCTTCCTTCGACGAAGGCCGTGAGCAGCGCCCGCGCGCTCTCGCTGTCGGCCTCCTGCCATTCCGAGAGCGCGGCGCGCAACCACACGCCATCGATCATGGCGGCGATCATCGCCGCGAGGCCGCGCGCGTGCTCGCCCGGAATCAGTCGGCGCAAGTCGTTGCGCAGATTCGACAACATGCGGCGCTGGTAGGCGGTCTGCACCCGCTTCAGGCCTTGCACGTGCAACACCTGGCCCCAGAACGCCAGCCAGGCGGTTCCGGTACGCTTGTCGAATTCCTCCGGCGCCAGATTGATGTCGATGACCGCCTGCACTCGGCCGCGCGGTGTGCGCGCCAGCGCCAGCCGCGCCCGCATCCGCGCCGCGAGCGTGCGCGCCAGTGTGCGAAAGGCGGCTTCGAGCAGTCCGTCCTTGTCGTCGAAGTAGTGCGCCACGAGTCCCGGGGACACCCCGGCGCGCCCGGCGATCTCCGCGAGAGTAGTGCCGACGTAGCCCACTTCGGCGAGACTGTCGATCGTGACCTCGACCAGCTGTACCCGCCGCGCCTCCTCGCCCTCATCCCGGGGGGAGGAGCCACTGTGATGCACGAGGTCTTTCAGTGTGGTTGATTGCCTGTTCAATGGCGTGCTCCAGAGACCCGCCCGGGAGCGGCTGGGCGACGCCTCTCTGCGCCGCATTTACCGAGCCGATACTGCCTGATTACTCAGTGGCTTGCATGACTTACAGGCACTTGACAGATCGTCTGTTAAACGGCTATTCAAGCCCAGACGGAAATGATGGAGTCGGCGGCCTCACGGGTCAAGTGGAGCTCATATGGCGCGACTTGAGTCGACGGGCATGAGGGTTGTGCTGCGGGCGGCGGCGTACGCGGGGCTGGCCGCGCTCGCATCCTCGGGAGCGCTCGCGTCGCCGGACACTCCGGCAGCGCCGGCGCCGCTCGCGGACCCCGCGGCGTGCCGGATCGTGCGGCTGTCGGATATCGGCTGGACCGACGTCACGACTACGACGGCGGTATTCGGCGCACTGCTGCGGCGCCTGGGATACCAGCCCGAGATCACAGTGCTGTCCGTGCCGGTCACCTTCGCGTCGATGAAGAACAAGGACATCGACGTGTTCCTCGGCAACTGGATGCCCGCAGAGCAAGGCGACCGCAAGAGCTTCGTGGAGGAGGGCTCGGTGGAAGTCATCCGCGCGAACCTCATTGGCGCCAAATACACCCTCGCGGTCCCCGCCTACACCTATGCCGCGGGACTGCGTAGCTTCGCGGACATTCAGCGCTATGTCGAGCAGCTCCACAACTCGATCTACGGCATCGAGTCCGGCAACGACGGCAACCGCCTGGTGCTGGGCATGCTGCGGCAGAATCTGTTCGGCCTCGGTACCTTCAAGTTGATCGAGTCGAGTGAGCAGGGAATGCTGGCAGAAGTCGAACGCGCCTTCCGCGACCGCGCGCCGATCGTGTTTCTCGCCTGGGACCCGCACCCGATGAACATGCGCTTCGATCTGCGCTACCTGTCAGGCGGAGATGCAGTCTTCGGACCCAACTACGGCGAGGCGCGTGTCTACACCAACACGCGCGCCGGCTACTCGGCGCAGTGCCCCAACATCGGCCAGCTGCTCCGCAACCTGTCGTTTACGACGCAACAGGAAGACCGGGTGATGGCCGATATTCTCGAGCGCCATCAGCCACCGGACCTGGCCGCGGAAAGCTGGCTCAAGGCGAACCCCGCCGTAGTCGCCGGCTGGCTCGCGGGCGTTACCACTTTCGACGGCCGTCCGGCGCTCTCGGCCATGAACGGCGCGAGCAAGCTCCGCAGTGGGTTCAGCCTCGAGCACTGGGTGAGTGATCACAAGATTCCGGTCGGCGACAGCGTCGCGGTGATGATCGAGTACGTGAAGACTCACGGCCGGGCGTTGTTCGATGGCGTCTCCGCCCTGATCCGCGGCAGCGTCGACGGTTTCACGGCGCTGTTGCGGGCGATTCCCTCGCCGCTCCTGATCCTGGGCGCCGCCGTCCTGAGCTGGGTGCTGCGGCGCTCCCTGCCGCTCGCTGCGTTCGTCGTCGCGGCGCTGCTGTTCATCATGAATCAGGGCTACTGGGAGCCCACGCTCGAGACCCTGTCGCTGGTGATCGTGGCGGCGCTGGTTTCGACCGCCATCGGCGTGCCGGTCGGGATCGCCGCGGCACACCGGCCGCGGCTGTACGCAGCACTGCGACCGGTGCTCGATCTGATGCAGACGCTGCCGACCTTCGTATACCTCATTCCGACACTGGTGCTGTTCGGCCTAGGGGTGGTGCCCGGGCTCATCTCCACCGTCATCTTCGCCCTGCCCGCCCCGATCCGGCTCACGCAGCTGGGCATCAGCTCCGTGCCGACCGCGCTGCGGGAAGCGGGTCAGGCCTTTGGCGCCACGCCCATGCAACTGCTGTGGAAGGTGGAGCTGCCGAGCGCCGCGCCGACGATTCTCGCCGGCATCACCCAGTGCATCATGTTGAGCCTGTCCATGGTGGTGATCGCCGCACTGGTGGGAGCCGGGGGCCTCGGCGTGCCGGTGGTGCGCGCGCTCAACACGGTGCAGGTCGGCATGGGCTTCGAAGCCGGCTTCGTGATCGTGCTGCTGGCCATCGTGCTCGACCGCATCAGCCGCCCGGCCGACAAAGCGCCCGCGCCATGAGTGCCGCGCTCGCGTTCCGCGCCGTCGATATCCTGTTCTGCGCCAAGGCGGGGCGCCGCGCCAGCGCCGTAGCCATCCAGCAGGCGCTCGCGGCGCTGGATGCCGGCGGTACGCGCGCCGAGATCGCCGCGAAGACCGGCGTGGTGGTGGGCGTGGCGAACGCCTCGCTCAGCGTCGAGCGCGGCGAGATCTCGGTCCTCATGGGATTGTCGGGATCGGGGAAGTCGACGCTGCTGCGCGCGGCCAACGGCCTGAACCGCGTCACGCGCGGTCAGGTGCTGGTGGGCGACGGCGATGCCATTGTCGACATCGGGGTCAAGTGCGATCCGGCCACGCTGCGCAGGATCCGGCGGCTGCGCATCGCCATGGTGTTTCAGCAGTTCGGGCTGCTGCCCTGGAGGACGGTGCGTGACAACGTCGGCTTAGGCCTCGAGTTGCGCGGTGACTCAGCCGATGAGCGCCGCCGTATCATCGATCAGCACCTCGAGCTGGTCGGCCTCTCGCAATGGGGTGAGCGCCACTGCAGCGAGCTCTCGGGCGGCATGCAGCAGCGCGTGGGACTGGCGCGCGCCCTGGCCACCAACGCGGATATCCTGCTCATGGATGAGCCGTTCTCGGCACTCGATCCCCTGATCCGCAGGAAGCTGCAGGACGAGCTCCTCGTTCTGCAGGACCGCGTCAGGAAGACGATACTGTTCGTCAGTCACGATCTGGACGAGGCGCTGAAGCTCGGTGACAAGGTGACGATCCTGGAGGGCGGCCGGATCGTGCAAACCGGCACCGGTCGGGACATCGTGGAGCGGCCGGCGGACGACTATGTCGCGGAGTTCGTGCGCCACGTGAATCCGCGCACGGCGATCAAGGGCGCCGCGGTCTCGCCGGCTTCTTAGAGGTCTAGCGTGGTATTGACCTCTGCGTAGAGAACGCGCCGACCAGATCAAGCCGAAAGTACAGATGCTCGGCGCGGTAGTCGATTGAGCCGTCACGCCACTTGCGTGCGAGCCTTCTTACCTCGCATACCAGCTCAGTGTGTGTGAGCGGACGATTGAGGCCGTAGTGATTCTGAATGATCCGCTTGCATTCGTCCGCAATCTGTATGGCGCTCATAGCTCCTTCCCTTGCAGCTATTTTGGCAGTGACTGACTTGTGCGCGGCCACTCAACTGGTGGCAATTGGAGGGTGAAAACCCTCCTTTTAATTATGCTAGCTCCCCCAGGACAGCCAGACAATGATCCGTCCGGCTCAGTCTCCGCTGACGTGCTGCAGCGCATCAGCACGAGCTCACGGGCATTGTGTGGCCCCGTCGCGCCCATTCAATGGGGTCGGCGCGCGGGTGCTCGTCGCCGGGATAGGCCGGTAGCATGATGCGCGCGCAGCCCCGAACCCAACAGGACCGACGATGCAACCCTTCTCCGGCCTGTCGCTGCTGATACGGGGGCTGTCCGGCCAGCGCGGCTGGACGACGCAGTGGCGCACTGCCGAGCCCAAGGCCGCCTATGACGCCCTCATCGTCGGCGGCGGTGGGCACGGGCTGGGCGCGGCCTACTACCTCGCCAGCGAGCACCGCCTCACCAACATCGCGGTGCTCGAGAAGGGCTGGATCGGCGGCGGCAACACCGGCCGCAACACCACCATCATCCGCTCCAACTACCTGTTCGATGAGAGCGCCGCACTCTACGACCATGCGCTCAGGCTGTGGGAGCGCCTGTCACAGGTTCTCAACTACAACGTCATGTTCTCGCAGCGCGGCGTCATGATGCTGGCGCACACCGTGCACGACGCGCAGGTGTTCAAGCGACACGTGCACGCGAATCGCATCAATGGGGTCGACAACGAGTGGCTGACGCCCGAGGAGGCCAAGGCCTTCTGTCCGCTGCTGAGCATCGACAACATCCGCTATCCGGTACTCGGCGCCGCGCTACAGCGCCGCGGCGGCACCGCGCGCCACGACGCGGTGGCCTGGGGCTACGCGCGCGCCGCGGATGCGCTCGGGGTCGACATCATCGAGAACTGCGAAGTGACCGGCATCCGCCGCGACGCCAGCGGCGCAGTCGAGGGCGTGCAGACCACGCGGGGCACGATCCGCGCGCCGCGCATCGGCGTGGCGGCGGCCGGCCACACCAGCGTGATCATGAAAATGGCCGGTATCGAGCTGCCGCTCGAGAGTTACCCGCTGCAGGCGCTGGTGTCCGAGCCCGTGAAGCCGGTGTTTCCGTGCGTGGTCATGTCCAACACCATCCACGCGTACATCAGCCAGTCGGACAAGGGGGAACTGGTCATCGGCGCGGGCACCGACGCCTACACCTCGTATACGCAGCGCGGCGGCCTGCATATCACCAGCCATGCGCTGGAGGCGATCTGCGAGCTGTTTCCCATGTTTCGCCGCCTGCGGATGCTGCGCGCCTGGGGCGGCATCGTGGACGTGACCCCCGACCGCTCGCCCATCATTGCCAAGACACCGGTCCCGGGGTTGTACGTGAACTGCGGCTGGGGCACCGGCGGTTTCAAGGCCACGCCGGGTTCGGCCCATGTGTTTGCCTGGACCATCGCGCGCGATGAGCCGCACCCGATCAACGCGCCGTTCACCCTGGAGCGCTTCCGCGACGGTCACCTCATCGACGAGGCGGCCGCGGCCGCGGTGGCGCACTGATGACATCGCCGCGCCTGTGACGTCGCCATGCTGCTGATCGACTGTCCCTATTGCGGTGAGCGGCCCGAGCCGGAGTTCGTGTACGGCGGGCAGGCGCACATCGTCCGGCCGGCGCAGCCGGCGCAAGTGTCTGCGCAGCAATGGGCGGACTATCTCTACCGCCGTGACAACACCCGCGGTGTGCACGCCGAGCGCTGGCGGCACACGCATGGCTGCGGGCGCTTTTTCAATGCGCTGCGCGACACGACCACCGATCATTTCCTCGCCACTTACAAGGTGGGCGAGCCGCCCCCCACCACCGCGGCCCCGGTGCCGCGGTGAACGAGGGCCTGCGCACCCGCGAGGGCGGGCGTATCGACCGCTCGCGCGTCCTGCATTTCACTTTCGACGGGCGCGCCTACACCGGCGTTGCCGGGGACACGCTCGCCTCGGCGCTGCTCGCCAACGGCGTGCACCTCATGGGCCGCTCGTTCAAGTACCACCGCCCGCGTGGGGTGCTCGCCTGCGGCGCCGAAGAGCCCAACGCGCTGGTGGCGGTGCGCCGCGACGCCGCGCGCTACACCCCCAACCTGCGCGCCACCCAGGTCGAGCTGTACGAGGGACTCGCGGCGCACAGTCAGAATCGCTGGCCGACCCTGGCCTTCGACCTCGGCGCGGTCAACGATCTGCTCGCCCCGTTCATCCCGGCCGGCTTTTACTACAAGACCTTCATGTGGCCGCGGCGCGCGTGGCGGTGGCTCTACGAGCCGCGCATTCGCGCCGCAGCCGGCCTCGGTCACTCTCCCACCGAGGCGGACCCCGACCGGTACGCCTCGCGTTACGCGCACTGCGACGTGCTCGTCGTGGGCGCGGGCCCCGCCGGACTCGCCGCCGCCGCGGCCGCGGCCGCGAGCGGGGCGCGCGTCATGCTGTGCGATGAGCAGAACGAGTTCGGCGGCTCCCTGCTTGCGGATGATCCGCGCGCGGCCCCTGCCATCGAGGGCCGCCCCGCCCTGCAGTGGCTCGAGGAGACCCTGGCGACTCTGGGCTCGAACACCCGGGTGACGCTGCTGCCGCGCACGACGGCCTTCGGTTACTTCCCCCACAACCTCCTGGGACTGAACGAGCGCCTGACCGAGCACCTCCCCGACCCGCAGCCGGATTTGCCGCGTGAGCGCCAATGGCAGGTACGCGCGCGCGAGGTGGTGCTCGCCACCGGCGCTATCGAGCGCCCGCTCGTGTTTCCGGGCAACGACCGGCCCGGGATCATGCTGGCCGGCGCGGCGCGCACCTGGCTGAACCGCTATGGCGTTCTGCCGGGCACACGCGCCGTAGTGGTCACGGCATGTGACGAGGCGTACGCGGCGGCGCTCGAGCTGCAGGAGGCCGGAGTGTTCATCGCCAGCGTCGCGGAGGTGCGTGCCCATGAAGGCTCGTGGGCTGCGAAGGCACGCGCCGCGGGCATTCCGGTGCTGACGCGGGCGACCGTGCTCGGCACCGGCGGACGGCGCCGCGTGAACTCGATTCTGCTCGCGCAGCTGCAGGGCGGTGAGCCGCTCGCCCAGACGCAGCCGTGCGACCTCGTGCTCATGAGCGGTGGCTTCACCCCGAGCGTGCACCTGTTCTCGCAGTCGCGCGGCAAGCTCATGTGGGATGAGGGGCTGCAGGCGTTCCTTCCCGGCGCGCCGGCCGAGCGGGCGCGCAGCGCCGGGGCCTGTCGGGGCGTGTTTGGGCTCGGCGCTGCACTTTCGGATGGCGCCGCCGCCGGGGCTGCGGCCGCGTACGAGGCCACGGCACCCACGCGCACGGGCGTGCGCCCGGGCGGTGCGGCGGCGGCCGCCCCCGCGCCGCCCGCCACCGGCGGCGGGGCCGGATTCGCCGGAGCCCTGCCCCAGCCTGCCGGTCCCCGTGCGCGCGCGTTCGTCGACTGGCAGAACGATGTCACCACCCGCGACCTGGCGCTCGCGACGCGCGAGGGATTCCGCTCGATCGAGCACATCAAGCGCTACACCACCACCGGCATGGCGACCGACCAGGGCAAGACCTCCAACCTGAATGCGCTCGGTATCGTGTCGCGCACCCTCGGCAAGCCCATTCCCGAGGTGGGCCTGACGACCTTCCGTATGCCCTACACGCCGGTGAGCTTCGGCAGCTTCGCCGGCCCCTCGCGTGGGGAGCTGTTCGACCCGGTGCGCACCACGCCCATGCATGAGTGGGCCCGCGCGCGCGGTGCGGTGTTCGAGGATGTGGGCCTGTGGAAGCGCGCGCGCTACTTTCCGCGCGGCGCCGAGCAAATGTCCGCGGCGGTCGGGCGCGAGTGCCTCGCGGTGCGCAACGCTTGCGGCATTTTCGACGCCTCCACGCTCGGCAAGATCGAAGTCGTCGGCCAGGACGCGGTGACGTTCATGAACCGCCTGTACGTCAATGCGTGGACCAGTCTCGCTGTGGGTCGCTGCCGCTATGGCCTGCTGCTGCGCGATGACGGCTTCGTCTATGACGACGGCGTCGTGGCGCGCGTGAGTGAGAGCCGCTTCCACGTCACCACGACCACGGGCGGCGCCCCGCGGGTGCTGGCGATGATGGAGGACTACCTGCAGACCGAATGGTCGGACCTGAAGGTGTGGCTCACCTCGACCACCGAACAGTGGGCGGTGGTGGCGGTGCAGGGGCCGAACGCACGCGCGCTGCTCAGCGCTCTGGTGGACATCGATCTCACGGCGGCTGCGCTGCCGCACATGAGTGTCGCGCTGGGGCATATCTGCGGCGTGCCCATGCGGCTGTTCCGCGTCAGCTTCACCGGGGAGCTTGGCTTTGAGGTCAACGTCCCGGCGGACTTCGGTCCTGCGGTGTGGGAAGCGATCTGGGATGCAGGCGAGGCGCACGGCATCACGCCCTACGGCACCGAGACCATGCACGTGCTGCGCGCCGAGAAGGGTTACATCATCGTCGGCCAGGACACCGACGGCACCGTGACGCCCGATGATGTGGGCCTGGGCTGGGCGATCGGCAAGAACAAGCCCGACTTCGTCGGCAAACGCTCACTCGAGCGACCGGCCATGATCTCGCCCGAGCGGCGGCAGCTCGTCGGCCTGCTCAGCACCGACCCGCAGGCGGTGCTCGAGGAAGGGGCTCAGGTCATGGCGCAAGCCGGCGCACGGGCGCCTGCGCGCGCGCTGGGGCACGTCACCTCCTCCTACCGCAGCTCCGTGCTGGGTCGCTCCATCGCCATGGGGCTGGTCGCGGGCGGGCGGGCCCGCATCGGCGAGACGCTGTTCGTTTCCGTTCCCGCAGGCGATATCCCCGTTCAGGTCGCATCACCGGTGTTCTACGACCCGGACGGCAGGCGCCTGCATGCGTGATCTTCGCGCTGCCCGCTGCCTGCCGCTGGTCCGCGCGAGCACCGTGCTGCACGCGCTGCCGCCCGCGACGCGCTATGTCCTGCGCGGGGGCTCCGAGGTCCGGGCGGCGGCAGAGAGCGCCGTGGGTTTCGGCATCCCGGCCAGGGCCTGCCGGGCGACGGCCGAGGCAGATCGGGCGGCGCTGTGGCTGGGGCCCGATGAGTGGCTGCTGATGGCGCCGGACGCGCCGCCTTCGGGATTCGCCGCTGCGCTCGCCGCGGCGCTCGAGCGGCTGCCGCATTCGCTCGTGGACGTGAGCCACCGCCAGAGCGCGCTCGCGGTGAGCGGCCCGCAGGCCGCGACGCTGCTCGCCGCCGGGTGTCCGCTGGATCTGGATGAGAGCGCCTTCCCGGTGGGCATGTGCACGCGCACCGTGCTGGCGAAGGCCGAAGTCGTGCTCTGGCGCACCGAGCCGCAGGTGTTCCACCTCGAGGTCTGGCGCTCCTTCGTCGCCTATGTGTCGCAGTTTCTCGGCGAAGCCGCGCGCGGCATCATTTAAGGCAAGGCACCGTCGCAAATGGGGCCGCGCTCGCGCCGCGGTCCCCGGAGAATGACCTCGTGAAGACGCATGTTCGGGTTGTGGTGATCGGTGGCGGCGTGGTCGGGGTGAGCACGCTCTATCACCTGACAAGAAAAGGCTGGACGGATGTCGCGCTGATCGAGCGCACCGAGCTCACCGCGGGCTCCACCTGGCACGCGGCGGGGCTGCTGCCGCTGTTCAACATGAGCTATACCGTCGGCCAGCTGCACAAGTACTCGGTCGATCTCTACAAGCGCTTGCCCGCGGAGACCGGCCAGGACGTGAGCTTTCACGTCACCGGCAATCTGCGCCTCGCAACCTGCAAAGAGCGCATGGACGAGTACCAGAAGTATTGCGGCACGGCCAACACCATCGGCGTGCCCTTCGAAGTCATCGGTCCTGCGCGGGTCAAGGAGCTCTGGCCGCTCATCGAGCTCGGCGGCAGCCCCGACACCCCCGCCATCATCGGCGCCCTCTACCACCCGCACGACGGCCACATTGCGCCCGCCGATCTCACCATGGCATTGCGCAAGGGTGCGCGCAGCGCGGGCGCCGAGATCTACGAGCACACCGAGGCGCTCGGCATGGAGCGCACTGCGAGCGGTGAGTGGCGGGTCCGCACCAGCAAGGGTGATATCACCGCGGAGCATCTGGTGCTGGCGACGGGCAACTACGCCCGGCAGAGCGGACGGCTGCTGGGACTGAACGTGCCGGCGATCCCGGTCGAGCACCAGTACATCGTCTACGACGAGTCGGCCGAGCTGAAGGCGTACCGCCAGGGCGGCGGGCGCGAGCTCGCCGTGCTGCGCGAGTCCGACAAGTCCTATTACCTGCGCGAGGAGCGCATGGGCTGGATCCTCGGTCCTTACGAGCGCGGCGCGCCGGCGCGCTTTGCAGAGGGCGTTCCCGACTGGTTCGGGCGCAGCCTCTTTCCCGGCGACCTCGATCGCCTGGTGCCGCACGTCGAGGCGGCCGCGCGCCGGGTGCCGGCGCTGGAGAACTGCGGCATCAAGGACATCGTCAATGGACCGATCTCCTACAGCCCCGATGGCAGCCCGCTCATCGGACCCGCCTGGGGGCTGCGCAACGTATGGCTCAACGAGGCCCACAGCTTCGGCATCACCGCCGCCGGCGGCTCCGGCTGGCAGCTCGCCGAGTGGATCACCGAGGGCGAGCCGGGGATCGACATGCTGGCGGTGGACCCACGCCGCTTCGGCGCATACACCAGCAAGCGCTATGTCGTGAAAAAGAATGAGGAAACCTACCGCAACGTGTTCGTCATCCACTTCCCGGACGAGGAGCGCCCCGACGCACGGCCCGCGAAGACCAGTCCGGTGTACGCGCTCATCGACGCCAAGGGCGCGGTGTGGGGACAGCGCTATGGCTGGGAGCGCGCCAACTGGTTCGCCCCGCCAGGAGTAGAGCGCAGGGATCGCTGGAGTTTCCGGCGCAGCAACTATTTCGAGCACGTGGGGAACGAAGCGCGCCTCATGCGCGAGCACGCAGGTCTCATCGATCTCAGCCCGTTCACCAAGCACGAGGTCACCGGACCGGGGGCGGAGGGCTGGCTCGATGGGCTGGTTGCCAACAAGGTTCCCGCGAAGATCGGACGCCTGGCGCTGTGTCACGCGCTCACGCGCCGCGGCGGAATTCGCTCCGAGTTCACGGTTACCAAGATCGCCGAGCAGCACTACTACGTGGTGAGCGCCGGCGCCGCCGAGCGTTACGACAGCGATTACCTCTCCAAGGCACTGCCGGGAGACGGCTCGGTGGGACTTCGCAACATCACCAACACCCGCGGCTGCTTCGTCCTCGCGGGACCGAAGTCGCGCGAGGTGCTGGCGCAGCTGACCGACACGCCGCTCGATAACGCGTCCTTCCCGTGGCTTACGGCGCAGACCATCGAGGCGGGACTGGCGGTCGAGGTGTATGCGCTGCGCGTGAACTTCGTCGGCGCCCTGGGGTGGGAGCTGCACTTCCCCATCGAATACGCGCATCACCTGTTCGACGCGCTGTTTGAGGCCGGCAAGCCCTTTGGGCTCGGCATGGTGGGCATGCGCGCCATGGAATCGCTGCGCCTGGAGAAGTCCTACCGCATGTGGGGCAGCGACATGACGCCGGACTACACGCCCTTTGAGGCGAGTCTCGATCGGTTCGTGCGCATGAACAAGGCAGCGTTCATCGGCAAGGAGGCACTCGAGAAGCAGCTGGCGGGTGGGGTCCCCAACCGCTTCGTGACGCTGGAGGTGCACGGCGTGACCGACGCCGATCCGCTGGGCAACGAGCCATTGTTCGATGCCGGCGGCCGCATTATCGGACGCGCGACCTCGGGCTACTACGGGCACTGCCTGCGGAAGAGTCTTGCGATCGGCTACGCCAGGGCCGAGTTCGCACAGGCGGGCACGCAGCTCGACATCGAGATCCTGGGCGAACGCAAGCAGGCGACGGTCCTGCGCGAGTCGCCCTACGACCCCGACAACCTCGATTTGCGGGCCTGAGAGACGCGCCGCCCGGCCGGGTGGGCCGGCCGGCGCTCCGGCGGCACGCGGCCGGTCCTGGTGACCCTTAAGGTCTGTCGCAATCAGGCAAGAAGGGCGTAAAATCCGGCATGTGGCATTCTCCCGGAGCAAGTTCGCGTTCCTGACCCTGCCGCGGTACTCGATGATCGCGCTGTCGACCGCGGTCGAGCCGCTGCGGATGGCGAACAAAATCACCGGGCAATCGGTGTACGACTGGTCGATCGTGAGCCTCGATGGGCAACCGACGCCCGCCAGCAACGGCCTGCAGCTCTCTCCCACCGCGCCGCTCGAGCAGCTGGGACCGGTCGACATTCTGTTCGTTTGCGGCGGGGTCGAGGTGCAGGAGGCGGTGACGCCGAAGATCCTGGCGGTCCTGAGGCGGCTGGCGGAGCGGCGCGTGCCCCTGGGCGCGCTGTGCACGGGGGGCTATGCGCTGGCAAAGGCGGGACTGCTGGATAAGTACCGCGCCACCATCCACTGGGAGAATCTTTCGGCGTTGCGCGAAGAATTCCCACGCATCCATCTGAGCGATCAGCTGTTCACCATCGACCGCGACCGCTTCACCTGCTCGGGCGGCGTGGCGCCGCTGGATCTGATGCTGCACCTGGTGGAGTCGAAGCTCGGTGCGCGCGTTTCGCAGCTCATCTCCGAGCAGTTCATCGTGGATCGGGTGCGCAACGACCGCGACCGGCAGTACGTGCCGCTGCGCGCCCAGATCGGCGTGAGCCATGAGAGCCTGATCAAGGTGGCGCAGCTCATGGAAGAGAACATCGAAAAGCCCCTGTCGCTCGATGAGATCGCCTCCGCCACCGGACTGTCGCGGCGCCAGATCGAGCGCCTGTTCAAGCGCCATCTGAACTGCGTGCCCAAGCGCTACTACCTGCAGATGCGCCTGCGCCGCGCGCGCGAGCTGTTGCTGCAGACCTCGATGCCGATCATCGATATCACCACCGCCTGCGGCTTCCAGTCGCCGCCGCATTTCTCGCGCTGCTACCGTGCGCAGTTCGGCTGCCCGCCGAGCGCGGAGCGTCAGACCCGCCAGGACAAAGCGGGCGTGCCAGCGCACGAACCAAGCCCGGCGCCGCTCTTGCCTTAATGCAATGGTGCTGCTGCAGCCTTGTCGTTCGCGGACATGCCGCGGTCGCGAAGTAGCCATTGCCCCCGGAACCCTCCCCTTACCATGTAAAGCGCGCGCACCCCGCTAGAGCCCCGCTAGACCCCTGTCGCGCATGGAGATTTCGACCATGGCCGATCAAGCCGACGGCGAATTCAAGCTACGCGATCTGAACGATCAGGAACTCACCGAGCAGGTCCACGACGATCTCTACAACGGCCTCAAGGCCGAGGTGGAAGAGGCGACGCGCATCTTCCTCGAGCGTGGCTGGAACGCCGAGAGAGTGTTGAATGACGCGCTGGTCGAAGGCATGCGGATCGTCGGCATCGACTTCCGCGACGGCATTCTGTTCGTGCCGGAGGTGCTGCTCGCCGCGAACTCCATGAAGGGCGGGATGGAGATCCTGCGACCGCTGCTGGCGGAGACCGGCGTCGAGCCCATCGGCAAGATTGTGATCGGCACCGTCAAGGGCGACATTCACGACATCGGCAAGAATCTGGTGTCGATGATGCTCGAGGGCGCGGGCTTCGAGGTCATCGACCTCGGTATCAACAACCCGGTGGAGAAATACCTCGCAGCGCTGGAACAGCACAAGCCGGACATCCTCGGCATGTCAGCGCTCCTCACCACCACCATGCCGTACATGAAAGTCGTGATCGACACCCTGCGGGAAAAGGGCATCCGCAAGGACTACATCGTGCTGGTCGGCGGCGCGCCGCTGAACGAGGAATTCGGCAGAGCGGTGGGCGCCGACGCCTACTGCCGCGATGCCGCGATCGCGGTCGAGACGGCCAAGACTCTGCTCGCGGCGCGGCGCGCCAACCGCGCGGCCTGATGGCGCACGAGACTCACATGCACGAGCGCCCAGGCACGTTGCTCATCGCCTGCGGGGCTCTCGCACGCGAGATCGCGGCGCTCAAGCGTGCCAATGGCTGGACGACCCTCGATGTGCGCTGCCTGCCCGCGCAACTGCACAATCGGCCCGAGCGCATCGCGCCGGCCGTGCGCGCCGAGATCCAGGCGAACCGCGCTCGCTACGCGAAGATTTTCGTCGTCTACGCTGACTGCGGCACGCGTGGAGAGCTGGATGCGCTGCTGAAGGAAGAAGGCGTCGAGCGGCTGCCGGGCGCCCACTGCTACGAATTCCTGGCGCGGCCGCAGGTCTTTGCGCAGCTCGCCGAGGCCGAGCCCGGCACCTTCTACCTGACGGACTTCCTGCTGAGGCACTACGAGCGCCTGGTGGTGCGGCCCCTCGGCCTCGATCGGCACCCGGAGCTCGCGGCGGAGTATTTCCGCCACTACAAGAAGCTGGTGTATCTCGCGCAGACCGAGAGTGCGGACGCCATCGAGCGGGCGCGCCAGATCGCGGACTCCCTCGGTTTCAGCTTCGAGTACCGCTACACGGGTTACGGAGAGCTGGGCACGCGCCTGGGCGCTCTCGCGACCGGCCAGGACACCCTGGCATGGCAAGCCTGAGCATCATCTCCTGGCGCGACATCCCCGCCCAGGTCGTCGTCAGACGCGGTCGCGAGACCGCCAAAGCACAGTTGTCGGCGCGCTTCCAGGAGGCGGTGGACCGCGCCGCCATGCGCGCCGGCCGCGGCAGCTCGGACGCCTATCTCGCCGACTGGAAGCGCAGCGAGGCGCGGCCCTGCGGTGAGGACATCCACGCCGAGGCCGCCGCGGAGGCGGCGCGGATCGAAGCGCGCTTCAGCGATGAGCAGCTCGAGGAGCTAATCCGGGCGAAAGGGCTGGCGGCGGGTTCGTAGGTGTACGCGCTCAGACAGTGGTCGGTACGACACGCCCGGGGGCTGAACGCCTTCTACCGGGGTTTCGAATCGGTGCTCGTGGCTCTGCATCCCTTGTGGAAACGGCTCGGCTATCAACGGCTCGAGCGGCCGGTCGCCGCCGTGGAGCGCTCGGTGAAGGGGCTGCTGTTCGATTGCCGGATGTGCGGTCAATGCATCCTGAGCTCGACCGGCATGTCGTGCCCGATGAACTGTCCGAAGAACCTGCGCAACGGCCCGTGCGGCGGGGTGCGCGCCGACGGCCACTGCGAAGTGCGCCCGGAAATGAAGTGCGTGTGGACCGAGGCCGTGGCTGGCAGTGCGCGGATTCCGGGCGGAATGGAGGCGCTGCGGCCGGTACAGGTCGCAGTGGACCGGCGTCTGCAGGGCAGGTCTTCGTGGCTGCGCGTGGTGCGCGAGCGCGTGGGAGATCTTGAGTGATTTTCGAAGACGAACCGGTTCCGGGCTATCCGCTGCCCATTCTCCCCGGGCACAGCTCACCGGGACGTTTCGAGCGAGTCCTGCGCGCCGGACACTTCGCGGTCACCAGCGAGCTCGCGCCGCCGGACTCGGCGGATCCCGAGGACGTCTACCGGCGCGCGCGCATTTTCGACGGCCACGTGGATGCCATCAACGCCACCGACGGCAGTGGCGCCAACTGCCACATGTCGAGTCTGGCGGTGTGCGCGCTCCTCACCCGGATGGGCTACGCACCGGTGATGCAGATCTCCTGCCGGGACAAGAACCGCATCGCCATCCAGGGCGACATCCTCGGCGGCGCCGCCATGGGAGTCTGCAACCTGCTGTGCCTGACCGGCGATGGCGTGCAGGCGGGCGACCATCCGCAGGCCGTGCCGGTGTTTGATCTGGATTCGCTGAGCTTGCTCGAGACCGCGCGCACGCTGCGCGATGAGCATCATTTTCTCTCCGGCCGCAAGATCAGCTACGCGCCGCGGGTATTGCTCGGTGCCGCCGAGAATCCCTTTGCCAAGCCGCTCGAGTGGCGCGCGCAGCGCCTGGCGAAGAAGGTCGCCGCCGGCGCGCAGTTCATCCAGACGCAGTTCTGCTACGACGTGCCGCTGCTCAGGGCCTTCATGCTCCAGGTCGAAGAGCTCGGTCTGCTCGACAAAGTCTTCATACTCGTGGGCGTGGGCCCGTTGCGCTCCGCCAAGGCGGCGGAGTGGATCCGCACTCACGTTCCCGGGGTGCACATTCCGGATGAGATCATCGGGCGCCTGGCGAGCGCGAGCGACGGCGCACTCGAGGGCCGCAAGCTGTGCATCGAGCTCATCCAGGAGATCCGCACCATCAAGGGCGTGCACGGCGTGCACGTCATGGCTTACCGCCAGGAAGAGACCGTAGCAGAGATCATCGAGCGCTCCGGGGTGTTGGGCGGCCGCGTGCCGTGGTACCCCGGGCGCGACCCGCAGACGAATACCAACAGGATGGCCTCATGACCGACACCGTGATCAGCTCCGCAACCCGCGAGGTCGTGCTCGGCCTCGAGCGTCCCTTCGTGATGATCGGCGAGCGCATCAACCCGACGGGGCGCAAGATCCTCGCGGCCGAGATGGCCGCCGGAAATTTCAGCCGCGTCGAAGCCGACGCGCTCGCACAGGTGGCAGCCGGAGCGCACATGCTGGACGTCAACGCCGGCATCCCGCTCGCCGATGAGCCGGCGATCCTCGCCAGGGCGGTGCAGCTGGTGCAGTCGATCACCGACGTACCACTGTCGATCGACTCATCCATCGTCAAGGCGCTGGAAGCGGGACTTGCAGTCTACAAGGGCAAGCCGCTGGTGAACTCGGTCACGGGAGAGGACGAGCGTCTCGAGTCGGTGCTGCCCCTCATCAAGAAGTACGGAGCGGCCGTGGTGGCCATCTCCAACGACGAGACCGGCATCTCCGAGGATCCCGACGTGCGCTTCGAGGTGGCGAAGAAGATCGTGCAGCGCGCCGCCGATTACGGCATCCCGGCGAGCGATATCGTGGTCGACCCGCTCGTGATGCCGATCGGTGCGATCAACCAGGCGGGCCGCCAGGTCATGCACCTGCTCAAGCGCCTGAAGAACGAGCTGAAGGTGAATACCACCTGCGGCGCATCCAATGTGAGCTTCGGCCTGCCCGCGCGCGAGGGCATCAGTGCGACCTTTCTGACCATGGCGATCGGCGCGGGACTCACCTCCGCGATCATGAACCCGATGCACCTGGAGATCGTCAAGGCGTGCATGGCCGCCGACGTCATGATGGGTCACGACCCGGATTGCGCGCGCTGGATCCGCCGCTTCCGCGAGGTGCCGCCGCTGCAGGCCTCGGGTGCGGCCGCCGCGGCGACCCCCGAGGGCACGGCACGCGGGCGGCGCGAGGGTGGGCACCGGAGGCGCGCACAAAGTCCTCCATGACCGACAAGGACGCACAGAACCCGCGCACGAGTGAGCCCGGCGCATGGGTCGTCTTTACGCCGTCCGGCAAGCGCGGCCGCTTCCCCCTCGGCACACCACTCCTGCAAGCCGCCCGGAGCCTCGGGGTCGACGTCGACTCGGTGTGCGGCGGGCGCGCGCTGTGCGGGCGTTGCCAGGTGCTGGTGATGGAGGGTGACTTTCCCAAGCACGGCGTGAGCTCCCAGGCCGCCAATCTCTCCGCCCTGAGCGCAGCCGAGCAGAGCTTCTCGCGGCGGCGTCCGCTGCTTACCGGGTACCGGCTGTCCTGCTCCGCACGGATCCAGGGCGACCTCGTCGTCGACGTGCCCGCCAGCAGCCAGGTGCACCGACAGGTGGTGCGCAAGGCGGTGGAGGCGCACCCGATCACGCTCGACCCGGTCGTGCATCTTCATTACGTCGAGGTGCGCGAGCCCGACATGCATGACCCGTCGGGTGATCTGCAGCGACTGCTCGAGGCGCTGCACCGCGAGTGGGAATTCGGCCCCCTGCGCTGCGACCTGGCGGTGCTGCAGACTCTGCAGGCGGCGCTGCGCAAGGGGCAATGGAAAGTCACCGTCGCGGTGCATGCGGGTTCGCAACTGATCGGCGTCTGGCCGGGATTTCACGATTCTGTCTACGGGCTTGCGGTGGACGTGGGCTCCACCACCATCGCCGCCCATCTGTGCAATCTCGAAACCGGCGAGGTGGTCGCCTCCAGCGGCTCGATGAATCCCCAGATCCGCTTCGGCGAGGACCTCATGAGCCGGGTGTCCTACTCGATGATGCACCCCGGCGGGGCGCAGCAGATGACCGAGGCCGTGCGCGCTGCGCTCAACAGGCTCGCCGCCGAGGTAGCACGCGACGCAAAGGTGTCGGTGTCAGACATCCTCGAGCTGACCATGGTCGGCAACCCGATCATGCATCATCTGCTGCTCGGCATCGATCCGGTGGAGTTGGGCGGTGCGCCCTTCGCGCTCGCGACCGATTCCCCGCTCGACCTGCACGCCGTCGAGCTGGGGCTCGCATTGCATCCCGGTGCACGCGTCTACACCCTGCCCTGCATCGCCGGTCACGTGGGCGCGGATGCCGCCGCCATGATCCTCGCGGAGCGTCCGGACCTTTCCGAGAAGCTCACGCTGCTGGTCGACGTCGGCACCAACGCGGAAATCGTCCTCGGCAATCGAGAGCGGCTGCTCGCCTGCTCGAGCCCTACCGGACCCGCCTTCGAGGGTGCGCAGATCAGCTGCGGTCAGCGCGCGGCTCCCGGGGCGATCGAGCGCGTGCGCATCGATCCCGCGACACTCGAAGCGAAGTTCAAGGTCATAGGCTCCGATCTGTGGTCGGATGAGCCCGGCTTCAACGAGGCCGTCGCCCGCTCGGGTGTAACCGGCATCTGCGGCTCGGGGATCATCGAAGTCATCGCCGAAATGTATCTCGCCGGCATCATCAGCCAGGACGGGGTGGTGAACGGCGCACTCGCCGCGCGCAGCGATCGGATCGTGCAGACCGGGCGCACCTTTGCCTACACGGTGTATCGAGCTGCGACGCCACTGCAGATCACCCAGAACGACGTACGCGCGATTCAGCTCGCCAAGGCGGCGTTGCACGCGGGCGTCAGGCTGCTGATGGACCACATGGGCGTCAACCAGGTCGACCGCATCCGGCTGGCCGGCGCGTTCGGCAATCATATCGACGTCAAATACGCGACGATTCTCGGGATGATTCCCGACTGCGAGCTGTCGCAGGTGTCATCGGCCGGCAACGCTGCGGGCACCGGCGCTCGTATCGCGCTGCTCGATAAGGCCTCGCGCAAGACCGTCGAGGAGTTGGTGCAGCGCGTGGAAAAGATCGAGACCGCGATCGAGCCGAAATTCCAGGCTCATTTCGTGGCAGCGATGGGCATTCCGCACACGACCGAGCCGTACCTGCATCTGCGCAAGGTGGTGCAGCTGCCGGCCACCAAAGCCGCCGCGCCGCGCGCACGGGCGCGCCCGCGCCGTTCGGGAGCGTGATGCGCCCCGCGCCCCTGGTGCTCGACCGGAGCTATCGTTTTCGGGGCCAGATCGTTCGTTATGCGGTGAGCGGCACGGGTCCCGCCGTGGTCTTCGTGCACGGCACGCCGTTCTCGTCGCACGTCTGGCATCGCGTCATCCCGCAGGTCGCCGATTCGCACACCGTGTACTGCTTTGATCTGCTTGGCTATGGCCAGTCCGAGAAAGCGGACAACCAGGATGTGTCGCTGGGCGTTCAGAACCTGCTGCTCGCCGAACTGCTCGAGCATTGGGGACTCGCCCGACCGGATGTCGTCGCCCACGACTTCGGTGGTGCCACCGCACTACGGGCGCACCTGCTCAATGGCAAGGAGTACCGCAGCCTGACTCTGATTGACCCGGTAGCGCTCGCGCCGTGGGGCTCACCGTTCGTCGCGCACGTTCGCCAGAACGAAGCGGCGTTCCGCGGTCTCCCGCCCTACATCCACGAGGCGATCGTTGCCGTCTACATCCGCGGCGCCGTACAGCGGGTGATGCTGGACGAGGAACTTGCGCCCTACGTCGCCCCCTGGCTCGGGGAGGCGGGACGGGCGGCATTCTATCGCCAGATGGCGCAGATGGATCGGCGCTACACCGACGAGGTCGAGCCGCGCTACCGCGAGGTGCGCTGCCCCACGCAGATTCTGTGGGGAACCGAGGATCGCTGGATCCCGATCGAGCGCGGCGAGCAGTTGCAGCAGGTCATCCCGCACGCACGCTTGCGTGCGATCGCGCACGCCGGGCACCTGGTTCAGGAGGACGCGCCTGAGGCAATCGTCGCCGCGCTGCCGGGTTTCCTCGCCGCCTAGCGCCGCGCCCTTGACGCGCAGCATTGCCGCCGACGTCCCGCAGCGGCGATCATGAGCGGCATGAAGGTCTCGCGCCGCGAGTTCACCGGGTTGTCGACGGCCGCCGCAGCGCTCGTTGCCGCACACTCGACGCTGGTGGGCGCCGCGGTCCGCGGCGCCGCGCTGCCCGCGCTCAGGGAATTCGGCTATGGCGAGGTTGCGATCGACAGCGCATTACACCACGCCCAGCTGGTGAATACGCACGAAGTGCTCATGAACCTGAGCGAAGACAGCCTGTTGAAGCCCTTCCGGCAGATGGCCGGACAGGCAGCACCGGGGGAGGATCTGGGCGGCTGGTACAACTACGATGCGAATTTCGACTGGCACAAGGAGGATACCGGGTTCGCGCCCGGGGCGACCTTCGGCCAGTGGGTGTCGGCACTCGCCCGCTACCACGCCATGACTGGCTCGCAGCCGGTACGCGAGAAAGTACTGCGGCTCAATCGGCTGTATGCCGCCACCATCAGCGAGGCCTTCTACGATCTGAACCGCTTTCCGGCCTACTGCTACGACAAGTTGCTCCTGGGACTGATCGATTCGCATCAGTTCGCCGGCGACACCGAGGCGTTCGCCATGCTCGAGCGCACCACCGCCGCCGCCGTGCCGCATTTACCCGCCGCGGCGGTCGATCGCGAGCTGCCCTGGCGGCCCGGCAAGGACCAGTCGTATCGGTGGGACGAGTCGTACACCAATCCGGAGAACCTGTTGCTCGCTTACCGGCGCGGCGCCGGGCGGCGCTATCGTGACCTCGCGGTGCGCTTCCTCGATGATGCGAGCTGGTTCGATCCGCTCGCGCGCAACGAGAACCTGCTCGCCGACAAGCACGCCTACAGCTACGTCAACTCGCTCAGTTCGGCGATGCAGGCGTACCTGGCCCTGGGAAGCGAAAAGCACCTGCGCGCCGCCACCAACGCCTTTGCCATGCTCACGGCGCAGAGCTACCCGACCGGTGGCTGGGGTCCGGACGAAAAGCTTACCGCGCCCGACGATGCCGCGCTCTATGCCAGCCTCACCTCGACCCACAATAGCTTCGAGACGCCCTGCGGTGCCTATGCGCACTTCAAGCTGACGCGGTACCTGCTGCGCGTCACCCGCGATGCGCGTTACGCGGACAGCATGGAGCGGGTGATGTACAACACGGTGCTGGGTGCGAAGCCGATGCGCGCGGACGGACACGCGTTCTACTACGCCGACTACAGCCGCGCGGGCCACAAGGTGTATTCGAACCACCGCTTCCCCTGCTGCTCAGGCACGCTGCCGCAGGTGGCGGTCGACTACGGCATCAACGCCTACCTGCGCGAGGCGCGCGGCGTATACGTCAACCTCTATCTGCCCTCGCGCGTGCACTGGACCGAGCAGGGCGTGCGCTGCTCGCTGCAGCAAAGCGGTGACTACCCGTTCGCAGACACCGTAGCGCTGGCCATCGGCGCCTCGCAACCGCTGCAGTTCACCGTCCACCTGCGCATTCCCGCGTGGGCGAGCGGCGCGCGCCTCGAGGTGAACGGCCGCGTCTGGGACGGGATTATCGAACCGGGGAGTTTTGCCGCCGTGCGGCGCGAGTGGCGCGACGGCGACCGGATCGAGCTCGAGCTGCCGCGCCGTACTCGCCTGGAACCACTCGGCCCGCAGCATTCCGACACGGTCGCGCTGCTGTGCGGTCCGCTGGTGCTGTTCGCGTTGAGCGATGCGGGCGCGCCACCGCGGCCGCGGCGAGCGGAACTGCTCGCGGCACGGCAGACGGCGCCACGACGCTGGCACACCCGCTTCGGCGAGGCGTCGGTGACCTTGCTCCCCTACGTCGCCATCGAGGACGAGCCCTACACGACCTTCCTCACCCTGACTGCCTAGGGGCGCCCTGCCTGAAGCTCGCTAGATGTTCGAGTCCGGGAACGATGCCTTGCGCCGCTTGATGTAGTCGAGCAGCGCTTCGTCCACCGCCGGATCGAGCGGCGGCGCTTCGTACTGCTCCAGCTGGCGCTTCCACAAGGCGTTGGCGCGCTGCGCCATGTCCTTGCCACCTTCCGCTTCCCACTGCTCGACGCTGTTGTTGTCGGCAAGCGGTGAGCGGTAGAACGCCGTCTGGAAGTTCGCCTGTGTGTGCGCGCAGCCGAGGAAATGCTTGCCGGGACCGACCTCGCGGATGGCATCGAGCGCCTGGCCGTTGTCCGACAGGTCGACGCCGGCGAGCAGCGTGTGCATCATGCCTGCCTGGTCGGTGTCCATGACGAACTTCTCATAGCCCATCGCGAGGCCCCCCTCGAGCCATCCGGCGGTGTGCAGCACGAAGTTGACGCCGCCCAGACAGGTCGGAATGAGGGTGTTGGCCGACTCATAGGCCGCCTGCGCGTCCGGGATCTTGGCGGCGCACAGTGCCCCACCGGAGCGGAACGGCACTCCCAGCCGCCGCGCCAGCGCCGCCATGGTGTACAGAACCAGCGCGGGCTCGGGCGTACCGAAGGTCGGCGCGCCCGACTGCATCGACAGCGAGGACGCGAAACTGCCGAGCACCACCGGCGCGCCCGGATTCACCAGCTGTGCGAGCGCCATGCCGGCGAGCGCCTCGGCGAGGGTCTGGGCCACGGTTCCCGCCACCGTCACCGGCGACATGGCACCGGCGAGGATGAAAGGCGTGACGATGGTCGCCTGGTTCGCACGCGCGTAGGTCTTCAGCGCCCCCAGCATGGTCGCATCCCAGGTGAGGGGCGAGTTGGCGTTGATGAGACTGATGATGCAGGTGCGTGGCTTGCGGGTGGCGGGATCGGTGTAGGCGTCCCCGAACAGGATCCGGGTCATCTCGACGGTGTCGCGCGCCCGATCCGGATGGGTGACCGAGCCCATGTACGGCTTGTCGCTGTACTTCATATGGCTGTACACCATGTCGAAGTGCCGCTTGTTCACCGGCAGGTCGACCGGCTCACAGATGGTGCCGCCGGAGTGATGCAGTGAGGTCGCCATGTAGGCGAGCTTCACGAAATTGCGGAAGTCCTCGATGCGGGCGTAGCGCCGGCCCTCGTCGAGGTTGCGCACGAACGGCGATCCGTAGGCGGGCGCGAACACCGTGCGGTTGCCGCCGATCACCACATTGTGCGCAGGGTTGCGCGCATACTGGGTGAATTCCTGCGGAGCCGAACGCCGCACGATGCTGCGGCACATGCCGCGTGGAAAGCGCACCCGCTCGCCCTGGACGTCGGCACCCGCATCCTTCCAGATCTTGAGCGACTCCGGATCCTCGCGGAAATCGATGCCGATCTCTTCGAGGATGGTGTCGGCGTTGTGCTCGAGGAGTTCCAGTCCCTCGCTCCCCAGCACCTCGTAGTATGGGATGTTGCGGGTGATGTACGGTACGAAGGCGAGGCTGCGCGCGGTGCGCGCCGCGATCTTGGCATCACGGCCGCTGGGACGGCGGGATCGCGCGGGCTGACCTGTCTGCTGCTCGTCCATTAGGGATGTCCTGCGGGGCTGAAGCCCCATTATGGTCACGCGCCACCGCAGGCACTGATCGATTTGCGGCATGGACTTCTCCGGCAGCGCCAACCGGGCGGTTCCCTCAGCGCTTTCCGACCACCGGCAGATCGATGAAGCTCGACGCGCCCCCCGTATGGAAGACCCGCTGCGTGGCCTTGCGGTAGTCGCCGGGTTTGGCAAAAAAAATGTTCGCCACGTAGGTCTGTGGGTTGCGGTCGTAGAGCGGGAACCAGCTCGACTGGATCTGCACCATGATGCGGTGGCCAGGCAGAAACACATGGTTCACGTGCGGCAGTGCGAACCGGTAGCGCTCCACCTTGCCCGGCGCAATGGGGCTCGGATGGACCAGGCTCTCCCGGTAACGTCCGCGGAAGATGTCCATGCCGACCGGAAGCTGGTAGCCGCCCAGCGGCGGATCCGACGGCATCTCCTCGGGGTACACGTCGATGAGCTTCACGACCCAGTCGCTGTCCGTGCCGCTGGTCGAGGCAAACAGATTGACCACCGGCGCGCCGCCAATATGCAACGGAGCGCTCAGCACGTCGGACAGGTAAGTCAGGACATCGGTGCGATCGGCTACCGAGCGCTGATCGGTCACCAGCCAGCGCTGCCAGGCGGGCCTGTCCTGAAAGTGTACCGGCCGCGGGATGTAGGGGACGGGCTTCGCGGGATCGGACACGTACTCGTCGAACGGTGCGGTGTTCCTGGCCGGTGCGCCAAATCCGAGGCCAAATCCGGGCTCGAGATACAAGCGCTGCGGCGTCCAGTCGCAACCCGACTCACATGACAGCGGCCAGTGAGGAAGGCGCCGCCACACGTTGGTGCCGGTCTCGAACACGAACGCCGGGGGCATGTCAGCCTTCGGCGCACCGTCCTTCAGGTGCTCATCGAGAAACGGCTGCATCACCTCGCGCCGGAATTGCAGCGCCGTGTTGCCCTCGAATTTCAGCGGTCCCAGGACGGTACCGTCGTAGTTGACCCCGCTGTGCCGCCACGGGCCCAGTGCCAGGAAGTTGAGATCGTGGCCTGAATCCTTCGGCTCGGTCGCTTCATAGGTGTGGATCCCACCGTACATGTCCTCCTGGTCCCAGATACTGGTGACGTACAGGGTGGGCGTCTTGAGTGGCTGGGCGGCCAGAATCTGATCGAGCGCCTGAGCACTCCAGAACTGATCGTAGGCCGGGTGCTCCGCGAGCTTGTTGAAGAACGGCAGCGTGTCGATGCCGAAGCGGTGCGCGAAGTCGCCGGCCGACCCGCTGGCGAGGAACAGCTGGAAGTCATCGTAGGCGCCACGCGCGATCTCCTTGCCTTGCGCGCGGGCCGTGGTCTGGCCATAGATGTAATCGAAGTTCGTCTGGCGGAAGGCGCCGTTGTGAAACCAGTCATCGCCCTTCCAGCCATCCACCATCGGGCTCATGGGCACCGCAGCCTTGAGCGCCGGATGTGGGTTCACCAGCGCCATGAGCACGGTGAAGCCCTCGTAGGAGGAGCCGATCATGCCGACCCTGCCGTTCGATTCCGGCACGTTGTTCACCAGCCAGTCGATGGTGTCGTATGCGTCAGTGGAGTGATCCACGGCAGTGTCGTTGAGCGGACCGCGCAGCGGCCGCGTCATGACGTAGTCCCCTTCCGAGCCGTACTTGCCGCGCACGTCCTGGAAGGCGCGGATATACCCTTCCGGAACAAACACCTCATCTCCCATCGGCAGGGTGGCCAGCATGTGCGGACTCACGAGACGCTCGGCGCGCTTATTGGCGTCATAGGGTGTGCGGGTCAGAATGATCGGTGCACCCTTCGCGCCCTTCGGAATGACGATGACGGTATGCAGCTTTACCCCGTCGCGCATGGGGATCATGGCTTCGCGCTTGGCGTAGTCCCAGTCCCCCGTGGGCGCCGTGAATGCGGCAGGAATGTCGGGCTGCATGGGCGGCGTTTGCCCCGCGCCGACTCCCGCGGCCAGCCATGCAGGCAGCCCCATGCCCATGGCCCATGAACGCACGGTGTGCATCAGTTCTCCCTGGCGCATGAGGCGCGCGGCGGTGCGCAAGCCTGCCACGCGCCCGGCGGTCGCGCTAGGATGGCGCCATGGCCGAGGCCGACATCGCCGCCGCGCTGCGCAGCTTCCTGCCTGAGGATTGCGTACTGTCCCGGGAAGAGGAGCGCCGCCCCTACGAGTGCGACGGACTGACGGTGTTCCGACAACTCCCCGGGCTCGTGGTGCTACCCCGCACCGAGGAACAGCTGCGACAGGTGCTGCTGACCTGCAGCCGGCTCGAGGTGCCGGTGGTCGCGCGCGGGGCCGGCACCGGCTTGTCCGGGGGCGCGACGCCGCACGCGCAGGGTGTGCTGCTGTCGTGCGCGCGGCTGAACCGCATTCTGGAAATCGATCCGCACGGTCGCACCGCACGGCTCGAGCCTGGAGTGCCCAACCTGCGGGTGTCGGAAGCGGCCGCCGCGCATGGCCTGTATTACGCGCCCGACCCCTCCTCCCAGGTCGCCTGCTCCATCGGCGGCAACGTAGCGGAAAACTCCGGCGGTGTTCACTGCCTCAAGTACGGCCTGACGGTGCACAACGTGCTCGGCGTGCGCGGCTACACCATGGAAGGAGAGCTGCTCGAGCTGGGCGGCCGCGCACCGGACGGCCCGGGCCTGGACCTGCTGGCGCTCACCATCGGCTCCGAAGGCCTGCTGATGATCGTCACCGAGGTGACCGTGAAGCTCATTCCGCGGCCGCCCTGCGCGCAGCTGGTCATGGCTTCGTTCGCCGACGTGCACAGCGCCGGCAACGCAGTCGCAGCGGTGATCGCCGCCGGCATCATCCCGGCGGCGCTCGAGATGATGGACCGCCAGGCGACCGCCGCGGTCGAGCCCTTCGCGCACGCCGGGTATGACCTCACGGCGGCCGCGATTCTGCTGGTCGAGTCGGATGGCACGCCCGAGGAAGTCGCCGACCAGGTGCGCGAAATCGAGCAGGTGCTGCGCAGCGCCGGCGCCAGCACGCTGCGGGTGTCGGGCTCGGAAGCGGAGCGCCTGCGCTGGTGGTCCGGGCGCAAGAACGCCTTCCCCGCCGCCGGGCGCCTGTCGCCGGATTACTACTGCATGGACGGCACCATTCCGCGCCGGCATGTGGGCGAGGTGCTGCAGGCGATCGAGCGCATGGAGGCCCGTTACGCGCTGCGCTGCATGAACGTGTTTCACGCCGGCGATGGCAACCTGCACCCGGTGATCCTGTTCGACGCCAATGACCAAGACTCATGGGAGCGGGCCGAGCGCTTCGGCGCGCAGATCCTCGAGCTGTGCGTGCAGCTCGGTGGGACCATTACCGGCGAGCACGGGGTCGGTGTCGAGAAGCTCAACTCCATGTGCGTGCAATTCTCTCCCGCGGAGCGGGCCGCGTTCGCCGCCGTGAAGGAGGCGTTCGACCCGGCGGGCCTGCTCAATCCGGGCAAGGTGATTCCAACACTGGCGCGCTGCGCGGAGTACGGCAGGATGCGCGTGCACCACGGCGCGCTGCCGCACGCGGATCTGCCGCGTTTCTAGCACGACCCGATGGCCGCGACTGCCGACGCCGTCCTGGCCGAGTTGCGTGAGCGGGTGAGCGCCGCGCACCGCACGCGCCAGGCGCTGCGGTTGAAGGGTTCGGGCACCAAGGACTTCTACGGTGAGAGTCTCGCGGGGGAGGTGCTCGAGCTGAGCGCTCACCAGGGCATCGTCGACTACGAGCCCTCGGAGCTGGTCATCACGGCTCGATGCGGCACGCCCTTGTCGGCGATCGAGGCTGCGCTCGCCGCACACGGCCAGTTTCTCGCCTTTGAGCCGCCGGCGTTCGGCGCTGACCCGAGCATCGGCGGGACGATCGCCGCCGGCCTGTCGGGACCGCGCCGTGTGTACGCCGGCGCGGCGCGCGATTTCGTGTTGGGAACGAGACTCCTGACCGGGGATGGCGAGTTGCTGCGCTTCGGCGGGCAGGTGATGAAGAACGTCGCCGGGTTCGACGTCTCGCGGCTGCTGTGCGGCTCGCTCGGCATCTTGGGTGTCATCACCGAGATCTCACTCAAGGTGCTGCCCCGGCCCCGCGCCGAGCAGACCCTGCGGCTCGAGTTGCCGCCTGCGGCCGCGGTGGAATCCTTCAATCGCTGGTCGGCGCTGGGCGTGCCGATCTCGGGCGGTGCCTGGTGGCAGGGCAGCGCCTGGCTGCGGCTCTCCGGGGCAGAGCCGGCGGTGCGCACCGCGCGCGAGCGCATCGGCGGGGACACCATCGACCCAGCCGCTGCACACGCCTGGTGGGAGGCATTGCGGCACTGTCAGCTGCCCCTGTTCAACAGCCGCGTCGTCTGGCGGCTGTCGATTCCCGCTGCAGCCCCGCCGCTCGGTGTGCCCGGTGAGCTCCTGATCGACTGGGGCGGTGCGCTTCGCTGGTATGCGGACCCGGCGGGTAATGCCGACGTGCGCGCCCTGGCGTGCGCGGCCGGCGGTACGGCACTGTGCTGGCGGGGTCCCGCGCCCGCTGGACGCTTCCACCCGCTGCCACCGGTGCTCGCCCGGCTGCACCGCCGCCTGAAGGAGCGTTTCGACCCGCACGGCATTTTCAACCCGGGGCGGCTGCTCGCCGGGCTTTGAATTTCTAGACGCGCGGCATCCGCGCACGGCCCGGGGGCACGGTCCGTCTACGAACGGCGACACCATGCGCGTGGCTGGGACGCGGACCATACTCGCCGCACAAACCCGTCGGAGGATCTGCATGCTCAGGTCATCGGCCCGAGGCCTCGTTTCAACCCTGTCCGCTTGCGCCCTGTCCGCCTGCACCCTGTTGCTGGGCTCCTGCGGCGGGGGAGGCTCCATGTCGACTTCGATGTCGAGCTTGAACCTGGGACTCACCGACGCACCGGTCAGCGGCGTCACCAAGGTATGGATTCAATTCACCGGCGTCGAGGTGAAGCCGGCCGGCGGCAATGCCATCGACTTCATGTTCTCGTCCGAGAAGGGCTTTGATCTGCTGAGCCTGCAGGGGGGCACCACCGCGACCTTCCTCAGTGGGAGCGCTGTTCCCCCAGGGCAGTACGAATGGGTGCGCTTGATGGTGGACACGAACCCCGGCGCGTCCTACGTGATGGACTCCACCGGCCAGCACGACCTGACCATCCCCAGCGGAGCTGAGACGGGGCTGAAGCTCATTCAGGGCTTCACCATGCCGGTCGGCGGCGTGGCGAGCTTCACGGTGGACTTTGTCCTGAGCAAATCCCTGATCGCACCGCAGGGCCAGTCTCCGGACTACCTCCTCAAACCGGTTCTTCGGCTGGTCGACAACACTCAGGTGGGCACGATCAGCGGGACCTTCACGGCGACAACCCTGGCGGCGCAACACAACTGCGGCACGCGACCGCCGGTCGTGTATGTCTATACGGGAGCCAACGTTGCACCAGACGACATCTACATCCCACCCGCCGGCACGACCGACATGGACCCAGCCTCGTCGGCGGAGCCCTTGACCACCGCCACCGCGGTGCTCAATTCGATGAATGAATACGCGTACAGCATCGCGTTCCTGCCGGCGGGCACCTACACCGTGGCGTTCACGTGCGATCCGGACGATCCGTCGGTCGATGAAGACGCGCTCACGCCGGATCCCATCCAGTTCAAGATCTACCCGCAGGCGGTTGCCGTAACCGCAAACATGACGACGATGGCCAATTTCTAGACGCGCGCCCCGCGGGTTCAGCCCCGCAGTTCCCGCTCGTGGGCTGTGACCATCTCCGCGAGACTCTCGAAGCGAAAGTCATAGGCCGGGGTACCCGCCGGTGGCACCGTCGCGCCCCACCCCGAGCGCTCATGCCGGCGGTCAATCCACGCGGAGGCCAGCCCCAGTTCCTTGGCCGGCGCGTGGTCGTGGTAGAGGCTCTGTGCGGTGTGCAGGATCTGCTGCGGGCCAAACCCGAGCCTCGCCAGCGTGTCGAGCAGATAGCGGAAATTGCGCGGGTCGGGTTTGTACGAGCCGATATCCTGCGCGGTGCAGATCGCGTCGAAGGCCACTCCGAGCTTCAGGTTGCTGCCTGCGAAGCTCTCACGATCGACGTTCGAGAGGATGACGAGCTTGTAATGGCGCTTGAGATATTGCAGTGCTGCGGGCGTGTCAGCGAACGCCGGCCACTGTGGCACCGAGCTGCCGAACGCCGCGTGATCTGCGGCCGCCAGCGTGACACCCCATTGGCGCGCGAGCCGCCGGTGCACCTCGGCGAGCAGCTCCGGGTAGCGCATGGCAGGGGTCGCGGCCTGCTGCGCCGCCTCGTGCTGCGCGAACTGCGCCAGCGCCTCCTCGCGCCCGGGCGGGGTATTCATTGCACGCAGCAGCGGCTGCAGGGCGGCGTACAGGCCGCTCTCCCAGTCGATCAGAGTGCCGTAGCAGTCGAAGGTGAGTACCTTGAAGTCCGACAGTTTCATTGTGCTGCACACTCACAGGTTGATCGTTCCCCGCCCGAGCTCGATGACGTCGCCACTCACGAAGATCTGGCGCTCGGCGTCAACGCGCAACCGCAGCGACGACGGCCGTCCGATGTATTCGCCCTGAGAGATTTCGAACTCGCAGGGCAGAGCGCGCGCCATCGCGAGACACCAGCCGCCCAGATTCGCGGTCGCCGACCCGGTCGCCGGATCCTCCAGCGCCGTACCGCCATGCGGGAAGAAAAAGCGCGCCAGGAGTCCGGCGCCGGAGGGGGCAAATACATACGCCATGCTGCGGCCGTCGACGCTCGGCAGCTGCGCCAGCAGATCGGCGCGCACCCGCAGACGGCGCACCGCGGCCTCGCTCGTCAGCGGCACGATGAGCTGCTCCGTGCCCGCGTTCACCCACAGCGGCCGCTCCCCTATGTCGTGCTCGTCGAGTCCGAGCATTGCCGCCAGTGTCAGGCGCGGCTCCTGCACTTCACGCCAGCTCGGGGTCTTGGCCTGCAGCGTCCAGCGGTCACCGCTGGCGCGCACCGTGATGATCCCCGCGGGCATCTCCAGGGTTAGCCGATCTCCCGCCAGTCCGAGCGCGCGGCACACGTGCGCCGTGCCGAGCGTCGGATGCCCGGCGAAGGACATTTCGTAGCTGGGCGTGAAGATCCTCACCCGGGCGCTGGCGCGCTCGGAGGGCAGGATGAAAGTGGTTTCCGACAGGTTGAACTGCAGCGCCAGCGCCTGCATTCTTGCGGCATCGAGCGTCTGGGCCCGCTCGAACACGCACAGCGGATTGCCGCTCAGCGGGACGCGTCCCTGCGTGAACACGTTCACGATACGATAGGCGTAGGCGCTCATTCAGGCGTAGGCGCTCATTGCGAAGCGAATTCTATCTCACACGGACGCGATCACAGCCATGATGACCGAGTTGCTGTTCCGGGACGACGCTTATCTGAAGACCGCCACCGCACGGGTACTCGCGGCCACCGAGCGCGGCATCGAGCTCGACCGGACCGTGTTCTACCCGCAGGGCGGCGGGCAGGCGGGCGACACCGGCACGCTGCTGCGGGCCAGCGGCGAACGCCTCGCCGTCACCGATACCCGCAAGGGAGAGGCTGCCGACCGCGTTCTGCACGTCGTGGCGCCCGGCAGCTCCCCCCCGCAGCCCGGCGAAGCGGTGACGCTCGAGATCGACTGGCAGCGGCGCTACCAGCTGATGCGTCTGCACACGGCGCTGCACCTGTTGTCGTGCGTGATCGTGGCGCCGGTCACCGGCGGCAACATCGTCGCCGAGAAGGCGCGCCTGGATTTCGACATCGAGCTCAGTATGCTCAACGCCGCGCGCATCGAGAGCGAGACCAACGCGCTGATCGCCTCGGGTATCGCCACCGAGAGCGTCTGGATCACCGACGCCGAGCTCGACGCCCAGCCGGAGCTCGTCAAGACCATGAGCGTGCAGCCGCCGCGCGGCGCCGGCCGGGTGCGGCTGCTCAGGATTCCGGGAATCGACCTGCAGCCGTGCGGTGGCACGCACGTCGCCAATATCGCCGAGATCGGCGCGATCCGCGTGCTGCGGATCCGCAGCGAGGGCAAGCACAACAAGCGCGTGGAGATCGCGCTCACTGGTAGCGGCTGACCTCGAGGCCGTTGCCGACCGCGAGCAGCACCGAGCTCATATCGGCGGCGGCCTGGACCCGCTGCCGATAGACGCGCGCGTCGGCCTGCGCGCTCTCAGGGTGCAGCATGTTGTCGGCGACGATGATCGAGCCGGCCGCCAGTCTCGGATACAGCAGCTCGAACACCGGCACGTACAGATTCTTCCACAGGTCGATCAGCACGAAATCGAAAGGCCCCGCGAGCTGGTGCAGCGATGCGAGCGCGTCGCCGACGCGAAACTCGACGTATGGCGCGAGCCCGGCGCGCGCCAGCTGCGCGCGCGCGTACTCGGTCTTGGCGGCATGCAGCTCGAGCGACACGACCCGCCCGCCGACCGCCCGTGCCGCTTCCGCGAGCCAGGTGGTGGAGTAGCCGTACGAGCTGCCCACTTCCAGGATGCGGCGGGCCTCACCCTCCTTGACCAGCAGATTCATCAGTGTGCCGGTTGCCCGGCCCACGGGCAGCAGCATCTCATCGCGCCGCCGCATGCTTTGCTCGGCAGACAGCGTGCTCATGAGCTGCTCCTCGCGCTCCGCCCGTGCTTCGTACTCCTCCAGTACCGTCCGCACTGCCTGGTCCATCGATGCCGGATCATTACAGTGCACCGGAGAAATACTCCTGCAACGAGGCGACCCCCAGGCGCTTTGCTTCGAACAGACTCTCGAGATGTTCGCGCGAGTTGACCAGGCCGCGCGCGCGCAGGATACCGTGCTCGTCGAGCAGCGCGGCGAACGGCAGGCGGCCGACCTGGTACGCCAGCCCCAGGGCCGCCGACACCACGTACGGAATGCCGTCGAGCCCGTGACTGCGCACGAACTGACGCTGCTCGAGGTTGTCGCCGTCGCTCGCCAGGATCACGTCCATCCAGGCGCGCTCATCCTTGCGGCTCGACTTGACCGCCGGCAGCAGGGACTTGCACACCGGGCAGGTGGGAGACACGAACAGCAGCAGCGTGCTGCGGCCGTCGGTGCGTGCGGCACCCACGCGGTGGGCATGCCCTTCCAGATCGGCCACTTCCAGGACCGGCGCCGGCTCACCGACCGCCGGGCCGCGGTTGAGCATGAGCGCGCCGGCCGGCGCAATGCGCTCGTGGAGCACGCCCAGTTGCCGCACCAGCGCCAGTACCACGACCGACAGCACCAGCACCAGAATCCACAGCACGACGTTCGAGACCGCCAGCGCCGCCATCACGAGCCTCGCAACAGGGCGGTACGCGGCGTGATCTGGGCCAGCAGCCGGTCGAGACTCATATATAAGAGTGCGGCGACCGCGGTCCCCGCGCCGATGGTGACCGCATCCGCCACCACCATCGGCCGCGCGCTCCAGGGCAGCAGCAGCGCCCCGAGTAACCCCGCTAGCAACAGATTGCGCCACACCATCCAGGCGGCGATCGGCCGTCGCTCGTGCGGGCCGCCGCACCCGCAGGCCAGATCGCGACGGCCGCGCTGCAGATTGATCGCGATCGCAGCCGCGTAGGCCAGCAGCAGCGCCGCGCCCGCAGCGCTCGCGCCGGCACGCGAGCGGCGCGCGAGCAGCCCCACGCCCACCGTCAGCTCGAGCGCCGGTACCAGCCATGCCAGTCGGGCAACGCCGTCCGGCAGCAAGCGGTACGCGCGAAATACCTCGGCGAAGCGTTGCAGACTGCGCAGCTTGTTGAACGCAGCGCTCACGAACAACAGCGCCAACGCTCCGGCGAGCATTGCGCCAATGGCCGGGTCGATCATGGTGAGCGCATCATAAACCACTCACCCGTGCGGTATCGCCGCACGCCGCCGCGCGGCAGCTAACGCAGATCCTCCTCCCAGAACTCCTGCGGGCGCCGCGTCGCATCCGTGCCGCGCGCCTGCTCGAGTCTGCGCAGTTCGACGCGGCGGATCTTCCCGGAGATGGTCTTCGGCAGCGGTGCGAATTCCAGCCGCCGGATGCGCTTGTAAGGCGAGACGCGCTCGCGCATATGGCGCAGGATTGCGCGGGCGGTATCGGCGTCCGGGTTACAGTTCGCCGCCAGCACCACAAACGCCTTCGGCACCGACAGGCGCAGTGCGTCGGGGCTCGGCACGACCGCGGCTTCGGCCACCGCGGGATGCTCGATCAGCACACTCTCGAGCTCGAAGGGGCTGATGCGGTAGTCGGAGGACTTGAAGACGTCGTCCATGCGGCCGACGTAGGTGAGGTAGCCCTGCGCGTCGCGCGATGCCACGTCCCCGGTGTGGTAGTAGCCGTCGCCCATGGCGCTGGCATTGCGCTCGGGATCATCCAGATACCCCTGCATGAGTCCGAGTGGCCTGTGTGCCAGGTCGATGCAGATCTCGCCCTCCTCGCTCACGCGCCCGTCGGCGCCGAGCAGCACGATCGGATATCCGGGCAGCGCCCGCCCCATCGAGCCGGGTTTGACCGCCTGCCCAGGCGGGTTGCCGACCTGTGCGGTGGTCTCGGTCTGACCGAAACCATCACGGATGGTGATGCCCCAGGCATCGCGCACCTGTGCGATGACCTCGGGGTTGAGCGGCTCACCGGCACTCGCGAGCTCGCGCAGCGACACGTGCCAGGCGCGCAACTCGCTCTGAATGAGCATTCGCCACACCGTCGGCGGTGCGCAGAAGCTCGTCACGCGGCAACGCACCAGCTGCTCGAGCAGTGCCCGGGCGTCGAAACGCTCGTAGTGATACGCAAGTATCGTCGCCTGTGCATTCCAGGGCGCGAAGAAGCTCGACCAGGCGTGTTTCGCCCAGCCTGGCGAGCTCAGATTCAGGTGCACGTCCCCGGGTTGCAGTCCCAGCCAGTACATGGTCGACAGATGCCCGACCGGATAGCTCACGTGCGTGTGCGCGACGAGCTTCGGCCGTGCGGTGGTGCCGGAGGTGAAGTACAGGAGCAGCGGATCGTCGGCACGGGTCGGCGCTTGTGCCACGAACTGCCCGGGAGCGGTGCGCCAACGATCGTAGGCAACCCAGCCCTCCGCGCTTGGTCCCACGGCGATCCGCAGCGGCGCACCCGGCAATCCAGCGAAGCGCCCCGCCAGGCCCGCGTCGGTCACGATCGCCTTCACCCGGCCGCGCTCCAGACGATCACGCAGGTCCTCGTGCTCCAGCAGCGTCGTGGCCGGGATCATGACCGCGCCGAGCCTGATGGCCGCGAGCATGGTCTCCCACAGCGGTACACAGTTCGGCAGCATGATCAGCAGCCGATCCCCGGCCCGCAGCCCCTCGGAGGCCAGGAAGTTCGCGACCTGCGCAGAGCGCTGCGCGAGCTCGGAGAATGTCAGGGATTGATCGCCGCCCGCGTCATCGACGACGCGCAATGCGGGAGCGCCGTCGCCGGCGGCGACCACGTCGAAGTAGTCGCGCACCCAGTTGAATTCCTCAAGAACCGGCCAGCGGAACTGCCGCTGCGCGCCCGCCCAGTCCTCCCTGCAGCGCAGCAGTTGATCCCGTACCTCTATAAAGCGGCGGCTGGAGCTCATGACGGCGCCCTCACCCGTACCGCGCCAGCTTAACATCGCAGTTGGAGCGCGCCCCGCGCAGGTGCGCGCATGTGCTTCGCCGTACACCCGAAACGCCACGAAGATTCTCTTGAATTAATAATGGCTTGCGAACGTAAATGCACGTAGGATCTGCGTCATGAATGCGGCCCGACTGGAAGCCTTCACCGATGGCGTGGTGGCCATCATCATCACCATCATGGTGCTGGAGATCAGGGTCCCGCACGGCAGCGATCTCGCGGCGCTGCAGGCGGATCTGCCGGTGCTTTCCGCGTACGTTCTGAGCTACGTCAACGTCGGCATTTTCTGGAACAACCACCACCACATGCTGCACGTCAGCGAGCGCGTCAACGGCAAGGTGCTGTGGGCGAATCTCGCGCTGTTGTTCTGGCTGTCGCTGGTGCCGTTCGTGATCCGCTGGATAGACGATACGGGATTCACCGCCCTGCCGACGGCTGCGTATGGCATCGTGTTGACGGGGGCCGCGGTGAGCTATCACATACTGCAACAGCAGCTCATCGCCTATAACGGCCGCGACTCGCGCCTGGCCGTGGCGCTCGGAGGTGACTTCAAGGGCAAGCTGTCCGTCGTCCTGTACGTCGCCGCCGTCGTGCTGGCGTTCGTGCGACCCTGGATGGCCATCACGCTTTATGTGGCGGTGGCGTTGCTGTGGCTCGTGCCGGACCGGCGCATCGAGTCGCTGGTGAAGAGGTAACCATGCTTGAACGCATCGAAACACGCGCCGCCGAAGTCGGCGGCGGGCTCATCGTCAGGCGTGCGCTGCCCAACCGGCGGCGCCGTACGGTCGGAGCGTGGTGCTTCCTCGATCACGCCGGGCCGTTGGAATTCGGGCGCGGAGGCGGCATGGGCGTCGGACCGCATCCGCACATCGGGCTGCAGACGTTCACCTGGATGATCGAGGGCACCGTGATGCACCGTGACAGCCTGGGCAACGAGCAGCTGATCACGCCCGGCCAGGTCAACCTCATGACGGCGGGCCGCGGCATTGCCCATGCCGAAGACTCTGATTCCGCCGGCGGTGGCCGTCTGCACGCCGTGCAGTTGTGGATCGCGCTGCCCGATGCAGAGCGCCACCGCGCGCCGGCCTTTCGGAACTATCCGCAGCTGCCGCTGGTGGAGCTCGGCGGCTTCAGCGTGCGGGTGCTGGCCGGCAGCGCCTTCGGTAAGACCTCGCCCGCCGAGGTCTATTCACCGCTCGTGGGCCTGGATCTGGCTGCCGCCGGCCCTGCCGGCATCAGCGTGCCCCTGAGCGCCTCGTTTGAGCACGCCGCCCTGGTGCTGAGCGGAGCGGCGAGCATCGCAGATCAAGAGCTGACACCGGACACCCTGCTCTACCTCGGCAGCGCCCGCGAGCGCCTCGCCATCCGCTGCGAGGCCGCCGCGCGCATCATGCTCGTCGGCGGTGTGCCGTTCGGCGAAGACATCCTGTTGTGGTGGAACTTCGTGGCCCGGGACGCGCAGGAGATGGAACAGGCGGCGCGCGATTGGAATACCGGACAGCGATTCGGCGCGGTCCACGGCAGTCCTTCCGCGCCTCTGTCCGCCCCGGAGGTCACCGGACTGCGCCAGCGTCCGGCCCGTCCGTAATGCCGCCGCGTCTACTTGAAGACGACCGTCCGGCCGCCGTTCAGGAATACGCGATACTCGGTGGCGTACCGCACCGCCGCCGACAGCGCGCGCCGCTCGGAATCGCGGCCGGCCGCGACCAGCATGTCGGGCGTGTAGCCGTGATCGACGCGCTCGACGATCTGCTCGATGATCGGACCCTCATCGAGATCGGGAGTCACGTAATGGGCGGTGGCACCGATCACCTTGACTCCGCGGTCATAGGCCTGGTGGTACGGTTTGGCACCCTTGAACCCCGGCAGGAACGAGTGGTGTATGTTGATGGCGCACCCCCGCAGCCGCTGGCACAGATCGTCTGACAGGATCTGCATGTAGCGTGCAAGGACGACCAGCTCGGTGTGCGTGGAATCGATGAGCTCGAGTAGACGCCGCTCCTGCTCGCCTTTGCTGCCCGCGCTCACCGGCAGGTGAAAGAACGGCAGGTTGTGGCGGGTCGCAGTCGGCTGCAGCGTCACGTGGTTCGACACCACCGCGGTGATGTCCATCTTCAGTTCAGCGGTGCGGTGCCGGTAGAGCAGATCCTCCAGGCAGTGATCCAGGTTCGACACCATGATCAGTACCCGGGTGCGCTCGCGGGTATCGTGGATCCGCCACTCCAGCTCCTCGGCGGCGGCGATCGCCTGGAAATCCCCGCGCAGCCGCCCCAGATCGACCGCTTCGCCCGCCACGGCGCAAAACGTGATGCGCACGAAGAAGCGCTGCGAGATCGTATCGTCGAACTGGTGCATCTCGATGAGGTAGAAGCGCCGGGCGGCCAGGAAACCGGTGATCGCCGCGGTAGTGCCCATGCGGCTCGGACAACTCGCGGTCAGCACATAGGGATGATCAGTCGCAAACCTCACGCACCTGCTCCCTCGCTGATGTCGGGGTATGCCAAGCGTGACAGCGCCTGATGCCGGGCTGTGATCCAAATGGGACGGCCGCTGGCGCGTACGCGTCATGCCTGCGCATTATCGGGGCGCCAGATCTCGATGAGGTAGAACGACGCGGAAGCGGCCGGGGCGCTGAGCTCGCAGTGCGACTGCCCCTCGATCAGCAGCGCATCCAGCCTCGCGAGGTCCGCGTGCGCCGCCGCGCAGCGCACGCCGAGGTCCGAGAGCGCGACGATCACGCAGGTCCCCGAGCGCGGCGTCAGCCGCACCGACGCGGGCGCAATGCGGCGCTCGAGTCGGCAGTCGAACCGCCCGCGCCGCGTCATGACGTTGAGGTCGGTGACCGGTCCGCCGACCGGGTCGGCGAACACCGGCACATCCCCCGGGAACTCCACCGGCGGCGTATCCGGCAGGACGGTGAGCGCAGCACCTGCATCGATCGACAGCCGCAGGCACCCCTCGAGCACGGCCATGCGACGCTCGATCCCCGCAAAGCGCGAGAAGGGACCCGCGCCCCGGATCTCCGCGATGCTCACGCGCCAGTCGAAATGACCCGGATCACTCCCGGGCGGGTGTGCGATCACCTCGCGCGTCACGCCGCCGCCGTTTTTCCAGGGAAGCGCCTGGCGCTCGCCGGCCCGCAGGAGCCGCATCGAGCCTGTTGCCTTCACGAGTCGGGGAATGCCACCGAGAAGGTGCCGTCGCGGCTCTGCGGTGTTCCCGGCTCGATGCCGTAGTAGTCACCCTTGTCGGCGACGAAGATATGGCAGGCGATCGTGAGGCCCCGTGATTCGTCCAGGCTCCCCGCCGCGATGCTGATGTAGTCGCGTCCCACGCCCTCCCAGAACAACGTGGAGCCGCAACGGCCGCAAAACCCGCGGCGCGCCTCATTCGAGGCCGCGTACCACTTCAGCTCGCGCTCCGATACGAGGCGAAAGTCGGCGCGCCGCGCTGCGGTGGCGGCCATGACATGTCCGGTCATGCGCCGGCACTGCGTGCAATGACACACGACGACCGGCCGCAGCGCGCCGGCGACGCTGTAGCGCACGGCGCCGCACAGACATCCTCCGGTGCGCAGGGATTTGCTCATGTGCACCTCGAGAGCCCAGCCCGAGTTTCTAACCCAGCCCGAGTTTCTGTGTCAGATACACGAAGCTCAGCGCCCACATCTCGGCCGCCTGCTTGTGGTTGGCCGCGGCCGCGTGGCCGCCGTCCGTGTTCTCGTAGAACAGCACCTCATGACCCTGCGCTTCCATGCGCGCGGCCATCTTGCGGGCGTGCACCGGCGTGACGCGATCGTCGCTGGTGGCCGTGACGAAGAACACCGGCGGATAGCGCTGGCCCGCCTTCACGTTCTGATAAGGCGAGTATTTCATGATCCAGTCGCGGTCGGCGGGTCTCGCGGGATCGCCGTACTCCGCGGCCCACGAGGCGCCCGCGCCGATGTGGGTGTAACGGATCATGTCGATCAGCGGCACCTGGCAAACCACGGCACCGAACAGCTCCGGCCGTTGCACCATGTTGGCGCTCACCAGCAGGCCACCGTTCGAGCCGCCCATGATGCCGAGCTGCCGGGGCGTGGTGATGCCGCGCTTCAGGATGTCCTGAGCCACCGCCTGGAAGTCGTCATAAGCCTTCTGGCGGTTCCGCAGCAGCGCCGCCTGGTGCCACGCCGGTCCGTATTCGCCGCCACCGCGGATGTTGGCGACCACGAAAGCCCCGCCCCGGCTCAGCCACAGCATGCCGAAGTTCGGCGAATAGCTCGGGGTCTCGGAGATTTCGAAGCCGCCGTAGCCGTACAGAATCGTGGGCGTCGGGCCGCTGCGGATCTTGCTGCGCGTCACGAAGTACGGTATCTGCGTACCGTCCCGCGAGGTTGCGAAGAACTGCTCGGTCATCAGATTCGAGGCATCGAAGCGCGCGGGCAAGGACTTGATCGCCACCGGCCTGCCATCGCCGGGATCCGCGTACAGCGTGGTCGGCGTGGTGTAGCTCTCGAAGCGGAACTGGGCCTGCGGGCCCCAGGCGTTGGTTGCCACGATGTGCGTCGAGCCGCTGGCGGGAAGGGTCAGCGTCGTGTGACGCCACACCCCGTCCGCATCTGAGCGAAACACGTGAATGCTGCCGGTCACGTCGTGATAGACCGACGCATAGACCGCATCACGCCCGGCTGCGACCTCGTCGATCGCGCTCCTGGCATCGGGCGTGTAGAGGACCGCGACTGAACCGCCCGCGCCACCGCCCGCCGGAACCCGATACGCGATCAGCGAGCCCTTGGTGATCGGCGCGGCACCGGGCGGTGTCCAGTCCTCGCGCAGGGTGAAAATGAGATTACGGCCCTGTGCCCCCTTCAGATCGGCGCCGAGCGGCAGCGGCAACTGCCACGTGGTGCCGTCGGGCGCGATGGCCTGATATTCGGCGGTAAAGAAACTGACGTCGCGCTGCACCAGCTCGATGGTGGCGGCGGGATCGTGGAACACCACGCCCTGCACGCCGACGTCGTCGTGTTTGCCCTCGTAGATCACCCTGGCTGCGCCGAGCGGCTCACCGCGCTTCCACAGCTTCACGATGCGTGGATAGCCGGAGGCCGTCATGGAGGTGGGACCGAAATCGGTCCCACACAACACCGAGTCCTCGGTGAGGTAGCTGATGGAGGATTTTGCCTCCGCCAGCTGAAAACCGTCCTTCACGAACACCTTCGCGGCTGGATCGAACTCGCGCACCACCACTGCATCGCCGCCGCCGCGCGACAGATGCAGCAGGCAACGCTGCATCGAGGGCGCGCATTCAGCTCCCTTCCACACCCAGTTCTCGTGCTCGTCCGCCGCGAGCTGGTCCAGGTCGAGCAGGATGTCCCAGTCGGGCGCCGCGTTCGCGTAGTCCGCGACGCCGGTGCGCCGCCAGACTCCCTTGGGATGCTGCGCGTCCTGCCAGAAGTTGAAGACGTATTGATGGTCGAGGTCGCCGTAGGGGATGCGGTCGCTCGCATCCATCACCCGCAGAATGGCGTCGTAGTACTTCTGATAGCTTGGATCGGCCTGCAGAATCGCGGTCGACCTGGCGTTCTGCGCCTTCACCCATGCGAGGGGCTTTGCGCCATGGACATCTTCGAGCCACAGATATGGATCGCTGGCCCCGGTGTGTTCCTGATGCTTCCTGTTCACGCTGTCCGCTCCCACGGCGCTGTCGGCCGCCATCACCGCCGCGCCGATGGCGAGCGCCCCGACCAATGCCATGACCGCCGCAGATCCATGCCCCCTCACTGCCGCTCCCAGGACTCGGTGGGCACATCGCCCGGCACCGGCAGGGATCGCAGGTAAGTGACCAGGGTCCAGACTCCCTCGGCGCCGAGTGTGCCGCCGAATGCAGGCATGCCCTTCGGACGACCGTAGTAGATCGAGTCGAACACCTCGGCATCCGCGCCGCCGTAGCGCCAACGTCCGTCTGCGAGGTTGGGGCCGACCCATCCGCTGCCCTCACCCCCGTGACAACCGTCGCAATTCATCGCGGTAAACAGCAGCGCACCCTTCTTCGCCACCGCCGGGTCGCCCTGATGAGGATTGCGCAGAGCAGCGCCGGGCGGGGCAATGCCACCGGCTGCGATATGCGACTCGTAACGAGTCGCAGGCGGCGGCGCGCCGGCCTCCTGCGAGGGCGCCGCGGGCTGCCGGCTGCAGGACGCTACCGCCAGGCACGTCAGCAACCATGGTGCGAGTACGCCTCGCGGGTGCCGCGTCACAGACCGAAGATCCAGATGATCCCCCCCTGGCTCGTATGACGCGCGATATCCTTGAGGAAATCCGCCGGCGGGCGCACGTCAGCGGGGTCCTCCGAGCGAACATCGCCCGACAGCAGCGCCCAGTCCCCACCGAAACCGGCATACACCGCCACGTACTGCCGGCCGTCCGGGCCGCGGTAGGTGATCGGATTTCCGACGACTCCGGAACCGACCTTGAACTTCGACAACACCTTCCCCGTCCTCGCATCCACTGACTTGAACCAGCCATCGAGCGTACCGTAGAAAGCCACGTCGCCGGCGGTCACCAGCGCGCCGCTCCAGTTCGGATACGGCTCCTTGTTCTCCCAGACCTTCCTGCCGGTTGCCGCATCCCACGCCATGAACGTGCCGAGGTTGCCCCCCGGGCCGGCAAAGTATGGACTGGTGACGCCTACGAAGGGCGTTCCCTTCAGGTGCGAGGCGTGGGTTGCCGCGTAGTCCATGCACAGGTTGTTGGTGGAGGTGTAGAAGAGATGGGTGCGCGGTGAATACGCCGCGGGCGAGGACGGGCTTACGCCACCCTCGAGACTGGGACAGATGCCCTTCACGTTCTCCCGGGATGCGCCGGTTTGTTTCGCCGGATCCAGCACCGGGCGCCCGGTGGCGAGATCCACCGACTTCGCCCAGGTCACCGGCGCGAATGCCGCGGCGATCAGCAGCCGCCCCGTCGCCCGATCCAGCGTATAGGCGAAGCCGTTCTTGTCGAAATGCACGAGCGCCCGGATGCGCTTTCCGGCCACCGTCAGATCGGCGAGAATCATCGCGCCGGTAGCGTCGTAATCCCAGTTGTCGTGCGGCGTGAACTGATACGCCCACACGAGAGTTCCGTCCTGCGGCTTGCGCGCCAGCACGCTGGCACTCCACTTGTTGTCTCCGAGCCGCTGCTCGGGGTTATAGGGCGATGCGTTGCCCGTGCCGTAATAGATGAGATCGAGCTCGGGATCGTAGGAGATCCAGCCCCACACCGGAGCGCCGCCGGTGTGCCAGCTGTCATTGGCCCAACTGCGCGCACCCAGGTCGACACCGCTGTCGTACGGCGCTTTGAAGGTATCTGCCCGGGCCAGCATGTCGGTGTCCGGACCGATGTTGTGCGCGGTCCAGACCGTGCGCCCGCTCTTCAGATCCAGGCCCTTGACCCATCCGTAGATTCCGAACTCACCGCCCGACGCGCCGACGATGACGCGGTCCCTGACCACCAGGGGCGCCATGGTCATCGTCTCACCGTTGCTGACGTCGGCGATCTGCGTGTTCCACAGCTCGCGGCCGGAGCTCGCCTCGACCGCTACGGTGTGGCCGTCGAGCAGGTTATAGATGATCTTGCCGTCTGCGTAGAAGGCGCCGCGGTTGACGGCGTCGCAGCAGGAGATGCCGATGGCGTTCGCGCTCACGTCCGGCCGATATTTCCATCGCAGCGGGTAACCCTCCCGGGTGAGATCGAATGCGTACAGCACGTTGGGCCATGGCGTGACGACATACATGGTGTCGCCGACGACCAGCGGTTGGCCCTCGTGTCCTCCGAGCACGCCCGTCGAGAAGGTCCACACCGGATGGAGCGAGCCGGCATTCTGCCGGGTGATTCCGGCGAGGCCGCTGTAGCGGGTCGCAGCGTAGTCCTTGGACGGCATCGACCACTGGCCATCCTCGTCGGCCGGGGCCCGAGCCCCCGCGGCACGCACGTTATCGGCATCGACGGCTACCGCACCGAGGCAGCCAAGCATCGCGATGAGCCCCGCCCGCGGCATTCGCATCCCCTGATTACACCGTATGGTTCCCGTTAAGCGTGGGACGAGGAACCGCGCAGGTCAAGTCCCCGCACGCCCTGGCCCGCCAGCGCGTGCGGGGACGTCAACCCTTCGCGGCGGGTGGCCGCGTCCCGGCGGTGCCCGATCTGCCGCGGCGTTCGCGGGTTCTCGGCGCTCCGCATCGAGGGCGCCGGGTTCCGAACCGGGCCGCACCCGGTCCCGTAAACCGCCTGCCGAAGGGCGCCGGCTAGGGAACCCTTCAAGGTCGATGTGGGAAACACCCAGAGGATTCAGGCTACGTCGTTCGGATGGACGCTCTTTATCAGTCCATTCAGCTTTTTTCGCATATCGTTCAACTGCCCGATGGCAACCAGCGTTTTGAGCGCCTCCCGTAGGGACTGCAACGGGTAGCCCCCGTATTGACCCGGCTCAGTGACGTTGTTAGTGACCGTCGATCTGCCCGCCAATACGACGTCGTCCGCCACCCTGAGATGCGGCCCGACCACTGAGTTACCGCCGGTCATGAAGTTGCGCCCGATCGTCGTCGACCCAGCCATCATGAACCCGGCCGTATAAAAGCCGTTCTCACCGAGATCGCAGTTGTGCGCGATATGGCAGATGTTGTCGAGCTTTGCGCCAGACCTGATGTACGTCGCGGTGAGAGTCGCGCGATCGATGGCACAGTTGCCACCGATTTCCACTTCGTCACCGATTTTCACGGTGCCGAGCTGGGGAATCTTTCGGGGCCTTCCCGAGGCGTCCTTCGCGTAGCCAAATCCATCGGATCCAATGGTGGCGTGCGGGTGGATTTCGCAGGCTTTGCCAATCTCACAGGCTGCGCCGACAAAAACGTGTGGATGCAAGATCGTGGCGGCCCCGATGCGCGCGTCGTTCTCGACCACCGTATGCGCGCCGATGAAACAGCCATCGCCAACCGACACTCGAGCGCCAATCACGCAATATGGGCCAAGGACCACGTTTTGACCGAGCGTGGCACTCGGATGCACCAGTGAGGTGGGGTGACGCGCACCCCATTGCGTGAAGCGCTCGACTTTGTGGTCAAAGTACGTTAGCAGAACCGCCATAGCCATCGGGATAGTGGTGGCGGAAAAGCAGCAGCCCGCGTCCGAGGCATTCGCGGGTGCTAGATGTGCGATCTTCTCCTGAACGATGACGATCGCCGCTTTCCGCCGTATCGATTCTGCGAGCTGTTCGGCGCTGGTGGCAAAGACAAGACTATCATCACCCGCCTCACCCGGGCTGTGGCAACGGGTGGCACATGCCTGCAGGTTTCCGTGCAGAAAGGTCAACACTTCGGCGTGGTCGTTCCGGATCGTTTGAGCTCTGAGCATAGCGCCTCACCAAAAACAGCTGGGTTGGACTTGTATTGGCAGGACCTCGAAATCGGCCGCGTACGAGATTGAGCGCCGCCGCCCAGACACGGCCACCACAGACGTCAGCTCCCCGGCACCCCGCCGAGAGGATCTAGACGCGCGGTCACCTCGCCGCGCCAATTCAGCCAAGTGTGGTTCGCATAGTCATAGAGTTTGCAGCGACGCACGCAGTCTCGATACGTGTGCCAATTGAGTCGATAGCTCAGGACGTCGCCGGCGGCCTGATCCTGCACTTCTTGCTGCGCGCGGCGCAGCGCGAACATGGAAATGCGCGGGTTCACGTGGTGCGCGTTGTGCTCCATGATGCAGTGCATCAGCCGATCAACGCCCAGCGGCAGGCGCACGGTTGCCGTGGCGGTCAGATAGCCTCGGGTCCGCTGCCACTCCTGCCGCTTCTGGAACCACGCGATCGACGGGTGAGTGTGCTGCACGAAGACCACAAATCCCATGATCGTGTTCCACAGCGCAAACGGTATTCCGATGGCGAGTGTCGCAAGTAGCCAGAACTGCTGGTGGGTCTGATAGGCGACCAGGGCCACGATGCCGATCCAGACGATGGCGCCGACGCTCACGAGCGCGCTATCAAGCTTGTACTTGAGGCGGCCCGAGCCGATTTCCTTGCGCGTCGCGAAATACAATTTCCTCCACCAGAGCTCCACGAAATAGTAAAGACCCCAGCCGAGCCCGGAACGGTAAATGCGTTCCATGATCCGCCGCCGGCGCGGCAGCCGGTCGAATTCTTCTTTGGAGTACGGCGCCCAGACCTGGTCACGCCCCTTCAGATTGTTGAAGCCGTGGTGAGCTACGTTGTGTCCGATGTCCCACAGGCTGAAGGCGGTCATGGACGGCAGGAAGGCAATGCGGCCGAAGACATGATTGAGCGTCTTGGCGGCAAAGAAGCTGCCGTGACACGCATCATGCCCAACGAGAAACAGCCGAACGATTCCGCCGGCAATCAACGCACTACCGAGCAACTTGAGCCAAAGGCCGCCGACGGCGAGGGCTAGGACGGAGCCGCCGGCAAACAACCCCATGTCCAGGGCGAGGACCGCGAAGGGGCGCAGCATGCCGGCGGCTTCGAAGGAACGCAGCAACGCCTTCCGGCTTGGCCCGCTTGACTGCATGCCGCTCATCGTACGCGGTTCGTGTGAGGCGGAGTGAGCTCCATGGCGTATTTCCACGGCATCATTGCGCCTCGGCCGCGCTTGCGCTCATAGCCCGAAGCCGGATGCGTCGACGCAGAATCACAGCGCCCGGCCGCGGCGAAATGCCTATGTCTTTGGCGGAGAGGGTGAGATTCGAACTCACGAGCCCCGTAAGGAGCCTCCGGTTTTCAAGACCGGTGCATTCAACCGCTCTGCCACCTCTCCGTTCTAATCAATTTAGTGGCTTGTCTTGATTCTATCAGGCCGCGGACACCGATCCGCTGCCCGAACGGGCGCGGGTGTTGGCGGTGATCAGCGAACTGCGGGTGCCGCGGGGAGACGGCAGCTCAGGGGACGCAACGGCTCCACTTGCCTTGCTGGTTCACCCAGGCTCCGGCATCTTTCAATTCGCCCGTTTCGTCATAGATATCCACTTGGAGCACGGGTGAGCCACGCTCGCGGGACAGGGGGAGCGACATCTCGCAGGTGAATAGCCAGGTGTGGTAGCTGTCGGCCCAACACGCCCACACATGACCCTTCTGAATCGCCCGTTCCACAATGCGTTGCAGTTGCGGTGACAGCGCGCCGGAGGCCCGGATCTGGTAGCAGTCTTTGGGCAGGAGATCTCCACGCGAGGCAAACGCCTCGAGCAGTCGCTCCACGTGGGAGGGCTGTTGGATCTTGCGCAAACGGACTGTTTCCATCGGGACCGCGGCACGAAAGGCAGACGGGCGCTGATTGAAACGCGCACCGCGGATCCGGTCCGAGACCTGACTCACAGTCCTCGGAAATGCAAACCGTAACCGCAGCAGCACCGCTGAAAGGGCCCGACGAGGCTCTCAGGCTCCCGGTTTAAGAATCGCGGCGGTAACGCGATTGCGGCCGGACTCCTTGCTGCGGTACAGGGCGGCGTCGGCAATCCTGAGCACCTGCTCGGCCACCTGGTGCTCACCACTCGGGACGTGGTCCATGCCGCAGAGGCCGAAGCTTGCGGTCACCTGGATGCTCTTCGTGCCGGCCTTGAAGTGGGTGTGGGAGACGGCCGCCCGCAACTTGCGCGCGACCTCGAGCGCCGGCTCATAAGGGGTCTCCGGCATGACGATGGCAAATTCCTCCCCGCCGATCCGCGCCACCCAGTCAATCCCACGGCGCAGGGCCTGCTGCAGGCGCGGGCCGAACTGCTGCAGGATCTCGTCGCCGACGGCGTGCCCAAGCGTGTCGTTGATCTTCTTGAAATGATCGATGTCGCACAGGACCAGGGACAGGGCGCGCTTGTAGCGCGCGGCCCGTTCGACCTCGCGCGGGAAGTGCTGGCCGAAGAAGCGCCGGCTGGCTGCGCGCGTCAGATCGTCGGTCGCCGACAGCTTGCGGTTCTCTTCCAGCGTGATGCGCAGTACCGACTCGAGCTCGACGATGCGCCGCGCCGCGCGGATGCGCGCGTCGAGCTCGAGGTTGCTGACCCGGCGCCCGACGCATTCGTCGGCCCCGGCGAGGATTCCCGCTTCCCGCTCCGGGGCGTCATCGACCTCGGCCACGAAGACGATGAAGGCCACGCGTGCGGTGCGCTGCGCCCGCAGTTTGCGTACCAGCTCCAGGCTGTCGGTGAGCACCACCGGGCGAAACTCGGCCGCAAACCGGCGCAGGGCTTCGTCGTCGTCCGCGACCGACTCGCACTCCAGAACGTCCGGCGTGATGCGCCGCTGCATGTGCTCGCGCAGCGGCGCATCCTGAAAGACCAGCAGCGCTTTAGGCGCCGGCAGTACCCGCAGCATGACCGCGACAGTTGCGGTAGTCCCCTCCTCGACCGTCGCGGGCTTGGCCGCCCGTCGCTCCAGGACTCTGCGGATGACTGTCGTGTGTCCCCCAGACGCCATCTGATCCCCCATGTCAGAGGTTGCACGAACAGGGGCAGAAGATTACAGGCACGGGGGCGTGGTGTCTTCCGGAATGTGATGGCGCCCCCGATGAGGCATCGCCGGGGGGCGTGACCGCAGTCATGCACTGCGTGCGATCGAGCACCCGAGCTGCGCGACCTCCCGGTACACGGCACCGCGGGCGAGTGCGTTGGCGTCGGCGGCGTTACCGTCGAGAGCTCTGCGGTAGACCCCCGCGAGGATGGCCGCCGCCCGAAACAGCGAGAACGCGAGGAAGTATGGCCAGGCGGCGACCGGCCCGCGCCCCGCACGGCGGCAGTAGGCGCTGACGAAGTCCGCTTCGGAGGGAATGCCGGCGCTCGCCGCGAGCGGGGTAGCGCCGCTCATGAACACCGGTCCGTGGTACACGAGACAGGTGTACGCGAGGTCGGCCAACGGGTGGCCGAGCGTGGCCAACTCCCAATCGAGGACCGCAATCACCCGGGGCTCGCTCGGGTGGATCATCAGATTGCCGAGCCTGAAGTCGCCGTGATGAATCGCCACTTCTTCCGGACCCGGGTCCTGCGCGGCGAGCCACGCCATGAGCTGATCCATTGCTGTGCAGCGCGGCAGTTGTGCTGAGGCGTACTGCCGTGACCAGCGCGCGATCTGGCGGGTGAGAAACCCTTCCGGGCGCCCGAAGCCCGTCAGGCCGACCTGAACGATGTCGACCCGATGCAGATTGGCGAGCGTCTCGTTTATCGAGGCGTAGAGCGCCGCTCGCTCGCCTGCGCTCAGGTGCGGCAGGCCCGGATCGGTGAATACCCGGCCCTCGACGTATTGCATTATGTAGAACATCTGACCGATGAGAGACTCGTCCGTGCACAGCAGCAGCATCTTCGGCACCGGGACGGCCGTGTCCGCGAGTGCTCGCATGACGGTGAATTCCCGGTCGACGGCGTGTGCCGACGGCAGCAGCACGCCGTGCGGCTTCTTGCGCAGCACGTAGGCGGCACCCGGCGTCGCCAGATGAAACGTCGGATTCGACTGTCCGCCCTGGAATTGCCGGATCTCGCACTCGGTGCCGAAGCCCGGCAGGCGCTCGTTCAGATAGCGCACCAGGCGGGCCTCATCGAATCGATGATTCGGGAGCACCGGTACCAGCGTTGCGCTGCCTGCCGCCGCAGCCACGGGTGCGCTCACGGGAACGCCGCCAGGCCCGCGGGGACGAACCCGTTGGCCGCGAGGATGGATTCGACGCCACCGCGCTGACGCCGCGGTTCTCCAGGGTGTCTCATATGCGCAGGGAGAATTGCCCTGAGGAGAGCGCCATGAGAGTCACGCCCTGGGCGGTGTTGGGATCGTTGCTCATCAATCTGGTCCTGGGACTGCTGGTGGCGGTGGTGTTCAGCGTGCCGCCGGCGCGCGCCGCCGAGCGCCCACAGTGCACCGGGCGCACCCTGCACGCTACGCATACCCCCGATCGGCCGGCCCGGGCTCATCGCGGCTATCTGGTCGAGGTGCGCATGGGGTGGGGAGCGGGCTGAAAGCCGCTACGCGGGTGTCACTCCACCGCGACAGCGGGCGCCGTGGTTGAGGCGGCGCGCGCCGAGCGCAGCATCGAAACGGCCGCGTAGCCCACCACGACGATCACCAGCCAGCGCATCGCCGTGAGCGGCAGGTGCTTGACGATGTAGAAGGCGATCAGCACGCCGACTACGCCACCGATGATCAGCCCCAGCGAGGGCCCGTGCGCGAAGCGTCCCGAGCGGAAGAAGCCCAGGCTCGCCACGGGCTGCAGGATGCCATCGCTCGCCATCATGATCGGGAACGCCGCCAGCGGATGCATGCCCAGGAGGGCGAGCATGATCATGAGCGGCGCGTAGTTGCCGATGCCGATGCACATCAAGGCGCCCAGCACGAAGCTGACACCCACCGCCAGCGCGAAGCGCCAGCCGCCGAGAGCGAACGCGGTGCCGCCGGCGACCTCGAGCGCGCCGAGGTTCTTCAATATGAAGAAGAACGCCGCCACCAGCAGTGCCACCCCCATGAACAGCTGGATCGTGCGGCGTGGGAGCCGGCTCACCAGCCCGGCGCCGAGCCAGGCGCCGGCGGCGGCGCTGCCGACCATGCAGGCGAGCAGCACCGGCTCCACGGTCACAGCCGTGACGAACAGCACGGTCTCGAGAAAGGCGGAGGAGTTGTGCCCCACGTTGAGCGTGCCCGGTATCAGCTCGTCGGCGGGCGCACCGCGAAATTTGAACAGCGCGGTCGTGGGTGCGAATGAACCGATGCCGAGCGTATCGAGGAAGTCGGTCACCACGCCGATCGCGATGTCGGCGAGCCCCGGGCGCTCGCTCAACCGGTAGCGCCTGGCGGCCCAGACCCATCCGATGACGAACGCGATGTTGACCAGCACCAGCACGGTCAGCAGCCCGACTTTTGTCGCGTTCATGCCGGTCTCCGTGACCCAAGGACTGGCGCGCGAGCCAGCGCGTCCGCCAGGCGCAGGTACTGGATGGCCGCGCGCGCACCGAGGCCGCTCAAGGCGTGGAACGGCACGGCCCGCGGCGGCGTGACCGGAAAGCCCAGCTCCGCCGCGGGGGTTCCAAGCGCACGTAGCGCCAGCAGGCGCCCCATCACGGTTGCCATGGCGACGCCGCGACCATTGTAGCCGAGGCCGGCAAGCAGGCCCGGGGCCAGCTCATGCAGGTGCGGCAGGTGATCGCGCGTCATCGCCACGAGCCCTCCCCAGTGATATTCGAAAGCCACGCCTTCGAGCTGCGGATAGATCTCGTGCACGGCGCGGTAGTGGTGCCGTACCGAGCGCGTGTCGGGGACGGGCGCGAACGTGCCGCGCGAGCCCATCACCAGCCGTCCGCTCGCATCCAGGCGGAAGTACCGCAGCAGACGCCGGGTGTCCGAGGCCGCCTGTCCACCGGGCAGGATTGCCGTGCGCAGCGTCGCGGGAATCGGCGCCGTGGCCACCTGGAATGAGGGCACCGCCACTACCGTGCGACGCAGCTCGTCCGTGAGCGCGCCGGTGTAGGCGTTGGTGGCAATGATGACGAGTGATGCGGTGAGACTCCCGCGAGGTGTCTCGATGCTCCAGGCGCCCGCGGTGCGGGTCAGCTTGAGCGCCGGGCTGCCGACAAAGATGCGTCCGCCGCAGCGCCCCACGGCCGCGGCGAGTCCGCGCGCGTAAGACAGCGGCTGCACGGTGCCGCCGCGGCGGTCGAGCAGCCCGCCGCAGTAGCAGCCGGATCCCGTCAGGCGCAGCACCTCCTCGCGTGACAGTAGTTCCACCGCGGCCCCGCGGCGCCGCCACTGCTGCACCCGGGCGGCGAGCTGCAACAGCGCAGCCTCCGAGGCTGCCAGCTGAATCCAGCCGGCGCGCAGCGCCTCGCATCGCAGCCCGTGCCGGGCAATCAGCTCGAACACCAGGTCAGGCCCTGCCGCGACGGTCGCCACCGCGCGCGCCCCGGCGTCGGGTCCGAACAGCTGCTCGAGGGTATCCGGATCGTGCTTGACCCCCGGGATGACCTGGCCGCCGTTGCTGCCGGAGGCACCCGCGCCGATGTCGGCGGCCTCCAGCACCACCACGTCCCGGCCGGCCTGCGCCAGGTGCAGCGCGGCCGACAGGCCGGTGTAGCCGGCGCCGATGACGGCGGCCTCGGCGCGCGAGGGGCTGGCGAGTACCTCGCAGGCCGGGCCGGCAGGCGCCGTCACGGACCACAGCGATTGCAGCGGCACGGCGGGCATCGCGAGCTATCGATTATCGATTATTGACTATCGGGCGAAGGGCGGCCGACTCTACGGCAGGCGCCGCGGACGGTCAAACCAGCGCGCTTCCGCGCGCCCGACAGGGTGCGCCTTTTCCGGCCCGTGCCGATGTGCGAGACTGCAGCGCAAAGCCAGCGCCGCAAAGGCGCCGCACGGCCGCGCCATACGGCGCGCCACGGCGCGCCACGGCGCCAAGCCCAACGACGCGTATTCGGCTTTGCATGGGGTGCCCGATGCGATCTCCGCCTCTCAGGTCCGCAGCTACGCTGTGCCTGATGTTGAGCGTGCTGGTGCACGCGGCACCGCCACCACTGCCCGCCGAGCATCTGAGCGTGCAACAGCTGCCGCCGAAGAGCCCGCACTGGGTGTACGTCTACGATGAAGCGTTCGATAACGAAATCGATGCCCGCGTGCACCTGTTCGACGGCGACAGCTATCGTCGACTGGGGCAGATCGACGCGGGCTTCCTCCCGAGCGTCAGCCTCTCGCCCGATGGCACGACCACCGCCGTGGCCACGACCTATTTCGCGCGCGGCAGCCGCGGTGCGCGCACCGACGTGGTCGAGTTCACCGACAACGCGACCCTCGCCACGACCGGTGAGATCGTGCTGCCGTCCAAGCGCGCCCAGACCTCTCCCACTATCTTCAACATGGGCTACAGCACCGACGGCCACTTCCTGTACGCGGCCTACCTGACACCCGCAGCCTCGTTCGGCGTGCTGGATCCGGCGCGGCGCGCGGTGCTCGGGGAGATCGACACCGCCGGCTGTGTGCTGGTGATCCCTTGGGGAGCGAACCGCGTCTCGTCCCTGTGCGAAAGCGGCCGGCTGCTCACCGTCACCCTTGACGCGCAGGGTCACGAAACCGCGCGCGCGCTGTCGGAGCCGTTCTTCGATCCCGACCGCGACCCGGTGTTCGTGCAGGGCGTGCCAACCGCCCGCGGCTATGCGTTCCTGTCCTTCCTGGGCGAGGTGCACGAGCTCGACCTGTCCGGCGGGCAACCCGCCTTTGCGCAGCCCTGGTCACTGGTGAGCGCGGCCGAGCAGGGCCGGTGGCGCCCGGGTGCGGCCCAGGTCGGCGCCGTACACCGCGGGCTCGGCCGGCTGTACGTGCCCATGCATCAGGGCGGCGAAGGCACCCACAAGGACGGCGGCACCGAAATCTGGGTGTTCGACATGGCCGCACACCGGCGCCTGGCGCGCTGGCCGATGCAGCCGGCCGGCCTGTCACGGGTGCTCGCCGTGCAGGCGTCGCAGGATTCCGCGCCGATCCTGTTCGCGGCCACTGACGCCGCGGACGTGGCCGTGTTCGATGCCCTCACCGGCAAGCTGCGGCACGTGGAGAGGCACCTCGGCCAGACGCCCTGGATGATGCTGAATCCCTGACATTACGGGGCACACGATGCGCTCGCTCGATCACCTGTTCGAACACTCCTCGCGCTCGCTGGCGCGGCGCACCTCACGCCGCAGCCTGCTGGCTTCCCTGGGTCAGCTGCTGACCGGCGCCGCGCTCCTGCCGCTGTTGCCGGTGGATCGTGGCAGCCGTGCCTGGGGGAGCGAGGCCAAACCGGACAGTCCGGAGAGCTGCGAGTACTGGAAGTACTGCGCGATCGACGGCTTCCTGTGCTCGTGCTGCGGCGGAACCTCCAGCTCCTGTCCACCGGGGACCGCCACCTCGCCCATCACCTGGATCGGCACGTGCCACAACCCCGGCGACGGCCGCGATTACATCGTCTCCTACAACGACTGTTGCGGGAAGACCAGCTGCGGCAACTGCGAGTGCAACCGTAACGAGCGCGAGAAGCCGATGTACCGGCCGTCGCGCAACAACGACCTCAACTGGTGCATGGCGAACGCCGACTCGAACTATCACTGCTCGGTGTCCGTCATCCTGGGAGTCGCGGAAAAATGAGGCGTCGGCGCCCGGGGGTCTGCGCCGGCACGCGCGGCGCGCTCGCGTGGGCCGTGCCGGCGGTGGTGAGCCTCGCGGCCGTGCCCGCCGTACGCGCTGCTGATGCTGCCCCCCCGGCCTACCCGGCGGGTTTCAGCAGCTTCCAGGCAAACTGCGCCGTGTGCCACGGACCCGCCGGCGCAGGAGTTCCGGCGCTGGCGCCGCCCCTGGTGTCTTACCCGGAGCGCTACGCCGCCAGCCTCGAGGGACGCCGGCAGCTCGCACTCACCGTGCTGTACGGCATGGTCGGCGATATAACCGTCGAGGAAAAGCACTACAACTTCCAGATGCCCGATTTCGCGCGCCTGGATGACGCGACCCTGGCGGCTACGCTCAACTTCGTCGTGTTCGATCTCGGGCACGCGCCGCCCGAGGTCAAACCCCTCACCGCCGAGGAAATCGCCGCCGAGCGCGCCCAAGCACTGGATGGCACCGCGGTGCGCGCACATCGCAAGAGCGTCGCACCGGGCGGACCCTGAAGACCATGCGGCGCGTGCTGGTGCTCGCCGCAACCGGGCTCACGAGCGCCCTCGCCGGCGCGGCGAGCGCGAGCCCGGGCCAGGACTACATGCTCTATTGCATGGGCTGCCACGGCGCCGAAGCCCAGGGCGTGCCGGGCAAGATCCCACCGCTCGCCGGGACGCTCGCGCGTTTCATGCGCAGCAGCGAGGGACGCAACTACGTGCTGCGGGTGCCCGGCGCGGCCAACTCGGCGCTCTCGGATGCGCGCCTTGCGGCGGTGCTCAACTGGCTCACCGAGCGTTACGGCGCCGCGGACGAGCCACACCCCGCAGCGTTCACCGAGGAGGAAGTGACGCGCGCGCGCCGCGTACCGCTTGCCGACGTGCAGGCGGTGCGGCGTGAAGTGCTGCGCCAGCTCGCCGCGAGCGGTGTTGCGCCGTCAGCCGACTATTAGTGCGCGGGGACAATGTTGCCGAACAATCCGTCGCTCTCACCGTTCGGACCGGCCGTGAAGTACAGCGTGTCTGAGCTCGAGCCGCGGCCGCCGCCCAAGGTCAGGGTCCACAGGCCATCGATGACCAGCGGTTTGCCGTGAGCATCGTCAAGCTCATCGATAAACCGGCCATTGTCGTCGAATGCGTTGATCCGGCCGTTGCCAAAATTGCCGATCAGGATCCTGCCGCTCAACCGGCCAAACGCGAACGAGGCGCGGGTGATAGCCCAGGGTGAATTGAGCGACCCGCGGCTGGCAAACCGGCGAAGCAGATGGCCGTCGGTATCGAAAACATCCACAAAGCCGTGCCCTGGCCCCGCCACGTCGTCGTGTTTCGCGGCGTTCTGTTGCGCGTAGGTCACGAACAGGTCGCCATCGACGTTCGCGATGCCAAACGGCGCGTAGCCGGCCGGGATATCAGGATCGGCGAAGCCGCCGTCCGTGGTCGCGGGCGTGAACAGGCCGTCCGAGCCCGTCGGCCCGAATACATCGATCGTGCCAGCACGGAAGTTAGTCGCGTACAGGAACCCTCCCTTGGCGCTCAACCCGAACACGAGACCCTTGTAGACGGCGCCGTTCCCGGCGGCGGGAGAGGACGAGTTGTCGACCGCGATGACCGCATTGGCGGCTGGGTTCAAACCTCCGGCCCACGCGGAAACGGTGCCATCCTCGGTGGCGAAGATGAACACCGCCGGCAGCGTCGTGCCCGGCACGAGGAACGCCGCAGAAGGATTCCACACCATTCCGGTGGGCGCCGCCGGAGCAGGATTTGGGGGACTATTCGGGTCGACCGGCTGGCAGGAGGCGGCAGGCACCACGTTCCCCGGCAGCGGGATCGACACCTGGAGCGGTACCTTCGTGCCATTGCCGCTGTAGAGGGTCGAGCATCCTGTGGCATTGTCGCTGACCCAGAAAGGACTGCCCGCCGGGCTGAAGGCTACGCCCCAGGCGTTGCGCAGCACCGGGTCGTGCACCGTGGCGCTACCGGCCACGTTGGATACCAGGGGCGCGACCACGTAGGCGTTGCGCGGGACGCCCGAATCATCCTCAGCGGCGCGCGTGAGCGTGGAGGCTGCGGCGAGGACGATCAGCGCCGTATATCTCAGGGGTCGAGTGAGCTGGCACATGACGGCACTCCTTGTTTGGTTATTGGATGTGCCGTGAGTGCCCCAAATCCGGGCGCTGGTTCAAAAGGCCACAGCTCGCCGTGGCGCGCCGACCGAGCGTCGGCACTACCCCTGCAGCAATTCGTTTACGGCCCGGCTATTGGCGGAATATCGCCGTGATGCCAAAGGTCCGCGGCCGGAACGTGAAATCACGTCGCAGCCGGCTGTCGCCGAGTCCGTCGTTGATCGTAAAGTTGTAGTCGGTGAGCTTGTGAGTGTCGGTGAGATTGTCGACAAACGCCGCCACCGACCATGAGCCGAACGACATGCCGCCGCGCAGGCTGACGAAGGTCGTGGCGTCGAGCACGAAGTTCGCCGCATCGAACTGCAGCGAGTTGGGATCCTGTCCGGCGGTCGCCCACTTCGCCCGACCCTGATACTCGCCGTCGGCCCGCACGAACGCCTCGTGCGAAAAAGCGCTGAAGCGGTACTGGAGTCCTGCCGACACCGTGTACGGCGCAGTCGGCTGGCCTCCCCCGGTCTCGCTGCTGGCCCCGACAATGGCGTCGCCATCCGCCACGACGGGAATTTGCTCCAGAGCATTGAACTTCGAGTCCCTGGAGTAGCGTGCCTCGGTGTAACCCGCGGCCAGCTCGAGCGAGAGCTTCTCGGTTACGGCAACATCGGCCTGAAAGTCGACACCCTTCGCCGCTGCCTGGCCGAGATTGGCGATGAACGAGATCTGGCACACCGGCGGCACGACGGTCTGCTGGATGTTGTTCCACTTGATGTAGTAGATGCTGCTCGCCAGCTTCACGCGGTTGTTGAAGTTGTTCTTGGCGCCAACCTCGTAGCTGTTCACCGTGTCGGAGCTGTAGGTCTCCGGTGCGCCTGAAATATTGAAGGCCATGAAATCCCCGGAGCAGGCCGCAAAGGGGACCGGATTGTTGGCGCCACCCGGACGGAAGCCCTTGGCGTAAGTGGCGTAGAACATATCGCCCGGATCCGCCTGGAACTGGAAGCTCACTTTCGGGGTGAATGAATTCTCCTTGTTGTTGCCGCTGCCGGTGCGCGGCACATCGAACAGCTGCGGACCGCCGGTCAGCGTGTCGAAGGAGAACTTGGTGCGCGAGAAGCGCGCCCCGACGGTCGCCTTGAGTCGCTCGGTCAGCCCGTAGGTCAACTCGCCAAATGCCGCGTATTGCTCGTCTTTCGCGTTGGTCTTGAGAAAGTAGGAATCGTCCGGAAAGCGCGGATCGAAGGTGACCGGATTGCCGTTCGCATCCACGAAGAAATCGGTGTACGGCGCACCCGTCAGCGCGAGCGACAGCTCATTGAGGAGCGGGTCGTGGATCTGCTCGAGATAGCTTTGCCGGTTCTCGCTGAAGAATACCCCGGTGGTCCATAGCAGCCTGGCATTCGGATCGGTGGACTGCAGGCGGATCTCCTGCGTGATGTTCTGCTGCCCGTTGTCGATGCTCGAGGGTGAGCGGTAGTTGGTCGCGCCGGGCGGCAGGTGCACACCGTTGCCGTCGATCAGTGGCGTGGGCGGGAGGAATACGAACGCCTGGTAGAAACCGAGGTTGTACAGCGTGCCTTCGTAACCGGTCTGATTCTGCCGGTGGAAGTAGGAGGTGTTCGAGATCAGGCGCGCCGAGCCGATGTCTCCCTCGATCTTCAGCGACGGCAGGTAGAACTTGTCGGGCGATGAGCGCCGCGAGGGATCCGCGCTGACGAAGCGGTGCGCGCCCGGATCCGAGTACAGCGGCCAATACGTGGAGATGTCGTTTCGCGCCCGGTCCTGGTAGTAGATGCTCGGCGTGATCGACCAGTGCTCCGAGGGCGCCCACAGGCCCGCGAGCCGCACCAGTACGGTCTCGTCATGGTTGGCCTTCTCGTCGACGGTCGCGAGCGTCACGGGGTCGATGCGGTCGATCCAGCCGCCGTCCTTGCGGTACCAGACCGAGAGCCGCGCGCCGAACTTGTCCTGGACCAGGGGCCCCCCCACAGCAACGCCCGCTTCGTAACTCGGATCCCCGCCCTGGGTGGAGGAAAACTCGGCGCGGCTGTAAATGCTGGTCTTGGTGAGGCTGGGCTGCGTGGTGATGTAACGCACCGTGCCGCCTTCGGAGCCGGCGCCGAACAGGGTGCCCTGCGGTCCGCGCAGCACCTCCACACGATCGATGTCGAAGGACTTGGGCAGTGCCTCGTCGGGGTTGAACGCCAGCGCGCGCATCTGGATCGGCGTGTCGTCGAGATAGATGCCGGTCGTGCCGGCGCCGCCGGTTCCGGAGATACCGCGGATAGAAATGTTATTGGTGCCGGAGTTGTCGAAGTTCACTCCCGGCGTGAAGCGCGCCACCTCGGAAAAATCCTTCACGCCGCGATCATCGAGGCCCTCCTGCGTCAGCGCCGTTACGCTGATGGGTACCCTGCTGAGACTTTCGGCGCGGCGTGTGGCGGTCACGATGACTTCCTGCAAAGGCCCGCCGGTCGCCTCGCTCCCCTGGGTCTGCTCCTGCGCCCGGCTCACGCCGGGGACGCACGCGAGCAGCAGCAGCGCAGCGTATGGCGCCCCGAGCAGTGCGCGCGTGACCCCGGACCTGCCGTCTTGAATGAGCCGCATATTGTCTCCCCCACATCGTTTTCGTTTGTTGCGCCCACACCGCCAGCGTGGCACTGTAATCGCAAGCTCGCACCAAGCTCAAGCGTGCAGGCCGCGGCTCACCGGCAGCGTGCGCACGCGCTTGCCGCTGGCGGCGTAGATCGCATTGCACAGCGCCGCGGCGACGCAGGAGGTGCCGGTCTCGCCGACTCCACCCGGGCTCTCGCCGCTGGCCACCAGATGCACTTCGACCCGCGGAGCTTCGGAGATCCGTAGCGACGGAAAATCATTGAAGTTGTTTTGCTGCACGCGCCCGTTGGCGATCGTGATCTCGTTGCCCAGCGCGGCGCTCAGGCCGAAAGTGACGCCGCCCTCGAGTTGCGCCCGCACCCCGTCGGGGTTCACGACCTGCCCGCAATCCATGGCGCACACCACCCGTTCGACGCGCGGCAGACCCCGGGCGCCGGCACTCACCTCGGCGACCTGCGCGAGGTAGCTGCCGAAGGCAAACTGGATGGACACGCCGCGCCCGCTGCCGGCGGCCAGCGCCGTGCCCCACCCGGCGCGATCGGCCGCGAGATCGAGCACCGCGCGCATGCGCGGTTCCTTGAGCAGCGCGCGGCGGTAGCGCACCGGATCCTGCTGTGCCGCCGCCGCCAGCTCATCCATGAAGCTCTCGACCGCGAATACGCTGCGGGTCGGACCGACGCCGCGCCACCAGCCCGTCGGCACGCCCGCAGGGTCGCGCCGCGCGAAGCGTACCTCCATGTTCTCCAGCGGATAGGCCAGATCGGCTGCCGAGGTGACCGCATCGAGGTCGACACCGTTCTTGATCGTGTCCTCACCGTAGTACAGTGCCCACAGTCCGGCGCCCGCGATGGTATGACGCCAGGTGAGCGGTCTGCCGCGCGCGTCCAGCGACGCGGACAGCCGATCCACATAGTAGGGTCGGTAGCGGTCGTGCTGGATGTCCTGCTCGCGAGTCCATAGCACTCTCACCGGGCCCTGCACATGCCGCGCGATGCGCGCCGCGAGCACGATGCCGTCCACCTCCAGGCGCCGCCCGAAGCCGCCGCCGATGAGGTGGCTGTGAATGCGGATCTGTTCGGGCTTGAGACCCAGGGCTGCCAGCTTCGCCACCGCGCGATCGCATGCCTGGGTGCCGACCCAGATCTCGCACTCGCCCTCGCGCCAATCGACCGTGCAATTCATCGGCTCGAGGGTCGCGTGGGCGAGAAATGGCTGGTGATAGACCGCATCCACGTGGGTGGTCGCGCGCGCCGCGGCCTGCTCGAGTTTGCCCTTGCTGGCGGCCACCGCACCGGCCTCGTGAGCGGCGGCTTCCAGCTGCGCCACGATGTCCGCCTGTTGTACGGCGGCGTTCGCGCCGTCGTTCCAGCGCGGCGCCAGCGCCTTCATGCCCTGCATGGCCGCCCAGGTGTCGTCCGCCACCACCGCAATCGCATCACTCTCATTCACCACCTGACTCACACCGCGGACGGCGAGCGCCGCATCGACCGCGAGCCCGGCGATCGTTCCGCCCTCCACGGGCGCGAGAGCGATGAGCGCCACCTTCGAGTTCGGCGGGCGGGCGTCGATGCCGAACACCGCGCTGCCGTCAACCTTCTGCGGCGTGTCACGCCTTCGGGTGGCGCGACCGATGAGCCGGAAGTCCTTCGCGGCCTTCAACGGTGGCGCCGCCGGCACCGGCAGCGCCGCGGCGGCGGCGGCGAGTGCGCCGTAGCCCAAGCGTCGGCCGGAAGGAGCGTGGATCACTTCCCCGCGCTGCGCCTGGCAGGTGTCGATGGGCACACGCCAGCGCTTCGCCGCCGCCTGAATCAGCATCAGGCGCGCGCTCGCGCCCGCCTGCCGCAACGGCGTCCAGCATTGGATGATGGACAGGGAGGTGCCGGTCGACTGGTCCTGTTCGATGCCCTCGGGGGCAGCCGGATCGACTGCGAATCCATACACGGCGGGATCAGGCGGGGCGGCCTCCACGCTGACCGCGCCAAGATCGACTTCCAGCTCCTCGGCGATCAGCATCGGCAGTGACGTGAAGGTGCCCTGCCCCATCTCGACCTTGGGCATCACGAGAGTAATGCGCTCGTTCGGCTCGATGCGCACGTAGGCGTTCAGCGCCCCGCGGGCGGGTGCGCCGCCGCCCGCGATGAGCCGCCGCCGGCGGCGCTGCAGCGCGACGCCAAGCACCAGCGCCCCGCCCACCGCGGCCGCGGTGAGCACGACCTGCCGCCGCGTGAACGCCGCTCGCGTACTCATGAGCGATCCGCACCCGGCCCGGCGGGCACCGGGGTCACGACGCGCGCCTTGCGCCAGGTGTCCACGATCAGGAAGGCGCCGGCTGCCACCGCCAGCGACACCACGCTCCAGAACAGCTGTCGCGCCATCTCGCCGGGGGTGAGAGCCATACCAATCAGCACCGCCGCCATGCCGGCGAGCGCGGCATAACTCAGCCACGGGAACAACCACATCGAGAGCGCGGGCGCGGGTGCGCCGCTCGCCTCGCGCGCGCGGCGCAGGCGGATATGCGCCAGGGCGATGATCATGTAGATGAATACCACCAGCGCGCCGGAGGCGTTCACCAGGAACGCGAATACCGTCTGCGATGAGGTGATCGCCGCCAGTATGCCGAGCACGCCGGCGATGCTGCCCATCCACACCGAGCGTGTCGGCACGCGCCGCGCGTTCACTTGCACCAGCCATTGCGGTGCGTCGCCGTGCTCGGCCAGCACGAACAGCACCCGCGAGCACACGTAGAACGCGGAGTTCAGGCAGGAGAGCACCGCGGTGAGGATGACGGCGCTCATGGCGACGCTCGCCCACTTGAACTGCATGGTGGCGAGCGCCAGCGTGAATGGCGATTCCCCCGGGCGGATCCGTATCCACGGCACCACCGTGACGATCAGCAGCACGGAGCCCACGTAGAAGGTCAGGATACGCACGATCACCGAGCTGCTCATGCGCGCCACGGCGCGCGCCGGCTCCTTGGACTCGGCCGCGGCGATGGTGGTGATCTCAGCTCCGGTGAGCGAGAAGTACACGGTCACCGCGCCCGCCAGCACCGCCACCCAGCCCTTCGGCATGAAGCCGCCGTCGGCGCTCAGGTTGCGGAACGTCGGGCCCGTCGGGGAGGTGAAGCCGCAGGCATACGCCGCCGCGAGCGCGATGAACACCACAATTGCGGCCACCTTGATGGAGGCGAACCAGAACTCGAACTCGCCATACGAGCGCGCCGACATGAGATTCACGGCGGTCATGATGCCCATGAGCGCCAGTCCCAGGAGCCACGACGGCAGACCCAGCCAGGCGTGCAGGATGTTGGCGCCGGCGATCGCCTCCACCGGCACGACGATCATCCAGAAATACCAATACAGCCAGCCGGCGATGAAACCGGCCCAGGGACCCAGACCGGCGCGCGCGAACTCGGTGAAGGACCGCACCGCAGGCAACGCCACCGCCATCTCGCCCAGCATGCGCATCACCAGCAGCACCAGCGTGCCGGTGATCAGATAGCTCAGCACGATGGCCGGGCCGGTTGCGGCGATGGCGGCGCTGCTGCTGACGAACAGCCCCGCGCCGATCATCCCCCCGATCGAGATCATGGTGATGTGGCGCGGCTGCAGCGAGCGGCTGAGCTCCGGCATGCTGTTCCCCTTCAAATGCTCGTCGAGGTCACGGCCGCGGCGCGCGGCTGCGCGAGGCCGCCCGCGCCGTCTGCAGTAACAATGGCGACAGCTTCGATCGTAACTCCGCCAGTGTCCAGCGGCTGGTGGGAGCGGAGATGTTCACCGCGGCCAGCGGCTGGCCGTCTTCCCCGAGCACCGCCGCGGCAATGCTGAGGTCACCCCGGTAACACTCCTGGTCCGACCAGGCGTAGCCCGCCACGCGCGCCGCCTGGATGCGCCTGAGTATCTGCTTCGGATCGGTCAGCGTGAGTGGCGTCAGTGGCCGCAGCTCCGAGCGGCGCACGACGCGCAGCGCAGCCGCCGCCGGCAGTGCCGCCAGGTAGGCGCGTCCCGAGGCCGTGCAGTACATCGGCAGGCGCCGCCCGACCGGCATGTGGATGTAGAAGCGCTTCAGGCTCGGGAAACGGGCGATGAACACCATGTCCACGCCGTCCGGCTCCGACAGGCTAACCGATTCGCCACTCGCCTGGTTGAGGTCGATGAGATGCGTGGTCGCCTGCTCGAGCAGCGCGTGCCCCGAGAGGTAGGCATGCGCCAGCGACAGGGCACGCGGCGTCAGCACCCAGCGCCGTGCGCGCGCATCGCGCCCGAGGAACCCCAAGCGCACCAGCGTATGCGTGCCACGCTGCGCCGAGCTGGTCGTCATGCCGGCACCGGCGGCGAGCTCTGCCAGGGTGAGCGCGCGCCGCTCGCCGCCGAAGGTCTCGAGCATGGCGAGTGCCTTCTGCACCGAACTGTTGAACAGCGGGTCGCGCGCTCGCACCGGGCGTGGATTGCGCGCCGTACGCTTCATTTGAGCGCGGTGAGCCCGTCCATGTAGGGCTGCAGCGCCGCCGGCACGTCGACCGAACCGTCCGGGTTCTGGAAGTTCTCGAGCACCGCCACCAGCGTGCGTCCGACCGCGAGTCCCGAGCCGTTCAGGGTGTGCACCGCCTCGGGCTTGCCGCCCTGCGGATTGCGCCAGCGCGCCTGCATGCGCCGCGCCTGGAAAGCCTCGCAGTTGCTGCACGAGGAGATCTCGCGGTAGCGCTGCTGCGACGGCAGCCACGCCTCCAGATCGTAGGTCTTGGCGCTGCTGAAGCCGACGTCGCCCGCGCACAGCGCCACGATGCGGTACGGAATCTCCAGCCGCCGCAGCACCGCTTCCGCGTGCCCGGTCAGCTGCTCGAGCGCGGTGTACGAATCCTGCGGCCGCACGACCTGCACCAGCTCCACCTTGTCGAACTGGTGGTTGCGGATCATGCCGCGCGTGTCCTTGCCGGCCGCCCCGGCCTCGGAACGAAAACACGGCGTGTGCGCCACCCATTTCAGCGGCAGCGCCTCCGCCGGCACGATCTGCTCGCGCACCAGGTTGGTGAGCGGCACCTCGGCGGTCGGGATGAGGTAGAACGGCGGCTCGCCGCGCACCGCGAACAGATCCTGCTCGAACTTCGGCAGTTGCCCGGTGCCGGTGAGCGCCTGGGCGTGCACCAGGTACGGCACCTGCACCTCGGTGTAGCCGTGCTCGCGCGTGTGCAGGTCCAGCATGAACTGCGCCAGCGCGCGGTGCAGGCGCGCCACCTGCGCACGCATCACCACGAAGCGGCTGCCGGCGATGCGCGTCGCGGCCTCGAAATCCAGCCCCGCCAGCCGCTCGCCGAGCTGCACGTGATCGCGCGGCGGGAAAGCGAACTGCGGCGGCTCGCCCCAGCGGCGCACCTCGAGGTTGGCGCTCTCGTCGCGCCCGTCGGGGACCGAGGCGTGCAGCAGATTCGGCAGCCCGAGCTGCCATTGTTCGAGCTCGCTCTGCACCGCCGCCAGCGCCGCTTCCGCCGCCGCGAGGCTCGCGGTGAGCGTGTCGCCTGTGGCGATCAGCGCGCGCACGTCCTCGCCGCGCCCCTTGGCCGCGCCGACCGCCCTGGCGCTGGCGTTGCGCTCGGCGCGCAGCCGGTCCACCTCCACCTGCCAGGGCTTGCGCTTCTCTTCCAGGGCGCGAAGCGCCGTCACATCGAGCGCGTAGCCACGTCGCGCCAGATTGCGCGCCACGGCCTCGGGATCGGTGCGCAACAGCTTCGGATCGATCAAGCGTTCAACCTTTCGATGCGGGCCGCGCCCGCAGGCGCGCGAGCGCCTCGCTGATTTTCACTTCCAGGCCGCGTGGAACGGGCCGATAGTATCGCCGATCCGGCATCTCATCAGGCAGGTAGCGCTCCCCGGCGGCGAAGGCTTCGGGCTCATCGTGCGCGTAACGGTAGTCGCGCCCGTAACCCAAGTTCTTCATCAGGCGCGTCGGCGCGTTTCGCAACCGCAGCGGCACCTCCAGCGTGCCGAACTCGCTGACGTCCGCCATGGCCTCGCCCATGGCGACGTACAGCGCGTTGCTCTTGGGTGCGCAGGCGAGGTACACCACCGCCGCGGCGACGGCCAGCTCCCCTTCCGGGGTCCCGAGGCGCTCGTAAGTCTCCCAGCCATCCAGTGCCAGCGCCAGCGCGCGCGGATCGGCGAGTCCGATGTCCTCCACCGCCATGCGCGTAACGCGCCGCGCGATATAGCGCGGATCGCAGCCGCCGTCGAGCATGCGGCACAGCCAGTAGAGCGCCGCGTCGGGATCGGTGCCGCGCACCGCCTTGTGCAGCGCGGAGATCTGCTCGTAGAACTGATCACCGCCCTTGTCAAAGCGGCGCTGCCCGCCGGAGGCCACTTCCTGCGCCACGGCAACCGTGAGCAGGTGCGCGCCGCCGCCAGCCTCCACCAGGCCTGCGGCCAGCTCCAGCATGTTCAGCCCCCGGCGCGCATCACCGTCGGCGGCGCGCGCGATGAGATCCACTGCCGCACTTTCCGCCTGCAGCTGCTGCCTGCCCAGTCCGCGCTCCGCATCCCGCAGCGCCGCCTGCAGCAGCGTGGTGAGATCCTCCACCGACAGGGGCCGCAACACGTACACGCGCGCGCGCGACAGCAGCGCGCTGATGACCTCGAAGGACGGATTCTCGGTAGTCGCGCCCACGAAAGTCAGCGTGCCGTCCTCCAGATACGGCAGGAACGTATCCTGCTGCGCCTTGTTGAAACGGTGCACCTCGTCCAGGAACAGCAGCGTGGGTCGACCGTCCTGGGCGCGCACCGCGCGTGCCGCCTCCACCGCGGCGCGGATATCCTTCACTCCGGCCATGACGGCCGAGAGTGCGATGAACTGGGCGTTCGAGGCCCGGGCAATGAGCCGCGCGAGCGTGGTCTTGCCGGTGCCAGGCGGGCCCCACAGGATCAGCGAGTGCAGTTGTCCGCTCGCGATGCTGGCGGACAAGGGTTTGCCGGGACCCAGCAGGTGCTGCTGGCCGATGAACTCGCCGAGTGAGCGCGGGCGCATCCGGTCCGCGAGCGGTCGCAGCGGATCGTGCTCCCCTGGGTCGTGCGAGGCGCTCACTTGCGGGGTGTGCCGATCACATCGGTGCCCGCGGGCGGCGTGAAGCTCACCTCGGCCGGGGCCACCGGGGCATTGCGCTCGATTTTCTCGAAACTGATGGTGGCGGTCTGGCCGAGTTTGTCCTCGAGGATCATGCGTTTCAGATCCTGGTGCGCGAAGCCGAACAGCGCGCTGCGGAAATCCGCCTCGGCGCCGCGCGGTTCCACCAGCACCCACTCGAGCCCCTGGCGCTGTCCAGCGGGGGTGATGCTGAAGCTCTTGTGCAGGTCGGCGACGCCCGAGAGCAGCATGGCGGGAGTGGCCGAGAGGGCGGCGTCTACCGGCTTCACGGTCACCTGCTCGAGGTCGCGGTCGAGAAACCACAGGTTGGTTCCGTCGCAAACCATGAGTTGTCCCGCGCCGCCGCCGGAGCCCGTGCGCTGCGGATGGATCTCCCAGCTGAACTTCCCCGGACGCGCCACGATGAGCGTGCCGGTGGCGCGGTCGATTTCGCGGCCGTGCGCGTCGACGAGGATCTGCAGGAAGCGCGCGCGCAGCGTTCGTAGATCATCGAGATAACTGTCGAGCGGGGTGGTGGGGGCCTGCGCCGCGCCGCCCGCAGCGAGCGCGGGCAGCAGCCACGCCGCGGCCACCAGCCGCGCGCGTGCCTTTCGCGGCAGGTGTGCCGGGCGGGCCACCTCACTCCTCCGGCGGCGCGGGCGCCAGCACATCGCGCGCCCCATTGGCCTGCAGCGGGCCGACTAGCCCCGCCTGCTCCATGCCTTCCAGCAGCCGCGCGGCGCGGTTGTAGCCGATCTTCAGCCGCCGCTGCACATACGATATCGAGGGCTTGCGCTCGGTCGTCACGATCCGCACCGCCTCGTCGTACAGCGGATCCTGCTCGGCATCATCCCCGCCATTGCCGCCCTCGCTCTCGCCCTCCTCGCCCGACAATCCCGGGATCGGGAATCTGGGTCCGGACAGCACTTCCTCGATGTAGTTCGGCGGGTGCGGCGTCTTCAGCGCCTCCACCACCCGATGCACTTCCTGGTCGGATACGAACGCACCGTGCACGCGGGTCGGGAGCGAGGTGCCCGGAGGCAGATACAGCATGTCGCCATGCCCGAGGAGCGTCTCCGCCCCCATCTGGTCGAGAATGGTGCGCGAGTCCACCCGCGCCGAGACCTGGAAGGCGATGCGGCACGGAATATTCGCCTTGATGAGTCCGGTAATCACATCGACCGAGGGTCGCTGGGTCGCCAGCACCAGGTGAATGCCCGAAGCGCGAGCTTTCTGCGCCAGGCGCGTGATGAGCTCCTCCACTTTCTTGCCGACGATCATCATCATGTCGGCGAACTCATCGACCACCACCACCACGTAAGGGAGCGGTGTCAGGTCCAGGATCTGCGTCTGGTCGATGGTCGGATCGTTGGCGGCCCGGAGCATCATCACCGGATCGCGCATCGGCCTGCCGGCGTCGGTGGCATCCTTCACCCGCCGGTTGAAGCCGGCGATGTTGCGCACGCCGAGGGCCGCCATGAGCTGGTGGCGGCGATCCATCTCGGCCACGCACCAACGCAGCGCGTTGGCGGCCTGCTTCATGTCGGTCACCACCGGCGCCAAGAGATGCGGGATGCCCTCGTACACCGAGAGCTCCAGCATCTTCGGGTCGATCATGATGAGGCGCACGTGCTCGGCGGTGGACTTGTAGAGCAGCGACAGCACCATGGCGTTGAGCGCGACCGATTTGCCCGAGCCGGTGGTGCCTGCGATCAGAAGATGCGGCATGCGCGTGAGGTCGGCGACCACCGGCTGGCCACCGATGTCCTTGCCGAGCGCCAGCGCCAGGGGCGAGTGCATCTCGTCGTAGGCCCGCGAGCGGATGATCTCCCCAAGCGTGACCACCTCACGCTTCTCGTTGGCGATTTCCAGTCCCATCACGCTCTTGCCCGGAATGACCTCCACCACGCGCACCGAGAGCACCGACAGCGCGCGCGCCAGGTCTTTGGCGAGCGCGGTGATCTGGCTGGCCTTCACGCCCGGCGCCGGGCGCAGCTCGAAGCGCGTGACCACCGGGCCCGGCTGCACCGCCACCACCTCCGCCTCGATGGTGAAGTCCTTGAGCTTCATCTCCACCAGTCGCGACAGCGCCTCGAGCGCCTCGGCGGAATACAGCGGCTCGTGTGCTTGAGGATCGTCCAAGAGCTTCAGGGGCGGAAGCTCGCTCGCCTTGGGCGGATCGAACAGCGGTACCTGCCGTTCGCGCTCGACGCGCGCGCTCTTCTCCATCATCGGCAGCGGCGGCTCGATGCGCGGTGGCGCGCGCGTGGCGGACTTCTTCTGCTCGCTTTCCATCGCCTCCTTGCGTGCCTGGCGCCGCCCGCGCCCCTCGGCGGCATCGCGCGCGGCGGCCGAACGCGTGCGCAAGCGGCCGATGGCCGCCCAGGTGAGCGCGCCCAGGCGGTCCATGATGGTGAGCCAGGAGACGCCGAAGGCGAGTGACAGACCCGCCATCCACGCCGCGAGCATCACCAGCGTGGCGCCGAGAAAATCCAGCCCCGCAACCAGGCCCCCGCCCACCACGCTCCCCACCACGCCCCCGGCGCTCTGCCGCAGTGCCCCGGGCTGCCAGTGCAGCGTCGTCAGTCCGCAGCTCGCCACCAGTACCAGCACGAAGCCCGCGGTGCGCACCAGGGTGTTGACGCGCGAGACGGCAGCGTCGGCCCTCATGCGGCGCTGCAGGCCCCAGCACGCCACCGCCAGCACCAGCGGGAACAGGAACGCCGGGCGCCCGAAGAGAAAGAACAGCAGGTCGGCGAGCCACGCGCCGATGATGCCGATACGGTTGTGCACCGGCGCGGAATTGCCGGTGAAGGAAAATCCGGGGTCATCGGGACTGTAGGTGAGCAGCGCGAGCAGCAGCACCAGCGCCACGATACCGAGGGCGATGATGGCGCTCTCGCGCAGGCCGCGGCTCACGGCCGATGTGAAGCGCGCAGCCGCGCGTGCCGACGCGGAGGTTTCAGCCAATCCCATGATTCTCCGTCTTAAGATAGACGGCTGCCATTATAGGGCTTGGTACCATGCACGGACGCTGATTCAATCGGGAGCCCCATGACGACCACCCGGCACAGTCGCCTGATCATCCTGGGCTCCGGACCCGCGGGCTACAGCGCCGCAGTGTATGCGGCGCGCGCCAATCGCGCGCCGCTGCTGATCACGGGTGTGGAGCAGGGCGGACAGCTCATGACGACCACCGACGTCGACAACTGGCCGGGCGATGTCGAGGGACTGCAGGGCCCGGCGCTCATGGAGCGCATGCGGCGCCACGCCGAGCGCTTCGCCACCGACATCGTCAACGATCACGTGCAGGCGGTGGACCTCGGCGTACGGCCCTTCAGGCTGCGCGGCGACGCCCGCAGTTACAGCTGCGATGCGCTGATCATCGCCACCGGGGCGACGGCCCGCTACCTGGGACTGCCGTCGGAGGAGCGCTTCCGCGGCCGTGGCGTCTCGGCGTGCGCCACCTGCGACGGCTTCTTCTTCCGCAACCAGCGCGTCGCGGTGGTGGGCGGCGGCAACACCGCGGTCGAGGAGGCGCTGTATCTGTCGCACATCGCGCAGCACGTCACGCTCGTGCACCGGCGCGACAAGCTGCGTGCGGAGAAGATCCTGCAGGAGCGGCTGTTTCGCGAAGTGACCGCGGGCAGGATGGCGGTGATCTGGAACCACACGGTCGATGAAGTGCTGGGCAATGAGCGTGGCGTGAGCGGTGTGAGTCTGCGCCCGCTCCCGGGTGGCGCAACACAGGGGCTCGCCGTGACCGGCCTGTTCGTCGCCATCGGTCACACCCCCAACACCGCCCTGTTCGAAGGACAGCTCGCCATGCGCGGCGGCTACATCACCGTGCGCAGCGGCCTCGACGGCGACGCCACCGCCGCCAGCGTGCCGGGAGTGTTTGCGGCCGGGGACGTCGCCGACCACGTCTACCGCCAGGCCATCACCTCGGCGGGCGCCGGCTGCATGGCGGCGCTCGATGCGGACCGCTATCTCGAGACCCTCGATACGCCGCCCCCGCACGGCTAGATCAGCGACCGCCATGTCCACCGACAAGGCCGAATTCCTGCGCAGCATCAACGAGCTCGAGCCGCAGCAGTGGAACGCGCTGGGCGCGCAGCGCAACCCCTTCACGCGCCATGAGTTCCTGGCGGCCCTCGAGCGCACGCACTGCGTGGGTCCGGGCAGCGGCTGGCAGCCGTGCTACCTCGTCCTGCACGACGCCGGCGGGCTCGCAGCGGCGGCGGCGGCGTTCGTCAAGACGCATTCGTACGGTGAATTCGTGTTCGACTTTGCCTGGGCGCGCGCCTACGAGCGCGTGGGCCGCCGTTACTATCCGAAGCTCACGCTCGCCGCGCCGTTCACGCCCGCGACCGGACCGCGCCTGCTGGTGCGCGCCGACCTGGACAGGGAAGCGCTGGGAGCGCGGCTGCTCGAGCATCTGGAGGAGCACGCCACGCGCCACGGTTTGTCCGGGGTGCATGCGCTGTTTCTCGATGAGCCGGCGCGTGCGGCCTGCGCGCGGCGTGGCTGGCTGTTGCGCCGCGACTGCCAGTTTCACTGGAGCAATCGTGGTTACGCGAGCTTCGATGACTACCTGGGCACCTTCACCGCCGACAAGCGCAAGAAGGCGCGTCGCGAGCGCCGCCGCGTCACGGATGCGGGCGTGCACTTCGAGACGCGCTTCGGCGGGGAGCTCGACGAGCCGCTCCTCGACCGCATCTATGACCTGCACCGCGACACTTTCGTGCGCCACGGGCACGAACCGTATCTGACGCGCGCGTTCTTCAGCGCGGTGGCGCGCGCGCTGCCGGACGCCTTCATGGTGAAGCTCGCCGTGCACGGACGCGCCGTGGTGGCGGCGGCGATCTTCTTCTGCTGCGAGGAGGCGCTGTTCGGTCGCTACTGGGGGGCGGCCGCCGATTACCACAGCCTGCATTTCGAGGCGTGCTACCACCAGGGGATCGAGTTCTGCATCGAGCGCGGCATCGCGCGTTTCGAGCCCGGTACCCAGGGCGAGCACAAGGTGAGCCGCGGATTCGAGCCCGCCATCACCTGGTCCGCGCACTACATCGCCGATCCGCAGTTCCGCGCCGCCATCGCCGAGTACCTGGCGCGCGAAGCCACGGCGGTACAGGCCTACGCGCAGGAGGTGCAGGGGCACGTCCCCTTTCGCGGCCGGCGCAGCGCCGGGCTGCCGTGAAAAGCATCACCTGGCTGTCGGCGCAGGACGCGCCCGAGTGGTTCCCGCCGCTCGAGCAGGCGCTGGAAGAGCCGTGCGGGTTGCTGGCGGCCGGTGGCGACCTGTCACCCGAGCGCCTGATCGCCGCCTACCGGGGCGGGATCTTTCCGTGGTACTCGCCGGGTCAGCCGGTGCTGTGGTGGTCGCCCGATCCGCGCGCGGTGCTGTTCCCCGAGGAATTTCACTGCACCCGCAGCCTCGCCAAGACGCTGCGCAACGGCGGCTTCAGTTACTCGATGGATCGGGATTTCGCCGCAGTCATCGATGGCTGCGCCGCGCCGCGCGCGGCAAGCCCCGGCACCTGGATCACCTGCGACATGCGTGCCGCCTACCTCGAGCTGTACCACCTCGGGCACGCCCACAGCATCGAGATCTGGCGGGGCGCTGAGCTGGTGGGCGGTCTGTACGGCGTGCGCCTGGGAGGCGTGTTCTTCGGCGAGTCGATGTTCAGCCGCGCCCGCGACGCCTCCAAGGCCGCGCTCGCGCACCTCGTCGCGGTGTGCCGGCGCAACAGCCTGGCGGTGATCGACTGCCAGCTACCCTCGCGCCACCTGACGAGCCTGGGCAGCCGCACCATTCCCCGCAGCCAGTTCCAGGCCCTGCTGCGCGAGCAGGTGCGCATGCCGTCAGCGGCGCTCGCACCCCCTTGAGATGCGCTGCGGCGAGCGCGGCACGCGTCGCCGTCGCAAATTGCCAGGGGAGCGCGCTTTGTGCTCCAATTCGCGCCCCCAAGCCGGTAGGGTGGTATGTCCAAAGAAGACGCGATCCAGATGGAAGGCGAGGTCGTCGAGACCCTGCCCAATACGACTTTCCGAGTGAAACTGAAGAATGGCCACGTGGTGACCGCGCACATCTCCGGCAAGATGCGCAAAAACTACATCCGCATCCTGACCGGGGATGCGGTCACGGTGGAGATGACTCCCTACGACCTGACCAAGGGTCGCATCATCTATCGCGGCCGGTAGCAGGCACTGCGCAGCGGGCAAAAGCCACGCCTTTTGCCCGCGGCAACGAAGCTGATGTCCGGCAAAATCGCCGCAGGCGATTTTGCCCAGATCAACTTAGGCCGGGACTGCAGGCAGCTGCGTCGGCTCGAACTGCAGCGTCAGCTGCGTGCCATCCTGCGACACCGACACGCGCACGTGGCCGCCGCCGGCGAGCCTGCCAAACAGCAGTTCCTCGGCCAGCGGGCGCTTGATGTGCTCCTGGATGGTGCGCGCCATGGGCCGGGCACCCATCTTCGGATCGTAGCCTTCCTTCGCGATCCAGCGCCGCGCGGCATCGTCGAGCGTGATGGTGACGCCCTTCTGCTCGAGCTGCATCTCCACTTCGACGATGAGCTTGTCGACCACGCGCTCGATGGTGGGCGGGTCGAGCGCCGCGAACTGGATGACGGCATCGAGGCGGTTGCGGAACTCGGGGGTGAAAATGCGCCGGATCGCCTCCAGGCCGTCGCTCGCGTTGTCGGCGTGCGTGAAGCCGATGGTCGGGCGCGCCATCTCCAGCGCGCCGGCGTTGGTCGTCATCACGAGGATCACGTGGCGGAAGTCCGCCTTGCGGCCGTTATTGTCGGTCAGGGTGCCGTGATCCATCACCTGCAGCAGCAGGTTGAACACATCGGGGTGCGCCTTCTCGATCTCATCGAGCAGCAACACACAGTGCGGGTGCTTGGTGATCGCCTCGGTGAGCAGGCCGCCCTGATCGAAGCCCACGTAGCCGGGGGGCGCGCCGATCAGGCGCGACACGGTGTGCCGCTCCATGTACTCGGACATGTCGAAGCGCAGGAACTCCACGCCCATGGCGATCGCGAGCTGCCGCGTGACCTCGGTCTTGCCGACGCCCGTGGGGCCCGCGAACAGGAAACTGCCGACCGGCTTGCGCGCCTCGCCCAGCCCCGAGCGCGCCATCTTGATGGCGGCGGCCAGCGCATCGATCGCCTTGTCCTGCCCGAAGATCACCAGTTTCAGATTGCGCTCGAGGTTCTTGAGGATCTCCCGATCGGAGGTCGAAACGTTCTTGGCCGGGATGCGCGCCATGCGCGCCACCACGTCCTCGATGTGGCGCACTTCGACCGTCGCCTCGCGCTCGGCGATGGGCTTGAGCCGCGCGCGTGCGCCGGCCTCATCGACCACGTCGATGGCCTTATCCGGCAAATGCCGCTCGTTGATGTGCCGCGCGGCCAGTTCGGCCGCCGCGCGCAGCGCCTCGTCGGCATAGGTGATGCCGTGATGCTCCTCGAAGCGCAGCTTGAGTCCGAACAGAATGTCGATCGTTTCCGCTACCGAGGGTTCCACCACGTCGATCTTCTGGAAACGCCGGGCGAGGGCGTGGTCCTTCTCGAAGATACCGCGGTACTCGTGGTAGGTGGTGGAGCCGATGCAGCGGATCTCCCCGTTGGTCAGCACCGGCTTGATGAGATTGGAGGCGTCCATGACGCCGCCGGAGGCGGCGCCCGCGCCGATGACGGTGTGGATCTCATCGATGAACAGAATCGCCCCGGGGAGCTTCTTCAGCTCGGTGATCACGCCCTTGAGGCGCTTCTCGAAATCGCCGCGGTACTTGGTGCCGGCGATCAGCGCGCCCATGTCGAGCGCGAAAATGGTGCAGTCCGACAGCACCTCGGGCACCTTGCCCTCGATGATCAGCCGCGCCAGCCCTTCGGCGATCGCGGTCTTGCCGACGCCGGCTTCCCCGACGTAGAGCGGATTGTTCTTGCGGCGGCGGCACAGGATCTCGATGGTGCGTTCGACCTCGAGCTTGCGGCCGATGAGCGGGTCGATGCGCCCGTCCTGCGCCATGCGATTGAGGTTGGTGGTGTACTTTTCGAGCGCGCTGCCGCCCTCGCCTTCGCGCTCGCCGTCCCCGGCAGATTCCTCCTTGTCGGTCTTCTCCTCGGCGATCTTGGACAGGCCGTGGGAGATGTAGTTGACGGCATCCAGGCGCGTGACGTGCTGGCGGTTGAGCAGGAACACCGCGTGGCTCTGCTTCTCGCTGAAGATCGCGACCAGCACGTTGCTGACGCCGACTTCCTTCTTGCCGCTCGACTGCACGTGAAAGACCGCGCGTTGCAGCACCCGCTGGAAGCCGAGCGTCGGCTGCACTTCGCGTTCCTCGCCCTCCTCGAGCCGCGGGGTCGACTGGTCGATGTGCTCCTTCAGCTCCTGTTTGAGCTTGATGGTGTCCGCGCCGCAGGCGCGCAGCACTTCGCGAACTTTGGGAGTATCGAGGATCGCGAGCAGCAGGTGCTCGACCGTCAGGTACTCGTGACGCGCTTCGCGCGCCTGGTGGAACGCGTCATTGAGACAGTACTCGAGCTCGTTGGACAGCACTTTGGTCGGACCTTTCAGGTTGAGCGTAGCACAGCGGCCTCAGGCCTCCTCGAGCGTGCACATGAGCGGGTGCTGGTGATCCCGCGCATACGTCGTGACCTGCGCCACCTTAGTTTCAGCGATCTCGTATGTGAAGACCCCACAGACCCCCTTACCGCGGGTGTGGACCTCGAGCATGATGCGCGTTGCCGTCGGGCGGTTCAGCGCAAAGAACTTTTCCAGCACGTCGACGACAAACTCCATGGGGGTGTAGTCATCGTTCAGGAGCACAACCCGGTACAGCGGCGGCTGTTTGACCTCCGGCTGCGCCTCTTCGACGACAACGCCGGTGTCGGGGCGGACCGGATGCGGGTCGGGCATGACTGCTTTATAGGGGTCGCGAAACGGCAACACAAGTCTGCCAGAATGGGCAGTAGTTACTCCTGCAGAAACAACCGCTTGAGAGCACAAGGACCACACCCGTATGATTGCGCCGCCGCACCCTCCCCGGCGCGCCGACGAGTGCGCACTGGGGCACGCGCGCGAGGAGCCTCGAGGACTACCATAAAGCTCATGCCGGTGCGCCCATGAACGCCGCTTCCTGGCTCGACGCTCTCCCGGCGAGCGATCGCTGGCGTGCGCGGCTGCTGCGCGATGGGCCACGGATTGCGACCTGGATCCTCGTGATCGCACTCGCGGTGCAGGCCGCGCTGATCCTGACCGATCTGGCCGCCGCCAGCCGCGGCGGTGCCGCTGCCGGGGTGCGCCACGCGCCAGTGCACTCCCGAGGGGTCGACCTCGCGACCATCACCAATGCCCACCTGTTCGGCGCGCCGCCGGCTCTGAAGCAGGACGACGCCAACGCGCCGCAGACGAGCATGCCACTGGTGCTGACCGGAATCATCGCCGGCAATGATCCGCAAAACGGCCTCGCGATCCTCGGACAGAGCGCACAAACCGCGAAAGTGTATGCGGTCGGAGACGGCGTTCCCGGCGGGGCGAAGCTGCACTCGGTCTACAACGATCGGGTGGTGATCGATCGCGACGGACGGCTCGAATCCCTGTCCCTCCCGCGCCAGCCAAACGCGGGTAACGCCCCGCCGCCCTCGAGCGCTGCGCTGCAGAACGAGAACCCGGCGATCGAGCGCATGCGCCGGATGATCAGCGAGCAACCGGGGCTGCTCGCGGATGTGCTGCGGCCGCAACCGGTGATGGACCATAACCGCATGAACGGTTTCCGGGTTTACCCGGGCCGCAACAGGGCCGCCTTCACGCGCCTGGGGCTGCGTCCCGGCGATCAGGTGACGGCGATCAATGGCACGCCGCTCGATGACCGCGATCGCGGCGAGCAGATTCTGCGCACCCTCGGCAGCTCGAGCGAGGCGCGCGTCACGGTCATCCGTCAGGGCCAGCAGCAGGAGCTCACGTTGAATATCGCCCAGGTCGCGCAGGAAGCGGACAGCCTGGTCCAGTCGCCTTCGGGCCCCGCCGCGGGCATCCCGCAGCCGACCGATCAGCCGCCACCGCCACCCGCCGAAGTGCCGGGCGGCGACAACAGCCAGTAGCCGCTCCGGCGCGCTTATTCGGGGGTAGATCCAGTGACAGGCTTTCGTTCATATGCGATGTGGGCGCTCGCGGCGCTGCTGGCGGTCTCGCTCGCCTCGGCGCAGCAGGCGCAGCACATCACTGCGAATTTCAAGGACGCGGACATCACCCAGATCGCCGAGGCGGTCAGCGCCGCCACCGGCAAGACCTTCATCATCGACCCGCGGGTGCGCGCGCAGGTGACGATGCTGTCCTCGACCCCGATGTCCCCGGGGGCGTTCTACGAGGCGTTCCTGTCCATCCTGCAGGTCTACGGCTTCATCGCGGTGCAGGCCGGAGATGTGATCAAGATCCTCCCCGATGCCAACGCGCGCCAGATCCCGTCCGTCGACCTGCCCGACCACGTGAGCGCCACCTCGGACGCGATCGTGACCCAGGTGGTCGACGTGAAGAACGTGAGCGCGGCACAGCTGGTGCCGATCCTGCGACCGATGATCCCGCAGTATGGCCATCTCGCCGCCTACCCTTCGTCCAACATCCTGATCATCTCCGACCGCGCCAGTAACGTGAACCGCATGATGCGCATCATCCGGCGGATCGACCAGGTCGCGAACCAGGATCCGGAAATCGTGCCGCTGCAGAATGCCTCGGCCTCCGAGATCGTGCGCGTGGTGAACTCCTTCTACCAGGGTGCGGCCGCCACCGAAGGCGTCGCCGTGAAGGTGGTCGCGGACGAGCGCTCCAACAGCGTGCTGATCGGCGGCGACCAGGCGCAGCGGCTGCGCATACGCGCGCTGGTCGCGCACCTGGACACCCCGCTCGAGGCGGGCGGCGACACCCGCGTACGTTACCTGCACTACGCGAACGCGGAGAAGATCGCGCCGAAACTCAAGGAGCAGATCACCGGCATCGCGCAGGCCGCCCCGGGCGCGGCAGGCGCGGGCGGCGGACAGGCATCACCGCAGGCACTGGCGGAGAAGGGCGCCATGGTGTGGGCGGATCCGACCAACAATGCGCTGGTGATCACCGCGCCGCCGAAGATCATGCGCGCGGTGATGGACATCGTCGACAAGCTCGACATCCGACGCCCGCAGGTGCTGGTGGAGGCGATCATCGCCGAGGTCGACGTCGACAAGAGTGCCGAGCTTGGCATCAACTGGGCGGCGTTCTCCAAAGGGGATAACATCCCGGCCGCCGCCTTCGTGAGTCCCGTCGGCGGCACCAGCATCGTGGATCTGGCGGGCGCCATCCAGAACCCCGCCAATGCCTCCACCGCGCTGCTGCAGGGCACCACCATCGGCATCGGCCGCATCGCCGGCACCGGGGTGAACTTCGCCGCCATGGTACGCGCCATCCGTGGCGACACCAACACCAACGTCGTCGCCACCCCTTCGGCGGTGACCATGGACAATCAGGAGGCGGAACTCAAGGTCGCTCAGGAAGTGCCGTTCGTCACCGGCCAGTTCACCAATACCACCGCCGTCACCGGCGGCACGGTCAATCCCTTCCAGACCATCCAGCGCCAGGAAGTCGGCACCATCCTCAAGGTGACGCCGACCATCTCTCCGGAGGGCTCCGCGGTGATGCTCAAGATCTCGATCGAGAGCTCGAGCATCGGCCAGAAACCTGCCGGCGCGGTCGACCTGGTCACCAACAAGCGCACCATCACCACCACGGTGCTGATCGAGGATGGCGGCGTGGTGGTGCTCGGCGGGCTGATCGAGGACAACAGCGTCAAGGGCGAGCAGCGCGTACCCTACCTCGGCAACATTCCACTCATCGGGCTGCTGTTCAAGACGCGCAATGCCACCTCGACCAAGAACAACCTCATCCTGTTCATCCGCCCGAAGATCCTGCGCGATCCGGCGCAGGCCGCGTTCGAGACCGACCTCAAGTACAACTACATGATCGATCAGCAGAAGGACCTCAACCGGCGCGAGGCCCTGCCCCTGCTGCCGGGCGTGTCGCGCGGCAAGCTCGATCCACCGCCGACGGCGCCACTCGGCAACCCGCCGCCCGCGGGCGGCTCGGCCGCGCCGGCCGGCACGCCGGTGAAGCCCGGCGTGGCCGCACCGGACTCCGGCGCGGCCCCTGCGCCCCAGCCGTCCCCGCCACCCTCACCCGTGCCGCCAGGCCAGCCATGAGCGATCTCGACAGCGCCGCGGACCGGCGCCTGTCCTTTGCGTTCGCCAAGCGCCATGGCGTGCTCGTCAACCGCGTGGTCGACGGCGTGGCCGAATGCACCTACCGCGATACCGCCTCCCCGCAGGCGCTCGCCGAGGTGCGCCGTTACCTGCGCCGCTCGCTCAAGCTCGAGCGCGTGCCGGATGCGCGGTTCGATGAGCTGCTGCGCCAGGCCTACGAGGCCGGATCGGATACGATGCAGGCGGTCGAGGGGCTCGATGACACCACCGATCTTGCGCACCTGGCGCAGGAGCTGCCCGAGCAGGCGGACCTGCTGGACAGCGAGGACGACGCCCCGATCATCCGCCTGATCAATGCGGTGCTCACCCAGGCGGTCAAGGAGAACGCCTCCGATATCCACGTCGAGCCATTCGAGAACCGCCTGGTGGTGCGCTTCCGCGTCGACGGCGTGCTGCGCGAGGTGCTGCAGTCGCGGCGCGCGGTGGCGCCGCTGGTGGTGTCGCGCATCAAGGTCATGTCGCGGCTCGACATCGCCGAGAAGCGCCTGCCGCAGGACGGACGCATCAGCCTGAAGATCGCCGGCCGAGCGGTCGACGTACGCGTGTCCACCATCCCTTCAGGACACGGCGAGCGCGTGGTGCTGCGTATTCTCGACAAGCAGGCCGGCAAGCTCGACCTGGACTCCCTCGGCATGGATGCCCGCACCCAGCAGCTGATCGACGAGCTGATCCACAAACCGCACGGGATCCTGCTGGTCACCGGACCCACCGGCTCGGGCAAGACCACCACGCTGTACGCGGGGCTCGAGCGCCTCAACGACAACACGCGCAACATCATGACGGTCGAGGATCCGATCGAGTACTACATCGACGGCATCGGCCAGACCCAGGTGAACACCAAGGTCGAGATGACCTTCGCCCGCGGCCTGCGCGCCATCCTGCGCCAGGACCCCGATGTGGTCATGATCGGGGAGATCCGCGATCTCGAGACCGCGCAGATCTCCGTACAGGCGAGCCTCACCGGCCACCTGGTGCTCTCGACGCTGCACACCAACACCGCCGCCGGCGCCATCACGCGCCTGCGCGACATGGGAATCGAGCCGTTCCTGCTGTCCTCGAGCCTGATCGGGGTGCTGGCGCAGCGCCTGGTACGCGTGCTGAGCCCGGAGAGCAAGCAACCGTTCCAGGCGGGCGAGTACGAGCGGCGCCTCCTCAACCTGCGGTCGGACGAGCCTTCGCCCACCCTCTACCGGCCCGGGCGCGACGCCACCGGGGGCTATCGCGGCCGCTCGGGGATCTACGAGCTGATCGTGGTCGATGACACCATGCGCACCATGGTTCACGACGGCGCCTCGGAGCAGGAGATCGAGCGCCACGCGCGCGCTGCCACCCCCTCGATTCGCGATGACGGCCGCGCCAAGGTGCTGCGCGGCGAGACCACCATCGAGGAAGTGCTGCGTGTCACGCGCGAAGATTGAAACCGCCGCGCCAGCGACTTGCCCCGGAGGGGCGAAAGTCACGCCTTTCGCCCCGGCGTCGAGCGAAGCCGAGGCGTCTTCCGCTGAAAGCGCCGCAGGCGACTTTCAGCCAATTTAACAATGGGCGCGTTCGAATACACCGCCCTTGATGCCGGCGGGCGCGAGCGCAAGGGCGTCCTCGAAGGCGACACGCCGCGCCAGATCCGCCAGCAGCTGCGCGAGCAGCAGCTGCTGCCGGTCTCGGTCACCGAGGTGGCGCAAAAGGAAGCCAGGCGCCAGCGCTCCAGCCTCGTCCGGCGCGTATCCCCTGGGGACCTGTCGCTGTTCACCCGGCAGCTGGCTACGCTGACCCGCGCCGGGTTGCCGCTGGAGGAGGCGCTGCTCGCGGTCTCACAGCAGACCGAAAAGCCGCGCGTGCAGAGCATCGTGCTCGGCGTGCGCGCGCGCGTCATGGAGGGCCACACCCTCGCCGACGGTTTCGCGGAATTCCCGCGCATCTTTCCCGAGATCTATCGCGCCACCGTGGCGGCGGGCGAGCAGGCCGGGCACCTGGACAACGTGCTCGAGCGGCTGGCCGACTACACCGAGAGCCGCGAGCAGATCCGCCAGAAGGTGCTGGCGGCGATGCTCTACCCCATCGTGCTGACGGTGATGTGCTTCGGCATCGTGTCGCTGCTGCTGGTATTCGTGGTGCCCAAGGTGGTGGCGGTATTCGAGACCACCAAAGCCAAGCTGCCACTGGCCACCCGCGTCCTGATCGCGACCAGCGGCTTTTTCCGCGACTACGGGGTATACCTGGTCGTCGCGGCCGTCATCGCCTTCGTGCTGTTCCGGCGCTGGCAGCGCGACCCGGCGGCGCGCCGCCGCTACCATCGCTTCCAGCTGCGGGTGCCGCTGCTCGGCAAACTGACGCGCGGCTTCAACACCGCGCGCTTCACACGCACCTTCAGCATCCTCTCGGCCAGCTCCGTGCCGGTGCTCGAGGCGTTGCGCATCGCCGGCGAGGTGGTGACCAACCTGCCCATGCGCGATGCGGTGGCGGACGCGGCCGCGCGGGTGCGCGAGGGTGCGCCGATCGGGCGCTCGCTCGCGATCAGCCGCATGTTCCCGCCCATGACCATCCACCTCATCTCCAGCGGCGAGTCGAGCGGGCAGCTGGAGAACATGCTCGAGCGGGCCGCGATCAGCCAGGAACGTGAGCTCGACGGGCTGCTGTCCGCCCTGGTGGGGCTGCTGGGTCCGCTGCTGATCATTGTGATGGGCCTGTTCGTCATGGGCATCGTTTTTGCAATGCTGCTGCCCATCTTCCAGATGAACCAGCTGATCCACTAGCGGTGGGGTGGCCGTTCGCGGGCCAAACCGGCACCGGTTCACAAACCGCACGGGCAGCGTTGCAGTTGTCAGGTGATCTGATTTAAGTTCGCGCCGTCCAATTCCTGCAGGACCGCGGTCCCGCATGAGCGAGAAGCCGGAATCAGAGGAATTCGAAGACGAGGAAGCCGACGAGCCTGTTGCGGAGGACGGCGACGTCGATCTTGATCAGGTCATCAAGGACCTCGACCTTGCCAAGCGCCGCGGCCAGAAGGTCGGCGACCCGGCCTGGCGCCGGCTCGAGCGGCTGCTCGAGGACAAGCACACCGCCGAGCTCACCAGCGATTTCGAGGATTACGAGATCGGCGACGACGGCGATACGCCGCGCAGGGGCCGCCGCAAGCCGCGTCAGTGAAAATCCCGCGAGCGCGTCAGCAGCTCGCCCAGGAGCGCCGAGCGGTCGATGAGCCGCCGGGCGATGAGATGCGAGACGCCGTCCTGCTGCTGCAGCTCACCGTGCACCTCGAGCAGGCGTGACTCGATGAGTGCGCGGCGCTGCGCGCGCCCCACCCGCTCCCACACGATGACGTTCACCTGACCGCTCTCGTCCTCGAGCGTGAGGAAGGTGACGCCGCTCGCGGTGGCCGGGCGCTGGCGCGTGAGCACGATACCGGCGGTGCGCACCGCCGCGCCGTTGGCTGCGCGCAGCAGCTCACTGGCGCTCAGCAGCGCCCTCGCGGCCAGGCGCTCGCGCAGCAGCGCCAAGGGGTGCCTTCCCAGGGTGAGCCCAAGGGAGGCATAGTCCGCCGCAATACCCTCACCTTCGCTGGGCGCTGCGAGCAGCGGCCGGCCCTCCTCCAGATCGGCACGGCGTGCGGGCGCAAACCCGAGTGGCAGGGGGCGCTCGCGGGCGGCGACTTCCCAGAAGGCGAGATGGCGGTTGCCGCTTAAGGAAGCCAACGCTCCGGCCGCAGCGAGGGCCTCGAGGTCACCGCGGTCGAGCGCCGCACGGGTGGCGAGATCCGGCACGCTCGCAAAGGGCCGCTGGGTGCGCGCCGCGAGCAGCCGCGTCACGCCCGACTGCGACAAGGACTTCACCAGCCGCAGGCCGAGCCGCAGCGCCGGTTCCCCGTCCGCGCGCCGCTCGAGGGTCGAATCCCACCCGCTCACGCAGGCATCCACCGCCCGCACCTCGACGCCGTGGGCGCGCGCATCGCGCACCAGCTGCGCCGGCGCATAGAAGCCCATGGGCTGGCTGTTGAGCAGTGCGCAGGTGAAGGCCGCGGGCTCGTGGCACTTGAGCCAGGCGGAGTCGTAGACCAGCTGCGCGAAGCTCAGGGCGTGCGCCTCGGGGAAACCGTACTCACCGAAGCCGAGCATCTGCTGGTAGATGCGCTGCGCGAACTCCGCCGGATAGCCCTTGGCGCGCATGCCCTCGAGCAGCCGCTCGCGAAACGGATCGAGTCCGCCGCTCCTCTTCCAGGCGCCCATCGCGCGGCGCAGCGCGTCCGCCTCCCCCGGCGAGAAGCCCGCCGCCACGATCGCGATATGCATGACCTGTTCCTGGAAGAGCGGTACGCCGAGGGTACGATGCAGCACCTCGCGCACGTCCTCGCTCGGATACTCCACGGACTCCAGCCCGCAACGGCGGCGCAGGTAGGGGTGCACCATGTCGCCCTGGATGGGGCCCGGGCGCACGATCGCCACTTCGATGACCAGATCGTAGTAACACCGCGGCTTCAGGCGCGGGAGCATGGACATCTGCGCGCGCGACTCGATCTGGAACACGCCGATGGTGTCGGCACGCGAGATCATGGCGTAGACGCGCGGATCCTCGGCCGGCAGCACACCGAGGGCGTGACGCGTGCCGCGAAACTCGTTGACGAGCGTGAACGCGCGCCTGAGCGCCGTCAGCATCCCGAGCGCGAGCAGATCCACCTTCAGGAGTCCGAGGTCGTTGAGGTCGTCCTTGTCCCACTGCACCACCGTGCGCTCAGCCATAGCGGCGTTCTCGATCGGCACCAGCTCCTCGAGCGGCCCCGCGGAGATCACGAAGCCGCCGACATGCTGCGACAGATGGCGCGGGAAACCGGGGAAGGCCACCAGCTCGTTCGCGAGCGGCAGCAAGCGCGCGAGCCAGGAACTGTCGGGATCGAAGCCCGCCTCGCGCAGCCGTTCACACATCGCGGCGCGCCCGTCCCACCATTGCATGACCTGGGCAAGCCGGCCGCCGTCCGCGGCCGCAAGCCCGAACACCCGGGCGAGATCGCGCAGCGCGCTGCGCGGGCGGTACATGATGACGGTCGCGGCGAGCGCCGCGCGTTCTCGCCCGTACTTGCCGTAGACATACTGCAGCACCTCCTCGCGTCGCTCGTGCTCGAAGTCGATGTCGATGTCGGGCGGTTCGTTGCGCTCGCGCGAGATGAAGCGCTCGAACAACAGCGCGGCGCCGCGCTGCGGATCGACCGAGGTGACCCCGAGGCAGTAGCAGACGCGCGAGTTGGCCGCCGAGCCCCTCCCCTGGCAGAGGATTCCCTGGCGGCGCGCATAGGCGACGATGTCCCGGACGGTGAGGAAGTAAGGCTCGTAGTGGAGCTCGGCGATGAGCGCGAGCTCGTGC
>DATGVL010000051.1:0-89247 GCA_035300445.1 Steroidobacteraceae bacterium
CAACCCCGGATGCGGGCGCGGATGTGCCCGACTCATTCCTGCGGGTCCAATGGACGCGGCTCCCCGCGGGCGCGACGCCAGCCGCGTTCGGCCAGCGGATTGCGACTCTCCTCGGGATGGAGGCTGCCATCACTCGTCAGCCGCAGGGCGCCGCCCCGCCGAGCAGCGCCGGCCCGCCGGGCAACGCCGCGCCGCCGTCCCCGGTCGTAGCGGCGCCACGGCGCGCGCGCTTGATCGCCGCCATCGCAGTCGGCGCGGGAGTCCTCGCAGCGACCATCGCATTTCAGCCGTGGCGAATGATGACGGGCAAGTCCAATCCCGGTCGCGCTGCACAGGAAGTCCCTGAGGGCGCGCCATCGGCCGCGGAGAAGTCCATCGCCGTCTTGCCGTTCGCGGACATGAGCGAGAAACACGACCAGGAATACTTCTCCGATGGTCTTGCCGAGGAACTGATCGACGTGCTGACGAGGATTCCCAACCTGCGCGTCCCCGCGCGCACCTCCTCGTTCTCGTTCAAGGGCAAGGCGACCACGATCGGCGAGATCGCGCACACCCTGGGGGTCACGCACGTGCTCGAGGGCAGCGTGCGAAAATCAGGCGAGCATCTGCGCATCACGGCACAGCTCGTGCGCGCCGACAACGGCTTCCACCTGTGGTCACAGACCTATGACCGCGCCGTCCGCGACATCTTCGCGGTGCAGGACGATATTGCGCACGCCGTCGCTGAGCAGCTGAAGATCACCTTGCTCGGGGCCGATGCGGCGACGCCTAAACAGACCACCAGTTCCGAGGCCCACAACCTGTACCTGCAGGCGCGCTACTTGACAGACCGGGATACACCGGCGGATCTCGATCACGCCGTGCTCCTTTACCAGCAGGCGCTCGCGCTTGATCCGAACTACGCCCCCGCGTGGGCCTGGCTCGCCTTCTGCCACGTGCGCCGAGTGGGACAGGGGCTCGACACGACCGGTGCGGGATTCACCAAGGTCACGACCGCGGCCAGGCGCGCCATCGCGATCGATCCGAAGCTTCCCGAAGCGTACATAATGCTCGCGGCCGCCCACATGCAATACGATCTGGATTGGGCGGCGGCCGCAGATGCGCTGTCGAAGACGCTGGCGCTCGATCCAAACAACGCGCAGGCGCAGCAGTTCCAGGGTCATCTGACGGTTGCCACCGGCCGGATGAGCGATGCCGTGGCCCACTTCCGGCGCGCCGTCGACGGCGACCCGCTCAATCTGCTGCATCGCAAGTATCTGGGCAGGGCGCTGCACTACGCGCACCACGCTGCGGAGGCAGCCGCGATGCTGCGACAGGCCATCGGGCTCAACGCGCAATTCCCCGGGTTGCATTACGAGCTTGGGCGCACGCTGCTGATGGCCGGCGAGCTGCAGGCCGCGCGGGCCGCGTTCGAAGCCGAGGCCGATCCGTCCTGGAGGAGATTTGGTACGCCGCTCGGGTACCTCGTGACGCACCACGAGCAGGAAGCGCAGGCAGCGCTCGCCGCGCTTTTAGCCCAGTCAGTCGGCTCCGAGTTCCAGGTCGCGGAGACCTATGCGTTCTTTGGCCAGACCGAGAAGAGCCTCGAATGGCTGGAACGGGCCCGCACGCTGCACGATCCAGGCCTCGTCTGGGCCCGCCGTGACCCACTGCTCGCATCGATCATGACCGATCCACGCTACGACGCCTTCCTGAAGCGTACCGGTATGCCGCCGGTGTCGAAGGACGACTGACGCCACGCAGCGTCCATCGCTGCCCCACTACTCCCACTCGATCGTCGCCGGTGGCTTGCTCGAGATGTCGTACACCACGCGGGAGATGCCGGGAACCTCGTTGACGATGCGCCGCGAGACGTGGTCGAGAAACTCGTACGGCAGGCGCGCCCACTGCGCGGTCATGAAGTCCACCGTCTCCACCGCGCGCAGCGCGATCACGTAGTCGTAGCGGCGCCCATCGCCCATGACGCCCACCGAGCGCACCGGCAGGAAGACCGCGAACGCCTGGCTGATGCGGTCGTAGAGATCGTGCCTGCGCAGCTCCTCGATGTAGATGGCGTCGGCGCGCCGCAGCAGCTCGGCGTATTCCCGGCGCACCTCGCCGAGGATCCGCACGCCCAGGCCGGGCCCGGGGAAGGGATGGCGATGGACCATCTCGCGCGGCAACCCGAGCTCGATGCCGAGCCGGCGCACCTCGTCCTTGAACAGCTCGCGCAACGGCTCCAGCAGCTGCAGGTGCATCTTCTCGGGCAGTCCGCCCACGTTGTGATGCGATTTGATGACGTGCGCCTTGCCGGTGCGGGCGCCGGCGGATTCGATGACGTCGGGGTAGATGGTCCCCTGAGCGAGGAACTGCACGCCGCGCAGCTGCTGCGCCTGCTCGTCGAACACCTCGACGAAGGTGCGACCGATGATCTTGCGCTTGGCTTCCGGGTCGGTGACGCCGGCGAGCGCCGTGAGGAAGCGTGCCTGCGCGTCGACCCGCAGGACGCGCACGCCCAGATGCTGCGCGAAGGTGTCCATGACCTGTTCGCCTTCGCCCAGGCGCAGCAGCCCGTGGTCGACGAACACGCACACCAGCTGATCGCCGATGGCGCGATGGAGGAGGGCCGCGACCACCGACGAATCGACTCCGCCGGAGAGTCCGAGCAGCACCTTGCCCTTGCCGACCTGCGCGCGCACCCGGGCGATCGCATCATCGATGATGTTGCCGACGCTCCACAGCGCATCCGTGCCGCAGATCTCGCGCACGAAGCGCTCCAGCAGCCGCGCACCCTGCGGGGTGTGAGTCACTTCGGGATGGAACTGCACGCCATAGAAGCGGCGCCGCTCATCGCTCATGGCGGCGAACGCAATGGTGCTGGTGCTCGCGGTCGCCACGAACCCTTCCGGCAACGCATCCACGCGATCGCCGTGACTCATCCACACATCGAGCACCGCCGCCCCGGCCGGGTTGCGGCGGTCCTGCAGGTGATCGAGCAGGCGCGAGGCGCCGGTCACGGTCACTTCCGCGTAGCCGAACTCGCGTTCGACTCCCGGCGTGACCCGCCCGCCCAGCTGCTGCGCCATGGTCTGCATGCCGTAGCAGATCCCCAGCACCGGCACGCCGAGCTCGTAGACCGCGGCGGGCGAGCGCGGCGGGTTGGCGTCGGTCACCGACTCGGGTCCGCCGGAGAGAATCACGCCGCGCGCCCTGAAGGCGCGCACCTCCGCGTCGCTCACATCCCAGGGGCGAATTTCGCAGTACACGCCCAGCTCGCGCACGCGGCGGGCGATGAGCTGGGTGTATTGCGCGCCGAAGTCCAGGATCAGGATGCGGTGCGCGTGGATGTCCGGGTGTGCACCGCTGCCGGCTGTGGTGCCGCCGGCGTGCATGGCCTCGCCGGCGGCTGCAGCCGCGGGAGGGGGAGTGCCGGCAGGTCGTGGAACGCTCGCCATGGGACTTCAGGACACCCGGTAGTTGGGGGCTTCCTTGGTGATGCTGACGTCGTGCACGTGACTCTCGCGGATGCCGGCGGTGGTGATGCGCACGAACACCGGGCGCGTGCGCATGTCGGTGATGTTGCGGCTGCCGGTGTAGCCCATGGCCGCCCGCAGTCCGCCCGACAGCTGGCGCAGGATGGTGACGACGCTCCCCTTGTAGGGAACGCGCCCCTCCACGCCCTCCGGCACCAGTTTCTCGAGCTCGGTGGCCGCGTCCTGGAAATAGCGATCCGCCGAGCCGTGCCGTTCGCCCATCGCGCCGAGCGAGCCCATGCCGCGATAGGACTTGTAGGACGCGCCCTGGTACAGCTCGACTTCGCCGGGGGATTCCTCGGTGCCGGCGAACAGGCCGCCGATCATGACCGCATGCGCGCCCGCCGCGATCGCCTTGGCGATGTCCCCGGAGAAGCGGATGCCGCCATCGGAGATGACCGGTACGTCCGCATCGTGCAGCGCCTGCGCGACGGCGGCGACGGCGGAGATCTGCGGTACGCCGACACCCGCGACGATGCGCGTGGTGCAGATGGAGCCCGGCCCGATGCCGACCTTGACCGCGTCCGCGCCGGCCTCGACCAGCGCCCGCGCAGCCTCGGCGGTGGCGATGTTGCCGGCGATCACCTGGCTGTCCGCCCACTTCGCCTTGATGCGCTTCACCGTCTCGAGCACACCGCGGGAATGCCCGTGCGCGGTATCCACGACCACCAGGTCGACGCCCGCTTCGGTGAGGGCCGCGACCCGATCGAGGGTGTCAGGGGTGGTGCCGACCGCCGCGCCGACGCGCAGGCGGCCGCCGTCGTCCTTGCAGGCGCGCGGAAACTCGTTGGCCTTCTGGAAGTCCTTCACGGTGATCATGCCAACCAGCTCGTGGTCGCCGTTCACCACCAGGAGCTTCTCGATACGGTGCTTGTGCAGCAGCGCCAGCACCTGGTCCTTGGGTGCATCCTCGCGCACCGTGACCAGGCGTTCCTTGGGCGTCATGACCGAGGAGACGGGAGCCTCGAGCTTGTCCTCGAAGCGCAGATCGCGATGCGTGACGATCCCGACCGCTTTCTTACCGACCACGACCGGCACGCCCGAGATGCCCCGCGAGCGCGTCAGGTCCAGCACCTCGCGGATCGTCATGTTGGGGGAAACGGTGATCGGGTCCTTGATGACGCCGCTCTCGAACTTCTTCACCCGGTCGACCTCGCGCGCCTGGGCCTCGATGGTCATGCTCTTGTGGATGACGCCGAGGCCGCCTTCCTGGGCGATGGTGATGGCGAGGCGAGCCTCGGTGACGGTGTCCATGGCCGCCGACATGAGCGGCACATTCAGGCGGATGCGGCGCGTGACGCGCGTGGAGAGATCGACCTCGCGTGGCAGAATTTCCGAGTAGGCCGGAACCAGGAGGACGTCGTCGAAGGTCAGAGCTTCTTCGAGAAGGCGCATGCGCAATTATATGCGCCCGGCCCGGGCCGGTAAACCTCGTGCTAAGGTACTTTATGCCCGTAAACCCTGAGGACCGCGCCCGGGCCGCGCCCGCCCGGGACGTGTACAGCGTCACCCGCGTGAACCGCGAGGTGCGCGCGCTGCTCGAGCGCGGGCTCGGTGTGCTGTGGGTGGAAGGGGAGCTGTCGAACTTCTCCCAACCATCTTCCGGGCACTGGTACTTCTCGCTCAAGGACCGGGACGCGCAGCTGCGCTGCGCCATGTTCCGGATGCAGAACTCGCTGGTCGGCTTCACGCCCCGCGCCGGCACGCAGGTGCTGGTCCGCGGCCGCATCAGCGTCTACGAGGCGCGGGGCGAGTACCAACTCATCGTCGAGCACCTGGAGGAGGCGGGCATCGGCGCGCTGCGGCGCGAGTTCGAGCGCCTGAAAGCGAAGCTCGCGGCCGAGGGTCTGTTTGCGCTCGAGTGCAAACGCAGCCTGCCGCGCTTTCCGCAGCGTATCGGCGTGATCACCTCGCCATCGGGGGCCGCGCTGCGCGATATCCTGCACGTCCTGGCGCGGCGTTATCCGCCCGCAGGGGTCCTCATCTATCCGACGGCGGTGCAGGGTGCGGCCGCCGCGCCGGCGCTGGTCGCGGCGCTGCAGACGGCTTGCGCGCGCGCCGAGTGCCAGGTGCTGATCCTCGCCCGCGGCGGCGGCTCGCTCGAGGATCTGTGGGCGTTCAACGACGAGCGGGTCGCGCGCGCCATACGCGCCTGCCGGCTGCCCGTGGTCTCGGGCGTCGGGCACGAGATCGACTTCACCATCGCGGACCTCGCAGCCGATGCGCGCGCCCCGACCCCCTCGGGTGCCGCGGAGCTGGTGGTGCCGGAGCGCAGAACGTGCCTGGAGGTGCTGGCGCGTGGCGCGCAGCGCCTGGGCGCAGGCATGCACCGCGAGCTGCGCGTGAATGGTGCGCGCCTCGAGAACACCAGGCGGCGCCTGAAGCTCGCGCATCCGGGCATACGGCTGCAGCAGCAGATGCAGCGTCTCGATGATCTCACGCAGCGCCTCGGCGCGGCGGCGCACGCTGGCCTGCACCGCGATCAGATGCGCCTCGCGCACGGCATCACGCGTCTGGTGCGCCGCTCGCCGGAGCAGCTGGTGCGGGGATTTCTCGCGCGCCACCAGGAGGCCGGGGCACGGCTCGAGCACGCCGCAAGCCGATGCCTGTCGCGCGCGCAGCACCGGCTGGCCCTGGCGCAGCGCGCACTGAACGCCGTCAGCCCGCTCGCGACGCTCACCCGCGGCTTCGCCATCGTGACGCGCGCCGCGAGCGGTGCGCTGCTCACCGACGCCGCCGCGATCGCGCCCGGGGAGGAGATCGAAGCGCGCCTCGCCCGCGGGAGCCTCACGGCGCGTGTCACCGCCCGCCGTCAGGAAGGCTAGCGTGCCAGGCGCCGGCACACGCCTGGCGCCGGGCGCGCGGCGTGCGCTGCGGGGCGCCGCACGCCGCCTCGCAGCGGCGCTGCTCTCGGGCGCCGTCGCCACCAGCCTCGCGGGGGCGCCGGAGATGCCCGCCGCAGCGGACTCGCCCGCGGCGCCGCTCCTGCCGCAGCAGGAGCTCGTTCCGGGCGGCGTCGCCCTGCTGACCCTCGACGCAGCGAGCGCGCCACGGGTGACCTTCGGCGAGCAGCGGGTGTTGGTGCTGCCGGTGCAGGGCAAATGGCTGGCCGTGGTGGGCATCCCTCTGTCACAGGCCCCCGGCCATGCGCAGCTGCGGGTGCACGAGGACCCGGCGGCCGATGCGACGGTGGGCTTCGAAATCGTCGACAAGCAGTACAGTGTGCAGCGCCTCACGGTGGCACCGCGTCAGGTGAACCTGTCGGCCAAGGATCTGGCGCGCGTCGCGCGCGAGCGGCCCCGCATTCTGCGGGCCATCGGCACGTTCTCGGAGAGTTCGCCGGCGACTCTCAGGCTCCTGCAGCCGGTTCCGGGTATCCGCTCGAGCTCCTATGGCTCACGCCGGATCTTCAACGATGAGCCGCGCAGCCCCCACTCGGGCATGGACATTGCCGCGGCGGCCGGGACGCCGGTCATGGCCGCAGCGGACGGCCGCGTGCTCGACACGGGGCGTTATTTCTTCAACGGCAACACGGTGTTCCTCGATCACGGTGGGGGCCTCATCTCCATGTACTGTCACCTGAGCGCCATCGCGGTGAAGCCGGGTGAGCGCGTCAAGGCGGGCGCCATCATCGGCAAGGTGGGATCCACCGGGCGCGCGACCGGGCCGCATCTGCACTTCGGGGTGGCGCTGAATGCCGCCTTCGTCGATCCGGCGTTGTTCATGGCGCCGCCCGCCCCGCCCCCGGATGCATCACATGACGGATCCGGCTGAGGGCGCTCGCGACGTTGCTTTCATGCGCATCGCGCTCGGGCACGCGCTCGCCGCCGGCGCAGCGGGCGAAGTGCCGGTGGGAGCGGTGCTGGTGCGTGGCGAGGACGTCATCGGCAGCGGCGGCAACCGCCCGATCGCGAGCCACGATCCGAGCGCGCACGCGGAAATCCAGGCGCTGCGCGCCGGGGGTCAGGCGCTCGGGAGCTACCGGCTCACCGACACCACGCTGTACGTGACGCTCGAGCCGTGCGTCATGTGCGCCGGCGCGATCGTGCACGCGCGCGTGCGCCGCCTGGTGTTCGGCGCCTGGGATGCGCGCGCCGGTGCGGCCGGCAGCATCACCAACGTGTTCACGCTGCCGGGACTGAACCATCGCGTCGATGTCTTCGGCGGGGTGCTCATGGAGGAGTGCGCGCGGCTGCTGCAGGAGTTCTTCGCGCCACGGCGCGAGTGAGCTCACCGTGCGAGCGCGGCACCCTCCCCGCCACGCGCGCGGGGCGTGTGCCTCTGAGCCTCAGGCTCCCGGAATTCCGTGACTGACTGTGTCCGGAGCCGGTGCGCCCCGGGGAGCGGGCGCGTGGGTGACCGTAGCGCTGCGCGGCACCGCCTCGCCCGGCTGCCATTCCAGCAGCCTGAGATAACGCTGGATGCGATCGACGTATTGCACCGGCTCCCAGCCGCGGGCGTAGCCGCGCCTGGCGCGCGCGTACCAGCGCTCCTGCGCGAGCAGCGGCAGGCGCGCTCGCACCTCGGCCCAGGAGTCGGGGTTCTTGCCGAATGCCTGGGCGAGGATGCGCGCGTCCTCCAGGTGCCCGAAGCCCACGTTGTAGGCGGCAACCGTGAGCCAGGTGCGGTCGGGCTCCGGAACGCGCTCCGGGACCATGGCGCGCACCTGGGCGAGATAGCGCGCCCCCGCGAAAATGCTCTGCTGGGGGTTGCTGCGGTCCTTGATGCCCATGGCGTGTGCGGTGTCGGCGGTGAGCATCATCACCCCGCGGGCGCCGTCGCCGGATTCGGCGCGCGCATCCCATTTCGACTCCTGGTAGCCGATCGCCGCCAGCAGGCGCCAGTCGGTGCCCGAGCGCGCGGCCGCCTGCTCGAACCAGGAACGGTAAGCGGGCAGCCGGTCGCCCAGGTGGGTCTGGAACTCGCGCGATTCCTCGTAGGCAAAGCGGCGCGTGTCGCCGGAGGACTGTTGTATGAGCCCTGCCAGGGCGCCCGTGGCCTCGAGGTCGTGAAAGAACTTGTTGACGCTCGCGAGCAGATCCGGCGCGCCGTGCCGTACCAGCCATTGCACCGGGCGCGCCTCGGGCAGCGCAAAGCCCACCCGCACGTTGGGATACAGATGATGGGAAAAGGAGAATTCGCGCGCGTCGGTGAGGGCGTAAACCGCGCCGCCGGAGTCAACGTCCTCCACCGGATCGGCGGAGCTCGGCGCAGTTTCCACCCACTGCAGGGTGGGCGCGACGGTGCTCTTGAGGCGCTGCAGGATCCGCTCCTGCGGACTGCCGGCGCGCACCGCGAGTTTGGCCGCTTCCAGCTGCAGCGTGTCCCGCGGCTGCACGCCGCCGCGCTGGTAGACCACGAGCTGCGGGATGCGTGCGTAGGGTTGCGCCGCCTCAGCGACGCGGCTCCAGTCGGGCGTGTCGGTGAGCGATGCCGCAGCGATATCGGCGCGGCCGGCGACGAGTTCCGCCCGCATCGCTTCCTCGTTGTCGAGCGCATACATGGTGAGTGTCACGCCCAGGCGTGCCGCATAGGCACGCGCCAGCTCGAACTCCAGCCCTTCGCTCCCCTGCGCGCCCAGGTAGTAACAGGTGGGGAGATTCAGCGTGACGACGCGCAGCTCGCCGCGCGCCCGGATCGCATCGAGGGTGGGGGAGGCCACGGGGGCGCAGCCCGCGAGAGCGCCAAGCAGGGTGACGACGGCGCTGAGCGTGAGTGCGCGCACGAACCCTCCCCTGGCCACGCGGGCTTTCCGCTAGAATACCAGCCCCGCAACACCCGTGCGGAGCCGGAGAGGTACCGAAGCGGTCATAACGGCGCCGACTCGAAATCGGATGGTCGGGTAAAACCGGCACGTGGGTTCGAATCCCACCCTCTCCGCCATGAGTACCGCGCTCCCCTCACGATGCCGGTTTCTTCAACACCTCACGGTAGGCCGCGGCGAACGCCTCGACAAACGTGTGCGGCAGATGCTCCGCCGGCATCTCGATGAGATTGCGATAGAAGCTCGTGAACAGGTCCCAGTACTGCGCCTTGTCGGCGGCGCGCGCCTTGCCGCGGCGTGCGGCACGCTCGAAGCGCGCCTCCAGCTCCGCCGGGTCGAGCCGGTCGAGGAATTCCACGAACGCCGCGCGCGTCGCCTGCGCGGTGGCGGTCTCGTGCAGCTTGGCCTCGAGGACCGCTTCGCGCAGCCACTGTACCGAGTCGAGCCGGCGGCCTTCGTGCTGCACGAACAGCGCGATCAGCAGCTCCTCCACCATCGAGTCGGCCAGCGACGGGCGCGGGTCATCGGGCTCCTGCGGCGGGGATTCGATGCGATAGCGGTTGCGCGTTTCGCTCCTGCTGCGCTCCAGATCCTTGAGGCCGACCAGCGCCTCGCGAAACAGCCGGCCGGCGAGATGCAGCAACCGCACCTGCGCCTCCGCAGGCAATCGCTCGGGCTCGATGCCGGCGCCACGGCAGAAGGCGTTCAGTCCGGTACGCACGTCCTCGAGCGCGATCAGGCTGACACCGGCCTTCGGCTCGCGCCCGACCGCCTCGGCGAGGCGTGCCATGCGCTGTCCGAAGGAGTGCCGGTCAAGGTCCTCCGGCAGCGGCAACTCGCGCTGCGCCTCCGGCAGCTGCTCGGCCTCCTGCCGGGCGAGCGCGCGCACCCGTCCGGAGTCGACCGACTGGCCGTAGGCATTGACCGGCAGCACCGAGTCCGTACCGTTGCCCGGCTGCAGCAGCTCATGCAGATCGAGCGATGCGCCGATGTCAGCGTCGGGCGCACGCCCGAGGGTGTGCAGGGCATGAATGCTGGTCGGGACGGCCGCCGCGGCGTCTTGCTGCGCCTGCTGCGCCTGCAGCGCCTCGAGGGCTGCGACGATGTGGTAGTCGCCCATGCGCAGTACGTCGCCATCGGAGAGCCGGTAGCCGCTCGAGCCGCGCTTGGCGAGCGGCTCCATGTCGTCGTTCACGTACACGCCGTTGGTGCTGACGTCCTGCAGATAGAAGTGGCCTTCGCGGAACTGCACCCGCGCGTGGTGCGCAGAGACGTAGCGCGAGGGGTCCGGCAGCACCCAGTCGTTATCGGCGGAACGGCCGATGGTGCCGCCTTCCACGGAAAAGGTCGCGCTGCTGCGCTCCGCGAGCGAGCGGCGCTGATCACTGACGATACGGAGCCTCAGCATGCTTCCCCGACTCAAAGACCAATCCGCGGACATATAATGCCAGCGTCAAAATTAGCAGCGACCCCCGCTTAAGCCATGGCTACCAGTCACATTTTCCGCATTATGTTCGTGAATCAGGGCAAGGTTTACGAGGTCTATGCCCACAAAGTCAGCCATGGGGAGCTGTTCGGATTCATAGAGGTCGAGGAGCTGTTGTTCGGGGAGCGCTCCTCGGTGGTCCTCGACCCCTCGGAGGAGCGCATCAAGGGCGAATTTTCCGGCGTGAAGCGCACCTTCCTGCCCATGCACTCGATCCTGCGCATCGACGAAGTGAAGAAGCACGGCTCGCCCAAGATCACGGTGCTGGAAAGCGGCGCCAACGTCGCGCAGTTCCCGATGCCGATCTATTCGACTCCGCCGGGCGAGAAGAAGTGAGGCGCGCCTAGACCATGCTGCAGATTCCGGGTCCGCCGGCGCTGTCCGCATTCCGCATCACCAAGCTCCTGGATCGTCTGGGCGCGCTCGAGCCCACCGTCACGGGGCTCGCGGCGCGCTTCATGCACTTCGCCGAGCTCGCGCAACCGCTGTCCGCACCCGAGCGCGAGGTGCTCGCGCAGCTGCTGACCTACGGGCCGCGACTGGAAGCGCCGGCGCAGGCGGGCGCGGGCGAGTGCCTGCTGGTGGTGCCGCGCACCGGCACGATCTCGCCCTGGTCGAGCAAGGCGACCGACATTGCGCGCGTGTGCGGACTGGCGGGCGTGCGGCGTATCGAGCGCGGCATCGAGTACCGGGTACGCGCCGCCCGACCCCTGGGGAGCGAACGCCTCGCGCGCCTCGCGCCGGTGCTGCTCGATCGCATGACCGAGATGGCGCTCTCCGACGGCGCGCAGGCGGCGCGCCTGTTCGAGGACGCGCAGCCGCGCCCGCTCGCGCGGGTGCCGCTCGCGGCGGGCCGCGCGGCGCTCGAGGAGGCGGACCGCGCGCTAGGCCTGGCACTGTCGTCGGACGAGATGGACTACCTCATGGCGAGCTTCGCGCGACTGGCGCGCGATCCGACCGACGTCGAGCTGATGATGTTCGCGCAGGCCAACTCCGAGCACTGCCGCCACAAGATCTTCAACGCCCGCTGGATCATCGACGGGCAGGCTCGCGAGGAGTCGCTGTTCGCGATGATCCGCTACACCCACGCCCGCAATCCCACGGGCGTGCTGTCCGCCTACCGCGACAACGCCGCGGTGATTGCCGGTACCACCGGGGCGCGCTATTTCCCCGAGCCGACTTCCGGTGTCTATCACGCCAGCACCGAGCCGATCGATATTCTGATGAAGGTGGAGACGCACAATCATCCCACCGCCATCTCGCCCTTCCCGGGGGCTGCGACCGGCGCGGGCGGGGAGATCCGCGACGAGGGCGCCACCGGTCGCGGCGCAAAACCCAAGGCCGGGCTGACCGGCTTCTCGGTGTCGAACCTGCACATCCCCGGCTACGAGCGCCCCTGGGAGCAGCACTTCGGGGCGCCGGCGCGCATCGCTTCCGCGCTCGAGATCATGCTCGAAGGGCCGATCGGCGCCGCCTCGTTCAACAACGAATTCGGCCGCCCGGCGGTGTGCGGCTACTTCCGCACCTTCGAGCAGCGCGCCGCCGGCGATGCGCCCGAGCGCGTGCGCGGCTACCACAAGCCGATCATGATCGCCGGAGGCCTGGGGAACGTGCGGCGCGCGCACGTGGACAAGGCCGAAGTGCCCGTGGGCGCGAAGCTCGTCGTGCTCGGCGGGCCCGCCATGCTCATCGGGCTGGGGGGCGGTGCCGCCTCCTCGGTCGGCAGCGGCAGCTCGAGCGCCGACCTCGACTTCGCCTCAGTGCAGCGCGGCAATGCCGAGATCCAGCGCCGCGCCCAGGAAGTCATCGATCGCTGCTGGGCGCTGGGCGAGCAGAATCCCATCGCGCTCATCCATGACGTCGGCGCGGGCGGCCTTGCCAACGCCGTGCCCGAGGCCGTGGCCCACAGCGGCCGCGGCGCGCGCATCGATCTGCGCGCCATTCCGAGCGCCGCACCGGGCATGTCGCCGCTCGAGCTGTGGTGCAACGAGGCCCAGGAGCGCTACGTGCTCGCCATCGCTCCGCAGGCGCTGCCGCGCTTTGCCGCCATCGCCGAGCGCGAGCGCTGCCCGTTCGCGGTGATCGGCGAGACCGACGCGAGCGGGCAGCTGGCGGTGCGCGATCCGCTGTTCGCCGATCAGCCGGTCGACATGCCCCTCGAGGTGCTGCTCGGCAAGCCGCCGCGGCTGACGCGTGACGTGCGCAGCGTCCCCGTGCGGCACCGGCCCCTCGACACCGCCCGCATCCAGCTGCGCGAGGCCGCCTACCGCGTGCTGCGCCTGCCGGCGGTCGCCGACAAGACCTTCCTCATCACCATCGGCGATCGCACCGTCGGCGGGCTCATCAGCCGCGATCAGCTGGTGGGGCCCTGGCAGGTGCCGGTGAGCGATGTGGCGGTGAGCAGCGCCGACTACCACGGCACGGCGGGTGAGGCGATGGCGATGGGCGAGCGCACGCCGGTCGCGGTGCTGGATGCACCGGCGTCCGGGCGCCTCGCGGTCGCCGAGGCGATCACCAACATCCTCGCGGCCGATATCGATTCGCTGTCGCACATCCGCCTGTCGGCCAACTGGATGGCCGCCTGTGGTGAAGCCGGCGAGGATGCGGCTCTCTACGCTACGGTGCAGGCGGTGGGCAAGGAGCTGTGCCCGCAGCTCGGTATCGCGATTCCCGTCGGCAAGGACTCGTTGTCGATGAAGAGCGCCTGGAGCGAGGGCGGCGTCGAGAAGAGCGTGGTGGCGCCGCTGTCGCTGATCGTCTCCGCATTCGCCCCCGTGGAGGACGTGCGCCGCACGCTCACGCCCGCATTGCAGCTCGATGAGCGCCCGACGTCACTGTGGCTCATCGACCTGTCCGGTGGTCGCAACCGCCTGGGAGCCTCGGCGCTGGCGCAGGTTTACGGGGAGCTGGGCGAGGAACCGGCGGACCTCAACGAGCCGCAGCGGCTCACGCGCTTCGCAGCGGCGCTGGCGCAAGCGCGCGCCGCGGGCATGTTGCGCGCCTATCACGACCGCTCCGACGGCGGACTGTTCGTGACGCTGCTGGAGATGGCGTTCGCCGGACACTGCGGACTGGACATTGCGCTGCCCAAGGAGCGCGGCACGGCGCTGGCGCAGTTGTTTTCCGAAGAGCCCGGTGTGGTGGTACAGATTGCGGCCGGGGATGAGCCCGCGTTCAGCGAGCTGCTGGCGCGCCATGAGCTCGCCGATGCCGCCCTGTACCTCGGTGCGCCGGTGAGTGAGCTGCGCGTACAGATCAGGATCGGCGCGGCGCAGCTCGATGAGTCGTGGGTGGACCTGAAGCGTGCCTGGTCGGAAACCTCGTGGCGCCTGCGGCGGCTGCGTGATGAGCCGCAATGTGCGGACGAGGAGTTCGCCGCGCAGACTGCGGAGTCAGATCCGGGCCTGTCGGTGGCGCTCAGCTTCGATCCCGCGGAGGACATCGCCGCCCCCTACGTAGCGCGCGGCGCGCGCCCGGCGCTCGCCATCCTGCGCGAGCAGGGCGTCAACAGTCACGTCGAGACCGCGGCCGTTTGCGAGCGCGCCGGGTTCACCGCGCACGATGTGCACATGACCGACCTGCTCAGCGGCCGGCGCTCGCTCGAGGAATTCAAGGGCCTGGTGGCGTGCGGCGGCTTCTCCTATGGCGATGTGCTGGGGGCGGGCGAGGGCTGGGCCAAATCGATCCTGTTCCACCAGCGGGCGCGCGCGGAGTTCGAGCGCTTCTTCGCACGAGCTGACAGCTTCGCGCTCGGCATCTGCAACGGCTGCCAGATGTTCGCCGCGCTCAAGGTCATCATCCCGGGCAGCGCGCACTGGCCGCGCTTCGTGCGCAACCGCAGCGAGCAGTACGAGGCACGCTTCTCGCAGGTCGAGGTGCTGCGCTCCCCGTCGGTGCTGCTGCAGGACATGGCGGGCTCGATCCTGCCCATTGCGGTGGCGCACGGCGAGGGGCGGGCAGAGTTCGAGTCAAGCGCCGCCGCCGCGGCCTGCGCGGGGAGCGGCCTGGTGGGGTTTCGCTACCTCAACAACGACGGCAGCCTCGCCAGCTCCTATCCCGCCAATCCCAGCGGCACGCCCTTCGGCATCGCGGCGCTGTCGAACCTTGACGGGCGCGTGACCATCACCATGCCGCACCCGGAGCGCTCGTTCCGCTACCTGCAGAATTCCTGGCGACCGCGCGATGCCGGCGAATACAGTGGCTGGATGCGCCTGTTCCGCAATGCACGCCGCTTCGTCGACTGACTGCGGCGGGCGTGACTCAGCCCGCTGAGAGCTGAGCTCGCTGATCCAGGGGCGGTATGTTGGGATTGGTCTCGTCGAGGAAGAAGCGCCGCACCATGATCGCCTGCTGCAGCCTGCCCTTGCGCACATAGGCCTCGTACAGCAGGTCCTTGGCGACCTCGAGCATGATCCCGGCCTCGTAGCCATCGAGCAGCGGCAGGGCGGAGCGCGCGTCGAGCTCCGCGCCGAACAGCACGCTCTTGAGCTTGGCGAAGATCTCGGGGGCGATGTCGGCGAGCTCGCGCACCGCGTTGAACTCATCGAACAGGCGCAGCCGGCCGGCCTCGCCGAGGTCGGCAAACATCGCCTGCGCCGTGCGCCGGCACATGGAGGCGAAGGCGTTGAACGCTCCCTGCGAGAAACAGGTGAGCGCTTCGCGGAACAGCAGCTCCACGTCTTCCGGGACGTAGGCGAAGCTGAATTTCTCCCGCGCCCGCTCGACCTCGGTGAACTGGGGTGACAGCTCGATGCGCGTCGTGCCGTAGACGCGCACCGTGAAGCGCAGGAAGATCGGCGCGTGACAGGCGTCGCACAGGTACACGATGCCGACCTGGTTGGGACGGTACAGCTGCAGGTCCTCGAATCGCGGCACGGCGGTCGGGGTGATGTGGGCAACCGCCTGGCAATGCGGGCAGGTCACCACCAGGTTCTTTTCCTGGTCGTGGTGCAGATGACTCGCGGAATCTATGTACAGGGACATTAGCGTGCGCGCGGCGGCTCGTGTTGTTGTATGTGCCGCGTCAACTCCATGTTACCTCAGCGCGCGCCCGAGTACAGGTCCATCGGCGTGTCTGCATAGATCTACCCATGTGGTGCGCGTTATGTCACAGCTTGGCGCTGCGCGCAAAGGCGAGGATGCGGTCGGCCAGCCGCGCGTACTCGCCGCTGAAATGATGTCCCTTGCCGATCTGCTCGCGGGCGATGCCGGCCCCTGACAACTGCGGGCAGATCGAGTCGCTCTCGCCCTCGCCGTAGAGGCACAGCACCGGCACGTGAGCGAGCGCCGCCAGCTCCGGTCGGGTCGGCGCACCACCGCCGGCGTTTGCCACCCAGTCACTGATGCGCACCTCGAAGGATGCGTTGGCGTCGATCCCCAGCAGGCTTACGCTCGCGACGCGCTCGCGCAGCTGCGGCGGCAGTCGATTGACCACGAACGGCAGCACGTCGGCGCCGAAGGAGTAACCGATGAGCAGCACGCGCTGCTTGTTCCAGGCCGCGAAGTAGTGGCGCAGCACGCGCGCCACGTCGCGCGTAGTCGCTTCCGGCGTGCGCTCGGTCCAGAAATACTTCAGTGAGTTCAGTCCCACGGTCGGCACGCCGCGCGCCGCCAGGCGCGCGGCGAGCTCCTGATCGAGCCCGGCCCAGCCGCCGTCCCCGGTGAGCAGCAGCGCGAATTCATCCGACTCACCGCTCGCATGCACTTCCGTCACCGGCAGGTCCTGGATGTCGGGCGGGGGCTGCGGCGGGGCTGCCGCGCGCGTGGTGAGGCGCGCGTAAGCGTCGCGAAACTGTGGCATCCAGTTGCGCTCGACTCCGAAGCCGTGACCGACGAGCGGCAGCTTCACCACCTGTGCGCCCGTCACCTGCGCCGCGAACTCATCGACCGCGTGCGGGCTGCACACCTGGTCCCGCTGTCCCTGCAGCGCGATCCACGGTTGCTCGAGGGCCGCCGCGGGCTCGAGCACGAGCTCGTGCCGCGGACTGTGGCGGTAGTGAAGCCCGGCGCCCGGGCACAGCGCGGCGCCGGCGAAATCCTGATCGGCGCAGAAGCCGAGACTGAGCGCGCCGGCGAAGGTACCGGGCGGCGATTGCACCAATGCCGCGTACACCACGGTCGCGCCGGAGGAGTAACCGATCAGCACCGGCACCTGGTACTCGCTCATGCCGATTTCCTTCTGCACCTGGTGACTGAGGGCTTCGAAATCCGCCGCGATCATCTGGCAGGGCGCGCCGGGGCTCTGCACCGCGCGCTTCAGGCTGCCGAAGTAGCGGCGGATGTCGGCACCGATCACCACCGCTCCCGTGTCGGTGAGCGCGCGCGCCATGCTGATCACGCCCAGCTGCCAGCCGCCATCCCCGGAGAGGAAAATCGCGACGCTGCGTGCCGGCCCTTCCGGGATGTAGACGGTGACGGTGCCGAAGCGTCCGGCCGGCAGGCGCGTGGCGTAGCTGCGGTCGGGGCCCTGCGGCTGCGGTCGCGCGCTCGCCGGGGGTGGGGGGGCGGCGGTCGCGGGGCGCGCGGCGCCGCCGGCGAGCAGCGCGAGCGCGAGGCAGCCTGCAGACAGCGCGCCCGGACGGCGCACCCGCGCGGGGAGGAGCACCTGCCTGCTCATCCGGCGAACAACTCCTTCATGCCACCGGCGATCAGCACCGACACGTCGATCAGCACCCTGGGCAGCGCGATGCCGCCGCGCGCCACCAGGTAGCGCGGTTCCCACTGCGGATCAAACTTCGCCTTATAGCGGCGCAGCCCATCGAAGTTGTAGAAGTGCTCGCCGTGGCGGAAGATGAAATTGCCGACCCGGTGCCACGCGGGTGCGAGCGGATGGGTTTCCAGACCCGACAGCGGCGCCATACCGAGATTGAATGAGCGGAAGCCCGCCTCGCGCCCCCACTGCATCAGCTCGACGAACAGGTAATCCATGGCGCTGCGCGGCGCCTCCGGACCGAAGCGCATCAGATCCACCGACAGCTCGGCGCGGGTTTCCGTGGTCCACAGGTTCGCGAATGCGGCCGGAGCTCCGCCGCAGCGCACCACGGCGAGCGGGAACTGCCGCAGGTACTGCGGTGAGAACGCCCCCACGGAAAAGCGCTTCTCGCCGGTGGATTTGCTCGTGAGCCAGGCGCTCGATATGCGCTGTAGCACCGGCAGCAGCGGCTCGATTGCTTGCGGCGGCAGCACCTCGAAGCTGGCGCCGTCGCGCTGCGCGCGGCGGTGCGATTGCCGCAGCTCCGCGCGCGCGGCGCCCTCGAGCGAGAACCCGGCGAGCGGCACGCGCGCCTCCTCGCCGATCTTCAGCGCCGCGAGCCCGAGATCCACGTACAGCGCCAGCCGCTCGGGGCCCACCTGGTAGAACACGGTCTGGCCGCCGTGGTGATCGGAGATCTCACGCAATCGCCACACCAGCTCTTCGGCGCCTTGCTGCGAGCCCACCGGATCGCCGAGCGCAATCCAGCTGTGGCCGGCGATCTGATACATCACGAAGGCATCGCCGCCGTCGCTGAACAGCAGCCGCTTGTCCCCGGTCAGCGCGGCGTTCGCCAGTGTGACATCAGCGAGGGCGATCAGTGCGCGCGCCCGCGCCAGCTCCCCGGGTCCGGCGACCGCGGGCTGCGGACGCGCCGGCCGCAGCATGTTCAGCAGCACGTAGGCGCTGCCGAGCACGATCACCGCGAGCGAGGCGCGCAGCATGCGCGGCGCGTTACCGTAGAGCGCGAAGGTCCACCACAGCTGATCGGAGTAACTGACGTGCCGGTGCGAGACGATGCCGATCCACACCGCCATGACGATCACGCCGGCGATGCTCACCACCCACACCGGCGTGAAGCGCTCGGAAAGAACGGCGGTAGGGCGGTAGAAGGCACGGCGCCCGAGCATGAGCACGCCGAGGACCAGGGCGAGCAGGATCGCTTCCTCGAAATCGAGCCCCTTCAGGAGCGAGGCGAACATGCCCGCGACCAGCAACCACGCCGAGATGTAATAGGCCGCCTGCACGCGGCGGAACAGCGCGCGCGACAGCACCAGCAGCCCCAGGCCCACGAGACTGCCGCCGAGGTGCGACACTTCCAGCACCGCGAGCGGCAGGAACTGGTCGAGGAACTCGAGCCGCTCGTCGAGCGCCGGCGTGGCACCGGAGAACAGCAGCAGCGCCCCGGCGAGGAACGTGAGGGCGCCGGCGATCTGCGGCACCACCGGTGCGATGTACAGGCTCGCCAGCTGCTGCGCGCGGGCGAGCGCTGAGCGCCGCGCCGACAGCTCCTTGGAGCCGAACAGCAGCGTCGCGAACAGCAGCGGCACCAGGTAGTACACGCCGCGGTAGGCGAGGAGCGAGCCGAGCAGCGCGTCCGCCGGCACGTCCGGCAGGGCGAACAGCATCACCGCCTCGAAAACGCCCACCCCGCCGGGCACGTGGCTCGCGATGCCGGCGATCACCGCGGCGGCGTACACGCCGATGAAGGTGACGAAGCCGATGTGCGTCTGCTGCGGCAGCAGTGACCACAACACCGCCGAGGACAGCGACAGGTCCATGACCGAGAGGCCGATCTGCGCAAGTCCGATCGCCGCTCCCGGGGCGCGCAGCGCCCAGCCGCGGATCTCGAGCTTGCCGCGCGCCAGACACGCCCACAGTGCGTAGGCGATCACCGCAGCCAGCAGCAGCGCGCCCACCAGCAGCGACCAGGTGTGATACAGGTGCAGCACCCTGGCGGCGTGCGTGGGCGCGAGCAGCAGCGACAGGCCGGCGACCGTCGCCAGCCCGATACCGAGTGACAGACTGCAGAATGCGGAGATGGTCGCCACCTCGATGGCGCTGATGCAGGCGGTCGCGTACAGGCGGAAGCGGATCGCCGCGCCGGTGAAGGCGGCGAACCCGAGCGTGTGCCCGAAGGAGTAGGCGATGAACGAGGTAAAGAGGATCCGGGTGTAGGGGATCGCCCGCCGCAGATAGCGCAGCGCCAGCACCTCGTAAGTGGTCAGCAGCCAGTAGCTGAGCGCCGTGAAGCCGAGCGCGGCCAGCACCTGCGCGCGCGGGATGGCGTGCAGGTGCTGCAACACGCTCTTGACGTGCAGCCGCGCCAGCTGGTGATGCAGCACCAGCACCACGGCGCCAAACACCAGCAGCGTCGCGAGCGGCCCCACCCAGCGCCACAGCCCCCGCTCCGCGGGAGCTGGCGTCGGCGCTGCGGTCGTGGCGGACAAGGCTTCGGTGTCCCTTCAGCGGGTGAGCGGCTTGTACCTGATGCGATGCGGTTGCACGGCGTCTTCGCCCTTGCGCCGCCGATAGTCCTCGACGTATTCCTGGTAATTGCCTTCGAACCAGGTGACCTGCGAGTCGCCCTCGAAGGCGAGGATGTGGGTGGCGATGCGGTCGAGGAACCAGCGGTCGTGGGAAATCACCACCGCGCAGCCGGGAAAGCTCAGCAGCGCCTCCTCGAGCGCGCGCAGCGTCTCGATGTCAAGATCATTGGTGGGCTCATCCAGCAGCAGCACGTTGCCGCCGGAGCGCAGCACCTTGGCGAGGTGCACGCGGTTGCGCTCACCGCCCGAGAGCTCGCCGATCAGCTGCTGCTGCTGCGTGCCCCTGAAGTTGAAGCGTCCCACGTAGGCGCGCGAGGGCGTCTCGTAAGCGCCGACCTTGATCATGTCGAGTCCGCCGGAGATCTCCTGCCACACGGTCTTGCGATCATCGAGCGTATCGCGCGACTGGTCGACGTACCCCAGGCGCACGCTTCCACCTACGCGGATCTCGCCGGCGTCGGGCTGCTCGGCGGCGGTGAGCATGCGGAACAGGGTGGTCTTGCCGGCGCCGTTCGGGCCGATGATGCCGACGATGCCGCCGCGCGGCAGGCTGAAGGAGAGGTCGTCGATCAACAGCCGATCGCCGTAGCCCTTGCGCAGGCCGGACGCCGCGATCACCAGATCTCCGAGACGCTCCCCCGGCGGAATGTAGATCTCGTTGGTCTCATTGCGCTCCTGGAATTCGCGCGAGGCGAGCTCCTCGTAACGCTGCAGCCGCGCCTTGCTCTTCGCCTGGCGTGCCTTGGGGTTCTGCCGTACCCACTCCAGCTCGTGAGCGAGGGTCTTGCGCAGCGCTTCGCGCTCGCGCTCCTCGAGCCCCAGGCGCTGTTCCTTCTGCTCGAGCCAGGAGGAGTAGTTGCCGTGCCACGGGATACCGTAGCCGCGATCCAGCTCGAGGATCCACTGCGCGACGTTATCGAGGAAGTAGCGGTCATGCGTGACCGCGATCACCGTGCTCGGGTACTCCTCGAGGTAGCGCTCGAGCCAGGCGATCGACTCCGCATCCAGATGATTGGTGGGCTCATCGAGCAGCAGCATGTCCGGGGCCGAGAGCAGCAGCCGGCACAGCGCCACGCGCCGCCGCTCCCCACCCGAGAGCGTGGCGATGCTCGCCTCCCACGGCGGCAGGCGCAGCGCGTCCGCGGCGATCTCGAGCTTGCGCTCCAGCTCCCATCCCTGCGCGGCGTCGATCGCATCCTGCAGCTGAGCCTGGCGCGCCAGCAGGGCGGTCATTTCCTGGTCCGTCATCGGGTGCGCGAACTGCTCGCTGATGCGGTTGAATTCCTCCACCTGCCTGAAGGCCTCCCCGACTCCCTCCATCACGGTGCTGCGCACGTTGAGCGCCGCGTCCAGCTGCGGCTCCTGCGGCAGGAAGCCGATGCGGATGCCGCTTTGCGGACGCGCCTCGCCGTCGAAGCCCGTGTCGATGCCGCCCATGATCCTCAGCAGCGTGGATTTTCCCGAGCCGTTCAGGCCGAGCACGCCGATCTTCGCGCCCGGAAAGAACGACAGGCTGATGTCGCGCAGGATGACGCGCTTGGGCGGCACCACCTTCGAGACACGGTTCATGGTGTAGATGTATTGAGCCATGCAATTGATTATGGTCGAGGCCGGCGTCGATGGCGATGCCTTGCCGGCCGCACCAGCGGCGCTGTGTTAGGCTTGCAGCGCCTGCAGACACCTTGGCCTGGGGAGCCTCACGACCGACATGAGCAGCATGGCTGTGGTCGTCAGCGAACGCCTGGCGCGCTACGGATTCGGCGACGGCCATCCATTCGGCCCGGACCGTCTCGCCGCCTTCGTGCGCGAGTTCGACGCCCGCGGCCTCGATAAGCGCGTGCGCGTGCTCGAGCCGCGCACGGCCTCGGACGATGAGCTGCGCTCGTTCCACACCGCCGCCTACCTCGAGTTCGTGCGCGAGCGCTCGCAGAGCGGTGCCGGATTTCTCGATGCCGGCGATACGCCGGCCTTCCGCGGCGTGTACGAAGCCGCCGCCGGCGTGGTCGGCGCCACCTTGAGCGCCATGGAGGCGATCATGCAGGGCGAAAGCCGGCGCGCCTTCGTGCCCATCGCCGGACTGCACCACGCGGCGCGCGATCGCGCCGCCGGCTTCTGCGTGTTCAACGACTGCGGCGTCGCCATCGAGCTGCTCAAGCGTTCGGGACTGAAGCGTGTCGGCTACGTCGACATCGACGCGCATCACGGCGACGGGGTGTTCTACGCCTTCGAGGAGGATGCCGCGGTGGTGTTCGCCGACCTGCACGAGGATGGGCGCTACCTGTATCCCGGCACCGGCGCACTCGAGGAGCGGGGACGCGGGGCTGCCGAGGGCACCAAGCTCAACGTGCCGCTACCGCCGGGTGCCGACGATGAGGTGTTCGCCCGCGTCTGGCCGCACGTCATGGCGCACCTGGAGAAGTTCGCGCCGGAATTCATCATCCTGCAGTGTGGCGCCGACAGTCTCGAGGGCGATCCGATCACCCACCTGCGTTTCTCGCCGCGCGTGCACGGACGCGCGGCCCGCGAGCTGGCCGCGCTCGCCGACCGTTTCGGTCACGGCCGGGTGCTCGCCCTGGGCGGCGGGGGATACAACCGCGACAATCTCGCCCGGGCCTGGACCGCGGTAGTCGAAAATCTGATGTAGGCGCGCGCGGTGCGCCGCGCGGCCAAGGCGGCTGGCGCATCGTTCCGGTACAATTCGCGCCCCCGCTTTTCTTCACACCCGCAAGGCGCCGCGCATGTTCCGGACGACCATGACCATCGAAGGCTTCGATCCGGAGCTGGCGCGCGCGATAGCCGGCGAGCGGCGCCGCCAGGAGCAGCACGTCGAGCTCATCGCATCCGAGAACTACGCCAGTCCACGGGTGCTGGAGGCGCAGGGCTCGGTGCTCACCAACAAGTACGCGGAAGGCTATCCCGGCAAGCGCTACTACGGCGGCTGCGAGTACGTCGACGTGGTCGAGCAACTGGCGATCGAGCGCGCCAAGCAGCTCTTCGGCGCCGACTACGCCAACGTGCAGCCACATTCCGGATCGCAGGCGAACGCGGCCGCGTACCTCGCGCTGGTGCAGCCCGGGGATGCCATTCTCGGCATGAGTCTCGACCACGGCGGCCATCTGACGCACGGCGCCAAGGTCAACTTCTCCGGCAAGCTGTTCCGTGCCGCGCAGTACGGCATCCGACCCGACAGCGGCGAGATCGATTACGAGCAGGTGCAGCGCCTCGCCGAGGAGCATCGCCCGAAGATGATCGTCGCGGGCTTTTCGGCGTACTCGCGCGTCATCGACTGGGCACGCTTCGCGACCATCGCCAGGAGCGTGGGCGCGTACTTCGTGGTGGACATGGCGCACGTCGCGGGGCTGGTGGCGGCGGGCCTGTACCCCAACCCCCTGCCGCACGCCGACGTCGTGACCACCACCACTCACAAGACCCTGCGCGGTCCGCGCGGCGGACTGATCCTGGCGCGCGCCAACGAGGAGATCACCAGGAAGCTCAACTCGCTGGTGTTCCCGGGCACCCAGGGCGGGCCGCTGATGCACGTCATCGCCGCCAAGGCCGTGGCGCTGCTCGAGGCGCTACAGCCGGAGTTCAAGGACTATCAACTCCAGGTGCTGAGCAACGCGCGCGCCATGGCGGCTCGGCTCGTCACCCGCGGCTACCAGATCGTCTCCGGCGGCACCGACAATCACCTGTTCCTGTTGAGCCTCGCGGACCGCAACATCACCGGCAAGGACGCCGACGCGGCACTCGGCCGAGCCAACATCACGGTGAACAAGAACGCCGTGCCGAACGACCCGCGCCCGCCGATGATCACCAGCGGCCTGCGCCTCGGGACCCCGGCATCCACCACGCGCGGCTTCAGGGTGCGCGAAGTCGAGCAGGTGGCGGATTTCATCGCCGAGGTGCTGGAGGCGCAGGGAGCAGCGGCGGTGATCGAGCGGGTGCGGCCCCAGGTGCTCGAGCTGTGCGGGCGCTTCCCGGTGTACGGGCCGTAGCGCGCGGAAAAGAAGCCGCATGCACTGTCCCTTCTGCGGCCACGTCGAGACCAAGGTGACCGACTCGCGCCTCGCCGGCGAGGGCCGGCAGATCCGCCGGCGCCGCGAGTGCCTGAAGTGTGGCGAGCGCTTCACGACCTTCGAAGCGGCCGAGCTCCTCATGCCGATGGTGATCAAGGGCGACCGGGGGCGCGAGGCGTTCGATGAGGCGAAGCTGCGCGCCGGCATGGAGAAAGCGCTGCAGAAGCGCCCGGTGCCGCGCGCCGAGCTCGACGAGGCCCTCAGCCGCGTGGTGCACAAGGTGCGCAGCCTCGGGGACCGGGAAGTGTCCGCGCGCGCGATCGGAGAGCTGGTGATGGAGGAGCTGCGCCACCTGGATGAGGTGGCCTATGTGCGCTTCGCTTCCGTATACCGCCAGTTCGAGGACGTCGAGGCGTTTCACGAGGAGATCCAGCGGCTGCGCAGCGCGCGTCCGCCGGCAGGGGCCGCGGCGCAGCCGCGGGCGCGCAAGCGCGCCACGGCTCGCGCCGCCGATCGCGATCAGCTGCCGCTGCTGCCGGCGGAGCCCGCGGCGAACGACGCCACTTCCGGGTCCGGCGGCAAGAAATGAGCGTGACCCGTGTTCTCTGACTACGACCGCCTGGCGATGCAGCGCGCGCTCAGCCTGGCCGCGCGCGGGCTCACCACCACGGACCCGAACCCGCGCGTGGGTTGCGTCATCGCACACGGTACGCAGACCGTCGCTGAAGGCTGGCATGCGCGCGCAGGGGACGCGCACGCGGAAGTCGTGGCGCTGCGCGCCGCCGGCGAGCAGGCGGCGGGCGCGACGGTCTACGTCACGCTCGAGCCGTGCTGTCACCACGGCCGCACACCGCCGTGCGTCGAGGCGCTCATCCAAGCGGGCGTCGCGCGCGTCGTGTACGCGGCTACTGACCCCAACCCGCAGGTGAACGGGCGCGGCGCCGAGGCGCTGCGCGCTGCCGGTGTCGCGGTCGAAGCGGGGCTGCTGGAGCGGGAAGCGCTGGAGCTCAACTGCGGATTCGTCAAGCGCATGCAGCAGGGACGCCCGTGGGTGCGCCTCAAGCTCGCCATGAGCCTGGACGGCCGCAGCGCGCTCGCCAGCGGCACGAGTCGCTGGATCAGCGGCGAAGCGGCGCGCGCTGACGTGCAGCGCTGGCGCGCGCGCAGCTCCGCTATCCTGACGGGTATCGGTACCGTGCTCGCCGATGATCCGCAGCTTGACGTGCGGGTGGCGGCCGCCTCATCCGGACACGGCCCACGCCAGCCGCTGCGCGTGGTGCTCGATCGCCAGCTTCGCACCCCGCCGGGCGCGCGCTTGTTCACCGCGGGCGGGGAGGTGTTGATCCTGACGGCGATGGCGGCGCTGGACGATGCGAGCGCAGGCGCGGCACTCAGCGCCCGGGGAGCGCGCATCGAGTCCGTGCCGGTGGCTGACGAGCGGTTGGTGCTCGGCGCGGTGCTCGATAGACTCGCCGAGCTGGAATGCAACGAGGTGCAGGTCGAAGCGGGAGCCAAGCTGGCGGGCGAGCTGGTGCGACAGTCGCTGGTGGACGAGCTGTTGTTGTACGTGGCGCCGAAGCTGCTCGGCGACAAGGCGCGACCGCTCTTCGAGCTTCCGGAGCTGCGCGCCCTCAACGAGGCGCACGCCTTCACGCTCATCGGCACCCGACAGCTGGGTGATGACCTGCGGCTGCGGCTGCGCCCCGGCGTCGAGCCGGCGCCCGCGGTGAGCGGCTGAAGCCTCCGCCGCAGGAGCTGCAGTGTTCACCGGAATCGTCCAGGACATCGGCACGGTGCAGGCGCTTGAGGCGCGCGGCGGGGACGTGCGCCTGGTGATCGCGGCTGGGCAACTCGACCTGTCGCGCGTTCGCGTCGGTGACAGTATCTGCGTGCAGGGGTGCTGTCTGACCGCGACTGCGGTGCAGGCGCGCAGCTTTGCGGCCGACGTATCGCGCGAGACGCTCGCGCTCACCACCCTCGGTGACCTGCAGCCCGGAGCCGCGGTGAATCTCGAGCCCGCACTGCGGGCCGGGGACGCGCTCGGCGGACACCTGGTGTCGGGACACGTCGACGGTGTGGCGCAGGTCCTGGAGCTGAGCGAGGACGCGCGTTCCGTGCGCCTCAGCATCGGCGTACCGCCGCCGCTCGCGCGTTACCTCGCGCCCAAGGGCTCGGTCGCCGTCGACGGGGTGAGTCTCACCATCAACGCGGTGCAGCAGGTGAGCTTCGGTGTCAACATCATTCCCCACACGCGCTCCGGCACTACTCTCGGCTCGCTGCGCGCGGGGGCGCGCGTGAATCTCGAAGTCGACCAGGTGGCGCGCTATCTGGCGCGGCTGCTGGCGCTGCCGGCGAGTTGAGGCCGCCGTTGGCGCGGGAAGGTGCGCGGCCGGTGGGTGCGTGAGTTGGTGCGCGCGGGGGCGGCGGGCGCTTCCGGTATACTGACTAAGCCGTATCACCCGACCGCACACCATGTCCAAAGTCCTGTCACTGACCGGTAAGGGCGCGCCCGCACCCCAGGGGCCGGCGCTCGATTCCGTCGCCGAGATTCTCGCCGAGCTGCGCGCCGGTCGGATGGTCGTCGTCATGGACGATGAGGATCGCGAGAACGAGGGTGATCTCATCATGGCCGCCGAGTGCGTGACGCCCGATGCGGTCGCCTTCATGATCCGCCACACCAGCGGCATCATCTGTGTGCCGATGGAGGAGCAGCGCCTGGCGCGTCTGGAGCTGCCGCAGATGGTGCCGGTGAACGACGAGCAGCAGCGCACCGCCTTCACCGTGTCGGTGGACGTGCGCGCCGGCACCACCACCGGTGTGTCCTCGGCCGACCGCGCGGCGACCATCCGCGCGCTCGCGGATGAGGCGTCCGTGCCCGGCGATTTCGCCCGTCCGGGGCACATTTTCCCGCTGCGCGCGCGCCGCGGCGGGGTGCTGGTGCGCGCGGGGCACACCGAGGCTGCGATCGATCTGTGCCGTCTGGCGGGATGTAAGCCGGTGGGCGTGCTGTGCGAGGTCATGAACGAGGACGGCAGCATGGCGCGCCGGCCGCAGCTCGAGGAATTCGCGCGCCGGCACCAGCTCAGGATCGGCACCATCGCCGATCTCATCCGCCATCGCCTGCGCACCGAGCGCTCGGTGGAGCGCATCTCGGAACACAGCGTACAGACCGAGCTCGGCGAGTTCCGCCTGTACGCCTACCAGGACCGCGCCAGCCTCGAGGTGCACGTGGCGCTCGCCCGCGGGCGGCTCGACGGCCCGGAGACTCCGCTGGTGCGCGTGCACCTCGCCGACACCCTGCGCGACCTGTTCGGCATACACGCGGCGACGCGCGCCTGGACACTGCGCGCGGCCATGCAGCGCATCGCCGAGGCGGGCAACGGCGTGGTCATCGTGCTGCGCCAGCAGGAGTCGGCCCGCGAGCTCGCCGATTCGCTGCGCACGCTCGCCCCCGCCGCGGCGGCGGCGGAGGCGGCGCAGGCGCGCGCCGAGGGCGTGGTGCTGCGCACCTTCGGTGTCGGGGCGCAGATTCTCCAGGACCTGGGCGTCAAGCGCATGCGGGTGCTGTCGGCACCCAAACAGATGCACGGCATCTCCGCCTTTGGACTGGAGGTCGAGGGTTACGTCGGGGAAGAGGGGTGACGGCCGCGCAACTCATCGAGGGTGAAGTGAGTGCCCACGGGCGCAAGATCGCGATCGTCGCGGCGCGCTTCAACGATTTCATCGTGGGCAGTCTCCTCAAGGGGGCCACGGGCGCGTGGCTCGAGCGCGGCGGCGCGGCCGCCGACCTGGCGGTGGTGCGCGTGCCGGGCGCGTTCGAGCTGCCGGTGGTGGCGCGCAAGCTCGCCGGCAGCGGCCGTTACGATGCCCTCGTGGCCCTGGGGTGCGTGATCCGCGGCGACACGCCGCACTTCGATTATGTCGCCGGTGAATGCGCTCGCGGCCTGCAGCTGGCCAGCCTCGAGACCGGCGTGCCGATCGCCTTCGGTGTGCTGACCGTGAACTCGCTCGAGCAGGCGCTGGAACGCGCCGCGACCACCGCTGGAAACAAGGGGGGCGAAGCGATGCAGTGCGCGCTCGAGATGGCCGGCCTCATGGCGCGCCTGTGAGGGGTGCGCGCCGATGAGCGCAGCGCCGGCCCGCGAGCACCATGGCACGCGCACCGTGGCGCGCAAGCTCGCGCTGCAGGCTCTGTATCGCTGGCAGCTCAATGCCTGCCCGTGGCAGGACCTGGTGCAGGAGTTCGGCGAGGCCGAGGACATGCCGCGCGCCGACCGCGAGTATTTCCGCGCCCTGATCGAGGGCGTGTGGCGCTCGCACGAGCAGCTCGACACGCAGCTCGCGACGCTCTGCGACCGCGAGCCGCGGCTCCTCGATCCGATCGAGCACGCCATCCTGCTCATCGGCCTGTACGAGCTCAGCGCCCGCCAGGAGGTGCCGTACCGCGTCGCCATCAACGAGGCGGTGGGACTAGCGCGGCGCTTTGGCGCGACCGACGGACACAAGTTCGTGAACGCCGTGCTGGATCGCGCCGCGCGTGTGTTGCGGCCGGCGGAGCACTAGAGCGGGCAGGCGCACATGCCGCTGTCGGAATTCGCGCTGATCGAGCGGTACTTCAGCACCTGCGGGGCGCAGCGTCCCGATGTGCTCGCCGGCATCGGTGACGACGCCGCGCTGCTCGCCGTCGCGCCCGAGGCCGAGCTGGTTGCGGCCACCGATACGCTGGTCGCCGGCGTGCACTTCCCGCACCAATCCCCGCCGGCGTCCATCGGCCACCGCTCCCTCGCCGTGAACTTGAGCGACCTTGCGGCGATGGGGGCCCGGCCCGCCTGGGCGCTGCTCGCGCTCACACTGCCGGATGCGGACGAGGGCTGGCTGGCGGAGTTTGCGGCGGGCTTCAGCGCGCTCGCGCGTGCGCACGAGGTGGCGCTGGTCGGCGGAGACACGACGCGCGGACCTCTGTGCGTGACGGTGCAGCTGCTCGGGCAGGTGCCGCGGGGTGAGGCGCTGCGGCGCTCCGGCGGGCGCGCCGGGGATGCGCTGTTCGTCTCCGGTACACCGGGGGATGCGGCCGCGGGACTGGCCCTCGAGCAGGGGCGGCTGCAGGCGCCCGCCGAGGCGCTCGCGTACCTGCGCGAGCGGTTCCTGCTGCCGACGCCGCGCATGGCGCTCGGGGAGCGGCTGCGCGGCCACGCCAGCGCCTGCATCGACGTGTCCGACGGGCTGCTCGGGGACGCCGGCAAGCTCGCGCACGCGAGCCACGCCGGGGTCGAGATCTCCTTCGGCGCCGTGCCGGTGTCCGAGGCGCTGCTGCGCACGCTCGGGGAGCAGCGCTCACGGGAGCTGGCGCTCACCGGCGGGGACGACTACGAGCTGTGCTTCGCGGTGCATCCGGAGAAGCTGCCGGCACTGCTCAGCGAGCTGCCGCCGCAACGCTGGGGCTACAGCCGCATCGGCGCGCTGCGCGCCGCCCCGGGGGCGGTCGTGATTCGCGACGGTACTGTGATGGAGTTCTCGCATTCCGGTTATCAGCATTTCTCCTGAGCGGCCCGGAGCCTCGCGCCGCGAGCGCGCCGGCGCCGCGCTCGTGGCGTGCGGGGGCGTGAGGCTTGCATCACAGTCGCATGGCGGGGCGAGACCGTATCCTGACACGCCTCTTCGTACCTGCGCCGCGCCCAATGCCAACTTCGGTACCAAAATCCGTTCCACCTGCACGGCCCGGCATACGCATGCCGGACAAGATCGGCAAGTACACGGTGGTCAGGGAGGTGGGCCGCGGCAGCACCGGTATCGTGTACCTGTCGCATGACGCGTACTACGGCCGCGACGTCGCCATCAAGGTCTACAACATGGACACCGGCGGCGACGAGGAGCGCGCAAAAATCGCCCGCAAGATGTTTCTCTCCGAGGCGCACCTGGTCGGCATGCTGCAGCATCCGCACATCCTGCCCATCTACGATGCCGGCGAGGAAAACGGCCACTGCTACATCGTCACCGAGCACGTGCACGGGGCCCGCACGCTGGCCGCTTACTGCCGTCCGGACAACCTGCTACGCATCGACGACACCGTCGAGATCATGTTCAAGTGCGCCAAGGCGCTGCACTACGCGCACTCGCGCGGCGTGATCCATCGCGACATCAAACCCTCGAACATCATGCTCACGCAGGACAGCGACGTGCGCATCATCGACTTCGGCATCGCGCTGGTGTCGGATTCGGACATCTCGCGCATCGAGGGCATCGCCGGCAGCCCCTCGTACATGTCTCCGGAGCAGGTGCAGAGTTTCGAGCTCACCAACCGCTCCGATCTGTATTCACTCGGCGCGGTGATGTACGAATTGCTCACCGGCGCGCGACCGTTCCGCGCCGGCAATCTGCAGAAGCTCCTGCACCAGATCGTGTACGCGACGCCGCCGCCGATCCACACGATGCGCAAGGACGTGCCGGAGGAGCTCGAGACGGTGGTGGCGCTGGCGCTGCAGAAGGAGCCGGCCAAGCGCTGCAAGAGCGGCCTGGACTTCGCCGCCGACCTCACCCGCGTGCACCAGCGGCTGCGCGAGGCCAACGCGCGCATCGACCGCCAGGAACAGTTCGGCGTACTGCGGCGCCTGAAGTTCTTCCACGAGTTCTCGCACGCCGAGATCTGGGAAGTGCTGCGCGCCAGCAGCTGGCAGGACTATGCGGCGGGCGAGGAGATCGTCAAGGAAGGCGAGATGGACGATCGCTTCTACATCCTGGTCACCGGCAACTGCGTGGTCGAGCGGCACAGCCAGCGCGTCGGCGCGCTCGATACCGGCGACTGCTTCGGCGAGGCGAGCTACGTGCCCGGCGCCAAGCGCACCGCCACCATCCGCGCGGCCGCGGCGGTGACGGTGCTGAAGGTGAGCTCGACGCTGCTCGAGCAGGTATCCGCGTCCTGCCAGCTGCGTTTCAACCGGGTGTTCCTGAGCGCACTCATCGCCCGACTGCAAAGCGCCGAACGCGCCCGCCCCTCCGCCGCGTAAGCCCGCGGCGACTCTTGCGCGGCGGCGGCGCCGGCTCCTACTCTGTCGCCCGTGCACGTACTGCTCATCGAGGACGACGCCGAGGCCGCACGCTTTCTGGTCAAGGGCCTGCGCGAGAGCGGCTACAGTGTCGATCATGCCGTCGACGGGCGTGAAGGGGTGCTGCGCGCCACCGAGGGGCAGTTCGACCTCGTCGTGACCGACCGCATGCTGCCGCACGTCGACGGGCTTGCGATCATCGAGCTGATGCGAGCCAAGGGTATCCTGACTCCGGTGCTGGTGCTGTCGGCGCTCGGCAGCGTGGATGACCGCATCCGCGGGCTCAAGGCCGGTGGCGATGACTATCTCACCAAGCCGTTCGCGTTCGCGGAGCTGCTGGCGCGCATCGAAGCGCTGCTGCGCCGCCGCGCCGGCTCGCCCCACACCACGCGCCTGAAAGTCGAGGACCTGGAGTTCGACCTGCTGGCGCGGCGGGTGACGCGCGGCGGGCGCGCGGTGGAGCTCACGGCGCGGGAGCTGAAGCTGCTGGAATTTCTCATGCGCCGCGCCGGACAGGTCGTGACGCGCACCATGCTGCTCGAGGGCGTGTGGGATCTGCACTTCGACCCGCAGAGCAATCTCATCGACGTACACATCAGCCGCCTGCGGCAGGCGATCGATCGCGACACCGACCACCCGCTGATCCACACCGTACGCGGCTCGGGCTACGTGCTGCGCACCGACACCTGATCCGTGCGCCCCGCACTGTTCAATACCACGGCCTTCCGCCTGTCGGTGGGCTACACGCTGCTGGTGACGCTCGCGGTCAGCGTGACGCTCGGCAGCGCCTACCTGCTCACCGAAAGCCTGATCACCGACGAGGTGGACCTGATCATCGACACCGAGCTCAAGAGCCTCGAGGAGAAGTTCGCGCGCAGCGGCGTGCCCGGCGTCACGGATGAGATCAACCTGCGCATCGAGAGCTGGGGTCGCATCGGGGCGGTCTACATGATCGCCGACGCCAACTTCGAGCGCATCGCCGGCAACGTGACCCATTGGCCGTTCGACGGCATGCCCGCGGGGCGCTGGCCGGAGTTCGAGATCGCCACCGTCGAGCCGGGACGGCGCGCGGTGCATCCGGTACGCGCCGCGGTACGCACGCTGCCGGGCGGGGACCTGCTGCTGGTGGGAACGGATATCTCACAGGGGCGGCGCTTTGCCGAGAAATTCCGTTTCGCCGCGCTGTGGGGCATCGGCCTGTCGACGCTGGCGGCGGCGCTGGCCGGTTTCTGGTTCAGCCACAAGCTGGCGCGGCGGGTGGGCGAGGTGACCAGCACCTGCCAGCGCATCATGGCGGGTGAGACCGGGCTGCGGCTGCCGGTGGCCGGTGCCAATGACGAGTTCGACGCGCTCGCGGCGTCGGTCAACCGGGTGCTCGATCGTCTCGAGGAGCAGGCCGTCACGCTGCGCGCGACCTTCGACAGCACCGCGCACGATCTGCGCGCGCCGCTGCACCGGCTGCGCACCCGCATGGACGCGTTGCTGCTGCGCTCACCGCCGCTCGAGCCGGCGGTGCACGAGTCGATCGAGTCGGCATTGCGGGAAGTCGATCATCTGCAGCGAACGCTCGCCACGCTGCTGCAGATCGCGCTCGCCGAATCCGGCGCACCACTCGCATCCGCGGCGTCGGTGGATGTCGGTGAACTTGCCGCCGAGCTGGTCGAGCTGTTCGAGCCGGTCGCCGCAGCGCAGGGCCTCGCGCTCGCCTGCCGGCGCGACGCCTCGGCCATCGCGCAGGGCAATCGCCAGCTGCTCGCGCAACTGCTCACCAATCTCATCGAGAACGGACTGAAGTACGTGCCCGCGGGCGGGCGCATCGAGGTCGCCGTGCGGCGCCTGAGCGACTGCGTGCAGCTCACCGTCAGCGACAACGGCCCGGGCATCGCCACCCAGGACCGGATGCGCGCCGTGCAACCGTTCGTGCGCTTCGGGTCGGGCGCCAAGCAGGAGGGGAGCGGCCTCGGCCTGAGTCTGGTCGCGGCCATTGCGCGCCTGCACCGCGGGCGGCTCGAGCTGCAGAGCAACGACCCGGGTCTCAAAGTGCTGGTCGAGCTGCCCGCCTAGGGTGCGGAGCTCTTGCCGCCGCGGCAGTCCCTGACGAACCGCGCGCGCACCGGCCCGGTGAGCTTCTTCGCGTCCGCCTGCTTGTTGCACACCTTGAGCGAGGCATGCTTCACCGGCGTCGCCGACGGCGCCGCGGGTGGATCGGCGGCAAGGGCGGCGCCGCAAGCCACGATGGCGATGGCGGTGAATGCGGTGATGATGTTCATGCGCGCTGTCCTCACGTGAACGAGCCTTGAGACCAGCGCAGAAGTTAGAGGGCGCGACCTCGGGCCGCAATGAGCGCCGCATTAAGAAATCTTCATGCGCGCCGCTCGCGCGGCGTGTGCGGGCCCGCTCGGGCCAACATGGCAGGCCGGGACCCCTCGGGCGCCTGACCCCTCAGGCGTCCTTGTCGTGCTCGATGAGCGCGTAGGCCGAGTGGTTGTGAATGGACTCGAAATTCTCCGATTCCACCAGGTACGCCGCCACGCGCGCATCGAGGTTCAGCCGGGTGGCGACGTCGCGCACCATATCCTCGACGAACTTCGGGTTGTCATAGGCGCGCTCGGTCACGTACTTCTCGTCGGGGCGCTTGAGAATTCCGTACAGCTCGCACGAGGCCTCGCTCTCGGCGATCTCGATGAGCTCCTCGATCCACATGTGGCTGCGCAGCTTTGCGGTGATGGTCACGTGCGAGCGCTGGTTGTGGGCGCCATAGTCGGAGATGTTCTTCGAGCACGGACACAGGCTCGTGACCGGCACCGACACCCGCACCCACATCTCGGTGTGGCCGTGGCGGTGCTCGCCGATGAGGCTGGCGCGGTAGTCCATCAGGCTCTCGACGCCGGAGACCGGGGCACGCTTCATGACGAAGAACGGGAAGCTCATCTCGATGTGCCCGGTGTCGGCCTCGAGCCGCTCGGTCATGGTACGCAGCATGCCGCGAAACGACTCCACCGAGATCTCGCGCTCGCCGTGCAGGATCTCCACGAAGCGCGACATGTGCGTGCCCTTGAAGTTGTGCGGCAGGCTCACGTACATGTTGAAACTGGCGATGGTGTGCTGTTCGCCCGCGGATCGATCCTTGACCCGCACCGGGTGGCTGATGTCCTTGACGCCCACGCGGTTGATGGGCAGCTCGCGCGTGTCGCGGCGTGCCTGCACGTCCTCGACCTCGGTGACGGCAGTGCGCGCGAGCTTGGCGGTGGCGAGCGGCGGAGTCATGAGGAAAGCCTACAGGAAACGCCCGGAAATCCGTAATTGCATTGTTAGGGACGCGGCAGTGCCGCGGAATACCTCTTTTTGGGTAGCGTGCGCCGCGGGGCGTTACGCGCCGCCGGCGGAGCGCAGGCGTTCCGGCGACTGCAGCGCCCACCAGCGCTCGATGCTCGCGCCGAGTCCGGCGGCGTCGAGTCCGGCGGCGCGCAAACACCCCTCGCGCGAGCCGTGCTCGATGAAGCGGTCGGGAATGCCGAGCTGCAGCACCGGCAGCTGCAGACCTTCGGAGGCGAGCACCTCGAGGACCGCGGAGCCGGCCCCGCCGTGCGTGGCGTTCTCCTCGATGGTCACGAGCGCGCGATGCCGCGCGGCGAGCGACACCACCAGATCCTCATCGAGTGGCTTGACGAAGCGCATGTTGACGAGCGTGGCGTCGAGGGCTTCCGCGATCGGCTGCGCCGGCGGCAGCAGCGCCCCGAACGCCAGCAGCGCCAGCCCGCTCTTGCCCTCGCGCCGCAGCTGCGCCTTGCCGATCGGCAGCGCGGTGAGCTCCGCGCTCACCGCGGCTCCGGGACCTGCGCCGCGCGGATAGCGCACGATTGCCGGGCCGTTGAGCGTGCTCGCGGTGTACAGCATCTGCCGGCACTCGTTCTCGTCCGCCGGCGCCATGATCACGGTGTTGGGAATGCAGCGCAGGTAGGACAGATCGTAGCTCCCCTGGTGGGTCGCGCCGTCGCTGCCGACCAGGCCGGCGCGGTCCACCGCAAAGACCACCGGCAGGTTCTGCAGCGCGACGTCGTGAATGAGCTGATCGTAGCCGCGCTGCAGGAACGTCGAGTAGATCGCGACCACCGGCTTGAGTCCCTCCGCGGCCATCCCCGCGGCGAAGGTCACCGCGTGCTGCTCGGCGATCGCGACGTCGAAATAACGATCGGGGAAGCGTTTGGAGAACTCGACCAGGCCGGAGCCCTCGCGCATCGCCGGCGTGACGGCGATGATGCGCGGATCGCGCTCCGCCATGTCGCACAGCCATTGGCCGAAGACCTGCGAGTAGGTGGGTCCGGTGCTCTTTTCCTTGAAGATCGTGCCGCTCACCGGGTCGAACGGCCCGGGCCCATGCCACTTGATCGGGTCGGCTTCGGCGGGGGCGTAGCCCTTGCCCTTGCGCGTCACGACGTGCAGGAACTGTGGTCCGCGCAGCTTGCGGATGTTGCGCAGCGTGCTGACGAGGGCCTTGACGTCGTGACCGTCCATGGGCCCGATGTAGTTGAACCCCATCTCCTCGAACAGCGTGCCGGGCAGCACCATGCCCTTCAGATGCTCTTCCGAGCGGCGCGCCAGCTCCCACACCGTGGGCATCTGCCGCAGCACCTTCTTGCCGCCCTCGCGCAGGTGCGCGTACATCCGGCCCGAGAGCGCACGCGCGAAGTGATTGGAAAGGGCGCCGACGTTCTCCGAGATCGACATGTCGTTGTCGTTGAGGATCACGAGCAGGTCCGCGGGCAGTGAGCCGGCGTGGTTCAGCGCCTCGAACGCCATGCCCGCCGTCATGGCGCCGTCGCCGATGATCGCCACCACGCGGCGATCCTCGCCGGTGCGCGCCGCCGCCACCGCCATGCCCAGCGCCGCGCTGATCGAGGTGCTCGAGTGTCCGACGCCGAAGGTGTCGTACTCGCTCTCGTAGCGCGCCGGAAAGGGCGCCAGGCCCCCGTCCTGCTTGATGGTGTGCAGCCGCTCGCGCCGCCCGGTCAGCACCTTGTGCGGGTAGGCCTGATGGCCGACATCCCACACCAGACGGTCGCGCGGGGTGTCGAACACGTAGTGCAGGGCGATCGTGAGTTCCACCGTGCCGAGGCCTGCCGCAAAGTGACCGCCGCGCGTGCTGACGCTGTGGATCAGGAACGCGCGCAACTCGGCAGCCAGCGCCGGGAGCTTGCCCGCCGGCAGGCGGCGCAGATCCGCCGGCGACTCGATCGCGCACAGCAGCGGGTAGTTGTCGGGCGGTGAGCTCATCGGCGCATCAGTGTACACGGGCGGCGCGGCAGGGCCGACAGTGGCCGCTCCGTCGGCGCCTCGGTGGGGCACCGCCGGCGTACCGGCAGACTCAACTGGCGCGAGTGGGCAACCGCCGCACATCCGCAAGCTGCGCGTGCCCGACCTGCGCGTCCGTCACTGCGGGTCGGGCGCCGCGCCCTCGGCCTCGTCGGAAGCCTCCTCGAACGGCTCGATCGATGCGCCGGGCTGGCCACTGCGCTTCAGGAGGATCTCGACCTTCTGCTGCGCGGCCTGGAGCGAGCCCTGGCAGTGGCGCGTGAGCACGACGCCGCGCTCGAAGATCTTCAGCGCCTCATCGAGGGGCAGATCGCCGCGCTCGAGGCGCTCCACCAGGGCCTCGAGCTCCGCGAGCGCCTGCTCGAAATCGGGGCCTTTGCTGTTGCGCGTCACGCGGCGTCGCTCCTGAAAGGCTTGGGCCGGTAAGCCAGGGGCGCGCAACGTTACACAGCGCGCGGTACGAGGGTCAACGCGGGGTTGACGCCACTTGCGGTGCGGCGATAGAGTCGTACGCTTGGGTTAGACCGAGTCTAAGTCTAAGTGAGGGAATGCCATGAATCTCAAAGGCAGCAAGACGGAGAAGAATCTCAAGGATGCGTTCGCCGGAGAATCGCAGGCCAACCGGCGCTATCTGTATTTCGCGCAGAAGGCCGACGTCGAAGGGTTCAATGACGTCTCGGCGGTGTTTCGCTCCACCGCGGAAGGCGAGACCGGCCACGCTCACGGGCATCTGGAGTATCTGGAGGTGGTGGGTGATCCGGCAACCGGGCTGCCCATCGGGGAGACCCGGCTCAATCTGAAGGCCGCCATCGCCGGTGAGACCCATGAGTACACCGACATGTACCCCGGCATGGCGAAAGCTGCGCGCGAGGAAGGTTTCGGGGAAATCGCCGATTGGTTCGAGACGCTCGCCAAGGCCGAGCGCTCGCATGCCAATCGCTTCCAGAAGGCCCTGGACGGCATTTGAGCTTGCGCCCCGCGCGCTCAACTGGCGCTGCCAGCGCCTGAGCGCCCGATTGCGCGCATGAGCACTACGCCACCGCGCCTGGGTTCCGCCCCGGGCGCACGCGAGGGGAGCCTGGAGGCTCCCACCCGCCACCCGCTCGAGTGGGGCGACCCGAAGTTCTACGACGGCGGCGCGCTGGAGAAAGAACTCGAGCGCGTGTTCGACATCTGCCACGGCTGCCGCCGCTGCTTCAGCCTGTGCAACGCCTTTCCCACGCTGTTCGACGCGGTGGATGGCACCGCGCAGGGCGAAGTGGCGGGCGTTGAGCGGCGGGTGTTCTGGCAGGTCGTGGATCACTGCTACCTGTGCGACATGTGCTTCATGACCAAGTGCCCGTACGTGCCGCCGCATCCCTGGAACGTCGACTTCCCGCACCTGATGCTGCGCGCGAAGGCGGTGCGCGCGCGCACGACGGGCTTCACGCTGCGCGAGCGCGCACTCACCGCGACCGATGCCGTCGGCAGGCTCGCCGGGATTCCGGTGGTGGCGGAGCTGGTGAACGCGGTCAACCGCACCGCCTCAGGCCGCGCGCTGCTGGAGAAGACCCTGGGGGTCGACCGCACGGCGCCGCTGCCGCAGTACCACGCGCGTAGCGCGCGCAAGCGCCTGGCGTATCTTGGCAGCACGGCGCGCGCCACGGCTGCGCCCGGGGCGAGCGCGGTGCAGGCGACGGCGGCGACCAGCGGGCGGGTCGCGCTGTTCACCACCTGTTATGGCAACCGCAACGAGCCGGCGCTCGCCGAGGACCTGGTGGCGGTGTTCGCGCACAACGGCATCGAGATCACGCTGCTCGCGCAGGAGCGTTGTTGCGGAATGCCGCGGCTCGAGCTCGGCGACCTCGAGGCGGTCGCGAGGCTCAAGGAGTTCAACATCCCGCAGCTGGCGCGGGCCGTGGATGCCGGCTACGACCTGGTGGCGCCGATTCCCTCGTGCGTGCTCATGTTCAAGCAGGAGCTGCCGCTGATGTACCCCGAGGATGCGCAGGTTCGCCAGGTCGCCGCGCGCATGTTCGATCCGTTCGAATATCTCATGCTGCGTCACGAGGCGGGGCTGCTGCGCACCGACTTCAAGGCGACGCTCGGCAAGGTGAGCTACCACGTGCCCTGTCACCTGCGGGTGCAGAACATCGGGCTGAAGACGCGCGAGGTGATGCGGCTCGTGCCGGGCACCAGCGTCGACACCATCGAGCGCTGCTCGGGGCACAACGGCACCTACGGCGTGAAGCACGAGTCGCGCGCCGCTTCGGTCCGGATCGGGCGAGCGGTGGTGCAGCGGGTCGAGAGCGCGCAGGCCGATCACTACGCCAGCGACTGCCCGATGGCGGCTCAGCAGATCGCGAGCGGCCTCGCGCAGCCGCGCGCCCCCGAGCATCCGCTGCGGCTGCTGCGGATCGCGTACGGACTCACCTGACATGGAGAAGCTCGTGGCCACGGACCTCATGTCGCTCGAGCAGTACGCCCGCGAGCGGCCGGCATTCCGCGCGCGGGTGCTGCGTCACAAGGGCGAGCGCCGGCTCGCGATCGGGCCGGACACCACCTGGTGCTTCGAGGATCGGCTCACGATTCAGTACCAGGTGCAGGAGATGCTGCGCACCGAGCGGATCTTCGAGCCGCAGGGCATCGCGGATGAGCTCGGCGCCTTCAACCCGCTGATCCCGGACGGCAGCAACTGGAAGGTGACGCTGCTGATCGAATATGCGCAACCCGCGGAGCGGGCGCAGGCACTGGCGCGCCTGAAGGGTATCGAGGATGGCTGCTGGGTGCAGGTGGCCGCTCACGCGCGCGTGTTCGCGATTGCCGACGAGGATCTGGAGCGGGAGAACGAGGAGAAGACCTCGGCGGTGCATTTTCTGCGCTTCGAGCTCACCCCCGGCATGATCGCCAGCCTGAAGGCCGGAGCGATGCTCGCCGTGGGCGTCGATCACGAGCACTATCGCTATGTCGTGCACGAAGTGCCCGCGGCGATACGGCTCGCGCTGGTGGCCGACTTCGCCTAACGCCGGCGATCAGCGTGCGGTCTGCTAAGATCGCCGCGCGCACGCGGCGCCAGCCACGGATGATCCACGCAGCCGGATGAGCCAGTCGTATACCGCCTCCGATATCGAGGTCCTGAGCGGCCTCGAGCCCGTCCGGCGACGGCCGGGCATGTACACCCACACGCAACGGCCCAATCACCTGGCGCACGAGGTCATCGACAACAGCGTCGATGAGGCGATCGCCGGTTACTGCAAGCAGATCGACGTCACCCTCTTCAAGGACGGATCGCTGCAGGTGGAGGACGACGGCCGCGGCATGCCGGTCGACATCCATCCCAAGGAGAAGGTGAGCGGCGCGGAGTTGATCCTCACGCGCCTGCACGCCGGCGCCAAATTCTCCGACAAGAACTACAAATTCTCCGGTGGTCTGCACGGGGTCGGTGTCTCGGTGGTGAACGCGCTGTCGAAGCACCTCGAGTGCTGGATCAAGCGCGGTGGCAAGCAATACAACATCAGCTTCAAGGACGGCAAGATCGCCTCCAAGCTCGAGGAGACCGGCACCGTCGGCCAGCGCAACACCGGCACCACCATCCGCTTCTGGCCCGATCCGAAGTTCTTCGATTCGGACAAGTTCTCCGTGCCGCAGCTCAAGCACACCCTCAAGGCGAAGGCGGTGCTGTGCCCGGGCCTGCGCGTCACGTTCAGGAACGAAGCGAGCGGCGAGAAGGATGAGTGGTTCTACAGCGGGGATCTCGGCGCCTATCTCATCGAGGAGCTGGGCAAGCTCGAGCGCATTCCCGCCGAGCCCATCACCGGCACGCGTGAGGGCGACAACGACGCGGTCGACTACGCACTGTGCTGGGCGCCGGATGCGGCAGCACCGATCGGCGAGAGCTACGTCAACCTGATCCCCACCATCGAAGGCGGCACCCATGTGAACGGGCTGCGCGCGGGCGTGGCGCAGGCGGTGCGCGAGTTCTGCGAATTCAGGAATCTCGTGCCGCGCGGCATCAAGCTCACCCCCGAGGACGTGTGGGACAAGGCGAACTACGTGCTGTCGGTGAAGATCCACGAGCCGCAGTTCGCCGGACAGATGAAGGAGCGGCTCGGCTCGCGCGATGCCGCCGCGCTGGTGGAAGCCTTCGTGCGCGATTCCGTGGCGCTGTGGCTCAACCGCCATCCGGATGCCGGCGAGCGCATCGCGCAGTTCGCGATCGCCAACGCGCAGGAGCGGGCCAAGGCCGCGCAACGTGTGGTACGCAAGCGCCTGACCGGCGGCCCGGCCTTGCCCGGCAAGCTCGCCGACTGCACCAGCCAGGACCCGAAGCGCTCCGAGCTGTTCCTGGTGGAGGGCGACTCCGCGGGTGGCTCCGCCAAGCAGGCGCGCGACAAGGATTTCCAGGCCATCATGCCGCTGCGCGGCAAGATCCTGAACACCTGGGAGCTCGATGCGGGCGAGATCGCGGGCAGCCAGGAAGTGCACGACATCTGCGTCGCGCTCGGCATCGAGCCCGGCTCGAGCGACCTCTCCCAGCTGCGCTATCACAGGGTCTGCATCCTCGCGGATGCGGACTCCGACGGTCAGCACATCGCCACCCTCCTGTGCGCGCTGTTTCTGCGGCATTTCCGTCCGCTGGTGGCGCACGGACACGTGCACGTGGCCATGCCGCCGCTCTACCGCATCGATGCCGGCAAGCAGGTGCACTACGCGCTCGATGGCGCCGAGCGCGACCAGCTGCTGAAGAAGATCGAGAAGGAGAGCCCGCGCACCAAGGCGACGGTCACGCGTTTCAAGGGCCTGGGGGAGATGAACCCGACGCAGCTGCGCGAGACCACCATCGACCCGCGCACGCGGCGCCTGGTGCAGCTCACCATCGACGGCAAGGACAACACCGATCAGCTCATGGACATGCTGCTCGCGAAGAAGCGCGCCGCCGACCGGCGCGAGTGGCTCGAAGAGAAGGGCAACCTCGCGGACGTTCAGGTGTAGACATGCCTCCCGAGAACCAGGAACTGAACTTCGAGGGCGTCGAGCGCCAGCCGCTGCGCACCTTCACCGAGAAGGCCTACCTCGACTACTCGATGTACGTGATTCTCGACCGGGCGCTGCCGGCGCTCGGTGACGGGCTGAAGCCCGTGCAGCGGCGCATCGTCTACGCCATGAGCGAGCTCGGGCTGTCGGCGGTCTCCAAGCACAAGAAGTCCGCGCGCACCGTGGGCGATGTGCTCGGCAAGTTCCATCCGCACGGAGACACGGCCTGCTACGAGGCCATGGTGCTCATGGCGCAGCCCTTCGCCTATCGCTATCCACTGGTTGACGGCCAGGGCAACTGGGGCTCGCAGGATGACCCGAAGTCCTTCGCGGCCATGCGCTACACGGAAGCGAAGCTCACCAGATACGCCGACGTGCTGCTCGGGGAGCTCTCCGACGGCACGGTGGACTGGACGGCCAATTTCGACGGCACGCTGCAGGAGCCGGTGATCCTGCCGGCGCGGCTGCCGAACCTGTTGCTCAATGGCACCACCGGCATCGCGGTCGGCATGGCGACCGATATTCCGCCGCACAACCTGCGCGAGGTAGCCGCCGCCGCCATCCAGCTGCTGGAGGAGCCCGAGGCCACGATGGCGGCGCTCATGAAGCACGTGAAGGGCCCGGACCTGCCGACCGGCGCTGAGATCATCTCGCCACGCGCGGACCTGAAGGAGTTCTACGACAAGGGCGTCGGCTCGTTCAAGGCGCGCGCCACCTGGGAGATCGAGGACGGCAACGTGGTCATCACGGCGTTCCCCTACCAGGTGTCGCCGGCGCGCGTGCAGGAACAGATCGCCGAGCAGATGCGCGCCAAGAAGCTGCCGATGGTGGATGACCTGCGCGACGAGTCCGATCACGAGAATCCGACCCGCCTGGTCGTGGTGCCGCGCTCCAACCGCATCGATCTGGTGGAGCTCATGAACCACCTGTTCGCGACCACCGACCTGGAGCGCAACTACCGCGTCAACCTCAACATCATCGCGCTCGACGGCCGCCCGCGCGTGATGGGCCTGAAGGAGATCCTCGGCGAGTGGCTCGAGTTCCGCACCACGACCGTCACGCGCCGCCTGCAGTACCGGCTGGACAAGGTCGGCAAGCGTCTGCACATCCTCGATGGTCTGCTCATCGCCTTCCTGAATCTGGATGAGGTGATCCGCATCATCCGCCGCGAGGACGAGCCGAAGCCGCTGCTGATGAAGCGCTTCAAGCTCTCCGACGAGCAGGCCGAGGAGATCCTGAACACGCGCCTGCGCCACCTCGCGAAGCTCGAGGAGATGAAAATCCGCGAGGAGCAGAAGAGCCTGTCCGCGGAACGCGACGAGCTCGACACGCTGCTCAGAAGCAAGGCGAAATTGAAGAAGCTCATCGCCACCGAGATCCGCGCCGATGCGCAAGCGTACGGCGACGAGCGGCGCACCAAGATCATCGAGCGCGAGGCGGCCCAGGCGATCGATGAGGCGAGCCTGATCCCCAACGAGCCGGTGACCGTGGTGCTGTCCACCGGCGGCTGGGTGCGCTCGGCCAAGGGTCACGACATCGATCCGCGCGCGCTCTCCTACAAGAGCGGTGATGACTTTCAGTCGCTCGCGCGCGGACGGAGCCTGCAGCCGGCGGTGTTCATCGACAGCACCGGACGCACCTACACGCTGCCGGCGCATTCGCTCGCTTCGGCGCGCGGGCAGGGTGAGCCGCTCTCGGGCCGTCTCGATCCGCCCGATGGCGCGAAGTTCGCCGGCGTCATGATCGGGGAGCCGGAGGATCTGTGGCTGCTGGCGAGCGATGCGGGCTATGGCTTCACCGCGCGACTGAAGGACCTCATCACCGACCGGCGTGCCGGCAAGACCGTGCTCAACGTGCCCGAGAACGCGCACGTACTGGCGCCGGCACCGGTAGCATCGGCGGACTCCCTCGTCGCGGTCGTCAGCAGCGAAGGCAAGCTCCTCGCTTTCCCGGTGGGGGAGGTGCCCGAGATGCCGCGCGGCAAGGGCAACAAGCTCTACGACATCCCTGCCAAGAAGGCCGCGGCGCGCACGGAACTCATGACCGCGGTGGCGGTGGTGGCGCCGAAGGCGAGTCTCGTCCTCTGGTCGGGCGAGCAGCAGAAGGTTCTCGAGTGGCGTGACCTGCAGGACTATGTCGGCGAGCGCGCGCAGCGCGGTGCGGTGCTCAAGCGCGGCTGGCCGCGCCAGATCGACCGGCTGGAAACGCTGCTGCCGCCGCCCTAGCGGCTCGAGCGGGCGACGCAGCCCGAGCGGTCGGCGATTCCACCCCCTGGGCCCAGCACGCAAGCGACCGCCTCGGTTGCTAATAGGAATGATTCGCATTAGCATTTGGACCCCTTAGGGCCGCGTACAGCCCATGGGAGTGGGAGAGTCATGGCGAAGATCGTTGGCCAACGAGCTCGCGGCCTGTTGCTCGCAAGCCTGGCTTGCCCGCTGGCGCCCTGCGCCACTGCTATCGCTGCCGCTGCGGACGATGCGCGGTTGATCGACATGCAGGCGCAACTGGCACCGGTGCAGGCGCAGCTGCAGCAGCTGACAGAGGAGAATCGCTCCTTGCGCGAGCGGCTCGCGCGGCTCGAGCGGGCGCTGGCGCAGCTGACCGGCCCGCTCGCGGCGCCGTCCGTGACGCCGTCAACACCCGCGGCGCCCCCGACGCCGAGCGCTGCGCCACCGGCGGCCGCAAACTCATCCGCCCTGCCAACACCCGCGCCGCCCTCGACGCCGGGCGCTGCGGCGCTGGCGGCCGGGGTACGCCTGTGGGGTTACGGCGAGATGTACTACATCGATCCCACGCGCTATGGAAACCAGGCACGGGCGGATCTGGCGCGCGCGGTGTTCGGCCTCGGCTACTCCTTTGATGAGCGCACCGAATTCAACTCCGAATACGAAGTCGAGCACGCGGTGGCCTCGGGGAGCGACCCGGGGGAGTTCGAGGTCGAGCAGTTCTACGTCGACCGCGCCTTCAGCGAGGCGCTCAGCGCCCGCGGCGGTCTGTTCCTGATGCCCTTCGGGTTTCTCAACGAGCATCACGAGCCCACGCGCTTCTACGGCGTGCAACGCAATTTCGTCGAGACCCTGATCATCCCCAGCACCTGGCGCGAGGGCGGCTTCAACCTGCACGGCGACAGCCGCGTGGGATTTGGCTGGAACGTCGGGCTGACCACCGGCTTTGATCTGTCGAAGTGGGACTTCGCCCCGGCATTCCCGCCGTACACGAGTGCGCTCGCCCTGGCGAACAGCGGCACGGCGCCGCTGCAGGCGACGCACCAGGAGCTGGCGCTGGCAAACGCGCGGCACCTGTCGCAGTACGCTGCGCTCAGCTACTACGGCGTTCCGGCCTTGCTCCTCGGGGGCGCGCTCAGCAGCGGCGAGTCGAGCGCACCGGGCGATCCGCGCGTCACGCTGTGGGAGGCGCACGCGCGCTGGATGCCCGGGAAGCTCGACCTGTCGGCGCTCTACGCGCGCGGCTCGATCAGCAACACCGGACCGGCGAACGCGGCACACCCGGGCTCTCCCAACCCGTTGCCGTCATCGTTCTATGGATATTTCCTGCAGGGCGCCTATCGGCTGTGGGAGCAGGGTGACTATCAGGCGGCGCCCTTCGTTCGCTGGGAGCGCTACAACCTGGGCGCCAGTTACGCCGGCACCCGCGGCCCGGTGGTCCCTCCCGGGCTGGTGCCGCTGTCGGGCGGGGACTTCGGATACTGGCCGCGGAGCGAGGATCGGGTGTTCACCGCCGGTGCCAACTTCTACGTCGGCACACACCTGGTGCTGAAGGGCGACTATCAGTGGTTCCAGCTCAACCAGGGCTTCAGGCGCTTTGACCTGGGCCTGGGCGTGAGCTTCTGAGGCGGCGCTTCAGCGCTCGGCCATCACCACCTGCTCGGGCTCGTTGATGAAGTAGCCCTGGATGTACTGCACGCCCACCTGCCACAGCACGGCCATGGTGTTGGCGTCCTCGACCCGCTCGCCGATGGTCTGGACGTTGCGCTTGCGTGCGGCTTCGACCAGCGCGCGCACGCGCTGCTGCAGCTGCGGATCCGCCGCCAGCTCCTGGATGATGGTGCCGTCGATTTTCACGAAATCCAGCGCCACTGATTCGAGCAGGCCGGCGCTGTCGCGTCCGGAGCCGAAGCCCTCGAGCGCGAAGCGAAAGCGCCGCGAGCGCAGCACGGCGGCGAGCGCCTTGACCTGCGTCAGGTAGCTCGCCGCGCTCTCCTCGGTGATCTGGAAGCACAGCCGCTGCGGCTCGGCGCGGCTCGAGCGCAGGTGATTGTCGAGCCACTCGAGAAAGCCCGCATCCCGCACGGTCTCCTTCGACAGGCGCACGAACAGGCACTCGGGTTTCTTCTGCGCCGCGAACGACAGCGATGCGCCGACCACCCAGCGGTCGATGTTCTTGAGCAGATCATTGCGCCCGGCGGCCGCCATGAATTCCGACGGCAGCACTTCCCGGCCCTGCTGGTCGATCATGCGCACCAGCACGTCGTACATGCCGGGACGCTCGCCCTCGAGACTCGCGATGGGCTGCTGCACCAGCCGGAAGCGGTTCTCCATCAGGGCCGCCTTGATGTGCTTCACCCACACCTTGTCATAGGACATGACGCGGCTGTCATTGTCGGCGCGGTCCGACATGATGCTCTGATTGCCGCCGCGGGCGGCGCCCTTGTTGGCGCACTCGAGCGCATCGGCAATCACCGCGTCGACCTTGACCTGGCCGGGTGACACGACCGACAGCCCCAGGGAGCAGGTCACCGACACCGCCTTGTCGTGCACGCGCATCACCTGCTTCTGCATGCGCGCCAGCAGCCGCTCGCCCCACGCGTTGATGTCGTGCTCGTTGCCGCGCTCCAGCAGCGCCATGAAGCGCACACCGCCGAAGCGCCCGGCGACTTCCTTGGGATGTAACGTGTCCTTCAGCAGCCGCGCGAACTCCACCAGGATGTCCTCGCTCGCCGTGGCGCCGACCACGCGCTCGATATCCGCGAACTTGTCGAGCTTGATGACCGCCAGGCAGCGCATGCCGCCCGCAGCCGGGGTCGCCAGGCGCCGCGCGAGCGCTTCGAGGAGCTCGGGCCGCGCCAGCAGAGCGCTACCGCTCTCAGCGGCCCCCGCGGGGCGCTCGAGGGTGCGGCGCTCCTCGCTCGGCCTGGATGGCACCATCAGGCTGACGCATTGCTCCTCTTCGTGCTCCCCGAGCGCGAGCGTCATCTCGATGGGCAGCACGCTGCCGTCTCCGAGCAGCGCGTTGGCCCGCAACGGTTGACCGGCCTTCCAGCGTCCCTGCAGGCACGCCGCCAGTGCCCCGCGCAGCGCCGCGTGGGTGGAGTCCTCGAACAGGTCCATCACCGGCTCCCCGGCGACGCCGCCCTCGACGCCGAACAGCTCCAGCCACGCGGGATTCGCGTCGACCACGATTCCCTCCTGCACCTGAATGATCGCGTCGTTGGAGCGCTGCAGCACATTGCCGAGCTGGGTGCGTGCCTCCTGCGCGGATTTCAGCGTGGCATGGAGCGTGCGCCCGGTGCGAAAGACCTCGAGCTCGCGCAGCATCACTGCCCGCAGGCGCTCGGTGTTGGCGAGCGTCACGACGTCGCGTGCGCCGAGCGCCATCGCCGCGGCGATGCGCGTCTCGTCCACGGCCGGTGTCAGCAACAACACCGGCACGCCGGGCGCCAGCCGGTCGCGCAGGCGGATCACCGAGCCGAGCTCCTCGTGGCCGTCGGCCACCTGCACCAGGATCTGGGGGTTGAGCTGCGTGAGCGCATCACCCAGATCGCGCAGCGCCGGGATCCAGGTGCAATGGGCCGGTCGTCCCGCGCGCCGCAGGATGCTGTTGACGGCTTCGACCGGCTCGCGCGCAGAGCTCAGCACTATGAGCGGAACGGCGTCCTGCTCGGTCAAGTCGGCCTCCGTGGGGGTGCGCCCGCAATGACGCGTCGATTCTAGCACCCGCATAGCGCCGCTCCGTGTGCGCGAACTCGCGGAAAGCGCCGCCGGTGAGACGGGTGCGCTGGCGGGGGTGGGGCGATGCCGCTATCATACGCGGCCCTTTTGCGCGGCCGCGCCGGCCGCAGCTCTTACAAACGCGAGACCGACCATGGCCAGCTACACGACCAGCGAGATCCGCGGGGGTCTGAAAGTCCTGCTCGACGGCGATCCCTACACCGTGATCGAGAACGAGTTCGTCAAGCCGGGCAAGGGTCAGGCGTTCAATCGCATCAAGGTGCGCAACCTCAAGACCGGCCGCACGATCGAGCGCACCTTCAGGTCCGGGGAATCACTCGAGGCCGCGGACGTCGTCGATACCGACATGCAGTATCTCTACCAGGACGGGGACTTCTGGCACTTCATGGTGCCGGAGAGCTTCGAGCAGTACACCGCCGGCAAGTCGGCCGTGGGCGAGAACGCGCAGTGGCTCAAGGACGGCGTGGTGTGCGTCGTCACCCTGTGGAACAACGTGCCACTGGTGGTCACGCCGCCACCGCACATCGAGCTGAAGATCATCGAGACCGACCCGGGTCTGCGCGGAGACACCGCCACCGGTGGCCAGAAGCCCGCCAAGGTCGAGACCGGCGCGGTGGTGCGCGTGCCGTTGTTCATCAACGAGGGCGAAGTGATCCGCATCGACACCCGCAGCGGCGAATACATCTCGCGCGCCAGGGGCTAGGGGCTCAGACGCGCAGCGCGCGCGGCGCGTTCCGCGCCCGCCACAGGCCATCGGCCGCGTAGATCAGCAGCGCCACCCAGATGAGCGCGAAGCCCGCCGCCAGCGCGGGCCGGAAGCTCTCGTGATAGAGGAGCACGCCGCACAGCAGCTGCAGGCTCGGGGCGATGTACTGCAGCACCCCGAGCGTCGAGTAGGGCAGTGCACGGGCCCCGTAAGCGAACAGGAACAGCGGAATCGCGGTGACCAGCCCGCTGCCGATCAGCAGCGCCGCGATCCCGGGGCGCTCGAGGGTGAGCGCGGCACCGCCGGCCGCCCGGCACCAGGCAAGATACCCCACCGCCAGCGGCAACAGCAGCAGCGTCTCGGTCGCGAGCCCTGGAAGGGCATCGACACTGATCACCTTGCGCTGCAGCCCGTACAGCGAAAAGCTCACCGCCAGCGCACCCGCGATCCACGGCGGACGCCCGGCGAGCACGGTGAGATAGGCAACTGCGGTCGCGGCCAACGCCACCGCGCTCCACTGGGCGCGATTCAGCCGCTCGTGCAGCACGAACACTCCCAGCACCACGTTCACGAGCGGGTTGATGTAGTAGCCGAGGCTGGTGTCCACGATGTGCGCGTGGGTCACGCTCCAGACGTACACCAGCCAGTTAGCGCTGATGAGCAGCGCGGTGAGCGTGAGTCGCGCCACGAGCCTCGCGTTGGTCAGCGCAGCGGACACTCTTGCGAGCTCGCCCCGCAGCAGCAGCCACCCGAAGATGAACAGGCAGGCCCAGGTCACGCGGTGGGCGATCACCTGCAGCGCCGGCACCCCGCTCAAGGGGTGCAGGTAGACCGGGAACAGCCCCCAGATGCTGAAGGCCGCGGTCGCGGCCGCCAGCCCGCGCGTCGCGGGCCGTGCGGGCGTCATCACAGCGCGGCGCGCGTCGCGGCCTGCCCGGCATCCGCCATGAACTGTGAGGCCAGTGATTCCAGGCCGCGGGCATCGGCCGCATCGAAACGGCCCGGCAGCGGGCTGTCGATGTCGAGCACGCCGAGCAGCCCCTCGGCAGCGATGAGCGGCACCACGATCTCCGAGCGCGACGCCGCATCGCAGGCGATGTGGCCCGGGAACTGATGCACGTCGGGCACGAGGAGCGTGCGGCGCTGCGCCGCCGCCGTGCCGCACACCCCGCGCCCCAGCGCGATGCGCACGCAGGCCGGCTTGCCCTGGAAGGGTCCCACGACGAGCTCACCGTGCTTGAGGAAATAAAAGCCTGCCCAGTTGACGTCCGGCAGGGCCGCGAAGATCAGCGCCGCGGTGTTGGCTGCGTTGGCGATCAGGTCGCGCTCGCCGGCGAGCAGGCTCGCGAGCTCATCGCGCAGGCGCGCGTAGTCGCGCGGCTTGTCGCGGAAGTCGTAGCGTGTGACGGCGTAGCTCATCGATGCGTTCTGCGCTCGCGGCCGTGGGGTGAGTATTGCATGCGGGCAGTCCCTGCCGTTCATGCCCGCGCGGTCGGGAACGCCAGCACCTCGTCGATGTGCGTCGCTCCGGTGGCGAGCATCAGCGTGCGCTCGAACCCGAGCGCCACGCCGGCGCAGTCCGGAAACCCGCTGCCAAGCGCGGCCAGCAGCCGCTCATCGGGCGGGAAAACCGGCAGACCGAGCCGCCGCCGCTGCGCGTTGTCGCGCTCGAAGCGTGCCCGCTGCTCATTCGGCGCCGCCAGCTCGTGAAAGCCATTGGCGAGCTCGATGCCATCGCAGTACAGCTCGAAGCGCCGCGCCACGCGCGGCTCGCGCGGATCGATACGCGCCAGCGCCGCCTGGGTCGCGGGATAGCCGTGCACGAAAGTCAGCGCCTCGCGGCCGAGCCGCGGGCCGACGAGCGATCCCATGAGAAGCTCGAGCCACGCGTCGCGGTCGGTGCCGGCGCCCGCGAACCCGAGCGGCTGCGCCGCCTGGGCCAGCTCGGCTGCGGGCGCGGTGAAGGGATCCAGCCCCAGCTCGCGTGCGAAGGCGTCCCGGTAACTGATGCGCTCACTCGAGCGCTGCGCGCTCACCTCGCCCAGGAGCTCGCGCACCAGCGCCTCCACCTCATCCATGAGCGCCTCCAGCGAGAACCCGAGTCGGTACCACTCGATGAGCGTGAATTCCGGATTGTGCAGCCGGCCGCTTTCCAGCCCGCGCACCACGTGGCAGATCTGGTAGATGTCACCGCTCCCGGCGGCGAGCAGACGCTTCATGGCGTACTCGGGCGAGGCATGCAGGAACCGCAAGGGTGGCGCCGCCGGCTGCGCCCCGGTTGCCGGCGGGGCTGGCGCGAGCTGCACCGAGGCGCAGTGTATATGCACGTCACTCACGGGTGCATTCACCAGCAGCGGCGTGTCGACCTCGAGCACACCCCGGGCGGCGAAGAATTTCCGCGTGCGCGCCAGCAGCGCCGCGCGCTCGATGAGCCGCTCGCGTGAAGCGCTCGGCCGCCACTCGCCGCCGTCCGTCACGTGAGCCGCGCCAGCGCCTGACCGACTCGAACGCTGCTGCCCGGTGCGAGCCCGGGCAGCCACTCGCTGCTGCCGGGCGGCAGCAGCAGGATGACGGTTGAGCCCATGTTGAAGCGGCCCAGCTCCGCTCCCTTCTCCAGAGTGAGCGGCGCACGACCGGCATCGAGCGGCAGATCCGCACAGCCGTGCAGGGGGCGCGGGGTCACCTCGCCGTGCCACACGGTGGCCATGCTGCCCACCAACAGGGCTCCCACCAGCACCACGGCGAAGGTCAGCGCCTCGTGCCCGAACACGCACACCACGCGCTCGTTGCGGGCCAGGAGGCCGGGGACGCCGGCGGTGGTGGTGGCGTCGACGCTGAACAGAGCCCCGGGCACGTACCACGCCGCGCGCAGCACTCCGCGCAACGGCATGTGGATGCGGTGATAGTTGAACGGCGCTAGATACAGCGTGGCGAAGGCGCCGCCGCGGAACCGCTGCGGCCACGACAGGTCCGACGCCAGCAGCGACTCGAGCGTGTAGGCGTGGCCCTTGGCCTGCACCAGCCAGGAGCCGTCCAGGCGTCCGATCTGGCTCACGCGGCCGTCGACCGGAGAGACGAGCACCGCCGGGTCGGGATCGCAAGGGCGCGCCTGCGCGCGCAGCGAGCGCGTGAAGAAGGCGTTGAAGCTCTCGTACTTGAGCGGCTGGGGCTCCTCGGCCTCGCTCATGTCAGGGCGGAAGTTGTCCACGAAGCTCCTGATGAGGGCGTTCTTGATGAACGGCACGCGGCTGCGCGTGATGCGGTACGCGAGGCGCGACAGCAAATGCTGCGGCAGCAGGTACTGCAGGGCGACGAACAGCCGCGAGCGCACGCTGTCGGCATCAGGTGCGTTCATAGACGGGACGCGGCCAGGCGCAGGTCTGCAGCGAGTGCCGCCGCCTCGAAGGGCGGCGTGAAAATCGCGGCGATGCGCGCGCGCGCATCCAGCAGGAACACCACCGCGGAGTGGTCCATGGTGTAGTCGCCCCCCGGCAGCGGCACGCGGTTGACCGCCACGCCGAAATCCGCGGCCAGCGCCAGGATCGAGCCCGGCTCGCCGGTGAGCCCGAGGAATGCGGGATCGAAGGCGTGCACGTAGGTGCCGAGCACGCGCGCGCTGTCGCGCTGCGGGTCGATGCTGACGAACAGCACCTTGAGCCCCTTGAGCGCGGCGCGCTGCCTGACCTGGGAGAGTGTCATGAGAGTCGTCGGGCACACGTCGGGGCAGTGCGTGAAACCGAAGAACACCAGCGTCGGCCCGCCGGCGAGCTCGGCGCGGGTGAAGGCCCCGCCCGCGGTGTCGGTGAGGCGAAAGTCACGCACCGCTTTGGGCTGCGGGAGCCAGGTGCCGCTTGCCAGCCGCGGGCCCGCCCTGTCAAGTTGTTGCGCCAACCAGTAGCCGCCCAGCGCCGCGCACAGCGCCGCGGCGGCCAGAGTCAAACGGGCGCGTGTGAAGGTCATGGCCGAATTATTTCATACAGCCACGCGCGCCGTACGCGGCCGGCCACGGCGCGCCGGGCGCGCGGTGACGGTGCGCGCACTGATCGCGCGCGCCGCCGGCAGGCTCAAGCGCGCGCGCGTGCACTTCGGACACGGTACCGACAACGCCTGGGACGAGGCCGCGGCGCTGGTGCTGCATGCCGTGCGCCCGCGGAGCCGCGGCGGCGCACTGAGCCTTGGGCGGCGCGTCGGCCCGGCCGGGCAGCGGCGCGCGCGCGCGCTGGTGACCCGGCGCATCGAGGAGCGCATTCCGGCCGCCTACCTCACCGGGGTCGCCTGGTTTGCGGGTGTGCCATTGCAGGTCGACGCGCGCGTGCTGGTGCCGCGCTCGCCCATCGCCGAGCTGATCGAGCGCGGCTTCCAGCCCTGGATCGATGCGCGCCGAGTGCATCGGGTGCTCGATCTGGGCACCGGCTCGGGCTGCATCGCCATCGCCTGTGCCCGGGCCCTGCCGCGTGCCCGCATCGACGCGGTCGACATCTCCGATGCCGCCCTGGAGGTGGCGCGCCGCAACGTGCGCCGTCATCGGCTCGCGCGCCGGGTGAGGGTCAGGAAGTCCGATCACTTCCGCGCGCTCGGGCGCGCAACCTACGATATCATCGTCTCCAATCCGCCTTACGTGGGCGCGCGCGAGCTTGCGGGGCTGCCGCCGGAGTACCGGCACGAGCCGCGCGTGGCGCTCGCGGCCGGCAGCGCCGGGCTCGACTCCGTACGGATCATCCTGCGCGAGGCGCGCAGGCATTTGCGGCCGCGCGGAGTGCTCATCGTCGAGGTGGGCAACACCGAGAGCGCGGTGCGACGGGCATTCCGCCGTCTGCCCTTCGTGTGGCTTGAATTCGAGCGCGGTGGGGGCGGGGTGTTCCTGCTCTCGCGCGAGCAACTGTAAGGGCCGCAGGCCACGTTCGGTCCGCCGTAGAACCGGCATGCTGGCGGGCAAAAGCCACGCCTTTTGCCCGCAGGTCGAAACAGCTGCTAGGCTGGCCGCTGAAAGGGCCGCAGGCCACTTTCAGCCAATAATCATGTCCGGCAACACCATCGGCAGGCTGTTCACGGTGACCACCTTCGGCGAGAGCCACGGGCCCGCCATGGGCTGCATCGTCGATGGCTGCCCGCCCGGGCTCCCGCTCAGCGAGGCGGATCTGCAGCAGGACGTCGACCGCCGCCGCAGCGGCACGTCCCATTTCGTCAGTCAGCGCCGCGAGGCCGACCAGGTGCGCATCCTCTCGGGGGTGTTTGAAGGACGCACGACCGGCACCCCGATCGGCATCCTCATCGATAACACCGACGCGCGTTCGCGCGACTACGACAAGATCAAGGATCGCTTCCGTCCCGGACACGCCGACTACACCTACCAGCAGAAATACGGGGTGCGCGACTACCGCGGCGGTGGGCGCTCGTCGGCGCGCGAGACGGTGATGCGCACCGCGGCGGGCGCGATTGCGCGCCGCTACCTCGCCGCGCGCCTCGGGGTGCGCATCTACGGTTACCTGAGTCAGGTCGGGTCGCTGCTGCTCGAGCCGGTGGATCCCGCATTCGCGTACCAGAATCCGTTCTTCTGTCCGGACCCCGCGCGCATCGCCGAGCTCGAGGAGCTGATCTGGAAGGTGCGCGGCGCCGGGGATTCGATCGGCGCGCGCGTCACGGTGGTGGCGAGCGGGGTGCCCGCGGGACTGGGTGAGCCGGTGTTCGACCGGCTGGACGCGGATATCGCCCACGCCCTCATGAGCATCAACGCCGTGAAGGCCGTGGAGATCGGAGCCGGCACGCGCGCCGCGACCCAGCGCGGGAGCGAGCACCGCGACGAGCTCACGCCCACGGGCTTTCGCAGCAACCATGCGGGCGGGGTGCTGGGCGGCATCTCCTCCGGCCAGGACGTGATCGCGCACCTGACGCTCAAGCCCACCTCCAGTATCCAGGTGCCCGGCAGCACCATCGACACCGACGGCAACGCGGTCGAGATCGTGACCACCGGCCGCCACGACCCGTGCGTGGGCCTGCGGGCGACGCCGATCGCGGAGGCCATGCTCGCCATCGTGCTCATGGACCACTACCTGCGCCAGCGCGCGCAGAACGCGGACGTGAAGTCACCGACGCCGGACATCACCGCGGCGTCGCGCGGCTGATCGCCGCGCCCGCCTCATCGCGCATGGACAGACAGTTCAGAGTTGCCGTAATCGGCGCCACCGGCCTGGTCGGCGAGACCCTGATCACGGTCCTCGAGGAGCGCAACTTTCCGGTCTCGGAACTGCACGCGCTCGCCAGCGATCGCTCGCTCGGCCGCAGCGTGAGCTTCCGCGGGCGCCGCTACCCGGTGCAGGAGCTGGCGGAGTTCGAGTTCGCGCACTGCGACTTCGCGCTGTTCTGCGCCGGCGCGCAGGTGTCACGCGAGTACGTGCCGCGCGCCGTGGCGGCCGGCTGCCTCGTCATCGACAACACCTCCGAGTTCCGCTACCAGGAGGACGTGCCGCTGGTGGTACCGGAGGTGAACCTGCACGCCCTCGCGGGCCTGGGCACTCGCGGCATCGTGGCGAACCCCAACTGCTGCACCATCCAGATGGTGCTGGTGCTCAAGCCCCTGTATGACGCGGCCGGCATCGAGCGCATCGAGGTGGCGACCTACCAGTCCGCCTCCGGCGCGGGTCGCGCGGCGCTCGAGGAGCTGGCGCGGCAGTCCATCGGCGCGCTTAGCGGCAAGGGGGTGGCAGCGGATGCGGGCATCGGGCAGGTCGCCTTCAACTGCGTGCCCCACATCGACAGCTTCCAGGACAACGGCTACACGCGCGAGGAGATGAAGCTCGTGTGGGAGACCCGCAAGATCCTCGGGGACGCGGCGATCCGCGTGAACGCTACGGCGGTGCGAGTGCCGGTGTTTTACGGGCATTCCGAGGCGGTGCACATCCAGACACGCCGCCCGCTGAGTGCCGACCAGGCGCGTGAACTACTGCGCAAAGCGCCCGGAGTCACCGTCATGGACGAGCGCCGCGCGGGCGGATACCCCACGGCGGCTACCGAGGCAGCGAAGCGCGACACAGTTTATGTCGGGAGAATCCGGGAATATCTCGCCCCGGATCGAGGACTTAACTTATGGATTGTCGCGGATAATGTGCGAAAAGGGGCCGCCACGAACAGCGTTCAGATCGCCGAGGCTTTGGCGCAACGCCCTATTTAAGTTATATTGCCGCGATGTTCACGGGGGGCTCACATCCTGGGCCCTATCCGCTTGTTTCAACAGGACATTTGGTCCAATAATGCTTTTTGGGGTGCCCTGATGGTCGCCAAACGCTCAAGCCGGGCGCTGGCATTGCTGCTGGCCTTGCCGACGGCGGCGCTTGCCTTGGGTATGGGAGACATCCGTCTCCTCTCGCCGCTCAACGCGCCGCTCGACGCGGAAGTTGACCTCGTCGACGTCGCGCCCGATGAAGCCAATACCGTACAGGCTCAGCTCGCCTCACGGGAGACCTTCGCGCGCTACGGCCTCGACTGGCCCGCCTACCTTGCCGGCGTGCAGGTACGCACGGTGCGCGCGCCGGACGGCCGCCAGATGCTCAAGCTCAGGTCCACGGACGCGATTTCCGAGCCCTTTATTACGCTGCTGGTGGAAGTGAACTGGGCGCGCGGCCACCTAGTGCGCGAATACACCATGCTGCTCGATCCGCCGGTGTACACCCCCGGCCAGTCGGGCGTGGCGGGCTCACCGGTGAGCGCACCCGCGACCGGCTCCGGGGCGCGCGAAGGTGCGATCGCACGCGCCGGCGACCCGGCGCCCGCGGCAGCGGCGGCGACGGGCCCCGAATCGAGCGCGGCGAGCGGCGCACCCCCGGCACGAGCGAGCGCGGCCGGCGGGGACGCGGGCGGTGGGTCGATGCACGTCGTCCAGCGTGGCGAGACGCTGTCGGCCATCGCGAGCAGCGAGGCAGGGGCCGGCGCCAATACTCCCCGCACCCGCAGCCTCATGGTTGCCATCTACCAGGCCAACCCGCGCGCCTTCGAAAAGAACATGAACGTGCTGCACTCCGGTGCCCTCCTGCGCATCCCGGACGCCGCGCAGGCAGCCGCGGTGTCGCCGAGCGAAGCGGCGGCGGAGATTGGCCGCCAGTACGCCGCGTGGCGCTCCAGCAGCGGCGCCGCCGCTGCCCCCTCGGGCGAGCGGCCCGGGAGGCTAAAGCTGGTGACGCCCTCGGAGTCGCCTTCCGTGGGCGCGACGCCCGGAGCCGCCCCGGGCGCCGAAGTCGGCCAGCTCCAGGGCCGGGTGCACGATCTGGAAGGGCAGCTGGCTGAATCCAAACGCCTGCTGGACCTGAAGAACGCGGACCTGGCGCATCTGCAGGAGCAGCTGGCGGCCAAGCAGGCCCCGCCCGCTCCCCCGGCGCCGCCACCCACTCGCGAGGCTGCCCCGCCCGCACCCGCGCCGGCTCCCGCCGCGCAGGCCCCTGTCGAGCAGGCTCCCGCACCGCAGGCCGCTCCGCCGCCGCCCATCGAAGAGAAACCGCCCCAGACGGCTGCCGAAGCACCGCCGCCGCCGAGCGCGGAACCCGCGCCGACGCCCGTTCCCCCTCCCGCCGGAGGCTCACTCGTTGACACCCTCCTGGGCTACTGGTGGGCGATTGGGCTGCTGCTGCTGGTGCTCGTCGCGTTTGCGGGGTCAAGGATCATCCGTGCGCGCCGCGCGGCGCAGTTCGACGACTCCCTCGGCCGCCTGACGGGGTCCTCGGACACGGGCTTCGCACCCGGCCGCGGCTTTGGATCCGCGGAGCCCATGCAGGCGGCCGCGAGCCCGCAGCCCGCTTTCCTGGTGGAGGAAACCGGGACGCACGAGCGGCCGCGCTTCCCCGCCGGAGGGGCGCAAGCTGCGCCCGCGGCGCGGCACGCGGCGAGCGATGACACCATCAGCAGCGAGACGGCGATCAACCTCGACCAGGGCGACCCGCTGGCCGAAGCTGACTTCCACATGGCGTACGGGCTGTACGACCAGGCCGCGGACCTGATCCGCATTGCCGTCAGCCGCGAGCCCGCGCGCCGCGATCTGAGACTGAAGCTCCTCGAAGTGTTCTTCGTGTGGGGCAACAAGGACCAGTTCCTGACGGCTGCACGCGAGCTGGCGGACAGCCGTGACGAGGCGGCGCCCGGAGAGTGGGAGAAGATCCTCATCATGGGCAAGCAGCTCGCGCCCGAGGATTCGCTGTTCTCCGGTGCCGGCGCGGTGAGCGGTGCGACGGCCGGGGGCGTTGATCTTGACCTGGAAGGCGGTCAGAGCCGCGTGGACTTCGACCTCATGGGCGAGCCGATCGCCGGGGATGCGACCCAGCGAGTGGATCTGGACATCGGCGCCGCCGTGGACGAGCGCACGACAGAATCACCCACCAACGTCACCGACAGCAACGCCTTGGTCGAGAACACTTTCCTCAGCACCACCGGCACGACGCGCCAGATGACGGCCCGCATGCGCCACGACGGGGGCCTCGGCCTCGGCAGCACCGCGGAGATGGAGGGTCCGACCGTGGAGCAGCCCACGATCGCCACGACCCAGGAGAACCCCACCATCCGGCAGAAACTCGAGTCGGCGCTCAAGCAAAGCGGTGACCAGACCGCAGAGCTGGCCATCGATGATCTGGGCCTGGACGTGGGGCAGGTCGACACGGTGGATCAGCCCGGCCTCGCGGGGGTTTCCGGCGCGGATGCCCCGACGCTGGTCGCGGGCTTCGACGAGCGCTCGCGCCAGGTCATGGAGGACGCGCAGCACCGCCGGGAGGAGTCCGGCGCCTGGCAGTTCGATCATGACGAGCTCGAGGCGGCGCTCACCCAAAACAGCCAGGTCGTGCCGGACACCTCGGCGACCTCGCGGCTCGCCGCCCTCGGCGCGCAGCAAGTGGATGTCGATCTGGGGGATTCGACCGGGACGCAACCGGCGGTGCACACCGGGGGTGTGGACCTCGACGTCGGCGGCTCCACCGGGACGCACGCCGCCAATGGCGGCGGGCTGGACCTCGACGTGGGCACCGCGACGGTGCCGGACACCGCGTTCGCAGCCACGCAGAGGCTGTCCTCGGAGGACCTGGCACTGCCGGACCTCGAGCCGGTGACCATGAGTGAAGTCGGCACGAAACTCGATCTGGCTCGTGCCTACATGGACATGGGCGACCCAGACGGTGCGCGCAACATTCTCGAGGAAGTGCTTGCCGAGGGCTCGGCGGCGCAGAAACAGGAAGCCCAGCGTCTGATGGAGTCGCTCCCGGGGTAATGTAATTGATTGGCTGCGAGCGCCTGCGGCGCTTGCAGCAGGCCAGTCGCGCGACTGTGTCGCACACGCGGCCAAAAGGCGCGGCTTCTGGCCGCGAAAAACAGGCCTTTGTCGTTGGATTGCGCGTGAACCGGATCGCCGTCGGGATCGAGTACGACGGCAGCGCCTACGCAGGCTGGCAGGCGCAGGAGCGCCTGCCGACCATCCAGTACATCACCCAAACCGCCCTTAGCAGCGTCGCGGCCGAGCCGGTCACTCTGGTGTGCGCCGGTCGCACCGATGCGGGGGTGCACGCGCACGGGCAGGTTGCGCACTTCGACACGCGGGCGACACGCAGCACGCGCGGCTGGGTTCTCGGCGCCAACAGCCAACTGCCAGCGGACGTGAGTGTGTCCTGGGCGGCGGCCGTGCCGGCGCACTTTCACGCGCGCTACTGCGCCGAGGCGCGCACCTACCGTTACCTGATTCTGAACCGCCTGGCCCGCTCGGCTCTGCTGGCGCGACGTGCGGCCTGGATCCATCGACCGCTCGATCACGAGCGCATGGCGCAGGCCGCGTCGGCCCTGCTCGGCGAGCACGACTTCAGCGCCTTCCGCTCCTCGGAATGCCAGGCCAAGTCCCCCATCCGCCGCATGGAGCGCCTGAGCGTCGAGCGGCGCGGGGACTGGGTCGTCATCGAGGCGACCGCCAATGCCTTCCTGCACCACATGATGCGCAACATCGCGGGCCTGCTGATCGCGATCGGCAGGGCCGACGCACCCCCGTCCTGGGCGCGCGAGGTGCTCGAGGGGCGCGATCGCACCCGCAACGCCGCCACCGCTGCGGCCGCGGGGCTGTATCTGGTGTCGGTACGCTATCCGGCGGCGTTCGCCCTGCCGGCGGGGTGCCCGCCCGGGGTGCTTGCGCCCGATCGGCTATGATCGCGCAACTTACGTTTCACTCCCGAAGCGCGCGTCCCCGATGTCCTGGTTCGAGAAGATCATGCCCTCCCGCATCAAGACCGAGCGGCGCACGCGCTCGGTCCCGGAGGGGCTGTGGATCAAGTGCCCGGCGTGCGATGCGGTTCTGTATCGCGCCGAGCTGGAGCGCAACCTGTATGTGTGTCCCAAGTGCAGCCATCACATGCGCATGGGTGCGCGCGACCGGCTGGAGCGTTTTCTCGACCCGGGCACGAGCGCGGAAATCGGCGCGGCCATCTCGCCCGAGGATCCGCTGAAGTTCCGCGACAGCAAGCGCTACCGCGACCGGCTCCTCCAGGCGCAGAAAGCGACCGGCGAGAGTGATGCCCTGGTGGTGCTGGCCGGCACGCTGCACGCGCTGCCCATCGTCGCCTGCGCCTTCGAATTCCAGTTCCTCGGGGGCTCGATGGGCTCGGTGGTCGGCGAGCGCTTCAAGCGCGGCGTGGATTACTGCATCCAGGAGCGGCGGCCGTTGGTGTGCTTCTCCGCCAGCGGCGGGGCGCGCATGCAGGAGGCGCTGTATTCGCTGTTTCAGATGGCGAAGACCGCGGCGGCGCTGTCACGCCTGGCGCAGGCGCACCTGCCGTTCATCTCGGTGCTGACCGATCCGACCACCGGCGGGGTGTCGGCGAGTCTGGCGCTGCTCGGTGACCTCAATCTCGCCGAGCCGCGCGCGCTGATCGGCTTCGCAGGTCCCCGGGTCATCCAGCAGACCGTGCGCGAGACGCTGCCGGAGGGCTTCCAGCGCAGCGAATTCCTGCTCGAGCACGGGGCGATCGACATGATCGTCGACCGCCGCGAGATGCGCGACCGGATCGCAGCGCTGCTGCGGCTGCTGCTGAAGCTGCCGGCCGCCGCCGCTGCCTGACGCGCGCGCCGCTGCGCGGAGCCAGCTTAGCCGATGCGCACGCTCGCCGAGTGGCTCACGCTGCAGGAGTCGGTGCATCCCAAGAGCATCGACATGGAGCTCACGCGCGTCGCCGCCGTCGCCCGCGCCTTGCGGATCGCCGAGCCGGCATTCCCGGTCGTGACCGTGGGCGGCACCAACGGCAAGGGCTCCACCGTGGCGCATCTCGCGGCGCTGCTCGCTGCGCTCGGGGCGTCCACCGGCATGTTCACCTCGCCGCACTTCGTCCGCTACAACGAACGCATCCGCGTGAACGGGACCGAGGTCGGCGATCCGGAGCTCATCGCGGCGTTCGAGCGCATCGAGGCGGCGCGCGGCGCGACCACGCTCACCTTCTTCGAATACAACACGCTGGCAGCGCTGCTGATCTTCGCGCAGCGGGCGGTGGACGTCGCGGTCCTGGAAGTGGGGCTCGGCGGGCGGCTCGACGCCACCAATCTCGTGGCGGCCGATGTCGCCGTGGTCGCCTCCGTCGGGCTCGATCATCGCGACTGGCTCGGGGATACGCTCGAGCTCATCGGCGCGGAGAAAGCCGGCATCTTCCGCCCGGGTAAGCCGGCGGTGCTCGGCACGCCGGACATGCCGGCGAGCGTGTTTGCGACCATCGGCACGCTCGGTGCGCGCGCGCTGGTCGCGGAGCGGGATTTCACCTGGCGCGTGATTGGGGAGCGCTGGGACTACGACGGTCTCGGGGTGTCGCTGCGCGGCCTGCCGCCGAGCGCGCTCGCCGGCTCCATCCAGTACCGCAATGCCGCCACGGCCATCGCGGCGCTCGAGGCGCTCGCCGGTGACGACACACCGAGCGCGGCGGTGCGCCGCCTCACCCGGCGGCTCGCGCGGCCCGATGAGCGCGCCGTGGGCGCAGCGCTGCGCGCGGTGCGCCTCGCCGGCCGCTTCCAGGTGCTGCCGGGCGAAGTGGAGTGGATTCTGGATATCGCGCACAACCCACCCGCCGCCGAGGTACTCGCCCGGCAGCTGCGCGAGCGCGCGCTGCCACGCGCGCGCCACGGCGAGCCCGGCCCGGGACGGACCCTGGCGGTCATCGGCGTGCTGGCGGACAAGGACGCCGCGGCGATCGCCGCGGCGCTCAGCGCCGTCATCGATCACTGGATCGTGTGCGCGCTCCCCGGTGCGCGCGGTGGCAGTGCGGCGCAGCTGGCGCAGCGCCTCGAGCGGCCCGCGGGCGAGATGACGCTCGCGGACTCGGTCGCCGCGGGCTGCGAGCGGGCGCGCGCCGCGGCGCGTCCGGGAGATCGCGTGGTGGTGTGCGGCTCGGTCTACACCGTGGGCCCGGCGCTGCAGTGGCTTCGGATATACTAACGAGCGCCGGCCTGGCTCGCGGCCACTGTTGCGCGCGGCGTCCGCTGCGCCTGGCTTTCGCGGTTTTCGCCCCCATCGTGGGTGACTTAAGGTGAAAGAACGGCTGACGGGGGCAATCATTCTCGTGGCCCTGATGGTGCTGTGGGTGCCCGAGCTGTTGACAGGACCGATCCGCTCGGCGCCGCGGGCCAGCGCCATGGCGCCCTCGGCCGAGGAACCGCCATTACGCAGCTACACCATCAATCTCGCGGACGACGCGCATTCGCGCAGCACCGGGGCAACCAGCAGCGGACCGCAACAACCCACGCCGCTCGAGGCTGGCGCGCCGCGTGGGAGCGGTGCGGCGCAGCCGGGGTCGGCCGAGTCGACGCCGCCGGCCGCGGCGAGTACCACACACCGTGCGCCGCAGGCGCTGCCCGCCGCGCCCGCCCCGGTGGTGCCGGCCAGGAGCGCGCCGGCGAGCACCGCGGCCCCCACCCTTGCTGCGGTGAGTGTCGCGGCGGGTTCCTGGGTGGTGCAGCTGGGCAGCTTCGCCAGCCGCTCCAACGCCGAACGCCTGGCGCGGCAGGTGCGGGCCGGGGGCTTCAATGTGAGCGTCTCCCGGGCCAGTGCGGGGCGGCGGCTGTTCCGGGTGCGCGTCGGCCCGGCGCACGACCGCGAGGCGGCCTCGCTGCTCGCGGCGAAGTTGCGGGCCGCGGGACACGATGGCTCGATCGTGCCGAAGTAGCGCGGCGCGCCCGCGACGCGCGGCGTGGGCAACGCGTGCGATGCTCTTGTACAATCCGCGCCGCGCGGGACGACCGCGCTCGCACCGGTGAGCGATGAACCTGACCGACTACCTGGTGATTCTCGCCATCATCGCCTCGGCGGTCGTCGGTGCGTGGCGCGGCCTGCTGCGCGAGGCGGTCGCCCTGGCAGCCTGGGTCATCGCCCTGTTCCTCGCCTGGCATTTCTCCGATCTCATCGCCCCGCACCTGGGCGGGCTGATGTCGGATTCCGGGGTGCGGCCCTGGGCGGCGCGGGTCATTATCGTGCTGCTGGTGCTGCTAGTCGGCGCCGGCGTCGGTGCGGCGCTCCGGCACTTCGTGCGCCTGTCGATTTTCAGCGGCATGGATCGGCTGCTCGGCTTCGGCTTTGGCCTGCTGCGCGGCCTGGTGCTGCTCGGCGTGTTCGTCATTCTCGGCCAGCTGCTGCGCCTGCAAGAGGAGCAGTGGTGGCGGCACTCGATGCTCATTCCCTATGGCGAGTCGATGGCGAACGGGCTGCGCATGCTGGTGGGCGAGGAGCGCGTGCGGCGCGCCGCCGGCGAGCTGCGGATCCGGGTCTGAGGAGTTGCGGCAAACATGTGCGGCATCGTCGGCATCGTCGGTAGCAGCGCCGTCAATCAGCGCCTGTATGACGCGCTGACGGTGCTGCAGCACCGCGGCCAGGATGCCGCCGGCATCGCCACCTCGGGCGAGGGCGAGCTGTACGTGCGCAAGGGCAGTGGCCTGGTGCGCGACGTGTTCCAGCAGCATCACATGCTCGAGCTCAAAGGCAACGCCGGCATCGGCCACGTGCGCTACCCGACGGCGGGCTGCGACAGCGCCTCCGAAGCGCAGCCGTTCTACGTCAACGCGCCCTACGGTATCTGCCTGGGGCACAACGGCAATCTCACCAATGCGACCGAGCTCGCCGAGATCCTGATCCGCGAGGACCGGCGCCACCTCAACACCACCTCCGACTCGGAGGTGCTGCTGAACGTGTTCGCCTCCGAGCTGCAGCGGGTCGGGGCCGCGCGCATCACGCCCGCGGACGTGTTTGCCGCCCTGAACGCGCTGTACCGCCGTTGCCGCGGCGGCTATGCCGTGGTCGCGATGATCATCGGCCACGGCATCCTCGGCTTTCGCGATCCGAACGGCATCCGTCCGCTGGTGCTCGGTGAGCGGCGCACGCCGCGCGGTACGGAATGGATGCTGGCCTCCGAGAGCGTGGCGCTCGACAGCCTGTCCTTCCGCCTGGTGCGCGACGTGGCGCCCGGGGAAGCGGTATTCATCGACGAGCAGGGCAGGCTCCATACCCAGCAATGCGTCGCGACGCTGCGGCACACGCCGTGCATCTTCGAGTACGTGTATTTCGCGCGGCCCGACTCCAAGATCGACAACATCTCGGTGTATCGGGCGCGCATGCGCATGGGCGACCGGCTGGCGGACAAGATCCTGCGCGAGCATCCGGCACACGACATCGACGTCGTCATCCCGATCCCGGATACCAGCCGCACCAGCGCGCTGCAACTCGCGCAGCGGCTGGGTGTGAAGTACCGCGAGGGCTTCATCAAGAACCGTTACATCGGCCGCACCTTCATCATGCCCGGGCAGGATGAGCGCGAGCGCTCGGTGCGCCGCAAGCTGAACGCCATCGATCTGGAGTTCCGCGGCAAGACGGTGCTGCTGGTGGATGATTCCATCGTGCGCGGCACGACCTCGGCGCAGATCATCGAGCTGGCGCGCGAGGCGGGCGCCGCCAAGGTGTACTTCGCCTCCGCCGCCCCACCGGTGCGCTTCCCGAACGTCTACGGCATCGACATGCCGGCGGTGAGCGAGCTGGTGGCGAGCGGCCGTACGGTGGAGGAAGTGGCGCGCCTCATCGGCGCCGACTGGCTCGTATACCAGGACCTCGAGGACCTGATTGCCGCGTGCAAGCACGAGGATGCGCGCATCCAGGAGTTCGACACCTCGTGTTTCTCGGGCGAATACGTCACCGGCGACGTCACCCCCGAATATCTCGAGCGCCTGCAGCTGGAGCGCTCGGATGCGGCCAAGCACGCGCGCCGCGAGCAGCGCGCCAAGCTCAAAGTGGTGCGCGGGAGCTGAACTGGCGCAACGTCCCGACCCGCGCCGCGAGTTGCTGCTCGGCCTGCTGCGCATCGGGCTGCAGCGCGTCGACGGCCGCCGTTGCGTGCGTGCGGCGCTCACCGAAGCGGCGGGCTCGGCCGCCCCGGCTCACGTGTGGCTGGCCGCGATCGGCAAGGCCGCCGAGTCCATGGCGCTCGGCGCGCACGAGGCGCTCGGTGCCGCCATCGAGCGCACGCTCCTGATCACGCGCGACGCGCCCGCCGCGGCGCAGTTTGTCGCCGGCGGCGCCATCGAGATCCTGCTCGGCGCGCACCCGCTCCCCGATGAGCGCTCGCTCGCCGCCGGCGCGCGCCTGCTGGCGTGGGTGGAAGGATTGCCGCCCGAGGCGCAACCCCTGTTTCTCATCTCCGGCGGCGCCTCGAGCCTGGTGGAGGTGCTCGAGGCGGGCACCACCCTGCACGATCTGGAGGAGCTCACGCGGCGCGCGTTCGCGCAGGGGATCGCGATCGGCGAGCTCAACGCGCGCCGCGCGGCACTCTCGCGCATCAAGGGCGGGCGGCTCGCGGCGCGTTTGCGCGGCCGGCCGGCGCAGGCGTTGTTCGTGTCGGACGTGCCGCAGGATGATCCGCGCGTGATCGGCTCGGGCCTCATGGGACCGGCGGCGAGCGGCGCCGACCGGGTCGAACGCCGCGTGGTGGCCTCGGTCGATGACGCCGTGGCGGCGGTGGCGGCCGCGGCGGCCGGGCTCGGCCTCACCGTACACGCGCCGGCGCGCCGCTTCGAGGGCGATGCGGCGCGCCTGGCGGCGCGCTTTGCGCACGAGCTGTCCCTGACGAGCGCGCAGCTGTGCGTCTGGGGTGGCGAATCCACCGTGCAGGTGCCACCGCACCCCGGTCGCGGCGGGCGCAATCAGCACCTGGCGCTGGCGGCGGCGCGCCTGCTGGCCGGGCACGCGGACCTGCTGCTGCTCGCCGCCGGTACCGACGGGATCGACGGGGTCACCGAGGACGCCGGCGCCCTGGTGGATGCGCAGACCTGCTCACGGATCACGCTCGCGCAGCTCGACGCCGACCGCTGTCTGCAACTGGCGGACTCGGCGCGCGCACTCGCCGCGAGCGGCGATCTGGTGCATACGGGTCCGACCGGAACCAATGTCGGGGATCTGGTGATTGGACTTAAGCTGGCCGCGGCCGCGGCGGCGCGCACTATCGCCGACCGTCATGGCGGGGCGCGCTCGCGCGTGCTGTAATTTCCCCGATGCGACTGCTGTTGATCGAGGAAGACGCGCAGCGCTGCGCGCACATCCGCGAGCGGCTCGCCTCCTGGCGGCCGCAAGCGCAGCTCGTGGTGCACAGCCCGGTATCGCAGGGTGCGCTGGCGCCGGAGTTCCTGGCCCAGGGGTTCGATGCGGTGCTGCTGGCGGATCTGTGGCCCGGCGGCCGCGGGCTCACCTGGGCGCGCGAGCTCGCCGGCCGTACGGGATTTGCACCGCTGGTGCTGCTGTGCGGCGCGGACGCTTCCGCGGCGCGCGATGCCGCAGCGATAGGTGCCTATACCCTGAGTCAGGACGACCTCGACTGCGACGCCTTCGGGGAGGTGCTGGCCGCCGCCGAGCGGCGCCAGGCGCACGCGCGCGCGGTGTGGCGCACCAGCCGCGCGGGGCGCGATACGCAGCGCTTCGGCGATGCGTTCATCCGCGGCTACCGCTGCATCCGCAGACTGGCGGCCGGCCCCATGACCGACCTGTTCGTCGGGGAGAGCGAGCGCGCCGGCACGCTGGTGGCGCTGAAGGTGGCGCGCGACCGCCAGGATGAGCAGCAGCCGACGTTCGACATGTTCCGCCGTTTCCTGCAGGAGTACGAGATAGGCCAGCGCATCAACGACCCGGCCGTGGTGCGCCCGCACGACCTGGGCGTCAGTGACGAGCACGCCTGGCTGGTGATGGAATACTTCGCACTCGGGGACCTGCGCCGGCGCATGCAGGCACGTCTCACGCCGCGCGACGCGCTGCGCCTCACCGTCGCGATCGCGCGCGCGCTCGCCACCATTCACGCCGCCGGGGTGTTACATCGCGATCTGAAGCCCGGCAACATCATGCTGCGCGAGGACGGCAGCATCGCCCTGATCGACTTCGGCCTGTCCAAGGATGCCGCCCTCGCCCTCGACGTGACCGAAACCGGCACCATCTTCGGCACGCCGCACTACATGAGCCCGGAGCAGGGCCACGCGGAGCCGGTCGATGCGCGCAGCGACCTGTACAGCCTCGGCGTCATCCTGTTCGAGATGCTCACCGGGGAGAAGCCATACCGCGCCGACAACCCCATGGCGATCGTCTACAAACACCGCAAGGAGCCGGTGCCGCAGCTGCCGCCACAGTTCGCGGCCGTGCAACCGCTGCTCGAGCGGCTGCTGGCGAAAGTGCCCGCGGATCGCTTCGACGGCGCCCTGCAGGCGGCGGAGGCGTTGCAGGGGACGCTCGATCGGTGGCTGGCGCGCGGAGCGCAGTCGTGAGCGCGCGGGCATCGCCCGCGCCCGGTGCATCAGCGCTCATCTCGATCCTGCACGCGCCGACCCCGCCCGCCTGGGTGGAGGATGCCGTGAGTCACCTGCCCGAGCTGCTGCTCGATCATGCGAACTGCGAGAAGAAGGCCGCCTCGAGCGCCCTCGCCCTGATGTTCACTTACCCCGAGGACCGGCCGCTGGCGCTGGTGCTGGCGCGCCTGGCGCGCGAGGAACTGCGGCATTTCGAGCAGGTGCTGAGAGCCCTGAGCGCGCTCGGCGTCCCGTTCGTGCGCCAGCGCCCCGGTCGTTACGCGCAGCAGCTGCGCCGCGCACTGCGCAGCTGCGATCCCGGGCGCAAGCTCGATCTGCTGCTCGCCGCCGCCCTGATCGAGGCACGCTCGGCCGAGCGCTTCCAGTTGCTCGCGCCGCGCGTGCCGGCGCCGCTCGCGCGGCTGTACCAGGAGCTGGCGGCTTCCGAGGCGCGACACTTCCAGGTGTACACCGGCCTCGCCTGCGGTGTCGCCCCCGCACAATGGCAGGCGCGACTCGCGCAGCTCGCCTCGCGCGAGGCGCAGCTGGTGACAACCCCCGAGCGTATGCTGCGTTTCCACTCCGGCCCGCTGCATTGCGGCTGAGCCTGACCCAACAGTTTGTTACATGAACGACCGTCCGCACCTGTTGATCGTCGATGACGACCGCGAGATCCGCGGCCTGCTCGCCCAGTATCTCGACAAGCACGATTTCCGCACCACCGCGGTGGCCGACGGCAGGGAGATGCGGCGTGTCATCGAGCGCTCGCACGTCGACCTGCTGGTGCTCGATCTGATGCTGCCGGGGGAGGACGGTCTGTCCTTGTGCCGCGACCTGCGCAACCGCTCGCAGGTGCCGATCATCATGCTGACCGCGCGCGGCGAGGACGTCGATCGCATCGTCGGGCTCGAGCTCGGCGCGGACGACTACCTGGCGAAGCCGTTCAATCCGCGCGAGCTCCTCGGCCGCATCAAGGCGGTCCTGCGCCGCGCGGCGCACGCCCCGCGCGACCCGAGGCCGGAGAGCGTGCGCGGCTTTTCCTTCGGTGGCTGGCGGCTGGACACCATCACCCGTACCCTCACCGACGCTTCCGGCAGGGACGTGGCCCTGAGCGGCGCGGAATACCGGCTGCTCGCGGTGCTGCTCGGATCGGCCAACCGCGTGCTCAGCCGCACTCAGCTGACCGAGTTGCTGCGCGGCCGCGATGCCGATCCGTTCGATCGCAGCATCGACGTGCGTGTCAGCCGCCTGCGGCAGATCCTGGGCGATGACGCGCGCGCCCCGCACATCATCAAGACCGTCTACGGCGAGGGTTACGTGGTGGGCGTCAATGTCGTGAGCGACTGAAGCGGCTCAGGCTCAGCGATGCGCCTGTCTCCATGGCCACAATCGCTGTTCGGGAGGCTCCTGGCAGCCTCGGTGGCGGCGGTGCTGCTGGCGCAGACGGCCGGCCTGTTTCTCATCGCCCAGGAGCGCGAGCATTTCGTGTTGCAGGGAAGCGTGCGCGAGTGGGCGCGCCGCATCGCCGAGACCACCCTCGTGCTGCAGCCGCTGGGCCTTGCTGAGCGGGCCGCGGCGGTCGTGCGGCTGTCGGCTGCGCCCGAGCCGCTGCACATGGCGGACCTGCCCCCGGGCGCTCACCGTCACCCGGGAGCGGCGGCGCACGGCTTCGTGCGCCTGCCGGTGCTGTCGGATTTCGAGCGGACCTTGAAGGATCAGGTGCACGGCGCGCTCGGGCCGGCGTATGCGGTGGAGGTGAGCGCCACGCCGGAAGCCGCGCCGCCGGCGATCGCGGTGCCGGTGCCGTTCTTCGCGGCGCACGAGCTCGCGGCCTATCAGGGGAGCGCCCGGCGCTACGACGTGAGCGTGCGTCTGCCGGATGGCGCGGCGCTGCTGTTCCGGGTGACTCGCATGCCGGAGGGGGCGCCGCTCCCGCGGCATCTGCTGGGGAACCTCGCGCTGCTGGTGCTGATCCTGGTGATCGTGCTGTACGTCGCGGCACGCAACATCACCCGCCCGCTGTCGGAGCTGGCGCGCGCCGCGCACAGCGTCGGCCGCGATGCACGCCCGCAGCGGCTGCAGGAGCGCGGCGCACGCGAGCTGCGCGACGCGGCACGCGCCTTCAACACCATGCAGGATCGCCTGCGGCGCTACCTCGACAGCCGCGCCCGGGTGCTGGCCGCCATGTCGCATGATCTGAAGACCCCGCTGACGCGGCTGCGGCTGCAGGTGGAGACACTCGATAATCCGCCCATGCAGGAGCGCATCGGCCGCGAGCTCAGCGAGATGGAGGCCATGGTGCGCGAGGCGCTGACGCTGTTCCGCGGCATCGAGGACGGCGAGCCGCCGGCCCCCCTCGACCTGAACGCGCTGCTCGAGACGGTGCGCGAGGAGTTCACCGACATGGGACAGCAGGTGACGGTCGCCGGCCGCACCGCGCAGCCGCTGACGGCCAAGCCGCAGGCACTCAAGCGCTGTCTCACGAACCTGGTGGCCAACGCCACCCATTTCGGCGCACGCGCCGACATCGTGGTCGAGGATGGGCCGGTGGTCGCGATTCGGGTGCGCGACAGCGGTCCCGGCATTCCCGCGCAGGAGTTGGAACGGGTGTTCGAGCCGTTCTACCGGCTCGAGTCCTCGCGCAACCGCGACAGCGGCGGCACGGGCCTGGGGCTGTCGATCGCCCGCGACATCGCGCAGGCGCACGACGGATCCCTTACCCTGTCGAACCTCCCCGGCGGGGGGCTGGAAGCGGCGCTGCTGCTGCCGCGGGAGCGATGAGTGCGTCAATGGCTTGCACCGCATTTAATGCACGGCTCGTCGCGGCGCGCGCGCACCTGCACACTCCCTCACGATTGCTCACCGCCGCCCCGGCCCGCGGCCCGTTAGCGTAGCCACTTCAATGCGGATATCGACCACCGCAAGGAGAGACTGATGAAAGCCACCGTACTCGCGCTCACCGCACTGTGGGCGGGCGCACTGTTCGCCCAGGCCCCGGCCCCGCCGGATCACGCCGCTCACATGGACAAGCTCGCGACGCTGCTCGATCTGACCGACTCGCAGAAGACCCAGGTGCAGGCGGTTCTGCAGGAAGAGCACGCCAAGATCAAGGCCGCCCACGAGCAGGCCATGGCGTCCGGCACCAAGCCCGACCGCGAGCAGATGAAGGCCATGCACGAGCAGATTCAGCAGGAGATCGTCCAGAAGCTCACGCCGGTGCTGTCGGCAGCGCAGCTGAAGAAGTTCCAGGCGCTGCACGAGATGCACGGCGAGATGATGCACCACCACGGTCACGGCGCAGCGCCGGGCGGCGCCGCACCCCCGGCGCAGAACTGAGCGCGCCGCGCACCGGCGCGAGAGTCAAGCGCTTACGCCGGGCGCGGCAGCTCACGCAGCTGGTACTTGCCGCCCTCGCAGCTCAGATAGCTCCCCTGCTCGTACCAGGAGCCGAGCACGATGCGCTGTGCCGGACCGCCCTCGGTGTGCATGTCGTGCACGCCCGGGCGGTGCGTGTGGCCGTGGATCATGCGCCGCACCCGGGCGACCCGAAACGCCGCGGCCACCGCCGCGGCATTCACGTCCATGATGTAGGGTACCGTGCGTGCGGTGTGCCGCCGGCTGCCGGCGCGCGCCTCATCGGCCAGCAGCTCCCGGTGCGCGCGCGGCAGGGCGAGGAAGCGCTGCTGCCAATCGCGGCTGCGCACCAGGCTGCGCAACTCCTGATAGGGATGATCGTCGGTGCACAGCGCATCCCCGTGCGTGAGCAGCACCGGCTCGCCATCGAGCTGCGCCACCACCGGATCGGTCAGCAGGCGGCAGCCGCTGCGCTCGCAGAACCCCTCACCGAGCAGGAAGTCGCGGTTGCCGTGCAGTGCGAAGCAGGCGACACCACGCGCGGCGAGGGCGCGCAGTGCGCGGCACACGCGGTCTTTTTCCGGATCCGGGTCATCATCGCCCACCCACGCCTCGAACAGGTCGCCCAGGATGTAGAGCGCCTCGGCGGTGGCGGCCTGGGTGGCGAGAAAGCCGAGGAACTGCTCGGTGGCCTCGGGCGCGCCGGCATCCAGATGCACGTCCGAGACGAACAGGCGCCCCACGCGCGCTACTTCGGCGAGAGGATCGTGTCCTGGCGCGGCGGCGGCACCGGGGTGAGCTCCGGCGGCGGACGGGTCGCGCCGGCCGCGACAATCTCCACCTTCTCGATGATCACCGGCTTCAGCGGCGCATCCGACTTGAACGGTCCGACGGCGCCGGTGGGTGTCTCGCCGACGTGATCGATGACGTCCATCCCCTGCACGATGCGGCCGAAGACCGTGTAGCCCCAGCGGGTGGGCACCGGATCCAGATCCGGATTGTCGACGAGGTTGACGTAGAACTGTGCGTTGCCCGAGTGCGGCGCATCCCCGCGCGCCAGGCCCACCGCGCCGCGCTTGTTCTGCAGGCCGTTGCCGGACTCGTTGAAGACGTTCTCGTGCGGCGCTTTCAGAGCGTAGCTGGTGGCATCGTGCCCGCCGCCCTGGATGACGAAGTTCGCCACCACGCGGTGGATCACGGTGCCGGAGTAGAAGCCCTCGCGCACGTAACGCAGGAAGTTCGCCGCGGTGAGGGGCGAGCGGTCCTGGCGCACTTCGATGACGAACTCGCCCACATTGGTCGTGACCTTCACCTGCGGGTTCGGCTCCTGCGCGCGCGCCTCGCCGTGCGGCAGCATGACGCTGAGCAGCGTTGCTGCGAGGGGGCCGATCCGGGTGCGGGGCTGAATGGACATCGAATCCTCCGTGGCGTGAGGGACACGCGCCGGCCGCGAATTCTATAGCAGGCGGCGGGCGCGCGGCGCTTTGTTGAGATTCGTGAGTTTCCCGTAACATGGCCTCATGAGCGCGAACGCGATGTCACCCCCGGGCGGGGAGCCGCGGCGGGTCACCCGCTTCGCCCCGAGTCCCACCGGGGAGCTGCACCTGGGAAACGCGCGCACCGCGCTGTTCAACCTGCTGCTGGCGCGCAGCGCCGCGGGGCGTTTCCTGCTGCGCATCGAGGACACCGACGCCGAGCGCAGCCATGAGGCGCACACCACGGCGCTCATGGCGGACCTGCGCTGGCTCGGCATCGACTGGGACGCGGGCCCGGATCGGGAGGATGAGCGCGGACCCTACCGCCAGTCGCAGCGCGGCGCGCTCTACGCGCGGCAGTTCGCGGTGCTGGAGCGGCAGGATCAGATCTACCCGTGCTTCTGCACGGCGCTGGAACTGGAGCTGTCGCGCCGGGCGCAGCTCGCCGCCGGCAAGCCGCCGCGCTACGCCGGCACCTGCCGTGACCTCACCCTGGATGAGCGCGCGCGTCGTCAGGCACAGGGGCTCGCGCCCACGCTGCGCTTTCGCGTGCCGCGCGGGGAGCGCGTGAGCTTCGAGGACTTCGTGCACGGTCCGCAGAGCTTCCTCAGCGACGACATCGGCGATTTCGTGGTGCGCCGCGCCGACGGCTCGGCGGCCTTCTTCTTCTGCAACGCGGTGGACGATGCCTGCATGGGAGTGACGCACGCGTTGCGGGGCGAGGACCACCTCACCAACACCCCGCGGCAGCTGCTGATTCTCGCGGCCCTGGGCCTGGCGGCGCCGGCCTACGGCCATGTGGCGCTCATCGTCGGCGCCGACGGCGCGCCGCTGTCCAAGCGCCACGCGGCGGTGAGCGTGCGCGAATACCGCGAGCGCGGCTACCAGCCGCTCGCCCTCGCCAATCACCTGTTCCGGCTCGGGCACTCGACCCCGCTCCATGGGCTGCTCACGCTCGAGGAGATGGCGGGGGCGTTCGATGCGGGGCACCTGGGGCGCGCGCCGGCGCGCTTCGACGAGCAGCAGCTGCTGGTGTGGCAGAAGGATGCCGTGCACCGGCTGTCGCCGCAGGCCGCGCGCGCCTGGCTCGCCCCGCTGCTGCCCGCCGGGCTCGATGCGCACGCGACCGAGGCGTTCATCGCCGCGCTGCTGCCGAACGTGGTGCTGCCCGAGGACGCGCGGCCGTGGGTGGAGATCGTGTTTGGCGGGCCGCCGCCCCTGGGCGCGGCCGCGCAGCAGGTGGTGCGCGAGGCCGGCACGGGCTACTTCGCCGCCGCCGCCGCCGCCGCCGCGAAGAGCGGCAACGACCTGCCGGCCATCGCGGGTGCGGTGCGCGCCGCGACCGGGCGTCAGGGCGCGGCGCTGTACATGCCGCTACGCGTGGCGCTCACCGGGCGCGAACACGGACCGGAGCTCGCGCCGCTCCTGCGGGCGATGCCCGCGGGCAAGGCGCGCGAACGGCTGGCGCGTTTCGCATGATCCGCATCCACAACTCCCTGACCGGCGAGAAGCAGGAGCTCAGGCCCATCACGCCCGGCAGCTTACGCATGTACGTGTGCGGCCTCACCGTGTACGACTACGTGCACATCGGTCACGCGCGCATGCTCATCGTGTTCGACGTAGTGAGCCGCTATCTGCGGCACCGGGGCTACCGCCTCACCTACGTGCGCAACATCACCGACATCGACGACAAGATCATCCGGCGCGCCGCCGAGAACGGCGAGCCGATCGGCGCGCTCACCGAACGCTTCATCGCGGCGATGAATGAGGATTGCGAGCGGCTCGGCATCGAGCGCCCCGACCACGAGCCGCGCGCCACGCAATACGTGCCGCAGATCATCAGCATGGTGGCGCAGCTGCTGGCCCGCGACTACGCCTACCTGGCCGCCAACGGCGACGTCATGTACGCGGTGGCGCGTTTCGAGGGCTACGGCCGGCTCTCCGGCAAGCGCCTCGGCGACCTGCGGGCCGGTGCGCGGGTCGAGGTCGACGAGGCCAAGCGCGACCCGCTGGACTTCGTGCTGTGGAAGCACGCCAAGCCCGGCGAGCCGTCGTGGGACTCGCCCTGGGGGGCGGGGCGGCCGGGCTGGCACATCGAGTGCTCCGCCATGTCCACCGCGCTCCTCGGCACGCACTTCGACATCCACGGCGGCGGCATGGATCTGAAGTTCCCGCACCACGAGAATGAGATCGCGCAGTCGGTTGCGGCGAGCGGGGATGAGTTCGTCAACCTGTGGATCCACAACGGCTTCGTCAACGTGGACGAGGAGAAGATGTCGAAGTCGCTCGGCAACTTCTTCACCCTGCGCGAGGTGCTGCCGGCGCTGCGCCATCCGGAGGTGCTGCGCTTCTTCATTCTCTCGAGCCACTACCGCGGCCCGATCAACTACTCCCTCGAGCAGCTCGAGCAGGCCGACGCCGCCCTGGGAAGGATCTACACCGCGCTGCGCGACCTGCCGGCGGTGGCGGCCGCGGCCGGCGCGCACACGGCGCGCTTCCTCGACAGCATGGATGACGATTTCAACACTCCCGAGGCGCTGGCGGTGCTGCAGACCCTCACCCGCGAGGTGAATTCCGCGCGCGACGCGGGCGATGTGGCGCGGGCGGCGCAGCTGGCGGCGGAGCTTCGGGCGCTCGGTGGTGTGGTGGGACTGCTTGGCGTGGAGCCTGCACAGTGGTTTCGGCTCGCGAAGCCGGGCGTCGGCAGCGGCAGTGCGGGTGCCGCCGCGGGCGGTGGCACGGGCCTGTCCGATGGGGAGATCGAGGCGCGCATCGCCGCGCGCTCGGCGGCGCGCCGCGCGAAGAACTGGGCCGAATCGGATCGCATCCGCGACGAGCTGTTCGCCGCCGGTGTAGTGCTCGAGGACAAGTCCGGCGGCAAGACCGCCTGGCGCCGTGCCTAGCTCATGGCAGCCGCTCGGGGTGCAACTCGAGCGCGGACCAGACCGTTACGGCGGCCTTTCGCTGCGAGGAAGGCGCATACTGCCGGCGAAAAGAGTTCGCTTCGACCCGGATCTACACCGCCACGCCCAGGCGAGGGGAGATGCCATGTTCAAACACCCGTTGACTCTTGCGGCAGCAGCACTGTTGTTCGCCAGCGGCACGCATGCGCAGGCGGCGCCCGAGTTTGCCACCGGCAACATGCATTTCGATGCCAAGGCAATGCACGCCAATGCCGACGGAATGATCTCCAAGGATGCGTTCATGAAATACGGTGACACCATGTGGCAGACGATGGCCAAGGGCGCGCCCTCGATTCCCGTTGCTCAGGCCGGCCAGGACTTCGCCCGCGGCAATCTGCGGTTCAACGCCAAGGCGATGGATACCGACCATGACGGCACGATCTCAAAAGACGAGTTCATGAAGTACGCCGAGCAGAAATTCGACAAGATGAAGAATTCGCAAGGGATGATTTCGGTGGCCGACGCAAGCGCGAACTTTGCCCGCGGCAACCCGCGCGTGGCCTCCAAGGCAGATAATCCGAAAGCCAACAGCGCGCCTGCGAAGTAACCAGATGGTCGGGGTGACAGGATTTGAACCTGCGACATCTACGTCCCAAACGTAGCGCTCTACCAGTCTGAGCTACACCCCGGAAGCAAGGGAGCGCAATTCTACACGCCAGCGGCGGCGGCCTGTCGGCTGCACGCCATCGCAAGGCGCCGCAGGAGCGCGCCCGGATCTAGCGCTTGCTGGAGGCGAAAATTTCCTTGACTCGGGCTGATACTGCGTTCAGGAAGGGCCGGCCCGCCAGCTCCGGTTGCTCCAGGTGCAGATCCTTCGCATACAGCAGTGCGTATTCGGTGCGGGCCCGGTCCACGCCAAACCAGCGGTTCTCGGCGCGCCAGTTGACAAAACCCGCTATAGAGGCGAGATCAGCCGCGGAGGTCGGGCTTGCGGCCGATGGGGACGGGGTCTGCGCCAGCTCACGGCGCAGCAGCTCGTTGTGCAGGCGCTGGTTCTCCTCCTGGGCGCGCTGCAGCGAGCCTTGCTGCGCGCGCGCCTGGGCGTCCTGCTGAATGTGATAGCGGTCGGCGAGACAGAGCTGGCGAGCGTCACCGTAGATGGTATCGCAGCTGTTGGTATCGCGAGGTGCCCACGAGCCGAGGCGATCGGCACTGACACTCTCCTGCGCGAGAGCCGTGCCAGCGAAACTCAACAACATGGCCATCGATGCGATCGTTTTCATCGCGCCCTCTCCTCGCGTTGCGGGCTAGAGTGAGTTTGCAGCCATCATAGGGTTGGGGCACCAGCGTTGGCGAGCCTGGGAACATGGGGGAAACACCCCAATGAAAGATCACCCGGCACGCCACCGATGGTTGACCTGCCCTGGCAATGAAAGCCTTGACAAATACAGCCTAGGCAATTAATATGCGCGCCAATCCCCGGAAGGAGACCTCCGTCCCCCCAAGGGGAGATGTTCAGGAGCAGCGCCTTGGGCGACATTTACGACAGCACGACCTACCAGCCACGCAAGAGCGTCGGGTATCTGTTGAGCCGTGTGCGGATTGAGATGCTGACGGCCCTCGACCGGGAGCTCGAAGGCGACCGGCGTCTCGCGCCGCTGGAGCTGAGCGCGGCGCAGTTCATCATCATTGCGAATCTGGCGTCCGCGGAAGGCCCCCTGTCGGCGTCGGATCTGTGCAAGGGCATCTCGTATGACGCGGGCGCCATGACGCGCATGCTCGATCGCCTCGAGAGCAAGGGTCTGATCCGCCGCAACCGCAGCGCCCAGGATCGCCGCTTGATGCATCTGGAGCTGACGGAGGAGGGGCGGGCGGCCTATCCGCGCATGCGCGAGATCTCCCTCTCGGTGGCCAATCGCTTTCTGCGCGGCTTCACCAAGAGCGAAGCGCGGCAGCTGGAGGGGCTCCTCGGCCGCATGCTCGAGAACGCGCAGGGGCTGCCGGCGCGCGCCACCGCCTGAGGCGCGCCAACGGTTTTTTTTGGAGTGATGTTTGCCTAGGCATTATCAGCCACGGCAACGACAACGCTTAAAGGATTGGCTATGAGTGCGCAGAACGGCAAAGTACCTTCTAACGCCACCCGGCGCTGGCGCTGGCTGGCCGCGGCGCTGGGGGGCTTTCTGACCCTCGCCGTGTTCTACGGCGCCTACTGGGCGCAGGTTCTGCGCTATCACCAGAGCACCGACGATGCGTACGTCGGTGGCAACGTGGTGCAGATCACCCCGCAGATCTCCGGCACGGTGGTGGCCATCGGCGCCGATGACACCCAGTTCGTGAAGGCCGGCCAGGCGCTGGTGCGCCTCGATCAGGCGGACGCGAGGGTGGCGCTCGATCAGGCGGAGGCGCAGCTCGCGCGCACGGTGCGCGACGTGCGCAACCTCTTCGCCACCAGCTCGCAGCTCGAGGCCGCCGTACAGCAGCGCCAGACGGACCTGAGCGCGGCGCAGAGCGATCTCGCACGCCGCCAGCACCTGGGGGCCTCCGGCGCGGTCTCGGGCGAGGAGCTGCAGCACGCGATCGATGCGGTCAAGGCCGCGCAGGCGGGCCTGCTCGCCGCCCAGCAGCAGCTCGCCGCCAACCGCGCCCGCGTGGACGGCACGACCCTCACCGATCATCCGCAGGTGCGCGAGGCCGCGGCCGCGGTGCGCAACGCCTATATCACCCTGGCGCGCACCGAGCTGCCCGCGCCGGTGGCCGGCTTCGTGGCGCGGCGCAACGTGCAGCTCGGGCAGCGGGTCAGTCCCGGCAGCGCGCTGATGGCGGTCGTGCCGCTCGATCAGGTGTGGGTCGACGCGAACTTCAAGGAGCCGCAGCTCGAGCGCATGCGGGTCGGTCAGCCGGTGAGACTCACCGCCGACCTCTACGGTACGCGCGTGATGTTTCACGGCTCGGTCGCGGGCTTCGGCGCCGGCACCGGCGCGGCCTTCTCGCTCCTGCCGGCCCAGAATGCGACCGGCAACTGGATCAAGATCGTGCAGCGCGTGCCGGTGCGCATCGCGCTCGATGCACGCGAGGTGGCGGCGCACCCGCTGCAGATCGGGCTTTCCATGAAGGCCGACGTGGACGTGAGCGGCGGCACGGGCGGTGCGCGCCTGCCGCAGCTCGCCAACGCCGCCGCGGGCTGGTCGACCGAGGTGTTCGGCTCGAGCAACGCGCTGGCGGACGCACGCGTGCAGGCGATCATCGCCGCCAACCGCTCCGCCCCGGCGCAGGCGCTGGCCGAGCGCGCCGCGCTGGATCACGATCTGCTCGCGAGTGCGCAGCTCGCGGGCGCGGCGCGGCATCTGCATCACTGAAGCGCCGCGCCGCGCACGCTCCTTCGGATCAAGGCAATGTCCGCCGAGAATGCTGACAGACCGGCAGCCGGCGGCGCCCCAGTCGGGGTGCCGGCCGCGCTGCCGCCGCTGAGCGGCTCGAAGCTCGCGCTCGGCACGATAGCCCTCTCGCTCGCGACCTTCATGAACGTGCTCGACACGTCGATCGCCAACGTGTCGATCCCGGCGATCGCAGGCGACCTGGGCGTCTCGCCCGACCAGGGCACCTGGGTGATCACCTCCTTTGGCGTGGCCAACGCGATTTCACTGCCGCTGACCGGCTGGCTGACGCGCCGCTTCGGGCAGGTGAAGCTGTTCACCGCCTCGGTGCTGCTGTTCGTCATCGCCTCGTTCCTGTGCGCCCTGGCGCCGAGCCTCTCGCTCCTGATCCTGTTCCGCGTGCTGCAGGGCCTGGTCGCAGGCCCCATGATCCCCCTGTCGCAGGCGCTGCTGCTGGCGAGCTACCCGAAGAGCCGCGCCGGCACCGCGCTCGCCATGTGGTCCATCACGACGCTCGTGGCGCCGGTGGTCGGACCGGTGCTCGGCGGCTGGATCACCGACAACATCTCCTGGCCGTGGATCTTCTATATCAACGTGCCGGTGGGCATCGGCGCCGCGATCGCGACCTGGGCGATCTACCTGCGGCGCGAGACCCCGACCGCGAGAGTTCCGGTCGATGCGGTGGGACTCGGGCTGCTCATGATCTGGGTCGGTGCGCTGCAGGTCATGCTCGACAAGGGCAAGGACCTCGACTGGTTCAACTCGGGCGCGATCGTGACGCTCGCCTGCGTGACGGTGGTGGGATTTGCGGTGTTCCTCATCTGGGAGCTGACCGAGGAGCATCCGATCGTCGACCTGTCGCTGTTCCGCTCGCGCAATTTCTCGGTGAGCACCGTCGCGATGCTGTTCGCTTACGGGCTGTTCTTCGGTAACGTCGTGCTGCTGCCGCTGTGGCTGCAGCAGTACATGGGTTATACCGCGACGCTTGCGGGCTGGGTGCTCGCCCCGGTGGGCTTCCTGGCCATCGTGCTCAGTCCCATCGTCGGGCGCTTCGTCGATCGCGTCGATCCGCGCATCCTGGTCACCGTCTCGTTCGCGATCTTCTCGCTGGTACTGTTCATGCGCGCGGATTTCAACACCGACGCCACCATCGGCACACTGATGCTGCCGACGGTGATTCAGGGCGCAGGCATGGCGGCGTTCTTCATTCCGCTGGTGTCCATATCGCTCTCGGGGCTGCGGCCGGACCGCATCCCGGCGGCCTCCGGGTTGTTCAACTTCGCGCGCATCACGGCCGGATCCTTCGGCACCTCCATCACCACGACCGTCTGGGACCGGCGCGCCACGCTGCACCATGCGCAGCTCATCGAGCATCTCACCCCGAATGATCCGGTGACCGCGCAGGCGCTCGGCAACCTGCACGCCGGCGGCGTGGGCCCGGATCAGAGCTACGCGCTGCTCAATCGCATGGTCGACGCCCAGGCGTTCATGCTGTCCGCGGACGATATCTTCTATGTGTCGGGGCTGTTGTTTCTCGCCCTGATCGCGCTCGTGTGGCTGGCGCGCCCGGTGCGCGGCGGCCTCGGCGCCGCGTCCTCCTCCGGGGCCCACTGACCGAAACGTCAGCTAGCTAGCGCGCCGCGCGCAGCATTTTCGGCGGCAGGAGCCAGATGAGCCGGCCGCGCGCGGCGCGCGCCGAGCCCTCGAAGGACAGCAGGGCAACAGCCATTTTCCTGAGCTCGAACGCCGCGGCTTCCCCGCCGGGCAGGCACGCCGCGAGCAGCCGGCCAAGACCGGGCTGGTGTCCGAGCACGGCAACTCGCTCCTCCCGAGTGCGAGCCAGCAGCGCCAGCAGAGATTCCGGGGATGCGCCGGGGCGCAACTGTACGCACTGCGTCGCCTCGGGCCAGCCGGCGAAGCGAGTGAGGATCGCCGCGGTCTCCCGGGCGCGGCGCAGCGGACTCACCAGCACCCGCGCCGGGCGTGGCGTGAGGCGCTTCAATCCCCGCGCCGCCTTGCGGGCACGCGCCACGCCCTGCGCCGACAGCGGGCGCTCAGCGTCGTGCGGCCAGCGCCTGGCGTTGCGTTCGAAGGCGATGGCATGTCGGACCACCAGCAGCTCCATGCGCGCGGGTCCGAGAGCCTCAGTGCTTGATCAGGTGCGCTTCCGGCTCCGGCGCAGGCTGCAGGCTGGCGGCGGCGATGGTTGCCTCGTCCGCGCGTGCGGGCTGATCGGGCGTGCCGCTGTTTGCCTTGCAGGCCGTATCCCTCAGTTCCTCGAGCCGGGTGCGCAACGCTCTCCAGCGCTTGCCCCGGACCTTGCGCCAGGATCGGGTGAGGATCTTGCCCGCCTCCGCGGTCGTGCCGGCATGGTGCTCGGCCAGGCGCCCCATCAGAAACAGCGTGACGGCCGGAAGCCCGTTCGCGGGGTCGGCGGCGAGAGCGGCCAGGCGATTCCTGGCCATGTAAGCGTCCTGATGCGCGCCGAGCTTGTCCTGCAGGCGGCGCAACGTCTTGAGCGCCTCCTCCGCGGGCTTGCCGAACATGCCGGCGCCGGACTCGATCGCGTAGCGCAACTGCTTGGCACGGCGGCGAACCGCGTGGTAGTCCTCCATCGAGGACTCGCTGCCCAAGCTGCGGACGGATTTTCTGAGCTTGCGAAAGCGGCCGCGTACGCGCTCCGGCATGACCGCCATTGCACGATCGGCGAACGCCCAGTTGCCGGCCGAGGCTTGCGCGCTCGCGAGGCTCAAGCTTCCAAGCCAGCGCCGCGTGGGCTCGCAGTCCAGCGCCCGGACCATGCGCGCGCGCGCACGCACCCGCTCCGCCTCGAGGCGCGCTTGCAGAGGCCCAGCCGCCGCACGCTCGTTTTCGGGCAACTCGGCGCAGTAGCGCGCGAGCTCCGCGAGCTGCACGTCGAGGTCGCGCGCCGCCCCCAGGGCACGGAGCACGGTCTTGGCGGTCCTGCGCCCGTGCGAGAGTGCCAGCGGCAGCTGGTGTTTGAACAGACCGAGGGTTGCGTCGATACGGCGCGCGGTGACACGCAGCTGGTGCAGTGCTTCCGGGTCGTGTCCCAGGCGCGCGCCCGGTTCGTGCATGTGCCACGCGGCCAGCAAGCGATGCAACTCCCCGAGCGCCACTTCGCTCGCCGTGGTGCCGAGGTCGAACTCGCACAGGCCGACCCGTCCGAGCGCGGCGGCAGGCTTCATATCCACCGGACTGCCACCGGCAGCCGGTTCGCCCTGGCGGGCGCTTTCCGGGCCCTTCATCGATGACCTGAGGATTGCGGGAGGTTTTCGCCAGTGTAACAAAGGCGGGCGGCCCCAGGCCCTCAGTCCTTCGGCTGCGCCCGTTGCGCCGCAGCGACGGGCACTGCAAATTGACGCTTCCTGAGTCACTTACGTATGATGCGCGCCCCCCGTGCGGCGGGGCCGGCTAGGGGCGCTGAGGAAGTCGTGCCCGTAGCTCAGGCGGATAGAGCATCGGCCTTCTAAGCCGAGGGTCGCAGGTTCAAGTCCTGCCGGGCACGCCAGGCGCACGACGAGGGACCGGACGGTGGACGTAGCTCAGTTGGTAGAGCCCCGGGTTGTGATCCCGGCCGTCGTGGGTTCGAGTCCCATCGTCCACCCCATTTCGACGAGGGCCGTTAGCTCAGCTGGTAGAGCAGGAGACTCTTAATCTCTTGGTCGTAGGTTCGATCCCTACACGGCCCACCAATTCAATCGAGCCGCGGGCGCTCAGCAAGGACGCTTGCGCCTCGTCTGCTCCGAGGCCATAGTCATCTGAAGCCGGGCCGATTTGCGGGGGTACCGTGCGATTGGCTCTTGTGATCATTGCGGTGACAGTGGCGGGGTGTGCTGCGCAAGTGCCCGCACCACCGAGAACGGCCGCGAGACACGCGGCCAACGTCGCCGCGGCAGAACGAGCCGGCTACAAAGTCGTCAGCAACGCGGATCGGTCGCTATTCTGTCCGACAGCCTCACCGACAGGCTCCCACATGGCGCCCGGCTGCATGACAGAAACCCAATGGGAGGGGCTACTGGGCACGCCGCATGAGGTGAGTCCGGATGCGCATCTCACAAAGCAATCACCGGGCCCGGGACCCGGATCGGGGCACTAGAACCAGGCGGCCCTCCTCGCCCGGCCGGAGTCCCCTCCGCCTTCGTTGGTCGTAGGTTCGATCCCAGGTTCGGTATAATAATCAGTCAGTTACAACATGGATAGCGCCGCGACGGCGACTCGCGGCGGTGCGCGGGCGGCGGCATGCCATCGGCTATAATGCGCGCCACCCCGACGCACGGCCGGCAGGTGTGGCCGCATCCGGCTCGTCCGGTGCGCACGGCACGGGCGAAAGTGGCGGAACTGGCAGACGCGCTGGACTTAGAATCCAGTGGGGAAACCCGTGAGAGTTCGAGTCTCTCCTTTCGCACCAGTTCTCCTTGGCTTCACTAGGTACCGGCGCTGGCAGCGGGGCTCGAGGCCCCGGAGCCGAGGATTGTTTGATGGAAGTTTCTCTGTCTGACACGGGTGGTCTTTCGCGGCGTCTGGAAGTGGCCGTGCCGGCCACCGAAGTGGCCAACGAGGTGCAGCAGCGCCTGAAGCGCCTGTCGCGCACCGCGCGCCTGAAGGGCTTTCGTCCCGGCAAGGCGCCGCTTGCGGTCATCACCAAGCAGTTTGGCGAGCAGGTGCGCGCCGAGGTGCTGAGCGATCTGGTGCGCAGCTCTTTTGCCCAGGCCGTGAGCCAGGAAAACTTGAGGCCAGCGGGCGGGCCACGCATCGAGCCGATCGCGATGGGGCCGGACACCGGCCTGAAATACGCCGCCCATTTCGAGGTGCTGCCCGAGATCCGGGTGAATGCGCCCGAGGGCCTGGCGATCGAGCGGCCGGCGGCCGCGGTGTCCGAGGCGGACGTAGACGCCATGGTCGAGAACATGCGCCGGCAGCGGCCCGTGTTCACGCCCGTCGAACGGGCGGCGCGCGACTCCGATCGCGTGGTGTTCGACTACCAGGCGCGCATCGGCGGCAAGGCGTTCGAAGGCAGCGATCTGACCGATGTGAGGATCGTGCTGGGCACGCAGCAGGCGATGCCCGAACTCGAGGAGGGCCTCAAAGGGGTGCGCGCCGGGGAGCGGCGCACCGTGAGTGCGGTGTTCCCCGCCGGCCACCCGAACAAGAAGCTCGCCGGGCAATCCGCCGAGCTGCATCTGTCCATCAAGGCGATCGAAGAGCACTCCCTTCCGGCGGTCGACGAAGAATTCTTTCGTGCCTACGGTGTCGAACAGGGCGGGCTGGCGGAAATGCGCGCCGAGGTTCGCAAGAGCATGGAGCGGGAGCTGGCGGATGTGATTCGCGGCCGGGTGCGCGTGCAGGCGCTCGACGCCCTGTACAAGGACAACCCCGTCGATGTGCCGCGTGCGCTGATCGAGGAGCAGGTGCAGCAGCTGCAAATCGACACCGCGCGGCGCTTGGGTATTCGCGATGCGAGCCAGCTCCCCCGGCGCGAGGTGTTTGAGGAGCCGGCGCGCCGGCGTGTCGCGCTCGGCCTGCTGGTCGCGCAGATCGTGCAGACGCAGGGCATGAAGGTGGACCGCGAGCGCGTGCAGGCGCGGGTCATTGAACTTGCGGAAGGGTACCCCAATCCTGAGGAGGCGCGGCGGGCGTACCAGCACAACAAGGATGCGATGCGCACCATCGAATCCGCGGTCCTCGAGGAGCAGGTGGTGGACTGGGTGGTCGAGCGCGCGAAGGTCACGCAGCGGGCCATGACCTTCAGCGAGCTCACCGGCTTTGGCAAGTCCGAGGCCGATGAGGAAGCTCAGCATCAGCACGAACCCCGGCACGACCCTCAGTACGAACCCCAGCAGGAACAGGCGGGCGAAACATGAACGAACGTGGCTTGAATCTGGTCCCCATCGTGGTCGAGCAGACCGCGCGGGGCGAGCGGGCTTATGACATCTACTCGCGACTGCTCAAGGAGCGCGTGGTGTTCATCGTGGGAGCGGTCGATGACTACATGGCGAACATCGTCGTCGCGCAGATGCTGTTCCTCGAGTCCGAGAATCCGGAGAAGGACGTCGCGCTGTACATCAATTCCCCGGGGGGAGTGGTGAGCGCGGGATTGGCGATTTATGACACCATGCAGTTCATCAAGCCCGACGTGAGCACCATCTGCATCGGGCAGGCGGCCAGCATGGGCGCCGTGCTGCTCGCCGGCGGCGCGCGCGGCAAGCGCTACTGCCTGCCGCACGCGCGCGTGATGATTCACCAGCCGCTGGGTGGCTTTCAGGGGCAGGCGGCGGACATGGAGATCCACGCCCGCGAGATGCTCGAGACGCGCGACCGGCTCAACAAAATCCTCGCCAAGCACACCGGCCAAAGCGTCGAGCGCATCAAGCAGGATACGGACCGCGACCGCTTCATGGACTGGAACGAGGCGGTGCGCTACGGACTGATCGACAAGGTCCTGGAACAGCGCGGCCAGGTGCCGGCGCCGACCCCCGGAAAACCGGCCTGACTTGCCCTATTGCTCGCGGTCAGCCGAGCAAATGTAAAAGAGGTGAACCACGTCATATAACTCGCGTGCATAGAAGTACTTACATGTGCGAGCGCTCTTTGCTTCATGGCCGGACACCGTGCTATAAGAAACTGGCGTTCGACGTGCCTCGAGAAGTAGCGCGACGTGAGTTTATGAGAGACCTCGATGAGTGAAGACGCCCGCAGCCGCCATGACGACGGCAAGCTCCTGTACTGCTCGTTCTGCGGGAAGAGTCAGCATGAGGTCCGCAAACTGATCGCCGGCCCCTCGGTGTTCGTGTGCGACGAATGCGTCGAGCTGTGCAACGACATCATCCGTGAGGAGCTCGAGGACCGCGCCGAACGCGCGCGCGACAAGCTCCCCAAGCCCCACGAAATCAAGAAGGTCCTCGACGAGTACGTCATCGGCCAGGAGCGCGCCAAGAAGGTGCTCTCGGTCGCGGTCTACAATCACTACAAGCGCCTGCAGACCCGCACCGGCGCCTCGCGCTCCAAGGACGACGTCGAGATCGCCAAGAGCAACATTCTGTTGATCGGCCCGACCGGCTGCGGCAAGACCCTGCTCGCCGAGACCCTCGCGCGCCTGCTCAACGTACCGTTCACCATAGCGGATGCGACCACGCTCACCGAAGCCGGCTATGTGGGCGAGGACGTCGAGAACATCATCCAGAAGCTGCTGCAGAAGTGCGATTACGACGTCGAGAAGGCGCAGACCGGCATCGTCTACATCGATGAGATCGACAAGATCTCGCGCAAGTCGGACAACCCGTCGATCACCCGCGACGTTTCCGGCGAGGGTGTGCAGCAGGCGCTGCTGAAACTCATCGAGGGCACGATTGCCTCGGTGCCGCCGCAGGGCGGCCGCAAGCACCCGCAGCAGGAATTCCTGCAGGTCGACACCAGCAATATCCTGTTCATCTGCGGCGGCGCCTTCGCGGGACTTGAGAAGATCATCCTGAATCGCACCCAGAAGAGCGGTATCGGCTTCACCTCCGAGGTGCGCGACATCAATCACCGCCCGCACGGCAGCGACCTGTTTCACGACGTCGAGCCCGAGGACCTGATCAAGTACGGCCTGATTCCGGAGTTTGTGGGGCGTTTGCCGGTGGTGGCCACGCTCGATGAGCTCGATGAACCGGCGCTGGTCTCGATCCTCACCGAGCCCAAGAACGCGCTCACCAAGCAGTACCGGCGCCTGTTCGAGATGGAGGGGGCCGAGCTCGAGTTCCGCGAGGAGGCGCTGCGCGCGGTTGCGCACCGCGCCATGCAGCGCAAGACCGGGGCGCGGGGCCTGCGCACCATCCTCGAGACCGTGCTGCTCGATACCATGTATGAGCTGCCCTCGATGCGTAACGTTTCCAAGATCGTGATCGACGAAACGGTCATCGAAGGGCAGACCAAGCCCTACGTGGTGTACGGCGCCGATGACGGCCGGCTGGCGAGCGTGGATGAGCCGCGCCGCGCCTCCGGCTCGAACCATCACTGACCCCTTCCAGGCCCGCGTTCCAGCCAGCGCGCCGGCCTGTGAGGCGCGTCACCCTTGAAACGCGCTGCCGCAGCCTCATTTCCCGCTACACTAGGGCTCTAAACGCCTTCGGCCGTGGTTCTGACAGACCCCGGCCGTGTCCCACTGGTCATCGAGGGCTTGAGCGTGTCCGAACCGACCACCCCTGCGACTCCGATTCCCGCCGCGCTCGAAAACGTGCCGGTGCTGCCGCTGCGCGACGTCGTGGTTTACCCCCACATGGTGATTCCGCTGTTCGTCGGGCGCGAGAAGTCCATCCAGGCCCTCGATGTCGCCATGCGCACCGACAAGCGCATCATGCTGGTGGCGCAGAAGCAGGCCGATGTGGACGATCCCAAGGGGGACGACCTGTACCGTATCGCCACCGTCGCGACAATCCTGCAACTGTTGAAGCTTCCCGACGGCACGGTCAAGGTGCTGGTCGAGGGGGTCGATCGCGCCCGCATCGAGAAGCTGCACGCCGGCGAGTACTACTCCGCCGATGCCACGCTGCTGCCGGACGCGGAGAGCTACGACGAGAAGGAGCTCGACGTGCTGGCGCGCTCGGTCATCTCCCAGTTCGAGCAGTACGTGAAGCTCAACAAGAAGGTGCCGCCGGAAGTGCTGACGGCGCTCGCCGGCATCGAGCAGGCCGGGCGCCTGGCCGATACCGTGGCGGCGCACATGTCGCTGAAGCTCGCCGAGAAGCAGAAGGTGCTGGAGATCCTCGACGTCAAGAAGCGCCTCGAGCACATGCTGGTCGCCATCGAGAGCGAGATGGACGTGCTGCAGATCGAGAAGCGCATCCGCGGCCGCGTCAAGGCGCAGATGGAGAAGAGCCAGCGCGAGTACTACCTGAATGAGCAGATGAAGGCCATTCAGAAAGAGCTCGGCGAGATGGACGAGGGCGGCAACGAGATCAGCGAGCTGGAGCAGAAGATCGCCAAGGCGGGCATGCCCAAGGAGGCGCGCGACAAGGCCGGCGGGGAGCTCAACAAGCTGAAGATGATGTCACCGATGTCCGCCGAGGCCACGGTGGTGCGCAACTACATCGACTGGCTGTTGAAAGTGCCGTGGAAGAAACGCACCAAGATCATCAAGGACATCGCCCGCGCCCAGAAGGTGCTGGACGAGGACCACTATGGGCTGGAGAAGGTGAAGGAGCGCATCGTCGAGTATCTCGCCGTGCAGCAGAGGGTCGAGAAGCTGAAAGGTCCGATCCTGTGCCTCGTCGGTCCCCCGGGCGTCGGCAAGACCTCGCTCGGTCAGAGCATCGCGCGCTCCACCAACCGCAAGTTCGTGCGCATGTCCCTGGGGGGCGTGCGCGATGAGGCCGAGATCCGCGGCCACCGGCGCACCTACATCGGTTCCATGCCCGGTAAGATCGTGCAGAACATGTCGAAGGCGGGGGTGCACAACCCGCTGTTCCTGCTCGACGAAGTCGACAAGATGTCCATGGATTTCCGCGGCGATCCCTCCTCGGCGCTGCTGGAAGTGCTGGACCCGGAGCAGAACGCGACCTTCAACGATCATTACCTCGAGGTCGATCTGGACCTCTCGGAGGTGATGTTCGTGTGCACCGCAAACACCCTCAACATCCCGCCACCGCTCCTCGACCGCATGGAAGTCATCCGTCTGCCCGGCTACACCGAAGACGAGAAGATGAACATCGCGCGCCGTTATCTGGTGCCGAAGCAGAAGAAGAGTAACGGACTGAAGCTCGAGGAGCTGAAGGTGTCCGATACGGCGCTGCTGGACATCGTGCGCTACTACACCCGCGAAGCGGGCGTGCGCAACCTCGAGCGCGAGATCGCCAAGATCTCCCGCAAGGCGGTCAAGCAGATGCTGCTGCACAAGAAGGAACAGAAGTCGGTCTCGGTCACGCCGCGCAATCTCGACAAGTTCCTGGGCGTGCGCCGCTTCCGCTACGGCAAGGCGGAAGACATGAACCGCGTCGGCCAGGTGACGGGGCTGGCGTGGACCGAAGTGGGCGGCGAGCTGCTCACCATCGAGGCGGTGACGATGCCCGGAAAAGGCAAGACGATCACCACCGGCAAGCTGGGCGAGGTGATGCAGGAGTCGATCCAGGCCGCGCTGTCGGTGGTCCGGGCGCGCTCGCGCAAGCTCGGCGTGAAGGAAGATTTCTATCAGAAGAACGACATCCACATCCACTTGCCCGAAGGCGCGACGCCGAAAGACGGCCCGAGCGCGGGCATCGGCATGACGACGGCGATGGTGTCGATCCTCACTGGAATTCCGGTGCGCGCCGAAGTGGCGATGACCGGCGAGATCACCCTGCGCGGCGAGGTCCTGCCCATCGGCGGCCTGAAGGAGAAGCTGCTGGCGGCGCACCGCGGCGCGATCAAGACGGTGATCATCCCGGACGAGAACGTGAAGGACCTCGTCGACATCCCGGACAACGTCAAGAACAAGCTCGAGATCATCCCGGTGAAGTGGATCGACAAGGTCCTGGAGATCGCCCTCGAGCGCCAGCCCGACCCGCTGCCCGAGCACGACGAGCCCGCGCCGGTGCCGCCCAAGGGCGACGATCAGACGGGTGCCGTTACGACTCATTGAGTTCTCCCCGGGGAGGGGCGCGTGAACAAAGCCGATCTCATCGAGCAGATCGCGCAGGCGGCCGAGATTTCCAAGTCGGCGGCCGAGCGGGCCGTCGACGCGCTTGTCGTCGCGGTGAAGTCGAGCCTGCGCAAGGACGAGCTGGTGACCCTGGTCGGCTTCGGCACCTTCTACGCCGGCAAGCGCGCCGCCCGCATGGGGCGCAACCCGCGCACCGGCGCCGAGGTGAAGATCTCCGCCGCGCGCGTTCCCAAGTTCCGTGCTGGCAAGGCCCTGAAGGACGCGATAAACTAGCGCCCCTTTTGAAAGTCGGGGCGACACCGTGTCGCGGGGGTGCTTAGCTCAGCTGGTAGAGCGTCGCTCTTACACGGCGAATGTCGGCGGTTCGATCCCGTCAGCACCCACCAAAAACGCATCACAGTAAACCGATTTTGGAGTGGTAGTTCAGTTGGTTAGAATACCGGCCTGTCACGCCGGGGGTCGCGGGTTCGAGTCCCGTCCGCTCCGCCAACCCATGCATCGCCTCGCCCATGTTTGATTTCGTCCAGAAGCACAAGCGCGTCGCGCAGGTCTTCCTCGCGCTGATCGCCATCACCTTCATGACCTGGGGCATCG